>CALGIG010000107.1 GCA_937915865.1 uncultured Prolixibacteraceae bacterium | reverse complement strand
TGCGCGAATGGCGCGACACCTGTGGCGTAGTGATGCAGGACGGCAAGATTTTTAATGATACCATTCTGAACAACATCACACTCGACGACGCGAACATGGATTATGAACGGTTAAAAGAAGCTGTGCGCATTGCGCACATTGCCAACGAGATTGAGCAGATGCCGGAAGGCTACCAAACCAAAATTGGCGAGGTGGGCCGCGGGCTGAGCGGTGGACAGCGGCAACGCCTGCTTATTGCCCGCGCCTTGTACAAAAACCCCTCGTTCCTGTTCCTCGACGAGGCAACCAACGCTCTCGATGCCATTAACGAACACCAGATTGTACAGGCACTGAACCATGCCTTCGAGAAGCGCACGGTGGTAGTAATTGCCCACCGCCTGAGCACCATCATGAACGCCGACCAGATCGTGGTAATGAAGGACGGGTTTATCATCGAAGTGGGCAACCACCCCCAGTTAATGGAAAAACGAGGCCACTACCACGAATTAGTTGACAAGCAAATGGGCATTTGGACAGTAAACGGGGCTGTGAAAAATGAAATAGAGGCTGTGGCTGTTTGAGAAAAAAAATATAACCGGAAGTTATGTTACAGCACCCGGAGAAGTAAACTAAATTATTAATTATGAAATTGTTGAATTATGAAAAAGATTGAAAAAATGACATTGAAAGAAATGAGTGAAGGACTGTGTATTTTAGATTTAAAATCCTGTAGTGTGATTCAAGCAGGTAGTAGTTCTACCGGAGGAGAACACGTAACTGATTTTGATGCCATGTTGGAAAGTTTCTATGGCAATTCTACACTTCAACAATTAGCAAATTTCGCAGAAGACGTTAGTAATGGAATTAAGAATTTTGGTACACCAATTTTGAATTATATTGCAGAGAGTTTTACTCAGGATGAAATAATGAATGCTATTGAAAAAGTGTCATCGAGTACTCCTTTGAAATATTTGGAGTATATGCCAGCACCCGATGATTGGACTCCATTAAATCAATTTGACAATCCAAGATATGTATATGGATTTCCTAATTCAGATAACTTTGGATTGCATGTAGGCGAACCTCGTATTGCTGGAACAGGAGGTAGTTCTAACGACAGAAATGATCTTTGTACAGAATAATCCCGAATTTTGCATGTTCTTAAGTTATAGGCACGGAAAGAAGAAATCTCGATCCGTGTTTATAAATTGGATTAAAAAATGAAATAAATGAAGTACCTTCTGAAATACAACATTGTCCATATTATTGTTTTACTGACATTTAACTTTATTGGCTTATACGGCATGCCTATTTTATTCAAAGACCATCTAACTTGTTTTATTGCAACCCCGATATATTTTTCAATTGTAAATCTTTTTATAATATTTTGGGTTTGTAAATTTGGCTTGCCTGCTGACTATTCGCTGTGGAATAAAGCAAGGCTTCCTTCTGGGGGCACAGATTTTATCATGATTTTGATAATCTTTTTTTCATCATTTATTATTCCTCTTGTAATTGAATATGCCCAGAGATTTCATGTATTTGATTTTTTGAGTACTAACCTACAACGGAGAGTGGCTCCGCCAAATATTGCTACTGCAAAAGAATACAGGATCATAGTGACAATTGTATTGTTATTGTCCACAATCATTCTTGTTATTTCTGAAGAACTATTTTTTCGGGCCTATTTATTCGAAAGGCAATTTTACTATTTGGGTCGGTTAACATGGTTGTTGAATGGTTTCTTTTGGACTATTTACCACGTATTTAGTGATTCTAATTTAATAGAAATGTTAATCGTAGCATTTATTTATTCTTTAGTTTATCAGCAGAAAAGGAACATCATAATTACATTTATTCCACATATCATGATCAACATTATTGGTATCAGTAATTTAATATTTGTATTGTTTTGATTGTCAGAAATTTGATTGTTTTATTTGCCTTGATTTTTGATGTTTATATTCTGAGGTCGCTGTGGGCTGAAATAACCATTTCGTAAACTGTAAATTTCGTTTTATTATGGAAAACCAAGAATCAAAACAAACCCCTACCCGTACCGAAGAAGTCCGCGACATTATCGACCGGATGCCGCACCGCACCGGGCGCATTGTTTCGCTGCTGGTTGGCGGCATGGCGCTGGTTATGCTGTTGTCGGGTTGGATGATTGAATACCCCGAAACGGTATCCGGGCCCGTTTCCATCCTTTCGCGACAAGCTCCGGTTAGGCTGGTTGCCAACGTGTCGGGGAAAATACACTTGTTAAAAGTAAATGGAGACAGCCTGCACAACAACGACGTAATTGCAGTAATGGACAACCCTGCAAAATTAAGTGATGTACAAAAAGTAGAGGTATTTTTGTCCAGCCATCTGGTTGACTCCCTTGTTTATAACCCGGCAACCAACAGGCTACCCGAAGTAACTGCCTTGGGCGAATTAAGTTCGGGTTATTATTCCTTTCGCGATGCCCTCGAAAAATGGGAGCAGTACAAAAAAACGCAGCCTTACCAAAAGAAAAATGCCAGCTTAATTTCTCAGCTAAATTCAGAGATACTATTAAGCAATCATAACCGGGAGCAAATGGAAACTAAACTAAAAAGTTTGACGATCTCGAAAAAAAATATACATCGCGACAGCGTTCTGTTTCGGTCGGCTGCAATAGCCGAGCTCGACCTTGAGAAGTCGGCTGTAACCTATTTAGGCCTACTCGAAAATACCCAGGCTATGAAAAAAGAAGATGCCACTTACCAATACCAGATTAACGACACCCGGCATAAAATAAAACTCCTGGAGGTTGAAAAGCAAGAAACAGAGCAAAAACTGGAAATGAACCTTATTGCAGGATATAACGAGTTGACGAATAACATCAGGCTATGGAAACAAAAGTATCTGTTTGTATCGCCAATTAACGGGACCTTGGAAAACCTGAACTTTTGGCGTGAGAACGACTTTGTGCAGGCGGGAACCGAAACATTTTCGGTTTTACCGGAAGGTAACTCACTGGTTGGGCAGGTCTTTTTGCCATCGACCGGGGCAGGGAAGGTAGCTGTTGGGCAAAAAGTGATCATCAAGCTCGAAAACTACCCGTACATCGAGTTTGGTTCGATAGACGGCACGGTACACTCCATTTCGAAATTGACTAACCAGGCCGAAGCAGTAACCAAGCAAAACAACATGCACACTTACCTGGTAACCGTTGATTTGCCCAATAACTTAACGACCAACTATGGGGCTGAACTCGATTTTCGCTACGAGGTAAAAGGTGTTGCCGACATTGTAACCAAACCCCGAAAACTAATTGAACGACTGTTTGATAACCTTAAATATATCGCCAGTAAAAAGTAAATTAATGTTTAACTAAAAAAATTAGAGTTATGAAAAAACTTGGAAAATTAACCTTGAAGGAGTTGGAAAACTCGGTTGCAGTAATGCAAAAACAAAGCCAAATGGCAATAGTAGCCGGAAGTGGCAATGACCCTTATTTTGGTAGTGGTTTTAGTTATCAAAGCAATGGAGGCTATGGTGGGTTTGCTAACCCTGTAAGTTTTAATGGTACCATGACCAATATGTTGCCCGAAGTTAATGTAATTGTTGACGGTCCAAATACCACACTTATGTCGTTTAATGACTTTGCTAACTCTTGTAAATCAAGCTATAACTCCTTAGCTAAAGATGCTTTTTCGAATATTGCTAAGGAGATTTTTCCTGCAACTAAAGTATTGTTTGATGTTGCAAGCACATTTGATAACGTGAGTGCCATTGCAAACCAAAATACTAATATTCAAATCTTACAAAATATTGCCAATACAGGCAATGCTCAAGGAGACGTAGTGAATCTTAGTGTTACAAGAACCGCAAACAATGTTACCGTTTACACTACCTCTGGCGATTCAATTTATTCATCTTATGGCAAATAGGTTTTTATTTTTAACCTTATAACTCTTTTGGGGCAAAATACCAGCTTATCGTTTGGTTATTTTGCCCTGATATTCTTTTCTAATTTTAATGTTGACAATATGCAAATGAGAATGTTACTTGTTGTTACAATTATGTTTTTATGGATTTCTGTCGTTGGACAAACAACCTATTTTGATCTTTCATTTGAGAACAAAGATAGTAAGCTATCAAAATGGTTCTTGGTTAACGATAATGCGGTGACTGGTGTCGAAACGCTTGATCACATTGATGGAAGTGGTTCGCTTTGTTTTTTAAGCGATCCGGCATGTAATCCTTTCTCAACTAGTGCTTTCCAAACTATTCAATTACCGGTTACCACTCAGAACATCGAATTATCGATTTATGCAAAATCGGTTTTTATTGATGATTTTTGGCTTAGGCTGTTGTGTTTAGATGGTGATGAAAATCTAATCCGCCGTGATTCGATTAATATAGCAAGTCCAGACAGTTGGCGAAAATTTACTTTAGCAACAAAGGCAGCAGGAACTCAACGAATATATATTGAAATCGGTGCCAGCACAAAAGCTCCTTCCGTTTCGGGCAAGAAAGTATTTTCAAAAGCATATGTCGATCACATTACGCTTAAATTAGACGGACAAAATATTGAATCAATTGTATCCCCAATAAGAGGTTATGACACTGAAGAAATTACGAAGATCAAGAAAAATTATCCGCTTTCCCCAAATAGGATAGAAAGCTTATCCTGGCACGAAGACTTTCAGGAACATACAATTTTGGGGTTTGGGGAAACGGTTCATGGCAGCCACGAAATACAAAAATTTACATTTGAAGCCATTAAACAGTTGATAAAAAACAGCAACTGTAAACTGGTGATTTTCGAAGTCCCGTTTGAACTGGGTTTAAGGTTAAATGCTTATGTAGAAGGGAAAGAACAAAAAAATGTTGAAAACCTAATGTTTCTGGCCAACATGGATATACCCGCATTGACGGATTTCTTGAACTGGCTTAGACAGTATAACCAACAAGCCACAAAAAAGGTTGTAATTGCAGGCGTTGATGATAATGAGGTTTGGCAACCTGAAGATAATCTAGTTCAATTTATTAAAAGCGCCCTTTTAATGAACACTAATGTAGGTATCGAAATCGTACAATGCCTCGACAGTGGTAATTATAAGAAAGCAATTGAGGTTACTGAAAGCAATACATCGTTGTTTCGAGACCAAAATATTCAAAAATGTATAATACATGCAATTAAGGCTAGAGCGGCTCAACAAAAACCCGCCAAGGGGTTTGATAAAGAAAATCGGGAATGCACTCAATTCCGAAATATTCAATTTGACATTAGTACATTCACCTCTAAGCCTGAAAAAACGGCAATAATGGCGCACCTAGATCATCTCAACAAGATAAACAATTTAGGTAACAGGTATTGTGCTCGAAACTTGGGGAGTTATCTGGCACAAGAGTATGCTGAAAAATATTTTGTGACAGCTATGCTCGTTGGAGCAGGAACGATAACAAGTTTTGATAAAAATGGGTACAGCAGTAAGTTTTCTTTGCTTGATGCCCCTGGTGGTAGTTTGGAAGGTTTGTGCTTAGAGGTCAATGAAAGTGCCTTTTATAAAAATATGAAGACAATAAGGGCGTTGAATTTTGGTCGTATTATTGGCGCAACGTATAGCTATAACCAATTTCTTCCATATAGTCATGTTGGCCGCTTCGATGGATTGGTATTTATACGAAACAGCACCGGCAACCATCTACCTGAAAGTTGGCCAAAGACAATCGAAGAAATTCGTGAGTATGTAAAAAAACATCCAGGTGTCAAAAAGAAATAATGGGCAAGACGCATCTTAATATATTACATTCATTGCGCCCCATTATTTCACAATCACAGAGATGCAACTTGAAACTTTACAATAAATAAGATGAAAAAAATACTGCTTTTGCTTGTTCTATTTTCATGTGCATCAATTAATGAACCAATAAATGATTTCGATCTTTCATTTGAAAATTTAGATGGAACCCGGGCAAAATGGATTCTGCTTAACAACAAAGCTATTGCAGGTATGAACATTAAGGAACACATTGACGGAAAAGGATCAATTTGTTTTTTAAGCGATCAGTTGCTTAATCCGTTCAATGCTTGTGTTTTCCAAACCATTCAATTACCGGTTACCGCTCAGAATATCGAATTATCGGTTTATGCAAAATCGTCATTTATTGATGACTTTTGGCTGAGGTTGTTGTGTTTAGATGGTGATGAAAACCTGCTTCGCCGCGATTCGGTGAATCTGGCAAGCCCTAACGGTTGGAAAAAAATTACATTAGCAACAAGGGCAACAGGAACTCAACGAATATATATTGAAGCTGGTGCCAGCACAAAAGCTCCCTTAAATCCAGGCAAAAAAGTTTTTTCTGAAGCATATATTGATCACATTACAATCAATTTAGACGGACGAAGCATAGAGACTATTGTTAAACCTGAATATCATGATGACAAGGATGAGATAAGGAAAATCAAAGACAATTATTCGTTAACTCAAAACAGTATCGAGGGTTTATGCAAACTCAAGGAATTCCAGGACCACACAATTCTGGGGTTTGGTGAAACGGTGCATGGAAGTAGAGAAATCCAGGAATTCGAGTTCGAGGCCATCAAACAGTTGATAAAAAACAACAATTGTAAGTTGGTAATTTTTGAAGTCCCATTTGATCTTGGGCTAAGGTTAAATGCCTATGTTGAGGGGGATGAACAGGAAAGCATTGAAAATTTAATGTTTCTGTTAAATATGGATATACCGGAACTAACTGGGTTTTTAAACTGGGTTAAGCAATATAATAAGCAAAATGCAAATCGGGTTACAATCTCAGGATTAGACGTTAAACCCACACATCAAGAAGATCACTTGGCTATATTTTTAAAAAATAGCCAAATAGCTAACCGAATGGTGATTGACCAGCTTTTACAAAATATATCTGATAAGAATTACGATAAAGCAATACAGGTTGTTGAAAACAATAAGGCTGGGTTTCGTAATTTAAATATTCAAAGGTGCATTTTACGTGCCTTAAAAGCCCGAATGGCTTTACAGGCACCGCTACTTGGATTCGGTATAGAGAACCGGGAATATATTCAATTTCAAAATATTCAATTTCTTATAAACACATTTATTTCTGATGGAGAGAAAGTCGCAATACTGGCGCATGCGTGCCATCTGGACAAAAGAAATAATCTGGGGAATCGGTATTACGTCCAAAATCTAGGCAATTACCTGACTTGTGAATATTCGGTAAACTACTTTGTAACAGATATACATGTTGGGAAGGGCACCATAACAAGTCTTTATAAGAATGGGTATGAAAGTAATTTATCTTTGATGGAAGCCCCAGATGGAAGCTTGGAAAAAATGTGTTTAAAGGCTGACGATGATTTTTTTTACAAGAACATGTCAGGCATTAAGTCCTTACAATCAGGCCGTTTCATAGGGGCAGACTATATGTATAACCAATTTTTTTCATATAGCCATGTGGGGCGTTATGATGGATTGGTATTTATAAAAAACAGTACCGGCAACCGGTTACCAGAAAGTTGGCCAAAGACAAATAAAGAAATTCGTGAGTATTTAAAAACAAACACTGGTGTTAAAACCAGGTGATGGCTGAAATACGGATAACATCGGCAAACAAAGTTTTATGTTATATTAATTATCAATGGTAATGAAATGGACTATAAGATTTAGCCTCACGCACAGGACGATAACTGTACGGACAAATTGGAGCGAAGCCGAAATCCCCAAAGCGAATTCCCCGCCTGCTCCGTACAGATATATGGCAATTAAAAAACAAATTATAGATATTTGAAATTAAACTCTAAAGGAGTTGAAAACTGTTCCGACTTACAATTTCCGTTATGAGGTAAAAGGTATAGCTGATATAGTTACCAAACCACGCAAATTGATTGAACGACTGTTCGATAACCTTAAATATATCGCCAGTAAAAAGTAAATTAATGTTTAACTAAAAAAATTAGAGTTATGAAAAAACTTGGAAAATTAACCTTGAAGGAGTTGGAAAACTCGGTTGCAGTAATGCAAAAACAAAGCCAAATGGCAATAGTAGCCGGAAGTGGCAATGACCCTTATTTTGGTAGTGGTTTTAGTTATCAAAGCAATGGAGGCTATGGTGGGTTTGCTAACCCTGTAAGTTTTAATGATCCAGCAAGCGCGTATGTTGCAGCAACGACCCTTTCTTGTGAAACACAACGAGAATGTGGAGGTTTAGTATTTGCAGACGGTACAGCTGTATTGTATCAAAGTGACAAAGCTACTTATAATACCAATATTCCACTTCTGCCGACAAATGAATATTGCATTGATGGCGAGGATATTAGTGTTTATAATAAAAATGTTATTGTTTCAAATTTTCACACACATCCCGAAGGAACAAACACGCTGGCTGGAAAAACAGATAGAACAACGCAGTCTAGCTATTTCCCAAATTGTGATATGGTGATTTTAGAAGGAAATAATATTACAACTTATCACTATGAAGGCGGTTTTCTTGTCCCATAAAACGAAACAGTCCTCAATAGGACCATTCGTAATAGTTTTTATATTCTTTATCAACGGATTCTTCGGATATAGCCAATCGGTAAATCCGAAGACTAATATTAATGAAATTTATCAGAAAGAAGTTAACCGCTTATTATTGTCCACAAATAATCCTGAATCAAAAGCATTTGTTGTCGCTGCATTTTCAGTACATCCGATGATCGATCCCGATTATTCGATCTGTTTAAAAGACAGTGCTCGACAATTATTTTTGGAAACACGCATGCTTGACAAGAATATCAATAGCGAACTAATGACACGGTTTATGCAACATGAAAGCCTGTCATTGCCTTTAAAGGTAAGCTTTAATTCCACCAAAATCAGTGATAAACTAGTAAAAAAGATAATAGACGCTTTTGACAAAATAACTCCAACGAAAGAAGACCCTTTTCAACCAACCCAGTATGATGGTCCGGTTTATGAATTTAGTTGGTTAAAAGATGGAAAAATGAAAAATGTACATATAAACTACGATTTATTACCCGAAACTTACGAAGCAAATTTAATTCGTATTCTTGATTTAATTTCCAATGATTTGAAAAACAGATCATTTAACGAATCAAAATATATCAAGAGCTTTTAGTTGTTTTTTAACTTTAAACAGATCATGTAGAGTTTTGTAAAATGAAACTCTACATGATATTAACGAAGAAATTATGATTGTACGATCTAACATTTTAATTTTTTGCCTTTTGTCACTATTCATATTGACATCAGCCAAACCTGTAAAAAACAAGAAGTTGATTGGTAACTGGAAGCTGATAAAAGCTACAACCAATCGAAAACCCAATCCTCCCGAAATGGATAATCGTACCTGGGAATTTAAAAACAGGAACCAGTTTATTGGAAAGATTAGTATTCAGCAAAGTGAGAAAACCTATAACAAAGGTATATATTTACTGGCAAACGACTCGACCATGCTAACAACACACTTTGATCTAGCTGGACAGCTGTCCCGGCTTTCTTTTACATACAATTTTCATATTAAAAAAGACTCCCTACACCTATATGGTATATATTAAGGGTGTCCCAATGGAACCAGGAATGCTCCAAATGATGTATATCGATGAATGGTGGGTTAAACTACCCAAGCGTAAAAAATAACAACCTCACATTCTTAAAGCTATGAAGGGCTCGACATTGTGTAGCCAACGGAACTAATTTACAGAATGACTTAATAACTATCAGAAATTTAAAAGATTACTTTTTAATAGGTTATTATAAAATTTCGAAAAATCACAAACAATGATCTAATGATCATTGAGTTTTCATTTAACTTGACTAATGATTAAAAGTAAATTACAAGATATCACCTTTATTTTCCTTGTCCGGCTCGATTCCGTTGACCGGTTAGAGAATTTGCTGGCTGTGACCAACTTTCTGAAGGAAAAATTTGAAACAAATATTCATGTTCTGGAATGCGCTCCGTTTAATAATGGCCTGTTGGATAGACTTTTGGACAAATCAATCCGGTATTCTTTTCAGGAAGACAACGACCCGATCCTACACCGAACAAAGTATCTAAACCAGATGATTAGAATGGTTGAAACGCAATTTGTAGCTGTTTGGGACACCGATGTGCTGGTTGCCGGAAATCAAATATTAGATGCCATAAAATTGCTACAAAATGGTGAATCCGATGTGGTTTACCCTTACGATAATCGTTTCCTGGAAACAACAGCAATTATCCGCAAGCTATTCCTGAAAGAAAACAAGTTTGAGGTACTTGATGCGAACCAGAAAAAGATGAAAGAATTGTATGCCCCAAACCCTGTTGGCGGCGCTTTTATAATTGGTACAAAGAAATACACCGAATCGGGACTGGAAAACGAAGATTTTTATGGATGGGGCATGGAAGACGGTGAACGTTATTACCGGTGGCTCAATTTAGGATACAGAATAAAACGGATGGAGGGCCCTTTGTTTCATTTGAGTCATGGACGGGGACTGAATAGTGTGTTTCACAATTCCGATCAGCAGTTTTACAAACGCAAAGAAGTATTAAAAGTTAAAAGAGACAAGAGCATAAGCTCAACAAGAAAAAAAATGTCATTAATTATAAATACCTCTAATGATGAATCAGTTAGTTACCCGTATTGAAGAGATTATTCGCCCAGGAGCTTTGAGTTGCGCCACACATGGCTTATTTCACGGAAATACAGGTCTTTGCATATTCTACTATTGCTTATTCAGAGAAACGCAAGACAGCGCCTTTGAAGAATTCGCTGAAAAGTTACTCGACAAAATATTTGAAGGGTTAAGCACAACTGAATCAACCGATTTTGAGTGGGGGCTTGCTGGAATAGGCTGGGGAATAGAATACCTGATACAAAACCACTTTGTAGAAGGAAATGCCGATGAAATACTGGAGGAAATTGACCACCGGATTTTCAAAACCCTAAACGAAGATAAGTTTGATTCGTTTGACCTGACCAATGGGCTAACCGGATATTTGTTTTATTTAATAAGGCGACTAAAAAACCCAGCCGATCTGAATTTGATGCCGTATCAAATAAACCGTGAACTGCTGATATTAATAATAAACAGACTTGACGAAATAATGACACCTCAATTCGCAGGAATCACAAAAGACATGATATTTGATTTATGCTGGCGTTATCCCCTGATGCTATGCGGATTGATTAATGCTTACAATTTGAATATTTACAATAATAAAATTAAGAATGCATTAGCTCAGTGGGTTTTGAATTTCGAAACCTTTCTACCTTCATTACACATCAACCGGATCTGGATGGCAACAGAACTACACCGAATCAATGCGATTCTCTGTAATCACAAGTTGGAACGACAGATCAAAACCTTATTTTTTTCTGTAGATTTAGACGAGCTAAAAACAGAAATTGATTATGATGCGCTGAATTTCAGACATGGATGGTTTGGCATGAGTTGGGTACTAAGTCATGCGTTGTCAACCTTACCAGCAACTGTTCCAAATTATGAACTGATTCGATTGTTTAATGAAGAGCTGATTTCTCGATTAAAGCCTGCTTATATTCAAATGATAGAAGCCGGAAATACGGCGATCCTGGGACAGCCTGGGTTGAGTGACGGGTTAAGCGGAATCTGCCTGGCAAGTATTCTCGAATCGGAACTTCACTTTGTGTAAACTATAACATGCCTGTCAAAATACAATAAGTACCAGCAAAATTAACAGCATCAGCATAAATAGGATAAACTGGTTACGAACAAACAATCCAAGTAATAATAAAACTTCAATTTCTTCTGTATTTCCGGTATAAACCTCGATTGTTCCCCTATCCTTCGACAAAAATTCGTGACTTTGATAGGTTATCAGTTCGTCGCCATTAAAATTCCATGACCAACGAGATTGCCAAAAATTCTTCACCTCAAGCTCAAAACGCTTTCCATTAATAACAATCTCGCTTCGGGGATTAAATAAGTTCACCATTATTGTTCCTAATAACGCTTCGGTATTGGCATCAAAAATTTCCAGTTTCGAGAGAAAAAATTCGCGATTGAGAACAAAACGCCTGTTATAAATCATTCCATGGGCCTTTGCCCCAATCAGGCTTTCCCATACAATGGAACCCACTCGCTCTGTACCGTGAACAATCTCAAGATTGTTTTTCAATACACCTTTCGACCAATAATATCGTTCCATATTGTTTTGCTTAAAATCTCTGAAAGTTACGAAAAATTAAGCAAAACTCTATTCATTCCAATTAATGACGAACCTTTACTTAAGCGGTGTGTCCTGACAATCGTCGCCAAGATTAAGCAACTCTATTTTCCGGAAATCGGTTGGATGACTTTCTCCCTGTAAAGATATATAGCCTTTTTTCAATAATTTATTACCATCGGGGGGAAGTAGTTTCTGGTAACTTGGATCACGATCATCTAGCTGTGGTTTAGAGTATTGCATAACAACAGCTCCATCAATAATATGCTTAATAATTGAATCTCCCTGAACTTCAACCTCAGCTGTTACCCATTGGTCGCCATGATAAGTTTTTGATGTTGAATTGGTACAATGGTCAGTCCATAATTTTCCGTTTAAAACAATGTTAGTTCCAGGTGTGCAAACATTCAATGTAGTACGCTCATCCTTACCATTTCCGCCAAGTAGCTGAACTTCAACAGAAACAGGAAAATCCTGATCAATCTCCATGCTTTCAGGACTTTGGCAATGTATCATGATCCCATTATTCCGAAAAGCCCAACCAGGCCCGCCCTGGCATTGTTCTCCAACAAAACGATATTCAACCCTGATTTTATAATGCGAATAAGGCGTTTTATAGAAAATATGGCCATAATGGCTATCGAATTTATCATACTGATCATACCTGACTTTTAATAAACCATCTTCAACCCTAAATGTATTTTTATAGTTTTCGTTGAGTGGAAAGCCAGCAATCTTTATTTTCCAGTCACTCAAATCTTTCCCATTGAATAGTTGAATCCAACCTTCATTTTTAGGTTTTGTTTTACAGGAAAATAAGCTAAGTGAAATACACAGTAATGCAAAAAACAAGGTTTTAGTTCTCATATCATTTGATATTAGGTTTATGTTGGTTAATCAATATATTTCATAAATCACATTACAAATTCAAATAAAAAGGCAAAGAGAAGATTTGTCTCTTTGCCCTTCACGCCAACATTGAGCAAATTATGCAGATTTACCTTTTTCTTTTTTAGCTTTTTTCTCTGCTCTCTTTTCTTTTAACGATTTCGTTGGCTCTTTCTTTGCTTCTTTTTTGGCATCTAATCCTTTCGACATGGCTCTAAAGATTTAATTATTAATAAATTTCGAATTTCTCATTTCCGGTGGCTGGTTAAATTAAAATCCACCAACGAACAAATCAAAAATACTATTTTCTGAGCAATAATATTCAGCCAAATGAACCGGTTTTACATTTTTTAAGGTTAGCAGTCTTCCTTTTTGATAAAACAACAATTGGAATAAATAAGAATGTATGCATGCAAGCCAATAATCGAGAACCCAAATTCAAAAGTTTTGACGGATTGTAAAAGCTACACCTCGACAAAACGCAAAAAGTATCCTTTCATAAGATATAAAAATTGCAATAATAAATTTACAAACAAACATAAACATCACAAAATTAGGTATTTATAAAAATTAACTAAATGGTTAAATTTTTTATTTAAATTTTTTGGTCAAATCAAATAATGCTTTTATTTTTGACCAATAAATTTAACCGATTAGTTAAACCTTATAATTAAAAATATGGAGCCCAAAAAAGATAGTACCGAAGAAAAAATATTGGAAGCTGCAAAAACAGTTTTTGTAACCAAAGGTATGGAAGGTGCTCGTATGCAGGAAATTGCTGACGAAGCAGGAATAAACAAAGCACTGCTGCACTATTACTTCCGCTCGAAAGAACGCTTGTTCGAGGCCATTTTCTCAAACGTTATTCAATATGCTTTTCCAAAGCTTACACAAATTATTAAAACCGACACCACTTTTGTTGTAAAACTCGAACAAATCATTGACGCCTACATCGACTTGCTTCGTAAACACCCCTATATCCCTGGTTTTGTGTTGAAAGAACTTAACCGAGATCCTTCAGGTTTGTTTAAACTCGCTTTAAAGCATGGACTTAACCCGCAAGTAATTATGGACCAAATAGAAATGGCTATGGACAGAGGCGAAATTGTACGTATGGACCCAAGACATGTTGGCCTGAATATAGTTTCGATGTGTGTGTTTCCATTTGCTGTCAGACCAATAATCAACGTACTTCTTTTTAAAGGCGATGAGAAAGCTCTTGAAATGTTTTATGCCGAACGAGCAAATGTGATCAAGCAGTTTGTTATCGATGCAATAGTAATTAAGAAATAGAATATCCCATGAAATAACCATCTCGCCTTAGGCGAGACAAACCGAAAATGAATTGGAGCGAAGCGGAAATCCGCGAAGCGAATAAATGGCTATTCCATTTCGTTGTGACATTCAAAAAAAGAAAAAATGGCAATACGCAGATTATAAGACGATAAACAAAAATACATACAAATGAAAACAATTAAACTCATGTTCTTTGCCCTCATTTTACCCTTACAAGTGCTGTGGGCGCAGGAATCTGTTAAACTTGAGCAATGCCAGAAATGGGCCCGCGAAAATCATCCGGTGCTCAAACAGCTAGAAATTTATCAGCAGATTCTCGACCTTAAGAACCAGAACAATTCGACCAGCTACCTGCCTCAGGTAACTTTAAACGGGCAAGCCACCTACCAGTCAGATGTAACTAAAATAGGGCTTTCGCTTCCCAACATGACTATCCCTACGGTTGATAAAGACCAGTATAAAGAATATCTCGATTTGAAACAAACTATATGGGATGGAGGTGTTACCAAGGCAAAAGAAAAACTGAACATGGCCGAAAATGCAGGAAACCAGCAACAAACCGAAGTTGAACTTTATCAGGTAAAAGAACGCGTTAACCAATTCTTTTTCACAAGTTTACTAATTCAGGAAAACCAAAAGATTCTGGACAAAAAAACAGAAACATTGGCTGAGCGAAAGAAAATTATGGAATCGGCAGTAAAAAACGGAGTAGTTCTTTCGTCGGAGCTCGACCAGATTTTGGCCGAACTGTTAAAAACCCGACAGCAGTTACTCGAATTAAGTACCAATCTCGAAACAGTTCGCTACGCTTTAGCCATCCTGACCGGAAAAACAGCCGACCAATTTCAGAAACTGGAAATGAACGACGATACTTTTATTTTAGACAAGCCATTGATGCGCCCCGAACTCGATTTGTTTGCCAAACAAACGCAACTATTGGACGCCAATTCCGAACTTCTGAAAAAACAGCGCAACCCGAAACTATTTGGTTTTGGTCAGGCAGGTTACGGGCGCCCGGGATTAAACATGCTCAACACCAAATTCGACACGTATTACATGGTTGGCATGGGTTTTAGCTGGAATGTTTTCGATTGGAAGACTACGGGCAGGCAACAACAAATACTCAAACTTCAGCAGGAAATGGTTCAAACCAAACAGAAATCATTTGAACAAAATATTGATATAGCTACCGATCAGCAACAGAAACAAATAAAACAAATCACAGAGCTCCTGAAAACCGACCAGGAATTGATTGAAGTGCGCGAACGCATTACCAAAACATCGGCCTCGAAGCTTGAAAATGGAACAATTACATCTGCCGACTATGTTCAGGATTTAAATGCTGAAACTACCGCCCGCCTGACTTTGGAAACACACAAAATTCAACTGAACGAAGCCCGTGTAAAGCTGGCCAACATTCGTGGAATTCAGTAAAAAATCAGAAACAAACAAAACAGAAAATATCATGATCAAAAAAGTACAATTCATCGCGCTGGCGCTACTTGCCACTGCCGCCTGCCGAAACGGAGAAAAAAAATCGGATGCCTTCGGAAATTTTGAAGCCACAGAAACCATCGTTTCCTCTGAATCATCGGGTAAAATATTGGAAATGAATACAAAAGAAGGTTTAGAATTAACCCAGGGGCAAACAATTGCATTGATTGACACCACCGAGCTTTACCTCAAAAAAATGCAAACCGAGGCACAGCTTGTTGCCACCGAAACAAAACGGCAAAACGTTGCTTCGCAAATTAGTGTGCTGAAAGAACAAAAGAAAAATATTCAGACAAACGTTGACCGCATTACAAAAATGTATGCTGAAAAATCGGCAACACAACAACAATTCGACGATATTACCGGACAAGCCAATGTAATTGATCGCCAGATTACTAACACAAATACTCAATATCAACTGATTGGCAGTGAAGCTGAAGTGGTAAAGCGACAACTTGATTTGATTAACGAGCAACTATCGAAATGTAAAGTTTGCAGTCCGGGCAAAGGTACTGTTCTTGAAACTTACCTTGAAAAAGGCGAACTGGCAACTCCTGGAAAAGCTATTCTGAAAATGGCGGACCTGAGCAATCTCGAATTGAAAGTATATGTTTCAGGAGCTCAACTTCCGAATGTAAAACTTGGCAACGAAGTAAAAGTGCTAATTGATGCCGGAGTGAAAGAAATGCAGGCTCGTACCGGAAAAATAACCTGGATTTCGTCGGAATCGGAATTCACACCAAAAATTATCCAGACAAAAGAAGAGCGGGTGAAACTGATGTACGCCGTAAAAGTACTTGTTCCGAACGATGGAACGTTGAAAATTGGAATGCCCGGGGAAGTGGTGTTTTAACAGAATAGCCTCATCCCCAGCCCTTCTCCAAAAGAGAAGGGAGTTCACTTTGAAAACTCAGAACATTTATTCCGTTTAATCATGAAAACAAATTCAAAAAATAAGGCATCGCAGCATGTTTCGCAAAATCCCCTCTCTCGGAGGGGATTGGAGGAGGCTTCGATCTCTATACAAAATATCAATAAATCGTACGGTCCGGTTCAGGCACTCCAAAACATTTCGCTGGAAATAAACAGAGGGGAGCTATTTGGCCTGATTGGACCCGATGGCGCCGGAAAATCGACTCTCATGCGAATCCTGATGACTTTACTTTTTCAGGATAGCGGCACTGCGACAATGAACGGACTTGATGTAGTGAAAGATTACAAAAAAATCAGAAAAATTGTAGGTTATATGCCCGGTCGTTTCTCACTCTACCAAGACCTTACAGTGGAGGAGAACCTGAATTTCTTTGCTACAGTTTTTAATACTTCGATTACCGAAAACTACGACCTGATAAAAGATATTTACATTCAGATTGAACCATTTAAATCCAGGCTGGCCGGTAAACTCTCAGGGGGAATGAAACAAAAACTGGCTCTTTCGTGCGCCCTGATTCACAAACCCGAAATACTGGTTCTGGACGAACCGACAACCGGAGTTGACGCTGTATCGCGTAAGGAATTCTGGGAGATGCTGAAAAAACTCCAGGAAAAAGGAATTACCATTTTGGTATCAACACCATATATGGATGAAGCGATGCTTTGTACGCGGGTTGCCCTTATGCAAAAAGGCAAAGTACTAGATGTAAATACACCTCAAAAATTAGTTGAGAACTATGATCGAAAACTCTATGCAATTCGTTCGGACGATATGCACCGGCTAATTCAGGATTTGCGCTCATGGGAAAAGACAGATACGGCTTACGCATTTGGACAATTTTTGCATGTAACTGGCAAAGCTGACGAGACTGAAGCCTGCGAATTCGAAAACTACCTCCTGAAAAAAGAGCATCGGGAATTACAGGTTTTCGACATTCCACCAACCATTGAGGACGTTTTTATGAATATGATGAACGAGTAAAAGAAAAAGAAAGCCTCCCCCGCCCCCTCCAAAGGAGGGGAGAAAGAACTGGCAGGCGTAGATTTATGGCTTTATTTCGGATTCATAATTATTATGAGTATATGTTCATAACTTTCACAATCCCAAAGTCTCCCTTTCGGGGAGATTTAGAGGGGCTTATAAAAAGATGGAAAAAGTAATAACAGTAAAAAACCTGGTAAAGAAATTTGGATCGTTCGTAGCCAACGACCATCTGAACTTTGATGTTTACCAAGGCGAAATATTCGGTTTTTTAGGAGCTAATGGCGCTGGTAAAACCACAGCCATGAAGATTTTATGTGGGCTTTCGTCTCCTACTTCGGGAGAAGTAAAAGTTGGAGGTTTCGATATTTATACTGAAACCGAAAAAGTGAAACGGAACATTGGTTATATGAGCCAGAAATTTTCGCTTTATGAAGACCTTACAGTTGCAGAAAACATTCGGTTTTTCTCGGGTATATATGGAATATCACCAGCCGAGAGAAGACAGAAACAAGATAAATTATTGAAAGATTTGGGGTTGGAAAGATCAAAGGATGCACTAATTGGGTCTTTGCCATTAGGCTGGAAACAGAAACTGGCATTTTCTGTGGCTATTTTTCACGACCCAAAAATCGTTTTTCTGGATGAACCAACTGGAGGCGTCGATCCAATTACCCGGCGGAAATTCTGGGATCTGATTTACGAAGCAGCCGACCGTGGCATCACCGTTTTTGTGACCACGCACTACATGGACGAGGCCGAATACTGCAACAGGGTATCAATTATGAATACAGGAAAAATTGAGGCTCTGGATACGCCGGAAAACCTAAAAAAACAATATGGCGCAAAAAACATGGACGAAGTGTTCCTGAAAATTGCCCGAAACGTAGAGTAAAAAGGGAAACCCCTCCCAAACCCTCCCTGAAAGAGAGGGCTTAAAGAGGAGTTTTGCATAATAATGGATGACAAATTTGAGAAAAGTACAATCTAAAATCCCCCTCCGCCGGAGGGGTTAGGGGAGGCTTCTATGAAACAATTTTTAGGATTTTTACACAAGGAGTTTTTGCATATTTTTCGTGATCCGCGAACTATGATTATTATTTTCGGATTGCCTATTGTTCAGCTATTACTGTTCGGAAAGGTGATTAACAACGATTTGCAGAACTCGAAAATTGCCATTCTCGATCAATCGCACGACAATACGACCCGGGAAATAACCACCAAACTTCTTTCATCGGGCTATTTTGTACTGGAAGAAGAGCTAAGGCCAGGCACCGATATGGAAGGTGTTTTCCGCAAAGGTAAAGTAAAAATGGTGATCGACTTTGAGCAAAACTTCGAACAGAACCTCGAACGATTAGGCAAAGCACATGTTCAGCTCCTTGCCGACGCTTCCGATCCAAACACCGCCCGCATACTAACCAACTATGCTTCAGGAATCATTAACGACTATGTGAACAAAGAGAAACTTCAAAATTTGACTTTGCCGCACCAGATAAATACCGAAGTAAGAATGTTGTACAACGAAGGACTGAAAAGTGTTTACATGTTTGTTCCCGGAATTATGGCTATGATTTTGATGCTCATCTCAGCCATGATGACTTCCATTTCAATAAGCCGCGAAAAGGAAATGGGAACAATGGAAGTTTTGCTAGCTTCCCCTTTGAAACCCATCCAGATTGTTCTGGGAAAAGTGACTCCTTATCTGTTACTCTCTTTTATCAACGCAGTAACAATTATCCTGATTGGCACCCTTATTTTTGGAGTGCCAATTAAAGGCAGCATTGCATTTCTGGTTGCAGAAAGTTTTCTGTTTATCCTGATGGCATTGAGTCTGGGAATTCTGATTTCGACCATCGCACCTAACCAAATGGTAGCTATGTTTGTTTCGGTTTTGGCCCTTATGCTACCCACAATCCTTCTTTCTGGATTCATGTTCCCAATCGAAAATATGCCTATGCCACTGCAAATCCTTAGCAATATCATGCCACCACGCTGGTTTATTGTAATCATTAAAAATATAATGCTGAAAGGGACCGGAATGCTCTACGTGTGGAAAGAAACGCTGATATTGATCGTGATGACTTTCGTGTTCATTGGGCTTAGTGTGAAGAACTTTAAGATCAGGCTTGAATAATTTACAATTGAACTATTTACGATTTACCAATTCAAAACGCGCAATTGACAAATCTTAAATGGCACATAAGAAAATAGTAAATACATAGTTATGAAAACAATTTTATACGTTATTCAGAAAGAGTTTATACAGGTTAAGCGGAATAAAACTATGTTGCGAATGATCGTTATGATTCCGTTACTGCAAATGCTGGTATTGGTATTTGCCGCAACTTACGACCTGAAAAATGTTAATATTTATCTGATTGACAAAGATTTATCATCAACATCAAGACAACTGGCCTCAAAGCTCGACGCATCTCCTTTTTTTACGATCAACAATACTTCGTTCAATCCAGAAGATGGTGAAAAAGAGTTGCTTAAAAATAAAGACCATATAGCGCTGGTGATTCCACAAGGATTTGAGCGTGATTTGATCAGGGAAGACAAAGCCAGTTTGCAACTGCTTGTTAATGCTATCGACGGTCAGGCAGCTCAATTGGCCTATTCGTATGCCAATTCGGTCATTCGCGATTTCAACAAAAACATTATTGCCGAATGGAAAGGGTTGCCTGAATTCAATCCGCCATACAAAATTGAAACCACTTCAAGATTTTGGTACAATTCTGAACTGGAATACAAATGGTATATGGCTCCAGGCGTATTGGCTATATTGGTTACCCTCATCGGTTTGTTTCTTTCAGGAATGAGCCTTGTTAAAGAAAAAGAACTGGGAACAATTGAACAATTGAATGTTACACCAATTAAAAAAATACAGTTTCTCACAGGGAAACTTGTTCCTTTTATCGTTATTGCCTTATTCGATCTTTCGTTCGGATTGTTGATTGCCCGACTGGTGTTTAACCTACCAATCGTTGGCAACCTTGGATTAGTTTTCGGTTTTGGAGCACTTTACCTGCTTGGTATCCTCGGTCTGGGATTATTCATATCGACTGTGGCCGATACTCAGCAGCAGGTTATGTTTGTAACCTATTTTTTCATGATGATTTTTATCCTGATGGGTGGTATTTTTACTCCGGTGGACAGTATGCCACACTGGGCGCAACTTTTTGACGAGTGTAACCCGGTTTACCATTTCATGAAAATCATGCGTATGGTTGTACTGAAAGGTTCTGGATTTGGCGATTTAATTCACGAATTTGTAGCGCTCTGCATCATTGGCGCAACCTTCCTGGCATTGGCATTGTGGAGGTACAAAAAAACGGCGTAAAAAGTTCGTTGATGGTCAACGATGTCATTTGTAGTCATTCATTGTTAAAACAACCGGCTACAAATGACGCAAAACTAATGTCAAATAATGACTACAATTGTCCCGAATTCAGTATGGCATATAAAATGGCCAGGCGGAAACGGTAATCAGAATAACTAGCCCCACTAACAGCATCAATCTTATTGAAATCCTGTTTTTCAAGCATTTGTTTTTCGTACGACGGATAAGCAATTGCAGGAGTTGTACCACTTTGTTTCATAGCGTCACAATATTCCTGGTTACTTTGTTTAGCGTGTCCCTCAGCATTAATTTCGTCATAATCAATCGAAATCATTTTACCACCCTTCATTTCAAAAGTCACTTCGTGGCGGTAGCCATAATCATCGGCAGGGCTCGAACCCTTGTAAATGCCATCTTTCAGACTGGCTACTAACGACGGAAAATGATTCTCATCGCAAATTTGTTTGAATGTTTGCCGTACTTTATTCACGTCCGAACGCTCAATCATCCAATGGATTTTCTCAAGAATGGCTTGTTTGACCGGATCAGGATTTACAGCCTTCGCCGAAACAATAAAAAAAACACACAAAAGGGTTAGATAATTTCTCATGTTCAGTTTACGTTTTCTGTTAGTAATTCACTGTTGTTTGGTATCGTACAGGTTTTACCTTTGGATGAAACCTGTAAAAAGTTTTTCTTTATAATTACAATTTCAAAACGACTTTGTCTTGTAATTGGGTTTGAGTGGTTGTTTTTATACTTTTGTCACACTAATTTAAGCCAATAAGAATGAGACAAAATATATTTCTTTTAATCATTTTACTGACATTTATTTGCAGGAATTCCCTTAATGGGCAGAATTTAAAATTTACAACCGTATCAACTCCACGTCTTATTGTTATTCTTTCGGTTGACCAAATGAGAAGCGATTACCTCACCCGGTACTGGAATAAATTTCAGGAAGGTGGTTTTAAGCGTCTCGTGAACGATGGCGCCATTTGCAACAATGCACAACTCGATTTGCATATTCAGAAATTATCAACCGGAACGGCAACGATTTTTACAGGTGCTTATCCTGCAACTCATGGAATTGTAAGCGATAGCTGGTACGACAGGCTCAAAAAAAAAGAAACCAACTGTATTAACGACGATTTTTTTATTACTGTTGGGAGCGATTCGAAAGAAGGAGAACGGTCGGCAACAAAATTGCTCTCTCCTACCCTGGGCGACCTCATCCGTATGAATAACCGCAATAAATCAAAAGTTTTCAGTGTGGCCATGAACGACGTCAGCGCTGTACTTTCAGCCGGACACGCAGCCAATGGGGCTTATTGGTTCGACAATCAAACCGGAAATATGATTTCAAGTTCGTATTATATCGATATTTTCCCTGACTGGGTGCGCCAATTTAACGAAAAAAATTATGCCAAAACCTATACCCAACGCGACTGGACGACATTGTTACCTATTTCGAGCTACGAAGAAAGTTTAGCCGACGATTATGTGCTCGAAAAAGGATATTACGACAAATGGAATACTTTCCCGTACAGCATGAAAAAACTGAAAGACAAGGCTATAAGCTATAAATTTTTGAAAACGACACCGTTTGGCAATAATATGATTCGTGATTTTGCTACCAGCCTAATTCTGGCTGAAAATTTAGGCAAGGACGAGTATCCCGACCTTTTAAACCTGACATTTACTTCAATGGATTACGAGAACAACGCTTTTGGTCCTGCTTCAGTTGAAATGGAAGATACTTATCTGCGCCTTGATCAAGACATTGCCTTACTCCTCGATTTTCTGGATAAAACTATTGGCAAAGGAAACTCGCTGGTTGTACTTACATCAACTTGCTCGTCAACTTATCCGGTTGATTATCTGAAAGAAGAATTTCGTATGCCAGTTGGAACATTTTCTCCGGAAAGCGCGGTCGCTTTGTTAAAATCTTTTCTAAACATTACTTATGGACAAGGCGAATGGATTGAATTCGTAGGTGATCACCAAATCTATTTCAACAAGGAACTGATCGAAAAAAAGAATATTTCCCTTCTCGAGATACAAACAAAAACGGCTAATTTTATCAATCAATTTGAAGGAGTAAAAATTGCTTTGCCATCAACATCATTTGAACAGGGGGATTATACCAAAGGACAACTTGCCGTTATTGCCAATTCGTATAATTTTAAACGCTCGGGCGATGTGCTTTACCAACTCGAAGACGGCTGGCAACCCATTTATAAATATGATAAAATAAGTTACAACGATAATTCAAACATCCCACTTGTTTTCTTTGGGAACATGGTGAAACATAAACAAATACGTAGAAAAGTAAAAGGTGAAGATTTAGTCCCAACTATTTTGGAAATACTGCGGATGTCAGTTCCCGATCATTGTTCAGGAAATGTGATTGCCGAAGTTTTTGAATAATCCACTGATTTTGAGCAAATTTCTACATCAAGGTAATTTATTAATTCTTCAGGTTTCAGATTTTGACAAAATTGCAACAAAATTGAGAATTTCCTGAAAATAATCAGTTGCAAAATCTTTTATCTTTGAATCCAAATTTCAGGAAAATGGCCAACGACTGGAAAGACCGACTGGGTATGGTTTATTCAACAAACCCCGATTTTCAATACGAAACAGCAAAAGAAGAAGAGCCTAAGACTCTCCGGGCAAACCAACAGGATTTGCGTGTACAACTCGACAAAAAACAGAGAAACGGGAAAAAAGCTACTCTTATTACTGGTTTCATTGGAACAAACGAAGATTTGAAAGAACTTGCCCGATTGCTGAAAGCAAAATGCGGTGTTGGTGGATCGGCCAAAGATGGGGAAATCCTTATTCAGGGCGACTTTTGTAACAAAGTGATTGAAATACTCAAGAACGAAAACTACAAAGTAAAACGCATTGGTGGATGATTTTACCTATTCTATGTTTTGCCTATTGTTTCTGAAAAAAAGCTGAATATTGTCGCTCTAAAAAACCTTTTCTGGTATGTTCAAAAACTACAAAACCATTGGAATGATCGGGGGGATTGCTCCAGCCTCAACTATCGACTACTATCAAAGACTTATTTCGCGTTTCCAGGAACGCACTGGCAACCGGGAATACCCGTCAATTCTGATCAACAGCATTAACATGACCTATATGATGAGCCTGGTTGCCAAAGACCAGTTAGATGAGTTGGTCGATTATCTATCGGAAGAAATTTATGTACTTGAAAAAGCCGGGGCCAAAGTAATATTTATGGCGTCGAATACGCCGCACATCATTTATGAGCCGCTTGCACAACGAGTTAAAGCAAAAATGGTAAGTATTGTCGAGTCAACTATTTCTTATGCCAAAACCAAAGGTTACAACCGGTTAGGTTTATTCGGAACAATTTCGACAATGGAGGGCGATTTTTACCAGGACGGATTTGATGCTGTTGGAATGGAAATAATTACGCCAATGCCCGACGAGCGGAAATACATTCATAAAGTATATATGGAGGAATTGGTACGCGGTCGTTTCCTTCCTGAAACCAGAAACCATTTGGTAGCAATTGCCAACCGTATGTACAACGAAGGACAAATTGAGTGCCTCATTCTGGGAGGAACAGAATTACCCCTTATCCTGAAAACAAGCGACCTGGAGGATATTGAACTTTTGAATACAACAAAAATTCATGTTGAACACATTCTTGATGCCTCATTGGGATAGAAAATATAGTCTCAGTATTCAGTCTCAGTAAGCAATAAAAATGCTTTTGCGACTGGATATTGCGACTGAACGCTCTTTACAACTCTTTCTGAATTTGCTTTAACAACCCTTCGCAGGCATCTTCCAAAATATCCAAAACCATCTCAAATCCTGAAGCTCCGCCGTAATACGGATCGGGAACCGTATCGTATCCCGAATGAGTGCAATATTCGGTCATTAGCGAAACTTTCTTTTTATCGTTATCGTTTCGCGCCATCGATTTCAGGTCGCGTACATTCATTCGGTCCATACCAATAATATAGTCGAAGCGGTCGAAATCAACCCGGGAACTAAAAGGCCTTGAAATACTGGTGAGTTCGTAGCCACGTTTTCGGGCAAACTGTTTCATACGGTAATCAGCTGGTTCTCCCTCGTGATAGGCAGCTGTTCCGGCTGAATCGCAACTAATTTCGTTTTCCAGGCCATACTTCTTTATTACAGCATTAAAAACGGCTTCGGCGCTGGGGCTCCGGCATATATTCCCAAGGCAAACAAAAAGTACCTGCTTCATGAGCGAATTGATTTGAAAGCAAAAATAGAGGAATTAGGGAAATGGCAATGACCCGGGCTGATTCAATCTCAAAAAATATACAGAGCAGGTATATTTAAAAAATCTATTGATAATAAAATCTATTCTAAAAATAATATATCTTATCCAATTTATTATTCATTCAATCGCCGTAAATTTAATTAGTCAAAAATACAAAACGTTGATTTCAAGTTATATTACATTTCTATATAACACAATTTGTAAAGGACCTATCAGGAATATCTGAACTTCTCTTCTTTCCATTTCCCTGCTATGTTTTAGAATTGAATACCACAATGGAGTTGCCGAAAATCCATTAAAGAGTAGGCGTAAAAAGCTGTAAAATGTTTGGATCAATTGCTTTAGATATTACAATCAGTTTAGTGCTGATTTATCTTCTTTATAGTCTGCTTGTTTCTATTGTCGGAGAGATGGTTTCTTCAAAGCTGCACCTTCGCGCAAAGATGTTAAAAAGTGCAATTTGCAACATGCTTCTCGATGATAAGACTGTAGAGCGATCCTGGATTGAGAAGCAGTGGAATAATTTGAGAAATAAAAAAAGAAAGGACTATGAGCACTCTTTGGCAGAAAACTTCTATAACTACCCTTCAATTAAATATCTTGGCAAAAATGAATACAGGAAGCTCCCATCTTACATTTCTAAGGAAAACTTCTCTGATACACTTTTCAACATGCTACGAGAGAGGGGAACGGGCACTGATGATATGTCCAAAATCACTTTCTGTCTTAAATACAACACATTAAATATTGACAACGAAACAAAAAAGCACCTATTAAATCTTTTTCAAATAGCCAATTCCAATCCAGATTCGTTCAAGATAAGTTTGCAAAATTGGTTTGCAGAAACGATGGATCGCTTAAATGGATGGTATAAGCGGAAAAACAGATTAATTCTTTTGGGGTTGAGTTTTATTTTGGCAGTAAGCTTCAACGTGGATAGCATTAAAATTGCCAAAATACTTTCAAAAGACAAAGAAGCAAGAACACAAATGGTGCAAATGGCTACAGCCTTTGTAAAAGATTCGCTTCGTTATCATGACTTTATTGTTTCAAATGGTGACACCTTACCGGCCCGAGCGGTTATAGATACTGGATATGCAAACATTAGAAAAGACATTGATGATGCTAACCTAATTCTTGGATTGGGATGGGGATTCGATAAATTGAAAAAGGACTATAGATATTGCCTCGATCCGAAAAGGGATAGCATCACTACTAAAAAAATTGCTTCTATATATTCTGAATATATTTTACCAGCAATGAAAGGGACTGCTTCATTACGCAAAAAAATTGAAATACTTTCAAATAGCATTTCCCATATTAAAAGAGAAAAGCTCAAAAGTGATTCTATTTTAGCTGAAAAGAACTTTTGGGCCGCTATTGGTAAAGCGGACAGCGTCAAGGTCAGAAGAAACAGTGATTCTCTTCGCGACCGCATTGCCATGTACCAACATCAGATCACAAATCAGAATTATTTTATAAAATACTATTCTGATTCACTTTCAATTTTAAAAGCGAATCAAAATTCTTATTATCAAAAAGTAAATGAATTTGTAGGCGACCGGTTTTCCAACGGTAAAGCCATTTACTACAATCCCAAAACTTATACACTTGCGGGGAAGATAAATTATAATCCTTTTGAAAAACTATGGTACGTAACTAAAAATGCTGCTAAACTGAGCAGTATTCTAGGTTTTTTAATAACAGCATTAGCCCTTTCTCTTGGTGCCCCATTTTGGTTCGATTTGTTAAAGAAATTGATTTCAATACGAAGCTCGGGCGTGAATCCGGATGAAAAAAACAAAGGAGAAAATATACCTTCACCAAATCCTACACCTGACATTGCCACTCAGAAATCTAATTTCTCCCAATCAGTTCTCCCCAATCAAATTAAAGAAGACCCTATCGATACGGCATTAAGAATTTACGGTAACACAATAAAGAATATTAAAGGAGTAGTAAATGTTGCTCAAGGCTATCTCAAAGAAGAAAGTAAAGTTTTAAAGTGTGTTCAAATAAATGTCGAAGATCAGGATACTTCTGTTAGGGTGAAAAGTATATATTCTCAATTACGCATTGGCGAAAATGAGTTTGTCCCGACTAATATACTTATAACCGGAAAAGCTATATTGAGAGCTTGTATTCCAAGCTATGGTATTAAAGAAAAAGGGATAGCGAATAAGAACCTCAGAAATTGTTGGGGGAGTTTCGGATGTATTGTTCAAGATAGATTTTTCCCCGAAAAGAAGTATATCTTAACCTGCTATCATGTTGTAAATGGAGATGAATCTTGGAACGGGAAACCGACAAATAAACAAATCATCAACCACGAGAATAAAATTATTAGCGAGAATTACTTAGGTTATTTAAATAGACATCAAGATTCCGCCTTGGTAGAGGTTTCAGATGATACAATCCAATTTTTCAATTCATTGGCAAATGTTCGTCAACCTAAAGGCATCAGAGAGGTTTCTGATAATGATCTCTATTTTACAGAAGTTTTTATCAATGGTTATAGTACGAAAGAATCATCAGGTGTAATCACTCATTATCACTGGGACGATTTTCTTCCTTATGGTAATATAGATTACAAAATAGAAGATATGCTTGTGATAAGTCATTTCGACCGAAATGGTTATCGAACAGCAATAACTACATTGGGAGATTCAGGATCAATTGTTTTGGACAGGGACAATTTTGCGATTGGAATAGTCGTGGCGGGTGATTACCAAAACACTTATGCGATAAAGATATCTACAATCTTTACTGAACTTGGATTAAAATTGATTATATAAACTTATCATTATGAAAGCAATTTTATTTTTCATATTATTTTTCGCTTTTTATTTAAATAGTTTGGCTCAGTTAAAAATCAATATTCATATAAAGGCGGATAATAAAGTAGATATTGTAGTAACCAGTAAAGATAGTGTCATTAAAGATGGACAAAAAGCGGAGCTTGGAGACAAAGAGAATAAGCTTATTATTACAAATGATAAAGGTGATGATGATTGCTTCGTTTTATTAAAAGACAACCAGGAATCAGGCCAGGTTGCGTATAATATTTCATTTGGGAAAGGTGGAGATATTTCACTCCCTTCAGGTCCAACAGAAAAGACTTTTAATAAAGGTGAAAACCTATCATGGGCGAAAAATTTGATTTTTACATTACCTTGTCAAATCCTTGTTCGGGATAATTCAGGCAAACAGATTGGTGGAAGAGAAATTTTGAAAGATACCTCTAATGGTAACTCAAAAGGATACAAAGAGACAACGCCAAAAGTCTTCACTGGAATTCCATATTACGACGCACTTAGTCTTGCCAGTTATGGAAAGATCAATTTAAGCGATTTTCTAGAAATACTAAATTATTATAATGGAGAGACCTTAGAAACACATCCTGAAGTATTATTAAATCAACTAAAAAATAACAAATATCTATATGATATTTTATTAACAAAATTAAACCAAAATTGCTATTTGATATCCAAAAATAGTGGAGGTTTCAACTTTCAAAAAATTTCCTCATCTATCGGTTCCCTCAATGTCACCAACTTTGCTGATGGGCTTGCCCAGTTTCTGATTCAACGAAGTAAAGAAGAGTTGAATGTGGCATTTTTCAGAAAATTTCAAGACTACTTGCAAAAATATCCTGAAGTACAGATTGTGTTTCCAAGTGCAACCGACTTTTTAAACCAGATCTACTCTTACCAATATGCCTCTATGTTACCTGCCTTAAGAGCTGCTTTTCAGAAAGATTTAAATGGGTTTAGTACAAATTTATTAAACCTGAGAGATCAATCGAAGTATGTTGGATATGACGTGAATAGCGAAATTAAAAAACGAGCAGATGAAATCATCAGGTTATTCGACACCCCTGAAGGAAAATCTATTGCCGGAGCCTTACTGGTGTCGAACGGTATTGTAAAAGGAGATAATGCAGCTGACATAATAAATGGTCTTGCCAATGATAAGATTTCTACAAAGACTGAAGACAATTTTTCGAACACAATACGTTTTGTAGATCTCATATCTCAATCATTAAGAAGCACCGATGAGGGTCGGGTGTGGGTTACTAAACAACAGGTAAACGATCTGGTGAATGATGACAATGCCTTAAGGATATATTTTGGGTTGATCTATGCAATGAATCAAAAAAGTAAACATCCAATTGTATTTACAATTAATGGAACCAAGATTCCGCTTAGCGGACCTAATAGTTTTTTGGATGCTCTAAACGAAAAATGGCAACAAGCAATTTCATTTAAAGAATGCTATGCAACAATGGCGAAGGCAATGAGCGAAGTAACCGATAACGCCAAAAATATAATTGATGCAAAAAAACAAGCAGATCAACCGTCCATTCTTATTTACGCTGATTTTGCGTCTTCCATTTCGAACGCTTTAAAATTATCTGTTAATTTTCTTTCAGCCAATAGCGATATTTTTCCATCGGCAAGCTTGCATAGTCCTGAAATAATAAAATTCACAAATATTATTGAAGATGCTACCAACGCCTGCTACGACCTAAAATCGCAAAACTATACAGCGCTGGTAATACACACGTCATCTATACTTTCTGAAATACTGGGGGCTGGTTATACTCATAAAGACCAATTTCTGAAATACGGAGTTTTTATGGCCAATGTAGTTGAAGCCAAAAGTTCGGCCGAGGTTAATGCAGCCATTGAAGCAGCTGTTTTGCCTGTGGGAAGTTCTTCGATCAAACGGGAAACCGATTTTAACGTTTCTCTTAATGCTTACATTGGGCCCTATGGCGGTTTTGAATATATGCCTGCACTAAAGCAAAACAAATGGGCCCCAACAACCGGGTTGACTGCACCGGTTGGTATTGCTTTTAGTTGGGGAAACCTAGGCAAAGGTCCTAAAGAATGCAATTGTAAAAAGCCTGGAGGAAAAAGCCTGACACTTTTTGTCCCATTAATCGATGTCGGATCTGTAGCAAGTTTCAGAATCAAAAATGATAGTACGGAAATTGCATCAAAAATAACGTTAAATAACATAGTCTCCCCAGGGCTCTATCTTTATTACGGATTTGGCAAGTGTCCTGTTTCTATTGGGCTTGGATGTCAACTAGGACCGCAATTGCGTGGAATTACGGCTACTGACCTTAACATAGATAAAAATTATTACCTGCGATTGGGATTCAACCTTGTTGCAGATATACCATTCTTTAATTTATTTACAAATAATTAGGTATTTTAAATCTGCCAGCTCCGGCCAATCACCTCCAAGGTGCTTTGCTCCACCTTTTTGCCACCTACTTGCACCTTAAAGCTCCGGTTTAGTACCTCCAGGCTTCCTCGTCGGAGCTAAAAGGTACAAAGCCGGAGCTTTTTGCCTCGGGTTACCACCTCTGAGGTACAAAAAGGGACCTTTGAGGTAGTCGGGGGTACCAAAAAGGTCCGACATTGGGGAGAAAATGCTGAATAAGAAAATGAAAAGTAAATTGCCGTATCTGCTATAAAAACCGCAGAGGACGGTACATATCAAGATGTATCGTCCTCCGAAACTCCTTCTTCCTAATTAAGGAAAGATGAGCGCTACAAATGTATCAAAATTTGATACACGATTGTTAAAACATCTTTTATAACACGTTTTTGATACCAAAAGTTTAACGTGAGTTGAACGGTTTGTATAAATATGAAACCATATCGTTTAGTTTATCGTCATCACGAGCCAAAGCGAAGTAATCTATTAGCGAACAGACTGCTTTCCCGTAAAAACGGGACAGGCAGTTCCTCGCAGTGACGGGTCATATGAATCAGGTTTCTTAACCAAACTGCACTGAATTCCCTTTCCCCAGCAACTCCTTTGTACTCAGCAGCCCGCAAGCCGCATAAATATCCTGGCCGCGACTGGCGCGAACGGTGGTAAGAATACCTTTGTCGTTGAGTTTATCCTTGAAAAGCTGTAAGGTTTGCTCATCGGTCCCCTCCAAAGGAGTGCCAGGAATAGGGTGAAAGCGGATAAGATTGATACGGCATTTGATTCCATTGAGCAAACGGGCCAGTTCGGTTACATGTTTAGGCGAATCGTTCAAGCCTTTAAACACGATGTACTCGAACGAAACGCGGCGCTGTCGGCCAAAGTCCCAGCTTTTAATTTCTTTGACCACCTCGGCAATAGGGTAAGCAACCTGCACCGGCATCAGTCGTTTGCGTTCGTCGTCGAACGGGGTGTGCAAACTAACGGCTAAATGCGCTTCCGAATTATTAAGGAAAGTGAGCATTCCGGGAATGATGCCGATGGTAGAAACAGTAATGCGGCGCGGGCTCATAGCAAAACCCCATTCCGAAGTAAGTATTTCGAGGCTTTTCAGCACTTGCTCCAGGTTATCGAACGGTTCGCCCATGCCCATGTAAACAATGTTAGTCACCTCGTTTCGTTCAGAAATACTGCGAATTTGGTTGACGATTTCTCCGGCGGAAAGTTGCCCCTGGAAACCTTGTTTAGCGGTCATACAAAACAGGCAACCCATTTTGCAGCCCACCTGCGACGACACGCAAACCGTCTTTCGGTCGTCGTCGGGTATCATGGCCGTTTCTATAAATTTATTCTGAAGCGTTGGGAAAAGGTATTTTTTTGTTCCGTCGATGCTTTCCTGAACGCGCGTAGGTTCAACTAAACCAAATTTGTAATGCTGGCTCAGCAAATCGCGATTCTTTTTCGAGAGGTTGGTCATTTCGTCAATCAAACGAATGTCTTTCTGGTACAGCCATTCTGCCAATTGTTTGCCTGTAAATTTGGGTAACCCAAGTTCGATGGCCACCTGGGTCAGTTCGTCGAGTGTTTTTCCGAAGAGTGCTTCCATGTTCAGGACAAAAGTAAAAAGTTAAAAGGCAAAAGGTTGAAAAATAAAATCTGCCTCAGAAGTATATTTCAGCCAGGATGTTTTCGTACGGGACACCTTTCGAAATCAGCAGGTCTCGCACTTCAACAACCATTAAAGCTTTGCCACAAAGATAATAGTTAATATCGGTTGGTAAGCTTTTCTGTTCATTCAGGTAATCGGTTACGCGTCCGGGGAAAACATTGCACGACTGTTCCTGCGAACAACATCTAATATATTTATCGCCCAGTGCCCATTCCAGTTCATCTTCAAAATAAAACTGATTGAGGTAACGAGCGCCATGTATCAAGGTTTTATTTTCTGAAATTCCTGAGCGAAACATGCTGTAAAACGGGGCAATACCAGTCCCAGTAGCTATCCACCATGCAGGGTTTCCGTAATCCTTAAAGCTTCCATACGGGTTCGATGCCCAAATCTTCATTCCGGGAATAACTCCCGAAAGCCGGGGCGTAAGTATGCCATCTTCCTTTACATTAAACAAAACCCGGATTTCGGCTTCGCTGTTTCCACTGCAAACACTGTAAATTCGCGGGGCTACTGATTGGTCAATAGTAATTTTGACTACCTGCCCAGGAATAAAGTTTTGTTCTCGCTTCCACGAAATCAGATGTACTCCGGGCGAAACTTCTTCGTTCCCGGTTATTATCACTTCTTTTAATGTTATAGACGAATTTCGATATTCTTCGGCTTTAGGCATATTTAAAATTTTTGCTACACCAGAACAAGTTCGTTGACAATTGGTTTATAGTATTTTAAAGAAAATGTGAACTTTTCGAACAATTAAGAGTAAGATAAGATTATACTAAGAATCGGGAACAATGAAAATTATATTTTTGCAGCCCCCGGGAAATATAAAATTAATAATACAACAATGGAAACGTTAAAAGAAGATGCGCAATCGGTAGGAAATATCCTGCTTGAAATTGGGGCATTATTAATGAGCTCAGGAGCCAATTCGAACCGGATTCGGGTAACGATGGAGCGAATTGCCAACGGGTTGGGCTACAAAACTGAGTTGCTGATTACTCACCGGGCGCTTATGCTAACCGTTTTAGATAAAGATCAGCAATACTTCTTTAGCCGGCTAAAGCGAACATCCCCGCATGGTGTAAACTTCAGAATGGTAAGTGGAATAAGCCATTTAAGCTGGAACGTTTTGGAACAAAGATGGACTGTAGCCCAGATAACTACTGAAATTAACCGGTTAAAAGCACTTCCACACTATCCGCGATTGGTAGTTTTAGGCCTGGTAGGACTTGCTGGTTCGGCCTTTTGCCGAATTGCCGGAGGAAGTTATATTGAAATGCTGGTCACCTTTGTGGCAACTGTTATAGGGCTTTTCGTCAGACAAGAAGCTATTCGGGTTAAGTTTAACCCTTATTTATGTGTTTATTTTGCTTCGGTTACAGCGTCTTTCATTGCCGGGCTTGCCGAAATATACCATATTGGCGCCCAACCTGATAAAGCATTTGCAACTTCAGTCCTGTTCCTGGTTCCGGGAGTTCCACTCATTAATTCGGTTACCGACTTATTGGAAGGTAACCTTCAAAATGGAATTATACGGGCCATTAACGGATTGATTATAGCATTTTCGATAGCAATGGGATTATTTACAGTACGAATGATTTTACACATTTAAACAATGATGCTTACAGAAATATTAATCAAAGGATTTTGGGCAGGGTTTGCCGCCATCGGATTTGCCATCCTGTTTAATGTTCCGCAACGTACAATTTTACCAATTTGGTGCATCGGTGCAATGGGTGGGCTTATCAAATTTACAACCATGAGTTTTGGAATAAGCGTTGTATTTGCTTCTTTTTTTGGCGCAGTAGCCGTTGGGTTTGTTGCCATTCAGATGGCACACGTAAAAGACAGTCCCCCTCTGATATTTTCTATTCCGTCAGTAATACCAATGATCCCTGGAGTTTTTGCCTATAAGTTTATGCTTGGCATGATTTCTCTTACTAACATTGAGAATGCTGATGCATATTTGCAAACACTGGTCGAAACGGTGAATAACGGAGCAAAAATGATGTTTGTATTGATTGCTTTGGGAACCGGAGTTGCCATTCCGATGCTTTTAACCAGAAAAGAATCGGTTAAAAATTCAAAATTCAATAAGAAAAAGAAAGCGCTGGCATAAAAAACAAAATGAGCTGCTCCTTTTGGTGCAGCTCATTTTTTAACCACTTAAACTATTTATCTACTTTCCGAGTATTTACCTTCATTAACCAAATTCTGAATAGCATTAGTTTCTTCCCTGTCAGCAATTGCCTTGGTTATTAACTGAGCTTCTTTTCTGTAATCGGTTATTTCATAACTATTCTCAATCAGTACTTCATTGTTTTCGGCAGGTTCACAAACCAAAGCCGTATTTTTTTCAATAACCTGCTGAGTAGCTTTAGCCTCAGCCATATCGGCAATCCATTTGGTTATCAACTGAGCTTCTTTCTGGTAGTCAACTGCTTCATTTAATTCAGTATCGTTCATGAAAGAAATATTTAAATTTGTATTACCCGATGCTGAATTTTTTTCGTCAAAGTTTATTGAAGCATTGGCATTTAATATACCAACAAATGCAAGTACAGTGATTGCAAAAAAGCTTCTAATTTTCGTTTTCATAACTTGTAATTTAATTGTTTTTTTTATTCTTTGTTTCTAATTGTTTTCACTATTAAGACTACTGAGAAGCCAAAAAGTTACATGACCAAGCGTTAAATAAAGGATAAAAATATCTTAATAAAAGCTTAAAAAGATTAAGCGCTCATTAACCTTACTGATAGCAGTAAAAAAGGAGCTGCTCCTTATCGAACAACTCCTTAAATCACTAATGAGGAACTAAACTTATTTGATTTTTTATAACCTTCCATCTTCAACCAATTTTCTTACGGTCCTTGCTTCTTGCTGGTCGGCAACCATTTTCATCACAAGTTGGGCTTCCGTTTGCTCAACATTGATTCCTTTTTCATTCAAATCGCCGGTTTCCAAATTTCTTATTGATTTATTCAACAATATTTGGATAGTTCTGGCTTCCTCCAAATCGGCAATATCCTTCATAATTAACTCAGCTTCTTTCTGATAATCTAAAACAGCATCTGAGTTTTCATTAACAACACTTCCAATTGTTCCTGTTTTCTCGTTCAACATTGTAAGGTTTTCATCGGCTTTGAGGCTCCTTACGTTTTTTTCATCTTCAAAAACTACATTATTCCTCAGGTTTATGTAGTTCTTTGTCGCGCTAGCATTAAATCCTGTTAATGCTAATCCGCAAACAATAATAAATGTTCTAATTTTCGTTTTCATAACTCGTAATCTAAATTGTTTTCTTTCTGTTTTTGTTTCTTCTTGTTTTCACTATTAAGACTGAAAAACACATTAAAAGTCACTCCTGGAATGGTTAAATAAAAGATAAAGTTGTCTTAAATTAAATTTAAATTGAAAAACCAAGATTATCTTAATGTAATTACTACAAAAGAGCTATCCCTTTCAGAACAGCTCTTTTAAAATTGCCAAATACACTGTAAATATCTGTTATATTACAACTTACCTTCAGCTACCAATTTACTGATTGCATTTGATTCAGCTTGGTCAGCCAACGTTTTTGTCATAAGTTGAGCTTCTATCCAGTAATCAAGTAATTCAGTTGAATCGTTACCTTCTGTCAATACAGAAGAGTTTCTGCTCATAACTTTCTGAACTGCTTTTGCTTCTTCTCTGTCCGCAATTTGTTTGGTAATAAGCTGAGCTTCTTTCTGAAAATCACATTGCTCGTATAAATTTTCCGTTGCAGAAAAATTCAGAGAGGTTAGGTTTTCACTTGAAATCATTAAACAATTCTCTGGTTGAATGTTCTTTAAATTCTTTTCGGTTTCAACAGCCATACTATTCTTAACGTTTTTGTTAATCACAGAAGCATTGGCTCCCAAATTAGCAACAAAGGCCAAAACACCGATTGTAATAAAATTTCTAATTGTTGTTTTCATAACTGTTTGCTTTAATTGTTTTGTTTATTGTTTTTTCTGATTTGTTTAATTGTTTTCCTGACTGATTACGTTTTCGACATTAAGATATGCCAGATTAATGCCAAAATACTATTTATCTGATAACAAGATGATTAAATACTAAATCAAGAATCGATTGTGTAAATTTTTTAGACAATTTATGTCTGGTTTATTTACATCTTTTGAAACGCAATGCAATACATCAGAAAAGATTCAAAAGGAATTTTGCCTGGAAATAAAGGCTTGAAAAAGAAAAGAGAAAAAAATCATCTGAATGCCAATCAATTCAGATTTGCTGACTGAAAACCAGGCATGTAGATGGAAAAAACGTTTCTACATTTTCAGGAAGTTCAACGAATAATCCAAAAACACACGAACCGCTCCCCGACATTGAAGCATAAATCGCTCCCATGTTATATAATTGATTTTTAATTTCTTCAATTTCAGGAAACTGCTGAAATACTGATGTCTCAAATTGATTGAAAATATTTCCCTTCCATTCAGTTACAGGTAACTGAACCAAGTCAAGTAGCGAATTTTCAGGCTGCTGCGCAACCACATATCGAAAAGCACTGGCCGTAGAAACTACAACAGACGGCTTTACCATAAGTAATGAAAGCCCTTTCAATGAAATATGGATAGGGCTCATAACTTCGCCCCTCCCTGTTGCAAAAACAGGCTGATTAATCATGAAAAAGGGGCAATCGCTACCTAAACGGGCAGCGTATTCAATCATTTTTTCATGAGAAATATTCAAAGCAAAAGTTTTATTCAACATTCGGAGCATAAAAGCACCATCAGCAGAACCTCCTCCCAACCCAGCTCCAAAAGGTATTTGTTTGTGTAAATGAATGCGGAGCGGCGGAATATTAAAGTCTTCAGAGATCAGTTGATAGGCCTTCATAACCAGGTTCGACTCAGAAGAGCAGGCAATTTCAATTCCACTCGAAGAAAAGTTAAGTTCTTCGGAATAAGCAATCTCGAGGGCATCACTCCATTTTACAGGGAAAAACACTGTTTCGAGATTATGAAAACCATCGGGGCGTTTCCCGGTGATGAGTAAACCAATATTTATCTTGGCATTTGGAAATGAAATCATGCAGTAAAATTAGGAAAAACACAAAATAGAAAAACATTAAAATTGTCGTCCACAAAATAATTATTTGATCAAAATGAACATAATTTATTACATCAATATCTAACTACCAAATTCTCAAAAACATAAACAATACACGGGTTGATAATGAGTAAAATTTGAAGAAAGCAGTATAATTCGCAATACCCTTTTTAAAAAATTAGCCTTACTAAAAAAAACAAGAAAAAATTAATCAACACCCCCTCAAAAATCATAAGACATAAACGAAAATACAAAAAAAACAGACAATACATCCGATCGCTCTACACTATATTTTTTTAGAACTACCTGATTTTCAATGTCAATTTTTTATTAAGTCTGCATTCTCCTGACTTTTCACATATAATTACCCAAAGAAGGACAGTTCTTTTGCGACACAATTTAAAAATCAGTAATTTGCATGACAAATAAATTGCACAAGATGGCTAAAGCAAAACAAGTTAAGGTAAAATCGATCGTTAAAGATTATACCATAATGCTTGCCGGATTAATCTTATACGTTCTTTCCTGGACACTTTTCTTAATTCCGGCGCAAATCACAGGTGGAGGAATTAGCGGGTTGGCAGCTGTGATATATTACAGCACGAAAATTCCAATGGGGTTAACCTATTTCGCAATCAATGTAGTGTTAATATCATTTGCACTCAAAATACTAGGACCTAATTTCGGCGTGAAAACCATTTTCAATATGGTAACATTAACGCTATTGTTCGCCATTCCCCAGGAATATTTTCCGGGCGCCCTAATTGAGGACAATTTTCTTTCGGCAGTTTTAGGTGGAATGATGGGTGGCGTAGGTATTGGGCTTGTGTTTTCACGCGGAGGTAGTACTGGTGGCACTGATATTATTGCAATGATTATAAACAAATATCGTAACATAAGTCCGGGACGTATTATCTTATATTGCGACGTAATTATTATTAGTTCATCCTATTTCCTTGTACACTCAGTCGAAAAAATGGTTTACGGTTTTGTAACAATGGCTGTAGTTTCGTATACTCTTGATGCTTTCCTTAGTGGTTCGAATGCTTCTGCCCAAATTTTTATTTTTTCGTCCAAATACGATGAAATTGCGGATTTTATCAATACCGAATCGGTTCGCGGAGTAACTGTAATAGATGGGACAGGATGGTACACTCAGCAGGATGTCAAAATATTAATGACAATTGTTCGGAAAAAAGAAGCCAGTATCATTTTCAGAAAAGTAAAAGAAATTGATCCTGAAGCATTTATTTCTATGGGAAGCGTAATGGGAGTATATGGCAAGGGGTTTGATAAATTGAAAGGTTAAACCAACCGTTTACAATCATTAACACTTTTTTTTGGTTTGGTTTAATGCCTAAATTACTAAGCATTTATACCCATCGATTAACAATGTTGTAGCCACAAAATACATTCTACTAAGCATTTCCAATTCCTATTCCTTTTTTATTTTATTACTTTTGAAAAGACGGGAAAATCAGTTGCGGAATAAATTCATATCGAATTATTTCCGGTAATTACATGAAACCAATAAACCATGAAAATTAAAATTCCAAAAATCAGAATTCCTGAAAAGTATCGGAAACTGAGAAAAATCCTGATTTGGGCATTTGCATTTATTATTCTTCTTCAAATTGCTTATTTCATTGTAGATTATTACCAAACCCAAAAATTAATGAAAGAACTGGCTACAGAAAAAGAGGTTGAACCTCCAAAACCAGTATTGCTTTTCAATTTACCAATCGACTCGTTTACTGTGGTTCCGGGCAAAGTCCGTTCTGGTCAAAATCTTTCTGACATTCTGGTGACAAAAGGTATCTCAATGACAAAAGTTGATGAAATTTCAAAGAAATCAGTATTGACTTTTGATGTTAGAAAAATGAAAATCAACAATACGTTTTATTTTTTCATGAATAAGAAAGATGCCAGTAAAGTCGATTATTTTATTTATGAAATAAACCCTGTTGATTATGTAGTTTACCAATTAAAAGACAGTCTGAGAATTTACCGTGAGAAGAAGCCAATTGTTACACAGATTAAAACAGCCAGTGGGGTTATTACTTCATCACTTTGGAATACATTGGAGGAACAAGCTCTCGATCCTAATCTTGCCCTGTCCATGAACGACATATACCAGTGGACCATTGACTTTTATGGATTGCAAAAAGGCGATAAGTTCAGGGTAATATTTGAAGAAAATTACGTTTATGGTAAGTCTATAGGAATAGGCCGTATTTTTGCTTCTGAATTTTACCATAACAAAGAAACCTATTATGCTTTCCGCTTTACACAGGATAACGAAGATTCGTATTTTGACGACAAAGGCCAAAGTCTGAAAAAAGCCTTCCTGAAATCGCCTTTGAAGTTTAGCCGGATTAGTTCATTTTTCTCGGCAAGCAGATTTCACCCTGTGTTAAAAATCTATCGTCCGCATTTTGGTGTCGATTATGCTGCGCCAACAGGTACGCCAGTTATGTCAATCGGAGATGGGACTGTTGTTGCAAAAGCCTATCAGCCTGCAGGTGGCGGTAATTACCTAAAAATAAAACACAATTCGGTTTACACCACAAGTTACATGCACCTGAGTAAATATGCTGCAGGAATTTCATTAGGTTCTCATGTAAAACAAGGCCAGCTTATTGGATATGTTGGGGCAACCGGATTAGCATCTGGTCCTCATCTCGACTTCCGCGTGTTTTTTAATGGGTCGCCAATCGATCCACTGAAAGTTAAATCGGAACCCGGCTTACCTGTCGATAAAAAATATATGCCAGATTATACCATTCACCGCGATTCACTTTTGACTAAACTATCAGCTATCAAAGAGTTTTAGAAAAGAGCCAGAGAGAAAACGGGCAAAAGGCAGAAGATGAAAATAATAATTTCACTTCTGCCTTTTGCCTGTTAAGCTACTGTCTGAGTTTATAAACCAAATCCCAAAGCACGATTCCGGCACTTACCGAAATATTGAACGAATGTTTAGTGCCATATTGTGGAATTTCTATGGCTCCATCGCACAAATCAACTACCGATTGCTGAACGCCCTTCACTTCATTGCCAAAAATTAAAGCATATTTCTTCCCCTTTTCAGGTTTAAATTCTGGTAGCATAATGCTATTCTCAACCTGTTCTACTGCAAAAACTTCATATCCTTCTTCTTTCAGGTTTAAAACGACAGTTTCAGTCTTATCAAAATATAGCCATGGAACCGATTTTTCGGCATCCAGGGCAGTTTTATGAATTTCGGTATTTGGAGGCGTTGCTGTAATTCCGCACAAAATTACCTTTTCTATTAGTAAGGCATCTGAAGTTCGAAAAACTGAGCCAATGTTGTTACAGCTCCTAATATTGTCGAGCACCACGGTAATTGGCGTCTTTTCAATTTCCCTATATTCCTCAACCGACAAACGATCAAGTTCCGAGTTCTTTAATTTGCGCATATAAAGTGACTTAAATGAATAGCGTACGAAGTGCCCAGAAGTTGAAGTGTCGGGTAATTTTCTATTTTAGGCACTCTGAACTTTGGCTCACTTCAAACTTATTTTAAATGCTTTTTCTTCTTATTGGCATGGTCATACACCGGGCTCCACCTCCACCACGGGCAAGTTCAGATCCGGGAATGGTAATTACACATTTCCCAGGAGGAATAAGGCTTTCTCCATTCAGTATTTCTTTGGCCTGAACGATATCAAAACCATGTTTACTCAATTGCTCTAAAGTATGTACGTTGCGTTCGTAACCAATTACCTGACCAGGAGCAAATGCAAAAAAGTTTGCACCGCTGTGCCATTGTTCACGTTCCTGAGTCCAATCTCCAATTTTTCCGCCGCAACAAACCGGTTGCATATCGATTCCAAGATTTTTAAGCGCTTTCACCAGATTTTCCTTCTCGCAAATATCAACCACATTTCCATTATCAATCTGAATATGAATAGTATGATAACGATTTGTTCCCAGAATCAAAGGTTCGTAAACCATGCAAGCATCTTTATCAAGGAAAGTAAAAACCATATCAAGATGAATAAACGATTCCGGGGTATCAGGCAATTCCTGTATTAAAATATGCTGTAATCCCTCTTTTCTTTGTTTTAGTTGCTCTAAAATGAAATCGATTCCCTGCGTGCTAGTCCGAATACCAGTCCCGATAACTAAAACATCTTCTCGTCCCACCTGAAAATCACCACCTTCAATAGAAACACCCGGATAATTCTGAAGATTATCGGTTGTATTTGGATTAATTGTTGTTGTTTCAATTCGGGGGTGATATTTAAAAATAGCATTCATAATAATAGCCTCACGATCGCGTACTTTACTTGCCATTTTGCCTATAAGGACCTGGTTTCGAAATGACATGGAAGCATCACGCGTAAATAAAAAATTATGCAAAGGCCTTAGACTGAATCTTTCCTGGCTTAGATATCGCGTAAGGTTATTCCGTTCCAGGGGTACACCTTGAATAAGTTGACGAGCAACTTCACCTGGACACTGATCCATAAGCCTGGAGTAAATATCCATAGCCCCTTCTTTGGAACAAATTTCCTTGAGAAGTGATATTCTAACCTCCTCAATACTCAGTATATCAGCTAATAAATCTTTAACTTCAAAAGTTGTGGTTACTTTGTTCAAAATTCCTTTAAAAAAAGAATATTCATTAGCAGCAACCGACAAATTCAATATATCGCTGTATAAGGCCCTTTCAGCATTCTCGGGGGTCATTTCCTCAACTTCAAAGCCAGGTGTATGGACAATTACACCTTCAAGTTGGCCAAATTCAGAACATACATCAACTTTCATTTTATTCGTTGAATCCATATTAATTGATTTTGGCCCAAAGATACAAACATTGGCTATCGGGAAATCGTAAACTAATTTCTTTCATTTCAGTTTTATAACATATAAGGTAAAAACATTAACTCTTAGTATAATTAAATTGAGCAAAACAATAATAACATTGAAAGTTACAATGCGTTATCTTAGCGGCAGAATACAGAAAAAATGAAACGAATATTCCTGGTCATATTAATAGGAATGTGTTTGGGTAAAACAATGAACGCCCAATGGCCAAAAAATCTGATTCTACTTCCCGGCACTATTGAAGGGAAAGATACCATTGCGCATATAGATCTTCCTGAAGTTGGCGTTTTTCCTCAACGTATATTTAAGAACAGATCGGAAGAACAACAATACTGGCGATTGGTTATGCGTGTTAAAAAAGTATGGCCTTATGCTAAAGAAGCTGCCGTTTTGCTTAAAAAGTATGAACGTGAAGTCCCAACAGATGCTAAAAACAGGGACAAACGACATTACATCAAAAAAGCTGAGGATGAATTGATAAAAAAATATGGTCCTACCTTCAAAAAGATGTCAATAAACGATGGCAAGGTATTGATTAAATTAATAGACCGGGAAACACATCGGGCATCTTACGAAATCATTCAGGAAATAAAAGGTTCGGTCCCCGCAATTTTTTGGCAGGGAATTGCCCGTATTTTTGGCAATAACCTTAAAACCAAGTACGATCCTTACGGAGAGGACCGACAAATTGAGCAAATAATTCAGTATATTGAACTTGGCCTTATTTAATGATAATTTATTGTGTGAATATTTGAAGGAATATTACTTATTATTTACCTTTTCCTTTAAAACAATCCATAATAGTATAAATCAATATCTTGAAATCGAGGTATAAAGAGATATTCTTTAAATAAACCATATCGTATTGTAGCCGTTCAACCATTTGATCAACATTCGAAGCGTAACCATATTTAACCTGCCCCCAAGACGTGATACCAGGCCTCAATTTTTGTAAATGGGTTACATAAGGCGCTTTTTGTACGATCTGATCAATGTAATATTTTCGTTCAGGACGTGGTCCAACCAACGACATTTCGCCAAGAATTACATTGAAAAACTGGGGTATCTCATCCAGGTGGGTTCTTCGCATAAACTGACCAATGCGTGTTATCCGGCAATCGTCTAAACTTGATAGAAGTGGGATGCCGTTTTCAGCGTCGCTTACCATTGTCCTAAGCTTATATATCATAAAAGGTTTCCCAAACTTACCAATACGTTCTTGTTTATACAAAATTGGTCCCTTCGAACCTATTTTAATACTAACAGCCAGAACTATAAATGCAGGGAAAAACACAATTATTGCAATTATTGAAACTATCACATCGAGCAAACGTTTGATATTTTCCTGCCATACAGGCATCAATCCGTTGGATATTTTTAATAATGGGTTGCCATAAATTGTATTTGTTTTTGCTGTATTCGAAAGGAGGTCGAATAAATCAGGAATTCCCCAAACGGTATGGGTACGGTTTTCAAGAAGAGTCAATAATTCGCTCAACAATTTATGTTCCGACGATTCAATAGCAATTATAATTTCTTCAACATCATATTTATTAATTACTTGCTGAAGATTGCGGTAAGTTCCCAAATTGGGGATATATTTTTCAAGAGGGTAGGTATCACGCTCATTTACCGTTAAAAAGCCAATAATCTTATTTCCTGCCGGTCGTTTCTGAGTCATCATATCTTCATACAAACGAACTGCTTTTTTATTTCCACCTATTATTAGGGTATTAAACCCAATTATTCTGCGGTGTATTCGGTGAATCGTCCGAGTTGTAAGAATCAGCCGGAATAAATAAGTGAAGCTAAAATGTAAAGTAAAAAGTGTAAAGTAAAGGTTATAATACTTTCTGTAATCAGGTATCCAGTCGTTTAGCAAAAAGAGAAAGAAAATTACCGTCACCCCAATAATTGAAACCAGGATTGTCTTCCATAACTCAAGTAAACGCGATTTTCGGTAAATATTGGTATACTGACCGGTTATATAGTAAATTGTAATCCAAAAGGAAGGTATGACAAAAAGTGCGGAATAAAAATTACTATCGAATTGAACGGGAATTTCATAACCAAATTTAATTGGTTCAATATAAACTTTCCTGTATACAAAAAACAAAGTCCAGCTAACAATGGCCGCGATTATGTCGAAAACCAGATACCTGGCAACCTGAATTTTTTTATGCATAAAACCGTGTTTAGTCAGGAATTTCTATGTCCTGAAATACCCAACGCACCTGTAAAAAAAATATTGCGGCAAAAATAGATTATTAATATTAAAAAATGATTTCATTGAACCTTAAATGTTCTTTGATCTCATGGACAATTTGAACACTTTGCATTAAACCATCCAAAGAGTTATTTTTTTTGTTACAGGCGACTATCATTTTCACAAAATTACTGATGGCATCAATCTCTTGTTCAGCCCTCTGCGATTGTCTGAATAGTGAATTTTTAAACTCAAACAGTGTCACCCCCGATTTCTGAAAAATCTCACAAAAACTTTTTTTGTCTTCCTGGGAAAGAGTAAAATTGGCAACGCAACTATTTTCATATTCCAGCCTCACATTTATGGTAAATTGTTCTGCATTCTTAATTCCAAAAACATCCAGTTTCTTGAAATTACTTTGAGCTAACCGGTTTAAGGCAGCTACTAAAAGCAGTAATTCCAGCGATGGCTTAACGGTCGTTGTATCGAAGCAAGTTCTAAGGTTTATAAGAAATGGTTTTTCGTAATTATTTAAGTAAGGATTTAAAAACGAATTATATACAAATGGATTATAAATTGATGTTACAATTCCGGCTTCTTTTTCCAAATCAACTAATTCTTTAATCTCCTTAATATGCAAATTGGGTACCGATTGCAGGAATACCGGTTTACTCTTTCTAAGTATAAGTTTAACCAAATCGTTACTAATACTTTTATCGGTCAAAACTAAAATTGCATCCGAAACCTCCATTAATCCAGCCGGACTTAAAAAAACATTAAAATCCTGCTTTAGCTCAACATTTCCCAGGAAATACAAGCCTGCAATTTCAACTTCCGGGAGCTTACTTATCCGAACCAAAAGTTGCTGATTTGTTGTTTGGTCTCCAAAAATTCCGAGCTTAATCATACTTGCAAAATAGGAATAAATTAAAAGTTGTAATATTATCCTGAGAAATACTTTTCAACGGTAATTGTTAATAATGTTTATTGATACAACCTTTTAAAAATCTATATTTGGTTAATTTTGGAAAAAAGGATTTTTTATGGATTTTCAAGATACAATACGACATCAGGGCCTGCGAAAAAGATTGGTTGATGGCATACGTATCAAAGGAATAAAAGATGAAAAGGTACTGGAAGCCATTGGAAAGGTTCCGCGGCATCTTTTTATGGATGGCAGTTTTTTATTGTATGCCTATAAAGATCAGGCTTTTCCAATTGGAGCAGGTCAAACTATTAGTCAACCATTCACAGTAGCCGTGCAAACTTATTTACTTCAGGTTGAACGTTTTGACAAGATACTTGAAGTAGGAACAGGATCGGGCTATCAGGCTGCTGTTTTACTTGAGATGGGGGCAACTGTTTATACTATTGAACGACAACGGGAATTGTATATAAAAGCACAGGCCAACTTACCAAAAATTGGATACAATCCGAAATTTTTTTATGGCGATGGGTACAAAGGACTGCCAACTTACGGACCTTTCGATAAAATAATTGTAACCGCAGGTGCCCCTGAAATTCCGATGGAACTGATAGCCCAACTTAAAGTAGGTGGCCGTATGGTTATTCCAATGGGACCACGTGATAAACAAACCATGTATGTGGTGGTAAAAACCAGCGAAACCGAATATTACAAAGAATCACACGGGAACTTTGTATTTGTGCCGATGTTAAAAGGAATAGATAAGTGATTAACCATTTATTCATTTACTATTTACTATTTCTTTGACCCGTCTCAATTTTAAATAGTAAATCGTAAATTGACTAATTGTAAATAATTCAATATGTTGCAAATAAAGAAATTTACTTTCAATCCTGTTCAGGAAAATACATTTGTGGTTTACGACGAAACCAGAACATGTGTGATTATAGATGCAGGCTGTTATTACGAACGGGAAAGACAGAAACTCGACCAGTTTATTACCGAAAACCAATTAAAACCTGTAAGGCTTATCAATACGCATTGCCATTTCGATCACATCATGGGCATTACGCATTGCCGCACCAAATACAATCTTCAGTTTGAAGCTCATGCAGGTGAGGCTATTTTGGTTGAACATGCCGTTGATTCAGGCGACCGTTTTGGAATACCGATGGAGCCGGTTGATGCGCCAGATTCGTTTTTCAAGGAAAGTGACAGGCTCACTTTTGGCAATTCTTACCTCGAAGTGATTGAAGCTCCCGGCCATTCTCCGGGCGGAGTTGTTTTTTACAATCCTGAAGCCAAAATACTGATTGCAGGCGATGTTCTTTTCTACGGAAGTATTGGTCGCACCGATTTGCCGGGTGGAAGCTACGAACTACTAGTGGAAAACATTAAAACAAAACTACTTACCTTGCCCGAAGAAACTATAGTTTACTGCGGCCATGGCCCTGAAACGACCATTGGTTTTGAGAAAAAGAATAACCCGTTTTTGTAGCCTCATCCCCAACCCTTCTCCAAAAGAGAAGGGAGTTTGGGCTGCTATAATTCTGAATATCTGAGCTTCAAAGAACTATCTTTGAGAATTGTATGGTCAAAAAGTTACCCATTTGGGGAATTAGGGGGCTTTTGTAACAAATATCATTTTGGCGAATTGATATTCTTCCTAAACTTGCAGCCTTAAAATAAACATACTTCAAACGATATGGCAAGCGATAAATTTGTAATGCGCCACATTGGTCCGCGCGACCTCGAAATTCAGGAAATGCTCGGCAAATTGGGCGTTTCAACACTCAACGAACTCATCGACCAAACAGTTCCGAAAAACATCCGGCTCGAAAAACCGCTCAATCTCGAAGACGGTTTGACCGAACGCCAGTATTTCCGTAAGATTCTGGCGTTGGCCGCTAAAAATAAAGTGTTCAACACCTACATCGGGATGGGTTTTTACGATACCATCACTCCGGCAGTAATTCTTCGGAATGTGTTGGAAAACCCGGTTTGGTACACCAGTTACACACCGTATCAGGCTGAGATTTCGCAAGGCCGTTTGGAAGCTTTGCTGAATTACCAGACCATGGTGTGCGAACTGACTGGCATGGAACTGTCGAACGCTGCCCTGCTTGATGAAGCGACTGCCGCTGCCGAGGCCATGATCATGATGCACAACTCGCGCTCGCGTGCCAAAGCAAAAGCTGACGCTAACGTAATTTGGATTGACGAAAAAATATGGCCACAAACGCTGGATGTACTTATTACCCGCGCCAATCCGCTAGGTATTGAATTGAAGGTAACCAACTGGCAAAACTTTGAATTTGACGAAAGATCATTCGGAGCTATAGTTCAGTACCCAAATTCTGACGGCGAAATCGTCGATTATTCGTCACTGGTGAAGGCTGCTCATGAGGGAGAAATAATGGTTTCGGTTGCTGCCGATTTGCTAAGTTTGGCCATTCTGACTCCTCCCGGAGAATGGGATGCCGACATCGTATTCGGTAGCGCGCAACGGTTTGGCGTTCCGATGGGCTATGGTGGTCCGCACGCCGGATATTTTGCCGCCAAAGACGCTTTTAAACGTACCATGCCGGGCCGCATCATCGGGATTACGAAAGATGCCAACGGACACCGTGCTTTGCGCATGGCGCTGCAAACCCGAGAACAGCACATCAAACGCGAAAAGGCGACTTCCAATATCTGTACTTCGCAGGCATTACTGGCTAATATGGCCGGTTTCTATGGCGTTTACCACGGACCGGAAGGCATCAAGGAAATTGCAACTCGCATCCATTGTATTGCTTCTCTGCTCGAAAAAGAAATTACGGCCTTGGGCTACACCCAACTGAATAAAAACTATTTCGACACCATCCGCTTTGCGCTGCCACGCCACGTGAAACGCGAAGACATCGAGTGGTTGTCGCTCGAACTGGAAATGAACTTCCGCTATTTCGAAAATGGCGAAGTGGGACTGAGTATCGATGAAACCACCAACCTCGACGACATTAACTGGATTGTGGAAGTGTTCGCTAAAGCAGCTAACAAACCGTTTGCATTAACTACAGAATACCCGGCAACTAGTACCATTCAGGCTGAATATCTACGGAAATCGGCTTACATGCAGCAGGAGGTTTTCAATAAATACCGCTCCGAAACCGAAATGGTGCGCTACATCAAAAAGCTGGAGCACAAAGACATTTCGCTCACACATTCGATGATTCCGCTTGGCTCATGTACCATGAAGCTGAACGCGGCTACCGAAATGCTGCCATTGAGCTGGATCGAATTTGGCGGCATTCACCCATTTGTTCCGAAGAATCAGGCGCGCGGCTACCACGAAATGATGGAAGAGCTGCGCCGCGACTTGGCGGAAATTACCGGTTTTGCTGATGTCAGTTTGCAACCCAATTCAGGAGCAGCAGGCGAATACGCCGGTTTGATGGTAATTCGTCAATACCACATCAGCAGGGGCGAAAGTCACCGCAATGTGGCTTTGATCCCATCATCGGCTCACGGAACCAACCCTGCCAGCGCTGTAATGGCCGGCATGCAAGTGGTGGTTACACCTTGCGACGAACGCGGTAATATCGACGTGGATGCCTTACGCCAAAAAGCCGAAGAATATAAAGATACTTTGTCGTGTTTCATGGTGACTTATCCATCGACTCACGGAGTTTACGAATCGTCGATTACGCAATTGTGCGAAATTATTCATGCACGTGGCGGACAGGTTTATATGGATGGCGCCAACATGAATGCCCAGGTTGGTTTAACCAATCCGAGCCGCATTGGCGCCGACGTTTGTCACCTCAACCTGCACAAGACATTCGCCATTCCTCACGGTGGCGGTGGTCCGGGTGTTGGCCCGATTTGCGTAGCCAAACACTTGGTCGAATTCCTGCCATCGCATCCGGTAATGAACAACGGACACGTGGGAATCACTGCTGTTTCTGCTGGTCCTTGGGGAAGCGCTTCGGTGCTGCCAATCACCTACGGATACATCAAGATGCTTGGAGCTGACGGATTGAAACGCGCTTCGGAAATGGCTATACTGAATGCCAACTACATTGCCAACGCATTGAAGGATACCTACGGAATTTTATACACCGGCGAAAATGGCCGCTGTGCACACGAAATGATCCTGGAATGCCGCCACCTGAAAGCTTCTTCTGGAATTACCGAAGGCGACATTGCCAAACGACTGATGGACTATGGATTCCACGCTCCTACCCTGTCGTTCCCGGTTCACGGAACGCTGATGGTTGAGCCAACCGAAAGCGAATCGAAACAGGAGTTGGATCGTTTCATCGAAGCGCTGAGCACCATTTACAACGAAATTCAGGATGTGGCTTCCGGTGCAATGGACAAGGAAGATAATCCACTGAAAAATGCGCCGCACACCTCGGATGTGGTTACTGCTGACGAATGGAACCATGCTTATAGTCGCCAAACTGCCGTGTTCCCGCTGGCCTGGCTGAAGGAAAACAAATACTGGCCGCCGGTAGCCCGCGTTGACGATGCCTATGGCGACCGCAACCTGGTTTGCACCTGCGAACCGATAGAAAGCTATAAATAAGAAGAGAATTAGTTTTCGCGATATGTTAGAGAGGGTTTCACTTGGAGTGAAGCCCTTACTTTTTTTATAAACCTAACAGGTTTCGGAAACCTGTTAGGTTTTTTGCTTTCTATAATTATTCAATCCGTTCCGGGTTGGTGCTTTGTTGAGGGGTTCCTCATCCCCCAGCGATGCTGGAGGTCATTAACAGTAAACTCCTTCGGAGTTTTAAAAACCTGAATGCTATTGGCTTTTGTTTTTATAGGAAAAATCTTCCGTTTTTTTTTAAGCTTTCGAAGGCAGCTAACCCGAAGGGTTCAATGTTAGTCACCCCCAATAAAATTGGGGGCTAGAAAACGCCACCGCTCCCGGCAACCCCGAAGTGGGTTGAATATTATCGCTACGACTTTATTTTATTCAACCCCTTCCGAGTTGGCTTTCCTCGTAGGTTCCCATTTCCCCAGTTTCGCTGGGGGTGAACTCCTTCGGCGTTTTTTATTTTTTCTTCTTTTTCGGTTTCGGGAACTGCTCTTCCTCGCGTAACAGCGCTTTCCAGTCGTGTGAAGAGTCTTCCGAAATATCTTTGGTTGCCGTGTATTCTTCACGGTTTATTACTAAGACACTGATTTTTTGTCCGAGGAAGGTTTCAATTTCATCCAGAACAGGCTTTTCTTCGTCGCTGCAAAACGAAACAGCCAACCCTTTGCGCACACCACGTCCGGTACGGCCCACGCGGTGCACATAATTTTCGGCTACATCGGGCAAATCGTAATTCACCACGTAATCCACATCCGGAATGTCGATACCGCGGGCGCTCACATCGGTAGCTATCAACACTTTTACTTCGCCCGATTTAAACACGTTCATCACATCCAGACGATCTTTCTGCTCCTTGTCGCCATGAATGGTTACCGTTTTAATACCCACGCGCTCCATGGCCTTGAACACCCGCTCGGCACGCACTTTAGTCCGCACAAACACCAATATTTTCGATTCGGGATGTTCTTTCACCAGCCTTTCCAGAAAGAAACGTTTATCGTCCATGCCAATCATAGCTACCGAGTGTTCTACATTTTTGGCCACTGGATTTTTAGGAGAAATTTCGATACGCACGGGTTTGTTTACCAGAGAATAAGCCAGTTCCTTGATTTCAGGATTAATGGTTGCCGAGAAGAAGAGCGTTTGTCGGTTTTTGGGCAATCTGTGCACCAATTGCCTGATATCTTTAATGAAGCCGAGCGCCAGCATGTGGTCGGCCTCGTCGAGAATCAAAATCTGAATTTGATCCAATTGAATGTAGCCCTGACTAGCCAAATCGAACATGCGGCCAGGTGTGGCAACTAAAATGTCGACACCATTCTGCAACCGTGAAATCTGCGGGCCCTGTTCTACGCCACCAAAAACACAGGCTGCCTTCACACGGGTATGCTGGGCTATCGCCTGAAAAACTTCGGTTATCTGCAAAGCAAGTTCGCGCGTAGGAACCATCACCAGGCAGGCGATCGATTCGCTGCGGCTACTGGTTTTCTGTCGATGAATAATGTCGATTACCGGAATTGCGAATGCGGCGGTTTTGCCCGTACCGGTTTGTGCAATAGCAAGCACGTCATCGCCTTTCAGAATTGGAGCAATTGCTTTAAACTGAATGTCAGTAGGGCGACGAAACCCCAGCGTAGCAAGGTTTTTCTTAATATCAGGCGAAATGCGGTAATCTTCAAATTTCATGGTTAAATAAATTATTCAGGATACAAAGAAACGCATTTTTGGCTGATTCCCTGAATCTCCAGTGAAATGGTCTCATTGAGAGTCTCCTTCAAAATTAAAAATAGAAATTATCAATAATTTTTTTTTAATTCTAAATAGTCTAAATTTGACAGCAAGATAAGGGAACAATGGGGCATATCGAGTAATTTGTTATACTTGCAGAGTTTTTTTGCTTATATGAAAGTACTTTCAAGCGATATCATAACTCTCCTAAATCAAAATAATGAAGCAGCATTTGATGTTGCTTTTTCGATCTATTTTCCTCGCTTAGTAGCCTTTGCCAAGCAATATGTATTTGAGGAAGATGCTTTAAACCTTGTTCAGGATACATTTATAACTATGCTGAACAGAGGTCCGGTGTTTTCAAACGAGAACCAACTTCAGGGCTATTTGTACACCAACGTTAAAAATAACTGCCTCATGTTTCTTCGCCGTGAAAAAGTGCGAAAAAAATATATCGACTATAAAATTTCTTCTGAAACACAATTCAACATCAACATTGAAGCGCTTGAAAGCCTGAACACTTCGCCTCTTGCTTTTGATGAAATAGAACAAATTATAAAACAAACACTTGATACACTTCCTCCGCGCTGCCGTGAAATTTTTATACAAAGCCGAATGGAAGGAAAGAAAAATGCTGAGGTTGCAGCACTTTTTGATATTAGCGAAAAAGCTGTTGAAGCCCAGATTACCAAAGCGCTCAAAGTTTTTAAAATTGCGCTGAAAGACTATCTTTCGTTGCTTATCTTTTTTTTCTAATAAATTCTACATCTGATTATCAACCACATCTGCTGCGTAAAGTAAAAAGAATTGTTTTTTTTCGAAAATTGACATAGGGTTAATACAATCTTAAACATTCTATATTCAGAAATTAAAAATGGAAAAAGAAAAGCTCATAGAATCTATTATTTCGGCCCCGACGAAAAATAACGATCCCGAAATTGATGCCTGGATAAACGAATCGTCTGAAAACAGAGAGGAATATATACAGCATAAAAATCTGTGGGCAATCATGCAAACTGGGTCTGAAATATCTGAGCTCCAAATCAGAAATTCACTCTCGTTGGTCAGACAAAAAACAGAGCCGGCCAAGCCACCAATAAGTATTTGGAATTTAATGAAGTATGCTGCGTTGATTTTTGTAACGCTTTTGAGTGGATACCTTATCGGAAAAATTGAGGTTAAACATGAAGTTGCGATGAATGAGGTTTTCGTACCGAAAGGTAACCGGTCGTCGGTAACACTGCCCGATGGGACAAAAGCCTGGATAAATAACGGCACGAAAATTACTTATCCTGAAAAATTTAGTGAAAAGGAACGTGTTATTGAGTTGGAAGGAGAAGGATTTTTTGATGTGGTTCACGACAAAGCGCATCCTTTTATTGTGAAAGTTGGCGAGAACCGGGTAAAAGTTTTGGGAACCAAATTTGCCCTGGTAGCTTACCCTGAAGATAAATTCATCAAGGCTGAACTTATTTCAGGTAAGATTGAGTTCGACGTAAAAGGGGACAATCAATCCGATGAGTTTAAATCGTACTTTATCGAACCATCACAAGGGCTGGTGCTCGAAAAATCGTCGGGGAAAGTCACCGAATCAAAAATATCTGATGGTTTTTACGACTACTGGCAGAATGGAGTTTACCAATTCAAAGATGAATCGTTTGAGGAGCTCGCGAAGAAAATTGAGAGGATATACAATGTTGAAGTCACATTTAATGACCAATCATTGAAAAAACGTCTGTTCAGCGGAACACTAAGTGTCAGCGACAATATATTCTCACTCATGGAAGTCTTTAAAAGCGCCACAGGAGAACCATTCGCTTACACATACCAGGGAAATCATATTTATATCAATAAGCAGAAACAATAAAAACCCAAACCAATTAAACAAATGCCTATGCCATAACAGAAGCTTATAAAATTCAAGCGGGGTGCCTGCACGCAACCCCGCTCGCTTTCGGAAACATCCCCATGTTTCCTATAAAAAATCAATACTGGCCGTAAGGCCCATTTATGAATCTTTACAATGTAAATTTATGAAAAAAACTAACGTGCCCAACGGGAAGTTAAGGCTTTGCCATGCGGGAAAAATTATTAGGGTTATGAAAATTATGTCATTCCTTATCTTGATCGCGTTTGTTCAGGTTTATGCAGTAAGCTATTCACAATCAACAAAATTGAACCTAAACTACCAAAATGTCAAGATCTCGGATTTATTGGATAAAATTGAAAAATCATCGGGTTACAGATTCTTTTACGACAGTCAGCTGGTAAATTTATCTAAAACCGTAAGTGTAAACTCTCAGAATTCTGATCTGAAAGAAGTACTCGATAAGGTATTTGGCTCAGATTTCACCTACGAAATGGTTAACGACAACATTGTTGTTATTAAAAATGCCCGTATCAGTGTTAGCGACGCAATTTTAACCCAACAACAGACCATTAAGGTTACAGGTCATGTAAATGATAACTCAGGGCAACCAATTCCCGGAGTTAGTTTAATTGTAAAAGGAACTACTAACGGAACAATAACCGATGCTTCCGGAGGTTACTCTCTTTCAAATGTTCCACCAAATGGTACATTGGTATTCTCGTTTGTAGGTATGAAAACTCAGGAAGTACCTGTAGCCGGAAAGAGCACAATCAGCGTAACATTGACCGAAGAAAGCATTGGCATTGAAGAGGTTGTAGCCATTGGTTATGGTACAATGAGAAAACAGGATGTAACCGGATCAATTTCACAAGCCAAAGGTACCGATCTGGTTAAAAGTCAAAATTTCAGTGCACTGGATAACTTGAGAGGTAAAGTTTCAGGTGTTAACATCTATTCAAACTCAAGCCAGCCCGGCGCATACCAAAGCCGCGTTGTCATCAGGGGATTATCAACCATCAACGCTTCGTCGAACCCATTGTATGTTGTTGACGGTGTTGTTATGGAAAACTTCGGATTAATGAATCCTAACGATATTGAAAGCATTGAAGTATTAAAAGACGCTTCTGCTGCAGCTATTTACGGAGCTCGTGGTGCAAACGGTGTTATCCTGGTTACTACAAAACGCGGTAAGAAAGATGGAGAAGGAACCACCGTTAGCTATCAGGCATCGACAAGCGTGAGTACAGTTGCCCGCTATATGGATGTTTTGAACGCACAGGAATGGTGCGATGCTTTTATGCAGGGGCTTGCAAACGAAAACAAGTACATGGGCTACAATTGGTCGCTCGACCGCACTACCTGGTTTACCGACCGCAACTATTTCGACGCTTCAGGAAATCCGATTTACGATACCAACTGGCAAAAAGAAGCAACCCGCACGGCATTCTCGCAAAACCACCAGCTGAATATTCAGCAGGCAGGAAAAACCTCGTCGACAGGTGCCTTCCTAAATTACACCGACCAGGAAGGGGTTGTTAACAACACGTTTAGTAAACGTTTGAACGCTAAAATTTCATTCGACGCCAACCCAACCAAATGGCTGTCAACGGCGGTAAACCTGATGGCCAACCATACATGGGGCCGCTATACGCCGGAAACCGGTGGTGGACAGGACGCCCGCCGTACCATGATCGAAATGTTGCCATGGTTGCCGGTACGCGACACAAACGGTAACTATACAACATCAGCAAGCTCTACAATGGCCGATACGTTCGGGTTTGAAGGTATGTCGAACCCTGCAATGATTCTGGATTTGCAGAAAAGGATGAACTACGACACACAAATTTTCGGAAATGCTGCTTTGACGTTCCATCTTTACGACGGACTTGACCTTAAAACTCAATTCGGGGTTGATAACCACAACAAAACCTACAGAGGCTATTCGTCGATTTCATTGAATAACATCTCTATGCCAAACGGCTGGGCTGCCATTGCTCACACCAACACACTTTACTGGCAGGAGGAAACTTATCTTACTTACAACAAGGTATTTGGTGTTCACCGTCTAAATACAATGGCTGGTCTTTCGTGGGGAGAAAGAACTTATAACTACGATGATTCTTACACAGAAGGCTTTAGCGACGATTTCTTCGGGTGGAACAACATGGGTGCAGGCACAACTCCATCATCGCCTTCTTCAGACTTCAATAAGTGGTCGATGAATTCTTATTTCCTCCGGCTTGCTTATACATACAAAGACAAATATTCGGCAACAATGACTGGCCGTTACGACGGTTCATCAAAATTCGGTGAAAACAATAAATATGCATTCTTCCCATCAGCCGGTTTAGCATGGAATGTGTCGCAAGAAGATTTCCTGAAAGACAATATGACAATCAGTACTCTTAAACTGCATACCAGTTATGGTTTGACCGGTAACTCAGAAATTGATCCTTACCAATCGCTGGCTTCAGTTAGTTCGGGTACTTTGCTTTTAGACGGTTCACGTGCTCCATATTCATACATAAGCTCAATGCCAAATCCTGATCTGAAATGGGAAAAAACAGCCCAGTTCGATTTCGGGTTCAACCTTGGAGTACTTAACAACCGCCTGAATTTTGACGTTTCTTATTACCACAAAAAAACAACCGACTTGTTGCTCGACTGCCCTCTTCCAACCTCTTCGGGCTATAGTTCGATCTACAAAAACATCGGATCAGTTCAAAACGAAGGTTTCGACATTATGATTAACGCAACTCCGGTGCGAAAGAAGAGCTTTACATGGAATTCGACATTGAACCTGAACTACAACAAGAATAAAATTCTTCACCTTGGAGAAAACGACGAAGACATTGAATTGAATGGCTGGGTTGGTGGTTCTGAAAGTATTTTGCGAGTTGGCCATAATTTAAGTAGTTTTTATGGATACAGAAGATTAGGTGTTTATACAGAACAAGACTACGAAGCCGGTACTTGCGAAAAAAGCCAGGTTGGCCGCGCCAAACGTACAACTGAAAAAGAAATCATTGGTAAAGGAATGCCAGACTGGACAGGTAGTTTTGTAAACAACTTCTCGTACAAAAACTTTGAATTGACTGTTGATTTACAGTTTGTTTGGGGTGTTGAGACCATGCAGCAGTTCTACCATTCAACTTATGACCGTTTTGGTATTACCAATGGGTTGAAAAATATTTTGTACGATGCATACAATGGAAGCAATCCAAATACAATGGAACAAGCCATTTATTTGTGTAACTCTGGTCATGCCGGACAAAATACAACAGTTGATTCGGGCTGGATTGCAGATGGTTCGTATCTGAGAGCAAACCTTATTCAACTTAGCTACAATATTCCAGGAGCAAAATGCAAATCGCTGGGAATCTCGAACTTACGCCTTTACACCAACGTGAATAACGCATTCATGATTTGCTCAAGCAAATACAATGGTTACGATCCGGAATCAACATCACAGGGTGACTCAAATAAGTTCGGTCAAAACATGACCTTCTTCGCTTATCCTCGTGCCAGAACATGGACACTTGGCGTAAACGTAACATTTTAACTAACTTAAATATGAAAAACAACATGAAAAAGATATTCATATTTCTATCATTAGGACTCCTCTTTCTGACCTCATGTAACAGTTTTCTGGAAGAAAGTCCAAAGTCAGCTTTAACTGACGTAGATTACTACAAAACCGAAGCTCAGGCTGAATCGAACATAAACTACTTGTACCGTAACGGAGCTCCTGGCCGAATCTCAAATGCAGGAAGTGCATACATCGGACCAAAAGCCTCTATTACTGGAATGTTAACCGGCTATTTCAGCAACAGCTACGAAGGACAGGAAGTTGTATGTAAATATTCCAGATTATTAACCCGTCAGGATCACACCAACGAAATATCTGACACTTCTGACGATATTTGGGATAACTGCTATTCGGCTATTAATGTCGCTAATAACGCAATTGCCAGTATTCCAAACATCAGTATGGATTCGAACACATCCAAACGACTGATGGCCGAAGCCAAATTCTTCAGGGCATTCAACTATTTTTACCTGGTAAAAACTTTCGGCGATGTACCTTTACTGCTCGAACCTTCAACTCTCGAAAATCTGTATTCTGAAAGAACAGCAACTGCAAATGTTTATGCACAAATTGAAATTGACCTGAAAGAAGCTGTTGATGCTTTGCCTGCTGTTACATTTACCGCCAATGGACACCGTATCACCAAATATGTTGCTGCAATGGTACTTGCTGATGTTTATTTTCACCAGGGGGACTATGCCAATGCAAAAACCTACGCTAAAATCGTAGTAGAATCGTCGCACTCGCTGACAGCAAACACCGATTTAGCAAGCAACAGCGCTTACAACAAATTACGTTCAACCGACGATCTGGACGAAGTTATCTATTGTCAGGAATACAATGCCAGCATAGCCAACAGCAGCTGGTGGCCAACATACGCTTTCTCATCATCGGCAACTGCTGTTTTTGGGACTTATTCCATTTTTGAAAGAGTATATGGGCCAACCAATCTGTTCCTGAACGTATATAAAAACACCGACTTGCGTATTCAGCCTAATCAGTTCTTCCATTGGAATTATACCAATCCAAACAATGGAAAAACATGGACTGCTCCTGAAGGACAAGCTGGCTGCTGGTATTATTTCGACGAAAATGCTGTGTTAAGCACAGGAAAAGGAACCAAAGACTGGAACTTTTACCGCTTGGCTGAAGCCTACCTGGATTATGCTGAAGCAATTGCACAAACCGATGGTGTTACCAGTGAAGCTGCTGGCTACCTCGCAAAAATTCAATTCCGCGCCAACACCGAAGGAAAAACTGAAGCAGAAATCAAGTCGAGCTTGTTAGCATTGTCAAAACAAGATTTTATTGAAACCTGCTGGACAGAAAGAATTCGTGAGTTCCCTCTTGAATTTAAGTTGTGGGACGATTGCGTTCGCACAAAGAAATTCCCGGTTATTTCGGATACCGAAAAAGGAAAAGTTACGTATGTTGACCTAATTGGATCGAAGAATGCTGCCGGTGCAACATTTAAGGAAACCGACCTTGTTTTCCCGATTTCGCTGAGCGAATTGCAACGTAACCCTAAACTAGTTCAGAATACAGGATACGCAAGCAAATAAGAAAATGGCTTAATTATAAAGAGTTACTTAATGTAACTTCTTATTTCAACTCAAAAAGAATCCCACAGCTTCCGTTGTTGTGGGATTCTTTCGTTTTATTCCGTATCAAAATATTTATTGCCACTCCTATAAGTACATTTTTATTCAGTCAAATACGGAACCTCTAAAAACACAACTTTTCAATATTAATAACTGTTATTAAAACGAAAATAATTCAATTTAAAGATTATGCCCCGATTTCAAATTAGTTCATCTATGTTGCATGTATAAACTTTTTATCTGTATTTTTATTCGCCATTTTTAATCAAAATATCATGAAGACACTTAGAAGAAATATTAGTTTAATCTTCCTCACGTTATTTGTCTCATTTTCAGGATTTTCGAAGGAAATGGGATTGCCTGACTTTCCGGTTTCTTCTACATCAAAACAGGCACAGGAATTATATGCAACCGGAGTAACTGCTTTTATGGATGTTGACCTGTATAAAGCTGTCGATTGTTTTCAGAAAGCCGCCGATGCCGAACCTAATTTTATAATGCCAAATGTTTCGCTGGCTCTGTATTATTTTCATTTAAATGATATGACCAGATTCAAGATCAGCGCACAAAAGGCTTTAACAAGCAGTTATACATTAACCGAATCGGAAAAAACGATTCAGGATGCTCTAAAAAAATTGGTTGAAAACCCTGTTTCCAATGTTACGGCATACGGATTAAAATTGGTTAAGATGAATCCTGAATCATTATTGGCTTATGATATTTTAGCTACATTCCAAGGATTTGATGGAGATTGGCCCGGCCAAAACAATACTTACCAGCACATCCTTGAGTTCGCAAAAAATCCTGCGCCACTTTACAATAAACTAGCTTATAACTATCTGGAGCAAAATAAACTTGAAGATGCCTTATCCTATTTTCTGAAGTACATAAATATTGTGCCCAAAAACCCTAACGCCTACGATTCGATGGGCGATTATTATCTCAAAGCTCAAGACTTCAAAAAAGCTCACATCTTTTACCTTAAGGCTTATCGGCTTGACAGTATTCATTTTAAAATTTCGCAATACAAGGCTAAAAAGCTTGAAGCTAAACTAAACCAATAGAATATTTTGGGGCGAAACCTCTACTCAAAAACCAAAAGACGGGTTTAATTGTCTGATTTAATCTGGACTTTTAAGCTAAACAGCAAGTACAAATACCTATTTTTACAAATAACAGCTGTTTTATCTTTTTTTTCTGATAAACATCAGGTCAGAAAATTACATGTGAAGAATTATTTTAAACAAAATTCAAATATCTTCTCTTATATTCTTTGGCAGTAGATCCGGCTATTTGTTTAAACTGTCTATTAAAATGAGATATGTTGTTATAACCTATTTCATAACAAATTTCAGATATTGATTTTTTACTATTAATAAGCAACTTGCAAGCATGTGCAATCCTTATTTCATTCAAGAATTGCGAACAAGTTTTGTGGGTCCGGTATTTGAAATACCGGCAAAAGGATGATTTATTTAGATTTACAAGATGAGCAACCTCGTCGAGCTCAATTTCACGAGTATAATTTTCCATCAGGAAATTCATCACTTTGTTTATCCTTTCCGAATCGGAATTGGTAAGCGAATTGGTAAAACCCTGACTGGAAAGCAATTCATAATCATTTGTTTTAGAGATTTCATCAAGTGTCTTCAGAAATAAAGTCAGTCGGTCAATACCTGAAGAATTATAAACACTTTTAATAAGGTCAATTATTTTTTGTTGATCGGTTTTTTTTATCAACATTCCTCGCTGACCAAGTTGAAAAAGCTTTCTGATATGAGCGAATTCAGGAAGGTCAAAAAAACCATTTTTCAGGGCATCTTTCCGGAAATGAATGACATACACATCAACAAAGAAGTTTTTATTATTCTGATAAAAATCATTATCGTTTTTCCATACGTGTGGCAGGTTCGGACTAATAAACATTAAATCCCCGTCGTTGAAATGTCCGATATGATTTCCCATTAATCGAATACCATAACTTTTCTCGACATAAATGATTTCAAATTCCGGATGATAATGCAAGGGATAATCCATAAAAGGGGTTATCTCTCGTTTTACTGCAATGGACGAAGCATAATTGGGAAATACTTTCTCAAGTTTCGGCTGCATGGTTTTTTGTTGAAATTGTTCTGAAAAATATAAAACCATATTAATTTATGCAAATACAGTGTCATTATTTGGAAAGGTAGTCGTTTTTTATAGTACTCTGGCAAAGTAGTTTTGGCTAATAAAAATTATAACGGTGAAAATAAAAACGATCCCGATTTACATGATTTTTTTGGCCATGGGGCTAATTGATTCAGCAGGACCTATGGTTAGCCTGGCCAAAGAATCCTTCAAAATTTCAAATACCATGGCCTCTTTACTGCCTATGCTGGCCTATATCATGTATGGTCTGCTTTCAGTTCCAATAGGATTGTTGCAGGACAGAAAAGGGAAGAAATTTATCCTGAACATGGGGCTTGCTATTGCTCTTACAGGGCTTGTAATTCCTATTTATTCAGGAATGTATGGGAAGATGGATGTTGACGGAAGTTCAATATTGCAATTTTATAAGATTCTGTCAGCAATTTTGCTTTTAGGAGCTGGTGGGTCAATCCTTCAGGTTGCTGGGAACCCCATTATGCGCGATATTTCTGAAGAAGGTCACTATTCAAAAAACCTTTCGTTTGCACAATCTATCATTACAGTCGGTTCTTCAATGGGTTTTCTTTTACCTGTTATAATGCTCCGGGCTTTTAGACTGGACTGGAGTATCTTATTTCCTATCTTCTCAGGCCTGATACTGATCAGTTTGCTTGGTTTAAATATGGTGAAAATAACAGAGAAGAAAACAAATGATGATCATCACGCATCCTTCAAATCATGTTTTAAACTGCTTAAAAACGGATACGTTTTGGCCATGGTTGTTGGCATTTTCATTTATTGTGGTGTTGAGATATCCATGAGCGCTCATATCCCCATTTTACTAAACGAAAAATTTCAGATTAATGTTGAAAAATTGGGTTTGCTCATCAGCTGGTCACTTTTTTACCTTCCTATATTGGCCGGAAGGTTTTTGGGTTCGCTAATTATGTCTCGCATTACGCCTGGACGATTGCTGTTATTTACGATACTGATGGCATTAACAGGATTAATTTTGATTTTCAGCGGGTTATTTGCACTAACATTAATTGGGATATTCTTTGTAGGACTTGGATTTGCCAATATCTTCCCACTGATTTTTTCCATAACAATCGACCATTTGCCCGAACACACCAATGAGTTATCCGGGTTATTGGTGTCTGCCATTGCAGGTGGCGCTTTTATTCCTCCGGTTATGGGCATAGTTGCCGATGCTACTTCCATACAGGCCGCTTTTGTTGTCCCGGTTTTATGTCTATGCTATTTATTTTTTGTTGCAATTCTTAATAACAGAAAAATACAAACTAAAAATGGATAAAATGATTGTTAAAGCTGCATTCGTGGGATTTGGTGAAATTAATTCCCCACAGCAATTAATTAAAGACAAGTGTTCAACTGCATTTGAAGAAATAAAATCCCTTGGTTTTTCAGTAATAACAACCGATCATGTCACTGACGATCCTGAAGGAAAAGACGTAAAAAGGGCTTTAAGCGATTTGTCAAAAAACGATTTTGATTTACTGATTATATGTATTGCCGGTTGGATACCATCTCACGCGGTGATTTCCATAACCAACGCGTTTAAAGAAAAACCGATGATTCTTTGGGGGCTTGCAGGCGATAGCAAAAACGAGCGTGTGGTAACAGCCGCGCCACAAGCCGGAACTACTGCTCTTCGGAAAGTGTTCGACGATCTGGGGTATAAGTTCAGGTATGTTTATAATGTGATTGGGAAACCTTCGCCCCTGGATAAAATCAAAAGTTTTGCATTGGCTGCTTCAGCCGCAAAATCGGTTGCGAAGACCAAGGTCGGGATGATGGGCTACCGTGATATGAAACTCTACAATACCCTTTATGAAGGCTTGTCGCTGAAAAGTAAAATCGGGACCGAAATAGAGTTTTTCGAAATGCTCGAAATGCTCAGGATAAGCGAAAATATTGACGAAGCAAAAGTTGAACACTTATTGGCAAAAATCAAAGTCGAATGGGTTTTTGAAAAACCTGCCAACGATGATTTTCTTCGGAAAGGAATACGCTATTATTTTGCAGTCCGTAAAATTGCCGAAGCAAACGGGTTCAATGCCATCTCGTTAAAAGATGTTGACGGGATGAAAAAACTGTTGAATTTTCCGCCTGCCATGATTTTCATGTTGCTCTCCGACGAAATGAATATCTGTACCATTCCTGAAAATGATGCGATGGGCGCCGTAACCCAATTGGTTGTCAAACACATTACAGGTCAATGTGCTGCCTACCTCGAATTCTACGAATTCTTTGAAGATAGTGTCCTTTTAGGTGTTCCTGATTTTGTACCTGCCGAAGTGGTCGATGGGAAAGTGAAAGTGACTCCTGCAGCTTTCGGAAACATCGGTGGTGGCCTTCTGAATATTTCGACGATAAAAACCGGTAGGCTGACTATGGCCCGTTTATCGAATACCGGAGATCGCTATACCATGCACATCTGTACCGGCGAAGGAAAACTTAAATCATGGGAAGAAGCCGGATGGGATTATCCCGCTCCTCAATTGCCCAGTCTTGAAATATTCCTTGACTCGCCGGTCGAAGAATTTGCTCAAAAAATATCGGGTCAGCATTACATAATCGCTTATGGCGATCATTCTCAGGCATTGTGCGACTTCTGTTATTTAAAGGATATAAAAGTTGTCTGATGAAGAAATATGATGCCGTAATTGCCGGATACCTCTGTGTTGACATTGTCCCTGAATTTAAGAAAAACGAATCTGTAACCAGCATATCTAATCTTTTTAAGCCTGGAAAGCTAATAGAAATAGATGGACTTGATTTCTCCATTGGAGGAGTAGTAGCCAATACCGGGATGGCTATGAAAAAATTCAATAAGAAAGTTTTCCTGAATGGTCTGATCGGGAACGACTTTATCGGGGAAATTGTCTGTGGCTGGCTTGATAAATATAACCTTTCAGAAGGAATAAAAATAACAGAAAAGGCCGGGACTGCTTCCGGGATCGTTATAGCTCCCTCCGGAATCGATCGCATCTTCCTGGAATCACCCGGTTGCAGTAAAGTATTTGACATTAATTTTATTGATTTTGAAGCAGTTTTGCAAAGCCGGTTGTTCCATTTCGGCTATCCTCCTTTACTAAGGCAATTTTATCTTGATAGCGGGAATCAGTTAGTGTCTATGTTTTCAAGGATACAAGAGATGGGAGTGGTGACTTCATTGGATTTCAGTCTCCCTGATACTCAAAGTGAATCAGGAAAACAGGATTGGCCACATATTATGCAGCGGATTTTGCCTTATACCGACATTTTTGTGCCTAGCCTGGAAGAAGTACTGCAAATTATGATGCCAGGTGAATATGCCAGAATTCTTTCTTCTGCTGGTAATTCAGAAATTATCGACTTGATTCCGATTGGTATTATCCGTGAAATTGGGAAAAAGATTATTGATTACGGAGTAAAAATATTACTCATAAAAGCCGGACATCGAGGTATTTACTTACTTACTGGCGACGTCTCATCATTAAATAGCAGAAGTGATTTAAACTTGACAGTTAACAATTGGAACCACTGCGAGTTATGGTGCGATGCTTTTCCGGCAGATCCAGATAAAATAAAAAATGCTACAGGTGCTGGCGATACCGCGGTTGCGGCTTTTCTTACTGCTATTCTCAATGGCGAAACCTCCGAAAGTGCGCTAAAATATGCTGCCATCGCAGGCCGGAATAACCTGTATTGCCTTGACATGTATAAAGAACTCAACGATTGGCAGGATATGGAAATGGAATTGAAATCAGCATCAAACAAGATAACCTGTTATAAATAAAAATATAGAATCATTAAATAAAATTACTATGAGCAATACAATTGTTCCACAAAAAGATTGGTGGAAAGAAAATGCCGCTGGAACCCCGAAAATGATAACTGAAGCCCCGGGGCCAAAATCAAGAGTAATGCATGCCAGTACTACCCGATATATGAAAGGTCTTAGTGGTCAGGTCAAGCTGTTTCCGGTTTGTTTTGAAGAAGGTTTTGGCATTACCCTTACCGACGTTGATGGTAACAAATATCTCGATTTTTCTTCAGGAATTTATGTTACTTCATTAGGTCACTGCCACCCGAAAATATCGGAAGCAATTTCTTTCTGGGCGAAAAAACTAATGAACGCCCACGATTTTACGACACCGGTGAAGGAGAAACTGATGGAAAAAATGGCTGGAATCCTTCCAGAAAAGTTAAATGCCATCCAGTTATATTCTGATGGTACGGCAGCCGTTGAAGCTGCCATCCGTGCGGCAAGGGCAATTACCAACAAGCACGAATTCATTTCGGCTTACCGTGATTTTCATGGAAAAACAATGGGTGCAGTAAGTTGCGCTCAAATGTACCGTGGAGAGACCCACAGTTATGGTCCAACACGTGCAGCCGGTTTTTATATGGTTCCCCGCCCCGATCCGTACCGCCCGCTTTGGACTAAAACCGACGGTACCATCGACACCGATGCTTACATCCGTTTTTATGAAACCTTTCTTTTGGAAGGCACGGTAGGTAATGTAGCAGCATTCGTTCTAGAGCCCGCACAAGGTTGGGCAGGAAGTATTTTCCCACCGGATGATTTCTTCCCTAAACTGAGAAACCTTTGTGATAAACATAAAATACTACTATACGATGACGAAGTGCTTGCCGGAATGGGCCGTACAGGAGAATGGCTTACCTTAAACCACTGGGGAGTAATTCCTGATATCGTGACTTTCGGAAAATCTTTCGGCAACGGGTTCCCAGTAACAGCGATGGTCGTTAGCGAAGAAAACGGCAATGCCCTTGAGAAAATTTCTGCTTCGTCAAGTTACGGTGGAAACCCTATGGCTTGTGCCGCAGCATTGGCTTCATTAGAGGTTATTGAAGAAGAAGATATCCTGCAAAATGTGCGCACCGTTGGCGATTTCTTTATGAAACGGATGTTGAAAATGAAGGAAAGCCATCCGATTGTGGGAGACGTTAAGGGCAAAGGATTCTTACTGGGAATTGAATTGGTAAAAGATAAAAAGACTAAAGAACCATTTGATGAAGCCGGGAAACTGGTTTACCAAAAGGCTTTCAGAAAAGGTTTGGCATGGATACCTGCAGGTCATATTCTTCGTATGTCGCCACCACTGATTATGGACGAGAAATATGCAAAAATGGGGATGGATATGATTGAAGATGCGATTACTGAAGTAGAAAAAGAATTTGGATACCGGTAACGATGGAAAGAAAAGAAATCCGTATTGGGCTAATTGGGCTTGGATTAATGGGCAAGGAGTTTGCAAGCTCCATTGCCCGTTGGTGCCATTTGCTGGATAACGGCCCGGTTCCGGTGCTTGCCGGGATATGCAGTAAAACGAAAAGCTCCTGGGGTTGGTACATTCAGAATTTTCCTGGTTTGACAGTCAAAACTAACGATTACAAGACCCTCCTAGAATCGAATCAAATTGACGCTGTTTATTGCGCCGTTCCACATAATTTACATGAGCAAATCTATATTGATATTATTCGTTCGGGGAAACACCTTTTGGGCGAAAAACCTTTTGGAATAGACAAAACCGCAAATGAAAATATCCTGAAAACAATTAAGGCTCATCCTGAAGTGATTGTGCGCTGTAGCTCAGAATTCCCGTATTTCCCGGCATGTCAGAAATTAATAAAATGGCTGGAAGCCGGAAGGTACGGTCAATTGATCGAGGTCCGTGCAGGTTTTCATCATTCGAGTGACATGGACCTTTCGAAACCCATTAACTGGAAACGCACGGTTGAAATCAATGGTGAATACGGGTGCATGGGCGATTTGGGGATGCACGTATTGCATGTTCCTTTCCGGATGGGCTGGAAACCATTGTCAGTTTTTGCCGACCTTCAAAAAATCGCAGAAACGCGTCCTGACGGCAAGGGAAATATCGTGCCTTGCCGTACCTGGGACAACGCTGTGCTTACCTGCAAAAGTACTGATCCTAAAACTGGCAAAGATTTTTCGATGGTAGTAGAAACCAAGAGGATGGCGCCTGGTGCAACGAATAACTGGTTTATCGAAGTTTACGGCACAAAAGGTTCAGCAAAATTCTCGACCCACAATCCGAAAGCATTTGATTATCTGGTAACCGATGGAAAAGAACAGGGCTGGACCAGGATAGATGTTGGGTCGCAATCAGCAATTCAGAGCATAACAGGAGGAATCTTCGAATTTGGTTTTTCTGATGCTTTCCAGCAAATGATCGGGGCTTTTATTCAAGAACTTACAGGGAACGGTGCATCTCATCCGTTCCGAAATGTGACCCCGGAAGAAACCAGATGGAGCCACGAACTTTTTACTGCTGCTATAGAATCGCACAAAACCGGGAGGAAAATCGAATTATTGTAATGGATAACTTATTGCCTGAAAAATCGATAGCCATTTTTGGCGCTGGAAAAATAGGAAGGTCCTTTATCGGGCAACTTTTCAGACTTTCCGGCTACAAGATTATTTTTATTGATGTTGATCAGAAGATAATTAATTGCCTTAACCGAACTAAAAAGTATGAGGTTGTTATTAAGTCGGATAAAGAAGAAACACTTAAAATTACTGATGTTCGTGGAGTTAATGCCAATGATAAAGAAGCTGTGGCCGATGTAATTGCGCAATGCAGTCTTATGGCAACTTGCGTGGGTAAAAATGCCTTTCCAAAAATTCTTCCGATAGTTGCAAAAGGTATTACAAAACGGTTTGAAACACAACCTGGATTCCCTCTCGATATCATTTTGGCTGAAAACATCAGAGATGCCCGGGTTATAATGAGAGATGGTCTAATAAAATTGCTTGGTAAAAAATTCCCGGTTGACTCCTACCTTGGTTTCGTTGAAACAAGTATTGGCAAAATGGTGCCGATTATGCCAAAAGAAATAGAAAATAAAGATCCTCTGCTGGTTTATGCTGAGCCATATAATACACTGATTCTTGATAAGAACGGATTTAAAAATCCGATTCCTCAGGTCGAGGGCCTATCACCAAAAGAAAATATAAAAGCTTGGGTCGACCGGAAAGCCTTTATTCATAATTTAGGTCATGTAGCTGCAGCATATTTTGGCTTTTTTAAACATCCCGAGCTGAAATTTCTGTATGAAGTTTTAGACGATCCGGAGGTGTATTCTTTTACGCGCGAAGCCATGTACCAGTCGGCAAAGGCTCTGATTGAAGAATACCCAGAAGTTTTTACATCCAATGATTTGGAAGAACATATTCATGATCTTTTATTTCGGTTCAGTAACAAAGCACTGGGAGACACTGTATTTAGGATTGGTTCTGATTTGAAACGCAAACTTGGTGCAGATGATAGGGTAACAGGTGCAATAAAACTAGCCAGAAAACATGAATGTCCATCTGATATTTTGATAGAGGTATTTGTTTATGGATTATTATTCCGGGCAAAAGACGAATCAGGGAACCTGTTTCAGGACGACATCGTTTTTTTGCGATGCGTGGGAACGAATTTATACAACGTAATCGTGAAATACTGTGGCTTTGACGAATATCTGGAGAAAGATATAATAAACAATATTTATAGAAAATACAGAATGTTTTCGAAAAGAATAAATCCTGAATATTGAAAAAGTAATCTGATAAGTAAATAAAACACGGAAAACTTTTGACTTATTCAATTGTGCTGGTCGATTGGAATGTAAAATTTCCCATTTTACCTGCCAATTGTTTCCTTTGTCCCATTGTATTTAACCAATATTCCATCGGAATTTTTAGCCATTTGCGAAATGTTATACGAATCTGCATTAACCGGACCTTTTACCAATTCAGGGATATTGTACGATTTCATAAAGGCTTCGTAAAAGCGGGAGTCCTTTTGAGGTAGCATAAATGCTTTCTCCGTTACTCCATCTTCACCAACATGTGCAATATACAATCGGGTGTATAAACCATCGCCTCTTCTGCTGCTAAAAATTATCCAACGGCTGTTCGACGACCAGGAATGGTAACTATCCACATCCGGGCTGTTGACTTTACTCATATCCTTGTATTCCTTTGTCTTAAGGTCGTATAAAATTAAATCGGCTTCTTTATGCCAGATAGGAAAAGTTCCGTACCGCGCAGCAGTAAATAATAAAAACCGACCATCAGGAGATATTCTTGGAAATGAAGCACTTTTGTCAGTATTTGTTGCATTAAACAACGTATCGACAGTTGAACCAAAAGTCCTGGTTTCTGAATAAAAAGGAATTGAACAAAGGCTGTATTTTACCGAGTCGGACTTTTCGGGAACCGGTTTGGCTTTAGCTGAACAGAAAAAGAGGGTCTTTCCGTCGGGCGAAAAGCTGGGAAAGGTTTCCAGTCTGGCTTTCGTAGCAAGAAGCGGAGAAGTAAATATTTGATGCCTTTCGGTATCGTACATAACCACATTTGATTCAGAATCAAAAACTTCAATTCTATCCCTATTGTTAAGATAAAAAGTTTGGTCAATTTTATTCACCGAAAAGGCGATGTATTTTCCAGATGGATGCCAGTAAGGATAGACTAAGGAAGAGATAGTACTATCGGTTTTGGTATTCAGTTTTTCCATAGCCTCATTTTTAATAAGAATTGTACCTCCATATTGACCTCGCAGGTGAAACATCATTTCTTTCGGGTTTCCCATGCAAAACGAATGACAATTAACGCAGTTATAACTTGTCATCTTATTCTCGTATATGGCTGATTCCTTGAATGTTTCCAAGTTGCGCTGATATATTCCCATTTTGTTCCATAGCTCATATCCTGGCTCAATTAGCCGGTAAACAACATACGGATCTATGGGATCAGCCGAAACCAGGATCGAAAACGGATTATACTTTTCCCATGATTTCCCCTCTTTTGTAAAAATGGTCACCTTTATACTTCCGCCTTTGTTCTTTTTCAATAGTTTTTTCCATCCACGTTCATTAATTCTGAATTTCCCATCGGATGAGGATATTTTTAATCTAACTCCATTTCCTTCAAGGTAAGTAACTCCGTTATTTATCTGGTGATTTAGATGAAAATTTAATGGAGCGATGTTACAGGGAATTGTCACATTGATATAGTCAGGGAACAAGTCAGGATACCTGCCTGTATCTTTGTATTGTTGAATATCTGGAACTGAGCATGATAAAAACAATACCAGCCAGAGAGAGAGCAGCCATATATATTTTTTGTGTTCCATTTGTAACAGGTTAAATAAATTGAAAATAAAACCAATAAGTAGATGCAAATTGTTGATGCATAATTATCTTTATACCAGAGTCTTGCCTGTTTTTCAAAAAAGTATATTTATATTGTTTATATAACAAAACAGTTTCAGGCGATACCCCAAATATTTTCCATTTTTCAGGCTGAGATTCGTAGTACATCAATACGGCCTGCTGGTAAGAAACTGGCAGGTTACCAGATTTAATTTCATTGGTGCAATAAAGTGCAAAGATGTTTTCGAATTCTTTCAAGTCCTTGGTTAACAAACAAAAAGCTAATAAATAATCACGGGCAATTTTGTTTTCCTTATTAATTTCGACAAGCGTTTTAAGCGTTTGAGGAAAACCACCCGAAATAGCCCTGCTCCCGGAAGGAGGAAGACATTTCCGCTTTGTAGCGATAAGAGCATCGTTCATACAGGCTGAATCGTTGTACAAGAATTTTCGCTGACTGATTGCCCATTTCCGGTAAAAAAGCGTATGTTCCAAAATTTGGATATATTTCTCAGCAACAGCATATTCGCCATAAATTAGGTTGGTTTGTATCAGTCGTTTAAGCAACCGGCTACTACCATTTCCCGAACAAGTTTCGTACCCTTCGAAAGCATATCGCTGGGCGGCAGCTATATCTCCCACGGCAAAACTAATGTCGCTCATAAGGGCTGACAGTACATTTTTCTTTTGACTGGAGACTTCAAGCGATAAAGGTCCTTTTTGATTGTATCCAAACATACTACCTGAAAGGAATCCCTTTTCGGCAAGTGCTAAATTCAGGTAATTCAGATGCAGATAGTTATTTATTTCTTTTTTCTTCGATTCAGCTATAATCTTATCCCATTGTTCGGTACGGCAATAGTAATCCAGTTTTTTTACCTGATATGAGTCCCGGTCGCCATATCTTATGACCCCTTGTCCGAAAAGAAATACAAAGAGCATAACCTGTATTCCCAATATCCAATACACCTTTTTTTGAGAAAGCTGTACTTTGGAAAGATAGGTTGTTACCGAAATCCAAATCAACATTAATATCCAGGGAAAGTAAATATTAAAAGAAGGTGAAAGTTTTGTCTGATAGTACATGTCAGGTAGAAAACTCACCTTGTAATTATCTGTTAAAGAGAAACGTACCGCAACCCATGATACCAGTAATGCCCAAATGGGCAAGGTTAGCCAGGCCAATCGCCGTTTACTTTTTCCATTAAGCAGTTCACTAGCGGTAAAGCAAAAGGCAAAAAGCAAGGAAACCGATCCGGCAAACCAGTATAGCAGTGGAACTGTTATAAAAACAAGAACAATTCGGACTAATGATCTTTTTACTGAAATATAGATATTTAGACAAATTAAGCATAACAGAAAGGATAACGTTCCCTGGAAAAAAACATTAAAATTAAAGCACATCAACAGACAGGAAAGATAGATGCTGGCCGGGATTATAAAGAATACCTTGCTTTTTTCGGAACGTAAAACAAATCTGGAAGCAGCTACAAAAACAGCAATTAGGATAATCGTTTCGATTAATGCGCCACAATAGGGTACAATGAAAAATTGAACCAAAAAATGAGAAAAATATTCCGTTAGCCCTCCCGGATGCGAAATACCCTCAAAAAAACAGGCAGGAGTAGTAAGAAACAACTGGAATTGTTCGATATAATAAAAATGGTAAGCGCTAAAAATCTGTAAAAACAAAAAAGTGACAACAAACAGAAATAGTATCAGGATAAAACTGGAATATTTTTTCATATCATTGATTATCAAATAATTTGTTTGACTAAATCTTTTTTTCATCTCAAATACTTAATCTTTTGCATTTTGTTCGATTAAGAATGATTGCAATTCACGTCTCTTTTCATCTTTCAATCAAATCCTCTGTATAAAACTTGAAATTCTCCGTTTCACGGCAGGTTTATTTTGCTGAAAAATGATATATACCACCTGCTTGTGTTTCAAAATCAAAACATTTTGTGGCTTTAACATTCAACTCTTCCAGCTTAACGCTCTCTTTTATCAAAGGTATTTTTATGGATGCTTTTTGATAAAATGGGTTTGGATTATCCGATGATTCGGCAACTGGGTTTAGTTTCACATCGCCTTTTAATTCATTGGCAAGGCGCAGTCGGCAATTTCCCCCAATTGTGGAGCGAACTGTTAAATCGGTGAGCTTGCCCCTGTCCCACGACATATCGATTTCAAAACCGCCACGGGCGCGTAATCCGGTAACTTTTCCTTTGGGCCAGGCATCGGGAAGAGCCGGAAGCAGGTATATATCACCATCATGGCTTTGGAGCAGCATCTCGGCAATTCCTGAAGTACATCCCATATTTCCATCAATCTGGAATGGCGGATGGGCATCAAACAAATTGGGATAGGTACCGCCGCTTTGTTCTTTTGCTGCTTCGGCAACAGGTGTAAGCTGGTCTTTTATTAATTTAAAAGCATAATTACCATCGAGTAAGCGAGCCCATAGGTTAACTTTCCATCCCATCGACCATCCGGTGGACTTATCGCCGCGATAGATCAGCGAATTTTTGGCAGCTTCGAAAAGCTTTGGTTGCGTGAAAGGCGAAATCTGGTTTGCCGGGTACATGCCATACAAATGAGAAACATGGCGGTGATGGTCGTCGGCCCGGTCCCAATCGAATAACCATTCCTGTAATTGCCCGTATTGGCCTACCTGCATCGGAGGCAACTGGTCGCGTTTCATTTTCACGGTATCGGCAAATGCGGCATCCCTGCCCAGTATTTTTGAAGCGGCGATCAGGTTCGAAAAAACATCGAAAACCAGTTGGTTATCCATCGTATTCCCGGCTGACATCGTAACTCCCTTATGGTGTGCATTTTCCGGCGACATACAGGGACAAACAACAAGCCACTGGTGCGATGGTTCTTTTTGGAGCACATCGGCATAAAATGTGGCAATCCCTTTCAGGATCGGATAAACTTCATTCAGAAATTTTGAATCGCCAGAGTAAAGATAGTGTTGCCAAAGGTGCTGGCTCAACCAGGCTCCTCCCATTGGCCAGGGTTCGTAATAAGCGCCATCGATTGGCCCTGAAAATTTCCAGATGTCGGTGTTGTGATGGATCATCCAGCCACGCGCGCCATACATCTCTCTTGCGGCTTCCTTTCCAGTTACCGACAAATCTTTTATCATCGAAAACAAAGGTTCGGTCAGTTCTGGCAGGTTGGTAACTTCAGCGGGCCAGTAAATCATTTCAATATTGATGTTTACGGTGTATTTACTGTCCCAGGGAGGCTGCAACTGGTTGTTCCAGATACCTTGCAAATTAGCAGACTGATTGCCAGGTTGCGAGCACGAAATCAATAAATACCGGCCAAATTGAAAATAAAGGGCAGCTAATTGCGGGTCATTCCCCGATTTAAAATCGGCAATGCGCTGATCGGTAGGTTTTTTAACAGATTCTGTTGACCCCAAATCCAATTGTACCCGGTCGAAATATTTACGATAATGCTGAATATGAGCCTGTTTAATGGTTTTGTATGAATTGGCGATCGCCCCTTTCAGGTATTTGGCTGCTATCTCCGCAGCATTTCCACTGATATCGTTGTAGTTTTTGAAATTGGTTCCGATAGAAATATAAATCGTTGCTGCATTGGCATTTCGAACCGTTAAAGTCGAATCCGTTTTTTCGGTCTGGCCACCATCGGTAACCGGAAGAAAACGCGCATTGAATTCTACTTTCCCTTTCTTGTTATCCTTTGGCTCGCCTTTTCCTGACAGTACAAGTGCATTTCCCTCCACTCCCACTTGCTTCACGGTGTGCGGACTGCTTGCCCTCAGGGTGAAGCTGATCTTTCCTTTTTTATTGGCTGTCAACCGGATGGCAATAACCTGATCGACAGCCGTAGCCAGATATTCGCGTTTATAGGTTACACCATCGGCGACATAACTCACCGAACTAACGGCGTTGGCAATATCCAGGTCGCGGTAGTAATCCGTAATTTTACCCTGGCCGGGAAAATCAATCCATAGGTCGCCAACAGGCTGGTAAGGCATTCCATAATTCATGTTGGCCGGCACATTTCTAGGTATCCGGGTCATAACCAGGTCTTGCGCCTCTTTGTACTTACCTGCGAAAATCAGGGTTCTTACTTCAGGCAAGATTTTCCTGAACCCTTTGGGTATGTTGTTGCCAGGTTCTCCCGCCCAAACGGTACCTTCGTTCAACTGCAAGTGCTCGGTGCCCGGAGACCCAAAAACCATAGCTCCCAACCGGCCATTGCCAATGGGCAGGGCTTCTTCCCAGGCTACAGCCGGGTTTTCGTACCAGAGCCTCATGGGGTTTTGTCCTGGTTCCGGTGGTAGTACTGCCTGTGAATACAGTTGAAAAGCAGCTAAAAACAAGATCAGGATAAAAATTCTCATTGCATTAAATTGCTGAAATTTAGATACATCCGAGAATCATATTTGCATCAATGTTCAGTTTCTTGTGCATACGCCTGGCTATTTGAAGTGTCGGTTCTGATTTACCTGTTAAGTATTCACTTACCCTGGGCGCACTAATCTCAAGCATTTCAGCCAACGATTTTTGAGATAGGTTTAATTCATTCATTCTCGATTTGAGGACATCGGCCAAGGTTGATTTGCCAATGGTAAAATGTTCCTTTTCGTAAGCAACAATACTATCTGTCAGAAAATCAAGTTCAATATAATTTCTGTCGGTTTGTGGTGTATTGTCATCCACAAGTTCAACAAGCTCATTTATCCTTTGCATAATGGACTCATATTCTGCCATATTAGTCAATCGTCTAATCATATTTTTAAAAATTTGTTAATGATAATCCGTATAATGACCTAACACCGAAGGTGTTTTATTTTCATAACCTTAGGTCAACGACCTAAGGACATTGAATCCCACATCAAAACTGCCTGAAAGGCAGGACAAAATCAATTTTTCAGAAAATATCGTTCATCTATTTCAATACCGTTTTCAATCAAAAACTTACGATATTCTTCTTCAAAACTTACCTTTTTATGGTGCTCTTTCTGGTTCTTAATATAATCAATCACTATTTGTTTTTCTTTAAGATTATAGGTAAACCCGGCAAAACTGACCGCCCACCCATCAAAATCAGGAAAGTTCGGATTAGTTGACAACCATTTACTCGAATACTCTTTAATCTCTTTCATAAAATCAGATACCGCAAAAGCAGGATGGATATCAACTAATAAGTGAATGTGGTTAGGCATACCGCCAATACGATACAGTTTACTTTTTTTGTTGTTGATAATACCCATGATGTAAGCATACAATTCCTTATCATGTTGTTCTGGAATTGTATTTTTACTATTCTTAGTCCTAAATACGATGTGATATAGAAGTCGCGTGTAACTCATCTATCTGTTTTTGTCCTGCCTTTCAGGCAGATGTTGGTTCTTGTATGGTTTTCCGCAGGTCGTTGACCATGCGGTTATGAAAATTCTGACTTTTCAAGTCAATAAACTCTATAGGTTCTATTACGGATTATCATTAATTTGTTTTATAAAATGCTGGGGATTGCAGCATCGTTAAATTCCAAGAATATAACCAACAGCAATCTAACAACAGCGATCTAAACGCCTATTCCAATTTTTACATTACTGTCAGTAAATCTATATATTCTCCAACGATTTCCTTATTTAAATCCGGGTTTTTATCAACGTGAATAACAGCCACATAAGGCTTTGACTTATCTGTAACGTTCAGTTCCAGCGTTATCTTTTCCGGTTTATTAGCCTGAAGATCAATTTGGGTACCGTTAAAATCTGTTTTTGCATTAAAAGTAGCGATTTGAATATCGTGTTTGCCTGAACCTTTCAGCGTAATGATAACCGACACAGTTCCATTGTCCGCCTGAATGGTTTCTGCCTGAATTTCAATCGGTTTTGCCTTTGAAGAAGATAACGGTTGATAACAGGCCGAATAGACCGACACGGCTCCCAGGAAGCGGTTCACAGGTTCGACCCATATTTCCTTGCTGGTCGCATTGTTCGTGGCCGACCAGTATGGTTTGTCGCCCAACATACAGTCCATGCCCACCGGTAGCGAGCCAACCACATTTTTAAGGCAATAGGCAAACTGGGGGGCAAAATCGTAGCCCACGCCATACATCAGGCTTTGCCCGAATGGGTTAAAGCCAAGTATCCATTGCAATTGTTTACCAACCAGTTGCATCCCTTCGGTGTCGTTGCGTAAGCGCGAAGCCTCGGCCAAAGCCCAGGTTTCGGACATCTGGACACAAGTGCCCCCATGAAAAAGAATATCGTGGTAAATTGGAAACGTACGCAAAACATAGCTTTTATTTAGCGGTGTACCATCCTTAAATTGCCGGAGCATATCTTCGCGAACAGCCGGGTCTTTTTCAGCATTAACTTCCGATTCGTTCCAAACCGAATTGGGCAGGTGGTTGAAGGGGGCGGCTATTCTGCTCCCCTGTTTCATAAAAAACTCGCTGTGAAGTACGGCTGCGCTGTACCAGTTTATCCAGTTTTTATCCTCCTGAAACGTTTGGCACAGCATCGACAAGGCAATCAAGGGCGCTTCTTCGAATGCTGCATGGTAATTGTGGATGACCTGTTGCCGTTCGGTATCGCCGTAAAAATAGCCCGTTATGGGAATGCCATCAATAAATTTCTGTTCCTGGCATTGTACGATAAGGTTTCCGAAGTCAACAGCCTTTTCATTGTATTTCTTGTTGCCAGTGGTTTTACCCAGGAGAACGGAAGCTGTTGCGCCCCACGATGCTTCCTGCAAAGATGCTTTGTCCCAGCTGGTTCGCGAGTCAATGGCTGCCTGCCAGTCTTCGGTTGCCGCTTTGAGGCACTTTGCAGCAAGTTCAGGATTTGTTTTTTCGAAAAGCACCGACGCCTTACTCAGAACGGCTGCCGAAAGGAAATTCTCCCAGGGCACGTTTTGCGCCGGGGAGAGCACATCGTCGATCGTCCCGATTTGATTATCAGTATAAATGCGCATCATATTCCAACTGATATGATAACCATCGCCAAACCTTGTTTTAAAGATATAATCGAGCCCCCATTTAATTTCATCAAGTATCCGATTGGGTAATTCGCCTGGAATATTTTGTTTTTCAAGGGTTTCAAGGTTTAGAATCATTGAATATACCGCCATTGCCGTACGCCAAAAGCCTTGCGACAGGTCGGCAGCATCGTGCCATCCCCCGTTGATCACTTTTTTAACATCGCCCCTAAATCCCTGACAATCTTCATGACACGCGGTATGTATGCCGGGCACATTGTACCCGCAACGTTCGCAGAAGAAAAAGTTAATCGCACTAAAGATGGGTCGAAGCCAGACCTGATCGTCAATCGGGAAAGGGTTTGAAATAAGTTTTCCGCAACGAAGATGGTAGGTTCCGGGAGTATGTAACCCGGAAAAATCGAGCTGATTAAATTTCCCGTTTTTGTTTTCAACAAACTGAATTTTACCGGAATAAACCACCTTTTCATTTTGATCGACAACCTGGAACTCATTGCTGCCGGCATTTACACCGACGAGGGCAATCTTTTGATCATCAGGTAGGTAGCCAACGTGACAGAACGCAAATTTTTCAGGCGAAACCGTCCATCCTTCGTATTGGTCGCCTTCAACCTTCTGAAGCTCAATTTTATCAATGTCGTAGGTTACAATTCCTTCTTCACCTGGATTATGCCCGATAAGCATCTGATCGATCTTGAACGACACGACTTTATCGCGTTTCAGGTGCTGCATTTCAAAAAGAACATGGTTCCATACGCCGGGTTTCAAATCCTGAACGAAGCTGGTGTACCTGGGCGAAGTGGCTGTTTCTACAAAACCTTCGTCTTTGATGCCGATGTTCAGGCAATAGGTTGGTGTGGACGTTGGATGGACATAAACCCAAAACGATATCCGGTTAAAGGCCGACCAGTCCTGAGGAGTATCAAATTGTTTCAGAACACAGGTACCACCGCCCTGCCCGCCAATAAATGAGCCCCATTCGCTTCGGTTCTTCTTTCGTTTGTAAAGTTCCTCGTTGCGCAGGTTGGCCCTGAACCGCAACGATTGTTCCCCGTCTTTGGCACGGTCTTTTGTAAAACTCATATCACCAGTTCCTTCAACCTTCCACCCGGTGCTATGTTCCATATCATCAATCAGTTTGGTTTCGATAACCAGCTTCTTTTCCCATTGAGCCAAAAGGGAATTTTCCTCCGCGACAGGCAACGGGAAGTCCCCTAATTTAAGCGAATCCTTTCCCCTATTGTCGATAGAAGAATTACATGACATAAACGCAACAAAAAGAAACAAAATGTATTTTTTCATTTGTATATATTTTTGTTTATCGTCTTATAATCTGCGTATTAGTATTTTTTCTTTTTTGAATGTCACAACGAAATGGAATAGCCATTTATTCGCTTCGCGGATTTTCACTTCGTTCCAATTCATTTTCGGTTTGTCTCGCCTTAGGCGAGATGGCTATTTCATGGTAACTTAGCTTTTTACAGGTTCGGGCTTTCTTCTAGCTTTCTGATATATAATTCTTTATTTAGCGGAAGGCAAATTTTAATTAACTAATTGGTTTTATCTAGCCACTTATTATTTTTTGGTCCAATCTTTTCTACCGGAATAGCTTGTAAACCATATTTCTTCAGAACTTTGGAAGAACAAAAGTCTTCAACAGATTTTCCGTCAGAACTGACCACAGAATTATTCTCCGTGATTTCAGTACCATCATCACCAATGAAAAGCTTGTTGCCATCTGCCAATAAATTGTTTTTAATGGTATTGACATTTATTCCCGTACGAATATTCTTTAGTGCTGGATATTTATTCTGATACAAGGGCGAATTGATGTCGACATCAGAATAAAGCTTCTTTTGCATAGCTGGAGCTTCCAGATTTTTCAGCCAGAATTCTTCACGCCATTTGGTAAAGCTGACTGCAGCATTGCATTGGTAGAACAGGTTGTTTTCAACGAAGTTGTCTTTTCCGCCGTTAATTTGTACGCCACCAAAATGAAGGGCACCACAACGTTCAAAAATGTTTCCGAAAATGGTAACCCCTGAAATCATATCGTCGAGACGTACTCCGGCTGCTCCGTGACGGGTACCGCCTTTTATATCGGACCAGCGGTTATAGCGGATCACCACGCCGCGATACGATGGATTGTTGTATATATCAATTCCGCCCTGATCGTCCGACTCGTTCACCACATGACTGATTTCATTGTACTCAATCGTAAAATCATTTCCTTCCAAACGCATTGCCGACGACGATGAATCGCTGAACCGGTTATTATTTATCCTGATTCCGCAACCATCAAGATATACTGCTGGTTCGTATGTCCTTTTATAAAGCGAGAAATGTTCGACTACGGTATTCTCCACGAAATGATTGGCAGGAGTCAGCGTTTTACGGTCGCCACCTTTTATTTCAATTCCCCGGCAACCAAAAGTCTGAAGCAGACAGCCCGAAATACCATGCCCTTCGCCACCGTCAATGTGTATGCCGTCTTTACCAAATCGTTGAACCCGACAAGCAGAAAGCAAACAATTTTTCCCCTCACTTATGGAAATTGCGCTACCACGTCCTTCCTGAAAACTCAGTCCCTCAAGCACCACATTCGAGCAGTTTTTCATTTCAACCATGAACGGTGCAGAAAAAACAGAAAAAGTAACATTGGCCTGGTTCGGATTCACTCCCTGTGGCGGAAACCAGTACAACTGGCCATCTGTCCGATCGAGGTACCACTCACCAGGACGATCGATTTCACAAAACATGTTCAGTCCATAATAGCGAAGACTATCCCGGTACCCGTAATGGTGAAAAGGCTCACTAAGGTAAAATGTTTTTAACCGGGTATCTATCTTTTCTACTTTCTGATATTCATCGCTCCAGTCCCAATACCAGTAGCCCTCCAGCCGAACATCGGGTTCTGTTTTCCAGCGGTCGGGCCGGTCACCCAGATACTCAAAAACGCCCTCAACCGTTCCGTGTTTTTCGATATAAGTTGGAGGCGCTTCGGTTTTTCCTTTGGCCAACCCGGCACGAACAAATCCGTCGTTAGGCCAGCGCGCCAGGGTTTGCATCTGTCCCTGACAAAAAAACTCCGGCCGCTTTCCTATTTCTGTTGGATCGCCCCAATTGCTGATCCCGGCACTTTTTAAATCGGCAACATACACTTTGCCACGTCCGTCAGCCGGCAACAGAGACAATTTTTCTGCATTATCGAGTAATTTCCAATTTTTCACTTTTCGACTACCAGTAAAAACAGGCTGTTCACCGTCCACCGCTTTATAAACAACCGGAGCATTATCTGTTCCCGAATCTTCAGCAGAAAACACAAGCGGATTTTCAAGATAATAAACTCCGCCTTTAATATTGACCACAACCCGTTTCCCCGGTGTTTCTGACAACTGAACAGAGACCGATTCTTTTGCTTTTTCAATGGTTTTAAAAGGTGCGGCTTCTGTTCCGGCATTGGCATCATTTCCCTCAGCCGACACAAAAAATTCGACTGTTTTTTGTTGGACACACGACATTAAAATCATAATAATCAGCACATACGTTCCAATATAAATTTTGTTTTTTCGGGTTATTTTTTTCATGTGTGTAAATTTTTGTTTAACGCCATAAAATCTGCGTATTAGCATTTTCTATTAATCGAGCAATCCAACGCATGGAATAGCCATTTATACATTTTCGGTTTGTCTCGCCTTAGGCGAGATGGCTATTTCATGTGAATAAATTTTCAAAATTTCAATTGATGTTTTCCTGCTCCAACCTCTTTTTTCTGCCCATTGTCGGTAACGACCGAAGCCGTACACCCTTTCGGGATGGTAATATTCAGGGTGACTTTTCCGTTCTCCCGTTTCCATTCGCTACTGATAAGTCCTTTTACCGAATTGTATTGTCCTTTTACCCAGGATAAATCGTTCACAAAATGCGGCGTAATCAGGATATGGGCAAAGCCGGGATGCTGCGGATCGTAGTTGATGCCGGCCAGGTCGTTCACCATCCAGGCCGAAACATCGCCCAGGAAAACATGGTTGAGCGATGTTCCGTTTTTAACCGGGTCGAGCACCCATTCTTCTGCCAGGGTGGTATATCCCAGTTTATCAACCCAATAGCCCCACGAGGGTTCGTCGGTTTTGGTAACCATCTTCATAGCATCTTCCACATAGCCATATTTAGTTAGCATACGGGGCACTGTTTTGCTGCCAAGTACGCCGAAATCCAGAAAATAATTGTTCCCGGCAACTAATTCGTGCAGTTTTTCGGCCACTTGTTTTTCCTTACCATCGGGCGGCAATTCCAGGTACAACGCCAGAGCCTGCGCGGTTTGTGTTCCTTCTGCATAAGTATTTGTTTCAGGATTGAAAAAATGAGCATTAATTGTCTGCTTGATTTTTTCGGCTTTTGCCAGAAATTTACTGTCGTCTTCTCCTAATATCTTTGCAAATGAAGCCCTCAGTTTGTAATCCAGATAATAATAGGCTGTTGAAGTGAACGTGTTGTTTGTCTTCGACTTATAAGGGACCCAATCGCCCAGTCCGAAAGGGAGCAGGCCGTCTTTTTCTTCTTTTTCAAGGTAAGCGAGGTAGCGGTCGAGAGTTGGGATCATTTTTCGAATGCAGTGGGAATCACCGTAATATTCATACAAGGCATTCGGGATAATAAACAATGCGGCATCCCATACCGGACCGGTCGATTTTCCCCAGCCCCAGCCTCCCGACGGTACAATCGCCGGGATGTCGCCCTGTTCGCGCTGCATATCGATAAAGTCGTCCATCCACTTTTCGTAAACCGTGATGCCGTCGTAGTTCAGCAGCCCCAGATCGACCGAGACATGCGCATCGGCAGTCCAGCCGTTCTTTTCGCGCTGCGGGCAGTCGGTCGGGATGCTTTCCAGGTTGCTCAGGTACGATTGCCGGGTTGCCTTCCATATTTTGTTCAGGGTTTGATTGGAGCATTCGAACGAACCAACCGATTTTACATCGGTATGAACGAACAAGGCGGTCAGGCTTTCCCTGGTCAGTTCAACCGGGCTGGAGCTTTCAACCTCAACGTATTGAAACCCGTGGTAGGTAAACGAAGGGGTAAATTCGACCCATTCGCCGGCATCCCGTAAAATGATTTCATCCTGCTGAAATACCTCTTCTTTATTCCGGGGATAGAAAAAGAAATCGACGTTCTTTTGCTCCACCCGGCCATCGTTTTTCAGCATTTCGCCATGTTTCAGGGTAATACGGGTTCCAGGTTCACCTTTCACTTTTAGCCGGCAAAAACCAGCCATGTTTTTCGGGAAACTATAAATGTACAGCCAGTTGCTGATTTTTTTCATTTCCGAAGCCTGAAGTTCTTCTGTGATGCGAATACCCGGCATTTGCCGGGCAACCAACAAAGGAGCTGGCGACGGCACTTCGTTGGCCTGTGTCCATTTCGAATCGTCGAAAGCAGGTTCTTTCCAGCCTTTTTCTTCGAGCCTTAAATCGACATGGTCGCCGCTGTAAATATCGTTGTAAGTATATGCCCCGGTCGAGGTTTTCCAGGTATTGTCGGTAGCAACAACCGCCTCGGTTCCATCGGCATAACGGATATGGAGTTCGGCCAGCAGGCGCGGACGGTTTCTCCATTCCGTCTTGTGGAAATTCCAGGTTGCCGGGCCTTGCACGTTGTACCAGCCATTTCCCAGAACCGCAGCCAGCGTATTCGTCCCGTTGGTTAACAGATGAGTAATGTCGTGCGTTGTATATAAAATCCGTTTGCTGAAATTGGTATAACCCGGGTCGAGGTAATCCTTTCCAACCCGTTTGCCGTTGATAAATAGTTCGTAATATCCTGTGGCCGAGATATCAACCTGCGCCTGAGCGATTTTCTTGCCGGAAATTTCAATGTTTCTTCGGAAAAGAGGCGCTGGTGCATATTCCTTATCGTGGCTGTCGGTAATCCATTTGGCCTGCCAGTCGTTTTTCACAACATGAATTGGTTCTCCCTTTTGTTTCGGATTTTTTGAGGTATTTACCTCAACTTTGCGGGAGAAACCGGTCAGGCTAAGGAAAATGAGGATGCCGGCTATCATAATTGTTTGGTTCATTGGTTTAATACCCTCCCCGGATTATCTTTTACTATTACGTTTTCGCCATGCGCGCCATTATCGATAAAAAGCTCCCTGGTACATCCGTTATGAGCGGTATTGTCTTTAATGACACAATCCTGCAAGCCACTATATATCATTGAATATAAGGGCGAAAAAGAACCTTTTCCTCCATCGTCACGTCCGGCGCGAAGAGAATTTCCCACGAAAACGATTCCCGAACAATTTTCGATTTTAACATGTGCACTATCATTTTCATCCGGTGTCCATTCCGGCTTTCCACTGCGGAAAATCATATTCCCTGTCATTGTAATGCTATGTGTTTTTTCTTTAAGATAGATTGCCGGGCCGCCCGAACGGTCGATGTAATTGCCGGTAATGTTATAATTGTTCCCGTTTTGGCAAACAATTCCTCCGCCTTTGTTCCATTCGATCCTGTTTCCGGTTAATGTACAACTTGCATTTTCTTCTATTGCAGCGAAGCCAATTCCTTCGTTGCCCGACAGCCAATTGTCCATGATAAAACCATCCCAGCCCCTGACATATAAGCCATTTCCCTTGCTATGCGAAAGCATACAGCTACGGATACGGAAACACCAAACCCTGCTAAGCCTTACTGCATCCCCTGAGAAATTACTTATCCGGCATCTTTCAATAAGCGGCGTATCTTCCTGCGATCCATAGTCCGGCTTATTCAGGAATATTCCGTGTATCTCTTTTCCAAGCCCTGCCCCATCGAGGCAAAGACCGTTGATTGTTACGCCAAAAGCCCCGGTGATATCAATAAGGCAATTGGCATTGGGGTCGTTCAATCGGAGAATCGAACCTCCGAATCGCGGAAATGACCATGTCGGGTAACCGACGAGGCCTATATGTGGTTGCATCCGAAGGGTTGAAGTCAGATAAACTCCGGGAGGGACGATGATCGACCCGCCTGTTTTTGCTGCTGCATCGATCGCTTTTTGGAATGAAGCGGTATTGTCGGTTTTGCCATCACCTTTAGCTCCAAAATCGCATACATTGATCAGGCCTGTACCCTCTGGTAACGAGGTAGTTGGTTGGTTTTCCTGCGAATACAACTTTCGGGGGACTAATGCGAATAATCCTCCGGCGGCAATGCTTTTAAAAAAATCCCTTCGAATAAAATTCTTCATGGTTTATATTGGTTAAGTTGTTAATCATTCCTGGTTACATTCGACGCTCATTAGTTTCACCGGCCCCATCAAACCAGATGGAATTAGCGGTGAATGAACCTGATAGAAAGGAGTAGTTGTATATGATATTTTTTGCTTCGTCTCTGGCTGATGATCGCCTATAATTCGGTTTACCCACAGATTTGTTACTTTAATCTTCAATTCATTTGTTCCTGGCCTTACCGCTTTTGTTATATCCATGCGAAATGGTGGCTTCCAAACAACACCCAATAAATTACCATTTACTGTAACTTCTGCCATGTTTTTTACTTCACCCAAATCGAGCCAAAGTTGCTTTCTTTGCTTGATCTGTTCTTCTGAAATCTGGATTTTTTTGACATATTCTGCTGTTCCGGAGAAATATTTTATGCCAGGTTCATCATTTTCGTTCCACGGACTTAACTTTTCAAAGACAACCTGACCGTCGGGCGCTCCTCTTTCCGATTGAAAACGAACTTCCCAGGGGCCCTTTATTTCAGCAAGTTGTCTCTCGACAGGAGGAGTTACCGTCGTCGATTTTTTGCTTGTTTTTTTCCGAAATACAACAAATACGGCATCATCGGAAGCCAGGTTTAGTGATACTTTTGTAAAACGATCCTGTACCTGGTATGAGCATAACTCTATTTTGCCGTTATCGGGATGCCATATCTCAGGTAATCTGTCTTTTACGCGAAAGGTTACATCAATATTTTCAGGATGAAAATTTCTGTTATTTACCCAATAAATATCGGCATCACCTGTTTTACGATGGACAAAACAGATTTTATTTTCATCGGAAGCCGAAATGCACTTGAAATCAGGGTAGATATTTAAGTCTTTCAATACTTCTTCAATGGACATACCCGAGTATATCTTCCCTTTCCCGACCGAACTTTGTCCGTGTTCCTTTTTCCAAAGACGATCTACGATTGTCCGGTATTCCAGCGTGTCGTCGCTTAAACTTGGCGTACCTTTCGGTTTATCCCCGATAATAACCGCTCCATTGGTTGCCAGTTCACTGATTTTTCGCAGAACAGGTAACGACATGTGCCTTGCCCGATCGTCAAGTACCATTACTTTATACTGCATACCATTTGCTGTAACCATATCTCCCTGATTATTTGTTGAAAGCAGGTGAATTAGTGCATCGGAATTTATGAAATCGTAGTTATATCCATTGGGAATATCGGGCAATTTCTGTTTATATAACGACGTAAGATTGTCGTCCTCGCCATAGTAATAAACAATATCGGCCACAAATTTACCTTGTTGCAGCATGTACGAACTGCGTGCCAGGTATTTAATCCAGGCTCCGGCTTCCTCGGCCCAGGTTTCGTTCCGGGTAAACCATTGGCCAAAAGGGTCAAGGCAAACACCTGGTATTCTGTCAAATACAGGCTGATGAACAGAACAGTGAATAACAAAACGATTGAGCCCGCACGAAAGTTCCATGTCTGCCGTGTGTTTTAGAGTTTCAGGACACCAGCCATACGGAGGATCCATGGTCGAAAACGATTCGGCGGCCACCAAATTCTGGCCATACAAATGGGCGACAGAAGCCGATTCGCGAACATCGGCAATATGGTTGTTTTCGAAAGCATCGCTTCCAATCTGTTCGGGAGTCCAGGTGGCTCCCATCGGAACGTCGGCAGTTCGTTTGACCTCCATCCCATCGGCAACAAAATGACGCCCGTTTTCGTGTGCCTCGGAATAACGTTTTATGCCTCTCTTGTGCAATATTTCCGAAAGCTGATCGAAGTAATTTTCGGTGGTTAGTTCGCCTATCGTTTTTCGGAAGTCCCATAAAAAACGATCGCTTGCGTTGCTGTTTTCAACGATATGACCTGCCAATACCGGTAACCAGGGCGTTATATCATATCCGCGACGGGCTTTAAACTCTTCCGCCATTTTATCCGTCCAGTTTAGCGTTCCAGCCTCCCAACTATCAGTCGCCATGCTTTTTACGCCACCACCTTTTAATCCATCTGTTGTATTCTGATACAATTCCAGTAAATGCCCGAAATACTCTTTTACATACGCTTTGTTAAGCTTATCTACTTCAAGACCAGTTGCTTCAAGAGGTGCCGGATGATTTGTTTTTCCGGTCAAAGAATATCCGATCCGTAAAACACACCAATTTCCTTCAGGAGGAGTCCAGTTAAGGGTTCCATCCGAATCCATTTTTGAGGTTATATCAATAACTTCTTTTTCGTTTATAACATCGTTGAGCCCGGAGACATCCGGTTTATCAAATGTATATAACCCATTTTTATAGCCATTAAGTGCAATAAATCCGGCTTTGTCTTCAAAGCGATTAACGTGTGCCGCAGAGTATAGCCGGATTTCGGCTACATCTATTCCGTCATTTTCAGGATTGCTATTCTCAGTTCTTTTAAGTGTCTGAAAAACAATACGATAAAATCGACCTTTGGCGGAGATAAAGGTTATGGTTGACTGAGGGGAATCGTCGGATGAAAAGTTACAGACATTTTGAAAGGTGTATCCATCCTGGCTGACCTCGATTTTCCGGGAACTTTTTATACCATGATCTTTGGCCGTTAACGAAACAGATTGAACCATTACCGGGTTACTGAACTCAAATTGAATCCATGAATTTTCCCCATCTTTAGCGGCAGGTAAGAGCGTCGATTTTGATAAATTATTGTCGGTTAGCTGATTGATGTTAAAAATTCCTTCGCTTGAAGTAATTTTGGAATGAACCTGATCCATAAGGAATTCGTTGGCCGGGATACGATAGGCAACAACTGCGGCATCTTTATAATAGCTATCGCTATAAGAAAACCAGTAAGGAATGGTTCCATATCTCGAAGGGCCATTGGGCACATCCTGAAAGGCTCCCGTTGTTTCAGGCGGATGAGGAAGCCTGCCATTAAATGGTTTGCCCCCTTGAATATTTATTTCGCTCCAAACATATTTTTTCATGGCAGCCTCCGGTTTTACCCAGGGGCCGCCGCTTTCGCTCCAGCCGCACGAAGAAGCGATTCCCATCTCCAGGTTCAGAGAATCTGCCAGGGTTGCAGCGTACCGAAAAGCATCTTTCCAACCATCAGACCCATATTTTAAAGGATTCTTCACAACGATCGGAGTTTTCATTGAAACTTCGAATTGCTGAAATCCACCGATACCTATCCTTCTCATCCATTCCAAATCGGCTTTTATCCCTTCTTTCGATATATTCCCATCCATCCAGTGCCACCATACCATAGGTTTGGCCGACTGGGGCGGAGAAATAAACCCTTCTTCCAGTTTTTTCGCTGTTTTTTCAGAAGAAAGAGGATGGCCAACGAAATTCTCACAGGTAATTATCAGGAGAGAAAGAAAAGCGGCAAGAAAAATACTCTTTTTCAGTCCTTTCAGTTTGTTTTTGTTACTCATTTTTTAATTTGATTTTTTGCTTATCCTCAAAACGGTAACTGATATAGGATCAAAGGTATAGCTAAAATGCTGCCCTGCTTTAAACGCTTTCGAAACCGGGGCGACTTTTTGTGGTTGGTCGATCGTATTTTCGTCGAGCATATCGGGCGAAGTCAGGACTGTTGCTGTGGCATTAGCATTCGAATTTCCAGAAAAACCTTTCAGTAGAATCGCTGTGGTTACGGGCGACTTAGCCGTATTGACCACCTTAATAATGATATCGCCGTTGCTGCTTACCTTCGACGGGGCGATAAACAACGCTGCATCTTTGATGGTGTAAGGCAAAATTACATCACCGGTATTTTCTAAAAACATCTTTTGCATGTAATACGATGGGATTGCAAAACAGGATACGCTGTTGTTATACATCAGGTTAGGACAATAGTTAAGGCTGTTCAAATTTCCACTAAGTGTGGCGTAAGTCGTTGATAATACGATGTCGGAGTTACGTTCGCAACCAGTCAGGAAGGCCGCTTCGGCAAGGGCGTACCTTAAATTTCCCAGGGTAGTCTGGTTGTCTTTACAGCAATATTCGCCAACGACAATTTTGGGGCCTTTCCGGTCGTAGTTGTCGTAAGTGGAAGTCAGTTTTAAGAACGAATCAAACGATTTAAAGAAATGCTCATCAACAAGATCGGCTTTCTGGCCGGCCAATTTATCGTTAATGATCACATTCATAGCTGGATAAGCTTTTTTTATGGCCTCGTAAAAAATGGCGTACCGTTCGTTATATCCCAATCCGTCGGTATCGCCTATGCCATTCTCGTTTCCTACTTCGATGTATTTCAGGTTATACGGCTGTGGATGGCCGTTTGCTGCCCGCTTCTTTCCCCAGAATGTGGTTTTCGCATCGCCGTTGGCATATTCGATCAAATCCAGGACATCCTGAACAAAGGGTTGTATTTTCCCGACTGGAACACCCACGTAACCGTCGTCAATCGATACCGAAGTGCAATAAATAGGTTCAGCGCCCCAGTCCTCGCACATCTGGAACAGTTCGTCCAATCCGAATTGCTGGCTGTTACGGTAGTGCCAGTGCTGGGTCACTTTTCCGGGGCGTTGTTCGATAGGGCCTATCGTTTTCTTCCAGTTCCAGCCGCTGTCAACGCTGCACGATTCGATGTCGCAACCGCCCGGGAAACGGATGAGTTTTGGCTGAAGGGCAGCCTGCATTTCGGCCATGTCTGTGCGCAAGCCATTGGGCCGGTTTTTGTAGGTAGGCGGCATCAGGCTAACCCGATCCAGATAGATCGTTCCCCGGCTCGATCCGTAAATAACAAAACGGTTATTGCCAGAAATCGTTGAAATTCCGCTTGTTGTAAGTTCGAAAGAATATTGTTTCCATTCGGTTGTAATTGTTATCGGGTCGGATGAAGCATAAACTACGCCATTGTTACTTTCGAGTTTTACGGTGAGCGTGCCGTTAAAACCCTTACCCATTTTTTCGAAGACAGGGTCTTTCCTTGCGAAGAACGAAGCTCTGTATTTTGTGTTGTTATCCAGCCGGATTCCCCAGTAGCCCGAATTGACCAGACCAGTTTCGGGGTCGCCATTCCAGCCCACATTCCAACAGAGGCAATGGCGCTGCTGCTTGTTCAGCTGATCGGTTTCCCCGGTGACCGCGGTATTAACTGCTCTTGAAAGATAGCCTTTATCGACCAATGCCGAAGACCCTGGTTTGACCAGAGACCAGCCTTCGACCGGGTTATTGTCTTCGAAAGAGCCATTGCGGATCAACTCGGCATAAAAGCCCCCGTCAATGCCGTGACTGATTTCCTCGAACAACATCCCGTTGTAGAGAATTGGACTGATGGCATGTCCGGGCTTCGAAACGTCGATGGTCAGGGTTTGGGCATTCACTCTCAATCCGACCAGGCCAACGGATAAAAGAGCTAATAATATAAAAATGGATTGCTGAAATAGGTTGTTTATCTCTTTTTTCATCTGAATAATTTTTTGTTTATCGTCTTACAATCTGCGTATTAGCATTTTTTCTTTTTTGAATGTCACAACGAAATGGAATAGCCATTTATTCGCTTCGCGGATTTCCGCTTCGCTCCAATTCATTTTTGGTTTGTCTCGCCTTAGGCGAGATGGCTATTTCATGATTTTGATAAGTTTTTGTTTATTGTATTTATGTTTTTATTAGTTTGATTCTCATGTTTTATCCGATCATCTTCTTTTTATTTCAATTATTACTGACGAGACTACTGCCGGCATACCCATTCCTAAAAGCGGGCCTACGGAAGCGTTGTAACGGTCGTTCACCGGTTTCATCCCGTCAATACGTTCATAAGGGAAATTGGCATTGGAACCGGCTATATCTGAATAAGTATTTCCGACCCATTCTCTTGACAAATCCGGATGTTTTCGCCATAGGGTTACGGCAATTCCCAAACTCATATAATACCAGTATCCACCGTCCTGATAGGCATTGTAGCCGTAAGCCAGATTCTCCCAATGGTTTCCGTCGTTCATATCAGGCCATACATGCCTTCCGGGAGAGATATCATCTGCCTTTCGGGCCATGCGTACTGCTCCCCGAAATGGTGGCGACATGTGAAAAAGATCAGCTGCGCCACCGGTAGCTTTGTCTGCCATATACTGGTTGGCAAACCAATCGGAAGCCTTATCAGCCTGTTCTTCAGTCAGGATACCCGACCAAACAGCATACCCAGTGATGTCGGGCGAGGCTAATGCCGGCGAAAGATTTCCTGCTCCCCAGGGAAGATATCCTGACGGATTAAACCGGGCACGTATTGCTTCCTGCATTTTTTCGGCATTCTTTTCCCAATATTTTACAGAGTCAGTATCGCCGGAGTGTTCGTACATATCAGCCAGGGCACGAGCCGCATTGCAGGCCAACACCGAGGTTCCCAAGTCGTCGCCTCCAAACCCGTATGAATCGTGAAACCCCCACATGACACATGCACCATTTGTCTCCTTAATGCCATTTGCCCCGATATGTCCCGGAGTACTCCACTGAGTGACAAGTCCGGTTGCAGAATTTCGGGGAACACTGTTCCATGCATCAATGAAATTTTGCGATTTTTCTTTAAACCATGTTTCCCATTCAGAATTCCAGCCGGATTTAAAACCATAATGCCAACCAAGAATCACAAAACACATTGCCTCATCCATGGAGGGACGATGAAAATGGGCAGGGTTATCGCCATAAAATGCCCCAGGCCCCCAGCAAAATTGCCCGTCAGGATAAACATGGTCGGGTATAGCTCCCCGAGGGTAAGTAAAAGGACCTACTTTCTTATTTGCTTTGAGTTGCTTAAGTGCAAGAAAATCAACGGCAAGCCTGACTTCATCATCTGTTACAAAATCACGGCCCGCGCCTTCTAACTGGTAAAGGAAATCGCGTGCAAAAAGACCTGCTTTTCGGTAGAACGGGCCCGGTGTATAAATGAAGCTACTTACAGGCATCGCCTTGTCTGCCACTTCTGTTTTGGATCCGTTCAGGATGGCAGCAGTACGTGCCCGAAGTGCCTTGTAAAGCATCGTGTCAACCGGGACACACAATCCTGTTTCACCATCGTTATACGCATGGTAACGGCAGGAGTGAGTAATGAATGGTCTGGATGAAAACGATAAGGCATAGAAAAGAGAAACAGATTTGTTTTCATTCCGGCAATTTATGGTAACACGCTGACGGGCACCCGGCGAAAGGCGAACAACCGCAGGCGAAACAGACACGTTGGAGTTCAATATAAATTTCAACATTAAATACGAATCGCCCTGATTTGCCACATCGAAACAATAGCCATTACAAACCGTTTCAAAAGTCTCAGGCTTGTTTGATCCAGACATGAAAAAGAGTTGATCGCCCGTTGGTGTTTTTATCCAATGAGATTCTTTTTGTATCCCTTCCTGCTTGAAAGTATCGGAGAAACTGCTGCCAGGCAACAGAACTAATAATAAATACGCCAATATAAGTCTTTTCATCCGTTCATGTTTTTATTGTTTCGACTGTGTTAATGATAAATTTCAGCAAGTCGAAGATCGAAATTTGCTGGTATTTTTGCCAACAGGCCATTCAGTCCGCGTGATGCGTAGTTGAGAATATTGCCAAACAATCTGTCGGCAGCAGGGTCTTTCCCTAAATTCTCAGCAATGTTTAGCATATTCACAATGAATTTCCCCTTCTCAAAATTCCATATTCCCAACTGTATCCCGGAACAATACGTATGACTAATCCGTGTCGCACCACAGACCGTTTCTGCAGGGTATGTCAATGGTATATTTTTTTCGACAAACGTATGCGGCCCTTTATCAGGAACAGTCGTATGTCCGGATAAAGCATTTTTTGAAATGATGTTACGGAAATAGATATAATCCATCATGCCCCCGGATGGTAACTCTTCAAAAATCGGATGTTTTTTCACCCATCGGTCTGCCCGATAATATCCGGCCACGTCGTCCATCGACGCAATGGTTCCTTTCTTATCCAGTGGCAACCAGTATGTTGAATTATTATCCTTTTTCAGAGAGGAAGGTTCAAGAAAAATAACAGTACTTCCCTGAGCCATTTGACGGACAATATGGAGCATTGTTATGTTATCAGGAGCTTCTCTGGAAATAAGAATCACCTGCCTTTGGGTTTGTTCTTCGATAAATGGTAGCACTTTACAGTTATATTCCGTTAACCAGCTCCTGACAATGGAATCATTTCCTAATAAAACAACCTGGCGAGGGATTTCGATGTGTTGGTCGCGCGTTGTGACATAAAATTCAGTTTCGCCGGCATCGGCATAACCGCCCTGATCTATTTTTGCACATACTTTATATTTCCCTTCCGGACCGTTAATCGTGATCTCCTCATTCAATAAATCCGAAGCAAAAGGATCTGCCTGATCTCCTTTGATATGTATGGATAACTTTTTTTCAGCAATCGTATTTAACTGAGAATCTACTACTTTAATGGTCGCAGGATAATTCCCTGACGGTAAATCATCAAGGTTTGATAACGACACTTTTAACTGAATTTTATTTCCGCTATATATACTTTGAGGTTCAGTTCTTAAGCACCATCTCAAGGAGCTGTTTGCCAGCAAAACAGGCTTTATCAATTCAGGTTTCAGTTTTCTGAAATTAGTGGCAACACTTTCTCCTGCACAAAAATCCGCGACACTATTTGTCGGACAGTACCCAATAATATGAGGATTTGCCCGGATCGCGGTCTCGGCAATCTCACGAAGGTTTGCTGCTGTTTTATAGGCATCTCTTATATAATCGTCCGGACAGGCCCAAATCTCTTTAAGCCCAAATTCATCCCAATCATTCATGAAGTTTTCATACTGGCGTTTAAAGTACTGAGCATCATCCGAATCTTCTTTTCCTCTTTTTTGGTATTCACCTAAATCAGAGGGCAAATCAAGCGGGAAACACAAACCAGTCTCTGTCGGAAAAACTTTTTGATTATCGGTCTGTTTTTTGCCTGAAAGCTCATCCAGAACATCAGGTTTATAAGGCATCCAAACATAAGGATGCCAGTCTTTTAAATCCTTGTCATATATATCCCATTTTGATGACCCGGAATTACTCATGCTTCCTATGTCGGTCATATTATCAAACCGTCCGCTGTTTAATACAAAAATCCGGAGCGGATCGAGAGAACGTAAATGAGGCAAAAGACGGACAGCCTGGTTCAGTATAGCTTCATTTCTAGTTTCATTCAACATGCCCCACATCACAATGCAGGGATGATTCCTATCCCGTTCAACAACACTGACAATCGAGTTTTTAAAACGATTGACCATTTTTGTTTCACTATCGTCCTGCTTCACACTTTCATACTTACCATATTCACCCATTTGCCATGAACCGAAATGCTCCTGAAGTACCATTATTCCCAGTTCATCATATATATCAAGTACTCTGTGATTTGGACAACCAAACGGAATTCTGACGAAGTTAAAACCTAAAGCTTTCATGTTGATTACATCTCTTCTGAGCATCTCTTCATCGGGTGGAACATAGACCCCTATCGGATAATGTGTACTAAAATTTGATCCTTTTAAAAAGATTCTTTTTCCATTCAATTGAAAATAACCGTCCTTAAACCTGAAATCGCGAAATCCAAAACGGGTAACACATTCATCTGCTGAGTTGCTATATTCGACCGAAACACTCATCCGGTACAGGTTCGGATTTTCGATACTCCAAAGCTTGAAGTCAGAAACCGATACTTCATAGTTCAAAGTATCCCTGCCTTGTTTGATATTTTGATCAAATTTTTTTACCAGAACAGGTAATTCGGATCTGATTTCTGAAATATTGATCAACAATGAAGATTTTATTTCTTTCGTATTTTGGTTTAAAACAGGTATTTGGACTTTTACATTTCCGGTTTTCCAATCAGGCAATATATACATGTTATTTATTTGTACAGTTGACTTTTCATAAATTTCCACGTCTCCGGTTATGCCTCCTGTATTGTATGAAGCATTGCCTCCAAACGGGTAATTCCTGGCACCCGAAGGAGTCTCTTTTAATGCTATTCCATCAATTGGCTCATAAGTTGGATTAAGAACACGGACTACAAGCAAATTCGATCCTTCCTTTTTAAGATTTTTCGTAACGTCAAACTCAAACGAAGTTTCGCTTCCTTCATGATTACCGATATATTCTCCGTTTATCCAGATATCGCCCTTGTAATCCACAGTCTGAAACTTTAAAACATAATGGCCATTTTTAATTGTTTTTTGGGGCGTATCGAATTCACACCAATACCAGGCAACGCCATGATAGTTATGGAAAATGTCTTGAATAATCCAGGGGATCGGAGTAGATTGTTCATCTTTTACAGGGGGAGATTTAAACCATTTCTTCTGAATGCCAATATTCTGACTATCAACAGCAATCTTCCAGTTATTGTTGTCTAATAAAATTCTCCGTGAATAATCCAATTCGCTCTTACTTGTTCCGCTAAAGCCATCAGAAAAAGAGCACAGATTAATCAGAAGACAAAACTGAACAAACAATATTCCTTTCATAAGAATTGGCCCTTTTTAATTTAATTGGGTCACAGGCAATGCTTTTTGCTATTTATTACCGTATCCTTCATCACCCTTTTCACCCATTTCTTTTACTTTCATCATTGGATAGCTGTTTAAAATCTTCCGTGCATAAGCATAACGCCCTTCAGAAAATGCCAAATCCATTTCATAGACAGCCCTCACAATATTTAAGGGTAATTCTTTTCCTGATTTTTTCACTTTTTCAATATCAATCTTTACTTTTTCAGCTTCCTGCAACAACGCCGATTTTATTGTTTCGGGTATCCTGGTTTCAAACCCTGTAATTTCAGCATCGGAGTCTGCCATAAATGATCGTAGCGCATACGGTCCGAGTTCAATCTGAAATGATTCAGAAGTGTTTATTTTTTGCCCGGTTACCATATCTGCAAAATCGTTTTTATCCCTGTTGAAATGAAGAGTAACCTTAACCGGGTAATATTCGCGGTTGACCAGATAAAAGTACAGCTTGCCGTTCAACAAAAGAGACCTCACTGCAACGGGATCGGTGGTTGTTCCGATTGTCCCGAATTTTTTTGCCGGTAAAACCCGATACGCTTTGGCAAATTCCTGAATCATTTTTGAATGGCCGGTATCGGTAAACAATCCGCCACGCGTAATGTGGCAGGCATCCAGTTCGGCCAAAGCATGGGCAAAATATTCCATATAATAAGTACCTCCTTGAAAATGAGGAGTAATTCGCGATTGTGAGTTCCACCAAAAATCATCTTTAGGGTACACCGAATTATCTCGTCGAATGCCATCAGCCTGTTTCCCCCATATTACAGTCAGTTTCTTTGCTTGCTGTTGGTTATCCGTAGCGAGAGGGGTATCCGAGTGTTTTCCCCAGGCTTCGACCCAGCAGTCGAAAATAAAGGCACCTGGGTATTTTTGTTGGCCGACTGCATCAAGCGTTTCCTTGTCAAGAAAATCGTGATCACGAAATGAGCAGGTTTTTTCCAATGGAGTATCAGCTCCTTTTGTTCCCCAAGCGTCCCGGTCGCGCGAAGGCACCATCGAATAGTCAATGTCTATCCCCGGTTCATTTTTATACAGGTTTACATCAAAACCACCCTCCCGGTAAAGTTCGTACAATGATTTTCGTGCAAAAATCTGGTGTTCGGGTTTACCCGGCGTTCCAAACCAGCCAGGGATAGTAGTTTCTGTCCACATCGTCAGGGTTAGCTGAAGGTCGGGACGAACACCGATTAGCACATCCCGCATTTTACGAACCAACTCCCCAATTTTTTGGCAGCGCCAACTCACCCATTGTTTCTGATAATTAGAGGTTAAGTAATTGTACCGTTTCGAAAAACGATCGGGAGCTTTCGGGTCAACCGGAATTTTTATACCAGTTTCTTTCTCAAAAAGGCCCACTGTATAATCATCGTAACCCGATTGAAGCGAAAAGTACCAAAGCATAGTGGCATGCCACATATTGATGGATATTCCCTTAAATGCCGGAGACTTTCCATAACGATTTGCAATTTCGCTGACCAAAGTTAAGATTGCTTTTTGAACCGTTGGATGAAGTGGATTAAACATCGGCCCTTTTCCGAATGGGCCATTATGTTCGCCATACGCCCATTCTTTATGGGTACCATTGGCTTGATTTTCGAAATTGATAACGTTGTATTCCAACGTCCAGTCGGCTGTTGATGCCTGAACCTGGTCGTTTGCAAGCATGTTATTATACGTTTCTTTCCCGGCTTTTATCGAATCAAGGTTGATGTTCATATTTTTCATCAGGCTTCCCAGCCGCAAAAGAGTCAATGCCCCCTGAAATTCAAGGCCTTCTTTTTCAAATTTTTTCAGCATCGTATCAACCCAATCTGTAGGATGAGATGTCCACCGGGCATAAATTGTCCGGTCGGGCGCTGCCACGCTTCCAAATAATCCTGAAGGTTCACATTCTGAAGGATATAACGGATGGTGGTACCAGACAATCGGATAAGTAAGTAAGTTCTGCCCGGTATAATGCATATAGCTAACAGTACGGTCGAGCCATTCCTGTTCGGTATATGCCCCCATGCTGAAAGCAGTTCCGCACGGATCTTCAAATTGCAGGCCCAGTTCACGGGTCGGAATATTTTCATCGCTTTTGCTGATATTCAAAGCCGGAAGATCGTCCATTTCGTAAATCTGAATGTCGGCAACTGCCGCTGGTTCTCCATTTCCCCAGGTCATAAATACAATACTGCAATCGTTCCAGCGGGGCCAGAAAACCTTCCTGATTTCCTGCATTTTATTAGTAAGTGGTTGCTTTACTCCTGTAAAAGTACCAATCGTGAGATCGTAGCTTGTTCCGTCCATCATACACATAAACCGGCGCTTATCATCGGGATACCTCACTACGGCCAAATGAGGTTTGCCCACATTTTTTACGGAAAACCTGTATCCAAAACGTGACAAAGGTTTTGCTTCAGCCTCACGGTACTTACCAACCTCGGAAGAAGTAACCCGAACGTCGCCATTCGAAAAATAAGTATCGGCAGGATATTCCCGGGTACAATCAATACTCTTTATTAGTTTCATGCGGGGTTCCTGCTGATGATCAGTTTTATAACCAAATAATAAAAGCCCGCTAACTATCAATACAATAATGTAACTTTTCTTCATTTTCAATTTTTGTTTTGCTAATCCTGAAGTACTACATGTGTGGTATTTCCCAAGATGAAAATAAAAATTCAGGAGTCTTTTTTCTCTTTTATGTGAGTAAATTTTAGTCGAACGTCTTAAAATATTTATGAAGGTCGAAGCATTATTAAATGCTCGACCTTCATGAAAACTAAGTTAGTAACCGTAATTCTGTATCAGCTTCGGGTTACGATCAATTGCCGACTGTGGAATCGGGTTAAAGTACATTTTTTGAGAGAAGACATGATTCATATTGGCTGTTTCAGGTCTTGTAATCACCCATTTACCCTTGTTATCATCAGGAGAAGAATTGGTAATTTTACATACATGCACCGGATTATTCAATACTTCTTCGGCAATCTTCCACCGAAGCAAATCCCAGATTCGTTTATCCTCAAACATAAGTTCAATTCTTCGTTCATGGCGAATTGCTGTACGCATTTCATCCTGGCTTAAGCCTGTTGGCAATTCAGGAAGGTCTGTTCCTGTCCTGGTTCTTATTGCATTAATTGCCTTATAAACCGACGCATCAGGACCAACTGCTTCATTTTGTGCCTCTGCATAGTTCAGTAAGACCTCCGCATAACGGTAATAAACATGATTCATCCCGCAATTGCCATAATTCGTTGGAGAATTATAATGATCTACCCTTTTTATAACGTCATATCCTGTTTTTGTTCCATCTTTATTGGTACCCTTATAATCTATTTCGTTCTTCGAAGGGTTTACTTTGTCGATTCGATAACGAATCGTATCAGCTGATGTCATCCAATCCTGCTTATAAACACAGCCATCATAACAAATAAACTGGTAAAACCTGTTTTCACGGCCCACAAACGGATTTTGATCATCATATCCGGAACCTTGGTCTGTAATGTTTTTTCCGTCTGCCATTTGATATTCCTCTACCAATTCTTCTGTCGGGTTAAAATCGCCCCAGTTGTAATATACGTTATGAATCCAGGTTGGGCCTACCCCATAATGATTAAGGTTATTAGCAAGAGTAACCCCTACACGGTTTTTATCCCATATAACTTCTTTATTATATTCCTCACTTTCGTCCCAAAATTTCGTCATATCCGAGAATAATCCGTAATCACCAGTTCCGTTAGGTCCATAAGTGTCAATAAATTTCTTATTAGTTTCAGCGGCATTTTTCCATCTGTTTACATTAGAAGAGGCAAAATGCTGCAAATTATTTGCATCAGGGCAAGCAGGTTCAGCAGAGTTATAAGCAGGGCTGGCAGCAAAAAGCTGAATCCATCCTTTTAAACACAATGCAGCTCCGATAGTTGGCCTACCTCCATCTGAATCTCCGTGATTATATTTAATCTTCAATTTTCCATTGTTAATAACAGTGTCCAAGTCGGCCACTATAAAATTGAAAGTTTGTTCGAATGTACTTCGTGGAGAATCAAGGTCATCTTTTGTCCGATCCAGCGGTTTCGTAAGCAAAACCAGACCTCCGGTACGTACAAAAAGTTCGCTGTAAAAATAAGCCCGTAGAAACCTTGCTTCATCCAATCGTTTGGCTATCCATTCTTCAGAAAAATTGGAAGAATTTTCCTTTATTTTCTGAATAAATGTATTGATTCCCCTTATTTTAGTATATGTACCCGGCCAGTTGGAGAAATAGGACCCGACGCCAGTATCTCCATTGGTAGTATAATTATCAGAAGAAGCATTCACAACGCCCGATTTCCAAAAATAAGAGGCAAAACAATTCCCAGAAGCGGTTTCAAAATCATCTGAAAAATTATCTTCGGTATCTTTCCACCATTTTGGAGCAAGCTGCGCAATACACGAATTAAAATAAATATCGGCATTGGTCTCATTGACCCACATTGTATTATCAGTAAGGTTTGTCTTGCTTTCCGTATCCAGATAATCTTTACATGACGAACTTGTGACAAGGAATAATCCTATCATCACCATATTTAGTAATTTTATTTTTTTCATTTTTCGGCTATTTGAATGTTACATTTATTCCAAGAGAGTATGTTTTCATAAGCGGATAGTGACTGTGATTTTCATCATCCGATAGAGATGAATCATTATATTGTTCAGGATCCTGGGATTTAAACATTTTGGTGAACGTGAGAAGATTTTCTCCCACGAAATAAATCCGTATTCTCATATCTTTCAACGAATTTGCTAGATTTGAAGGAAGAGTATATCCGAAATTAATAGATTTTAGCCGCAGATAAGCTGAGGAAATATTATACAAATCGCTCGTTTGTGTATTATTGGCAGTAGGAGCGGTTGTGGCTCTCGGATATTTTGCATTTTGGTTATCGACTGTCCAATGGTGACGATAATAATAATAATCGCCGTTACTTTTATTATTTAAAAAAGGCACTGTTTCATAACCGCCCATGCTACGCATGTATTTTCCTGTTCCCTGAAAAAACAAACTTAAGTCAAATCCTTTCCATTCAGCATTTGGACTAAAGCCGTAAATTATCTCAGGGAAACTATTCCCGATAAAAGTTAAGTCATCATTGTCAATTTTTTTGTCGCCATTTTTATCCTCGTATTTGATGTCTCCGGGATGTAATGTTCCGAATTGGGTTATATTATATCCGTCGCTACTGTTAATTATTCCGTCTCCGTTTATATCATCCGAAGTTTTAAACAACCCAAGTGAATGGTATCCGAACATCGCTTTCAACGAACGACCAGTTTTTCTCCGGTTTGGATTATTGTAGGTTGCATCAGTTTCAAAAACTTCTACCAGTTTATTTTTCGCATAACTAAAATTTCCATTTAAACCTACCCTTAATCCATTGGCAAATCTATGGTTCAAACCCAGCATCATTTCTATTCCATTGTTTTTCATCTTTCCGGCATTCTCCTCGGCAAGACTTAATCCGTATTCATAGGGAACCGTAACTTCTGGCGACAACAGCATATTGCTCCTCAGTTCATGAAAGTAATCAAATTCCATCGTTAGTAAACTGTTCCATAATGAGGCTTCAAATCCAACATCTGTCTTCTTTGAAACTTCCCATGTAATATTCGGATTTGCTTCTGTATCAACATAAGCTCCTGATACTACACTCCCGGTGCCGAAACTTGTAGCGTTCGAGGATAGCGTGTACCCACTCAAATATTGGTAAGCTGAACCGGCAAGATTACCAGATTTTCCCCACGAAGCCCGAAGTTTCAAATTATTAATAAATGAAAATTGCTTCATGAAATTTTCTTCAGACATACGCCATCCCAGAGAGAAGGCCGGGAAATATCCCCATCTTTTACCAGGAGCGAAATAGTAGTGCCCGTCGTATCGTCCCGAAGCCTCAACCATATACTTGCTGTTATATGTGTAATCCAAACGATAAACATACCCAATTTGAGACCCTTCGGATGAAGAGCCACTGTTTTTTGCATCAGCAGTACTGGAACTACCCAGGTCCAATTCATCAATCAAAACAGAATAATTATTGCGACGAGCTGAAAATGTGTTATACTTACTGTTCTTTGCTTCAGCAACCAATAAACCAGTAACTTCATGAAGTTTATTAAAAGTCCGTTTATAATTAATCATTCCCTGGTAGGTATAATACTTATAATCATATTGCGCTTCCATTAAGTAGGTATATGCTGTTTGACCCAGACCAGCAATAGCTTTTGTATAAGAATAAGGGGAAGTGCTTGTATTTTGTACATAATAATACCATGGGGTATGCCATCCTTTTTTGAAAGAGGAATTGGTATCATAACTAAATGTCCCTTTAAAACTTAATCCCTTAATAAAAGGAATCTGCTGCTCAAGGGCAAAAGTTGTAAAGTGTATATTTCCCTTGTTCCGCAGATAACTATCCGAATTAAAAATTGCCGGAAGAGAAAAACCTCCTGAAGCCCCCCATAATCCATTCGAATAATACAATGCTTCGTTAGGGAGAAGTTTATAATACCCGTTATAGACCCTCATTGATGACTCCTCCGGATCCAGGTCATTCATTTGGCTTATTGAATTATTTACAAGTATGGAGAGTTCAGTAGTTTTAGTAATCTTCGTTTGTAAATTAATATTGTAGTTATAACGTTCATAATTCCATTTAGGAATCAACCCATTTTGTTTAAAATAGCCTAAACTGAAAAAATACTTGGTATTATTGCTTCCTCCACTGACCTGAATATTATACTTTTGAATAGGAGCAGATAAATCATATAAATCTTTTGCCTTACTGTCGGGGTATAGATCAGGGTTTTGCTGATGTAACTTGTCATAATTTTCTATTAAAGTCAAATCGAAAGGATAATCTGTGCCATTTGGAGTCTCATCCAGATATGCTTCGTTCATCAGTTTCATATAATCTACTGCATTGAGTGGATTTCCTATTGCAGTTGGAGTTTGGAACCCATAACGTGAATCAACAGTTAGCGTTGGCATTCCTTCCTTTCCCTTTTTTGTATTGATCAGGATTACGCCATTGGCACCGGCTAATCCATAAGGTGCAACTGCCGAAGCATCTTTCAGAATGGAAACAGATTCAATGGTACTCGGATCAATTTGAGACATATTATCCCGAATTATACCGTCGATAACAATTAGTGGTGAAGTGCTGCCAGTTGTTCCCATCCCCCTGATATATATGGTCGAATTGTCGGCTCCAGGTTGACCTGAGACAACCATCGTACTTATCCCTGCAGCTTTTCCAATTAACGCATTGGTGACATCTGAAACAGGCCTCTTTAGAAGATCATTCCCATTTACAGTACTAATAGCTCCGGTCATGGTAACTTTCTTCTGCGTTCCATAACCAACGGCAACAACTTCTTCCAATCCTACCGTTTCTTCCTGCATTTTTACGTCGATAGTGGATTTACCTGACACCGGGATTTCCTGCGTTTTCATTCCTACAAACGAAAAAACCAATGAAGCATTGGCAGGTACAGTCAATGAATATTTTCCGTCAGCATCGGTAATAACACCTTTAGTCGTGCCTTTAATAACAACAGAAACACCTGGCAATGGGGCTCCGGCAGTATCAGATACCTTGCCTGTTAATGTTTTTTGTTGCTGATCTATAGAATTTTCTGCTGAATTAATGGTAGTTAATACGATGAATCTATCTTTTAACGTATAACCAACATCTGTTCCAGTAAATATTTGCTTCAAAACTTCGTCGATTTTAGCATTACGAACGTTTAATGAAATCAATCGGTTAATATCAATAATATTACCACTATACATAAAATGATATTCACTTTGATCTTCAATTTTTAATAAGGCTTCTCGAACTGTTACTTTATTCATATTCAGATTAAGCACTTTTGACTGCGAATAGGAACTATTTGCAAAAACACTAATCATGGAAATAAAAATCAAGAAGGTAGTTAGTTTCATAATCTTAAATAATCTTTTTAGCCCAGGAAATTTTGTATCCCAGGATAATTCCTTAATTTTTTTCATAATTTTGAATTGAAAAGTTTATAAATACCCTGAGTTTAAGGCAGGGTGTTATTGATTTCTTCAGGGAAGTGTTGACGCATTTCCCTGAGTTTTTTAGTTCGTTCATCTCATAGGCATTTTTTTATTAAGTTAGGCTTATCGTTTTTTCAATAATATTTTTTGTTTAGAGTATGTCCCATCAGGCAGCTTTTCCCTTGGAAGTATTTTATAAGAAATTGGAGTAGCAACAGTCATCAAATCAAGTATCTGATAGAGTGGATCGTTTGCAAATGTGACTGTATATTTATAGCCTTTTATATTATCTTTAACCTCAAAATCAACATTAAATTTCATACCCAATTTCTCAGTAACATTGAGTATGGGTGTATCATCAAACATCAGCTTTCCTTCAGTCCAGGAAATATATTTTTCAATAGGCCCTTTTGTTGTGGAAATTAAACCGGATTGCAAATCGACGTTTACATGCGATCCCGGGTTCATTGCCCCAATACGTTTAATTTCACCGCCTTTTTTTACTTGTTCCAAAATTACTTTCCCTGAAACAAGCGTAGTTTCAATAATGTCACTGCCAGGATATGCTAAAACATTAAATTCAGTCCCAACAGCCTTAATGTTCAGATTTTTTGTTTTTACAATAAAAGGTTTTTCGGGATTATGCGCAACTTTAAAGTAAGCTTCTCCTGTAAGTGTTACTTCCCGTAAATTATTTGAAAAGAAATGCGGATACTTAATTTTGCTTCCATAGTTTAACTGAACCTCAGATCCATCAGATAACTGAACAACTGTTTTTGACCCCACAGGAACAATAACTTCAAGAGAATCGATAGCAAAATTTACATACTGGGCAGACCCATTCTTTCTCTCCGAAAGAGTATAAAATAAAATGGTAAGTACTGGTATTAATAAAATAGCTGCTGCCTTTGTAACCCACCTTACCAGGGTAGACAACCTCGGTAATTTACCCGAATTATCATTGTTCGCATCTATTCTCGCCTGAATTTTATCAAAAATTGCTATGAAATTGTTGTCATGGATATTATCTGTTTCTGTGAAGGAGTTCCAAGCTTCGGAACCCCACCCTTTACCCTCTTCGTTTAAGGCATCAGTTTCAAGCCACTCAAGAAACTCCTGGAGTTCTGACTCAGTACATTGGTTGTTCAAATACTTTATGTGTAATTCTTTTTTCATTTTTGACAAGTATACCTCCCAAATAAATTAAGGGAGGCAATAATTAATATCCCAATTATAGCATTAACTTTCTCTTTAAAAATTCCAAAACCTTATACGCTCAACCTAGCGATAGGGAGTATGTAAAAAATGTTTTTTTTTAAGAAAGAAATAGAAAAACAAATAACATATTGATTATTAAATCATTATCAATATGAGATTTTAGGAAGGCAAGTGTATTTGCAATGTGCTTTTTTACAGTATTTACCGATATGCCTAGTTGCTGCGCAATTTCGTTGTGAGATAATCCTTCCTCACGACTTAATAGGAATATTTCTTTTTGGCGTGGGGTTAATTCGTTCAACAACGAATGCACCCTATTGTTTAATTCATTATACTGGATTTCACCAATAAGATCAGGGGTGTCATTAACCTGCTGCAACGATTTTAAATACTCAATATATTTTGCCTCGCTGGCCTTTTTGCGCAACATACTAATCGTAGCATTGTATGCCATTGTAAACAAAAAAGATTCAAACGAAGAATAGGCGTCAATTTTATCGCGGGATTTCCAGATTTTCACGAAAACTTCCTGGACAATCTCTTCAGCATCTTCTTTCTGTTTTAAGTATTTTAAAACAAACCAATATAACTTTTTACAGTATCTTTCATAGATATGAAAAAAAGCAACCCGATCATCCTTTTGAATGAGTATAAGAAGCTCGCTATTTGACCTTAAATTTTTCAAGATTCTGAAAGTGATCTGCAAATATATTGTTTTTGGTTAGAAATAATATTTTACAATCAATTGCAAAACTTGTAACACGGAACATCAAGCAATTCAAAAATACTTTTATCCGTCTCTACCGCTTTCCAATTGGTTCCAGACCTTTTCTGCCTCTTAGCTTATAATTAAAAACACCCAATCTTACATTTTAAAGTGTAAAATTGGGTGTTATACATCTAAATAAATGATTGGAAATACTATTTTGCGGAGAGAGCGGGATTCGAACCCGCGGTACCCTTTAGAGGTACACACGCTTTCCAGGCGTGCCAATTCAGCCACTCTTGCATCTCTCCCTTAACTATTTTCGCGCCCGAAAGTACGAAAAAAACAAATAAAAAATCTATTCGCTCATCTCACCAATTAAACTTTTATTAAGGTGAAGTTTTATCTCTTCATGCTCAAGACCTTGCCCAAGTAGAAACATTAGTTTGGTAACGGCGGCTTCGGTTGTCATATCTTTTCCACTAACCACGCCGGCATGTTCAAGCTCGATGCCAGTTTCGTAACGCCCCATATTAACAGCCCCTCCCTGGCATTGAGTAACATTTAGGACTATAATTTTACGTTTGATTGCATTTTTTATTTGACTGATCATCCAGCGCGACATAGGTATATTCCCCGAACCAAAAGACTCCAGAACAACACCTTTTAAACCTGGAATACTTAATATGCTTTCAAAAACAAGTTTTCCAATACCGGGAAATATCTTCAATACTACCACCTGTTCATCGAAATGGGTACGAACTTTCAGGATACCTTTATTTACATACCGATGAATATTTTCATTAAAATATTTAATCTCGACACCGGCCGTTGCCAGTGGTGGATAATTTACAGATGAAAATGCACTAAAATCATCGGCGTGACGCTTTGATATGCGATTTCCACGAAAAAGTTTAGAATTGAAATAAACACATACTTCCGGGACAATCGCTTGTCCGTGACGTTTGGCAGCAGCAATCTGAATGGAAGTAATCAGGTTCTCTTTACCATCGGTACGAAGTATCCCAATAGGAAGCTGTGAACCAGTTAAAACGATAGGCTTATCCAGATTCTCGAACATGTAACTAAGTGCAGAAGCTGTATAGGCCATTGTATCAGTGCCATGTAAAATAACAAAGCCATCAAACCTGCTGTAATTTCGTTCAATGGTATTGGCAATTTTCACCCAAATTGCCGGGGTCATATTCGAAGAATCGATTGGAGGTGTAAAAGTTACAACCTGAAGATTGACGCCTAACCGATCTAACTCAGGAACTTCTTCTTGAATCTCATCAAATTTCATGGGAACCAGGGCCCCGTTTGATGACTTTTGAACCATACCGATTGTTCCGCCGGTATAAATGATAAGGATAGAAGGTTTTGTTTCCACTTGCTTGCTTTAAAATCGACTGATTAACATTTCCGTGACCACTTTATAGAAGCGGAAGTTTAAAAAATCAAAATTACAGAAATTAACTCTACTTAAAAAAATTTAGGGTAACCAACAATTTTTCTTGCGTTTTTGTCTCCTGGCTACGAAAGGGGCAAAAAAGTCGGATATATCTTTTGCATCTCCGTTCAGAAACATTCCGATTTTTTGAACAAGTCAATGTAGCAAATTATAGGTAGTACGCTAAATTCCAAATATTTTACGGGCGTTTTCAGTAGTTATTTTTGCAATATCGCCAACCGGCATGTGGTGAATGTCAGCAACTTTCTGGGCAATATAAGTCAAATAAGAACTTTCGTTTCTTTTTCCCCTGAAAGGAGTAGGAGTTAAATAAGGTGAATCAGTTTCCAGGACTAGGTGAGAAGGAGAAATTTCTTTAATCACCTCATCGATTCCATTTTTTTTGAAAGTGACTATTCCGTTAACTCCAATTTTAAATCCAAGCTCAATTATCATATTAGCCTGTTCCAAAGTCCCCGAAAAACTGTGGAATATTCCCTTTAAATTGTAGTCTTTCATATCAGTAAGTACCTGGTAAACTTCGTCGAATGAATCACGTACATGGATAACAACCGGCAAATCATATTCCTTGGCCAAATTGAGCTGAAACCGAAAGGCATTAATCTGTTCTTCCAAAAATGCTTTTTCCCAATAAAGGTCAATCCCAATTTCTCCAATCCCATAAAATTTCCGCTTTTTCAGCCAATACTCAACCACCTGTAATTCTTCCTGATAATCCTGATTTACCGATGTTGGGTGTAAACCCATCAGCGGAAAACAAATATGCGGATAAGTATCAACAAGGTTCAACAGGTTTTTCACTGAAGAACTGTCGATATTAGGAAGAACAATTTTCCGTACATCGTTTGAATAGGCACGTTGGACTACTTCATCCAAATCATAAATAAAATCGGTGGAATAGATATGAGAATGTGAATCAATCAGCATTTTTTTCCAAAATTTCACCAAAATAAGGAAAAATAAAGCACCTGAATATGAAGTGAATATTATCTTATTGTATAAAAAAACAAAAGTTGGGTACTTTTATGAAAAACATCCCGTTGCTTTATGTAGAGTGAAATAAAATAAATCCCGTAAATCTGCTCCAAAGAACAGATTTACGGGATAATCAGAATATCTGACAAATAGACTTATACTATTCCCTGAGCAAGCATAGCGTCGGCCACTTTCACAAAACCTCCAACATTAGCTCCCACCACATAGTTAACTTTATCGCCTTTTTTTCCATACTTCACGCAGGTTTCGTGAATATCTTTCATAATCCGGTGTAAATACATGTCAACTTCTTCCTTCGGCCAGTTCATCCGAATCGAATTTTGCGACATTTCCAACCCCGAAACAGCAACACCACCAGCATTAACAGCTTTTCCCGGGGCATAACTGATTGCCTCAGTCAGGTATTCCATAGCTTCAGCTGTACATCCCATATTCGAGGTTTCAGCTACTAATTTACATCCATTCTGAACCAATATTTTGGCATCTTCGAGATTTAATTCATTTTCGCAAGCACATGGCATGGCTATATCCACCGGACATTCCCACGGTTTTTTACCCGAAATAAACTGAGCGCCAAATTCATCGGCATAAGGGGCAACAATATCGTTGTTTGAAGCACGAAGTTCGAGCAGGTAATCAACTTTTTCGCCTGTTATTCCATCTGCATCATAAATGTATCCATCAGGCCCCGAGATTGTGACCACCTTTCCTCCTAATTCATTAATTTTCAGGATAGCGCCCCAGGCAACATTTCCAAAACCTGAAACGGCAAAAGTTTTTCCTTCAATTTTCTGGCCCAAATTGGCCAACATGTGTTGCACAAAATAAACAGCGCCAAACCCTGTTGCTTCAGGACGGATTAAACTACCACCCCAGCCTAATCCTTTACCGGTTAGCACACCAGTAAATTCGTTTCTCAATCGTTTGTACTGACCAAAAAGAAAACCAATTTCCCGACCGCCAACGCCAATGTCTCCAGCCGGGACATCTGTATTTGGACCAATGTGGCGGGCCAGTTCTGTCATAAACGATTGGCAGAAATGCATAATTTCGTTGTCCGATTTTCCTTTCGGGCTGAAGTCGGAACCTCCTTTTCCCCCACCCATTGGTAAAGTGGTCAGGCTATTTTTAAACGTTTGTTCAAAACCCAGAAATTTCAGTACACTTAACGTTACTGTGGGGTGAAAACGTAATCCGCCTTTATATGGACCAATAGCCGAATTAAATTCGACGCGGTATCCACGATTAACCTGAACTTCTCCGCGATCGTCAACCCAGGGGACACGAAACATTACTACTCTTTCGGGTTCAACAATTCGTTCCAATATTTTTGCTTTTTGATATCTGGGATTCTTTTGGTACACATCCCAAATCGATTCTACTACTTCCTGAACTGCCTGATGAAACTCACGTTCGCCCGGTGTACGTGCTTTCAGGGATTCTAAAAATTCGTTAATGTCTGCTTTCATACCTTTACTTTTAATCTTTTAGGCTGAATGAAACGCCTCCTTATTCGATTAGATTTGTCTCATCATTTTTTGAATTTTATTCTCATTCAAAGGTAAAATATTCGGGTTATGGTTATTCTAAACCTTCAAAAACAAATTCAAATTTATCTATCTTATTTTCAGTAATTTAACCTCTACGAAATGAATGTTTAATAACACGAATGATTTTAGTCAGCATTTTGGACGTCGAAAAATCAGATAAAATCAAACAGCACCTTAAATACTGAAAATCAACACATAAACTAACAAATTAAAGAATAAATACGCAGTTTTAAAGCAAAAGCCAAGAAGAAGTAAGAATTATGATTTTAGTTTTACATTAAACCAAGCGTTTATGTTTTATTTTGTCAATTCAACATCGTTTTTCAGATTACCAGTTTTACTAATTTCTTCAAGAGGTTTTACAAATTCGAGTTTTGCAACCAAAACAGTATTCATGGTCTCGTTAACCGGCAAATTTCTAATTCGAAGATAAGGTTGTTGTGAGGCATGATCACTCGGGCATAAATTTACAACACAATCAATTGGTTGCCCGGTATTGAGTAAAATAGCCTTTGATGGCATTACATTAATTGGCTTAAGTTTAACTCCAGAGCCAACCGGCAGTTTATTCAGATGAATATAAATCGTTTGTTCTCTTTTGGTTACAAGTACATCGGTTGAACCGACAAGTTCTGAATCAAACTGTACATTCTGAAATGCCTCATCAACCGTTTTCTTCCACGTTCCTATGCTTCGTAAAATTGCAGCAGCTTCATCTGGAATCATGCCTTCGCCAGTTGGACCAACATTCAGTAAATAATTGGCATCACGCGCCAGGTATTTGTCGATACTGCTAATAAGATGACGATCGGTGTAATAATCTTCATCTTTCTTATAACCCCAACTTTCCATTCCAACAGACTGGCAAGCTTCTGTTGGGTGCACAAACTTTTTGGCCTCTGCCGCTACGCCATCAAAATCCCGTTCAGGTGTTCCAAAATCTCCCTCGTCAAAACCGCGGTTATTAATCACAGCCTTGGGTTGAAGCTGACGAATCATGGCATTAACCGATTTATCTTTATATTGAGGAACATTCATATCCCACCAGAATCCGTGTATTTCGCCATAATTGGTGCAAAGTTCGCGAACTTGTGCTTTCAAAAATTCCATGTACTTTCCCCAATCAGGCGAATCCGCCGGTTGCGGAAGTAATTCATGGTGCCGGCCTTGATTGGGATAATTCGGATGATTCCAATCGGCAATAGAATAATACAAACACAGCGGAATATTTCTTTTGTGGCAAGCTTCAGCAAGTATACCCAGAATATCCTTTTTATAAGGCGTATTCATGGTATTAAACCGAGTTTGACTGGTATCCCATAAGCAAAACCCATCGTGATGTTTAGTGGTGACAGTCATGTATTTCATTCCGGCTTCTTCCATTAAATCGAGCCATCGTTCCGGATTAAACTTCGTCGGATTCCATTGTTGTGCAAGTTTAATATATTCATTTCTAGGAATACGAGCCCTCCATTGGTGTTGTTCGTGCCAACCCGGAATAGAATAAATTCCCCAATGTACAAACATTCCAAAACGTTTATCGAAAAACCAGTCGCGATCATCGCCAAAACGTTCTATTTTTCCAATTTCTTGAGTAGGATTCAGTTTGGTAGGTTCATTTGTTATACCCATTACTTTCGAAAAGGTGGTAATAAACGGAATAGCTGGCAATGCAGCCGCCGTTTTTAACATATTTCTACGTTTCATTATTTCAGGTTTAGTTTGGTTTAGGAAAAAAATCCCAGCCAAACCAAATCGACCGGGATTTCAGAGATATTTCTATGATACTGAAAGTTTTAATCGAGCTTATAAATACGTTCCACCAATTGCCATTTTTCATCAGCAGTGGCTTCTGATGAAGTTTGTTGAAAACGGGCGACATAAGCTTCCCATTCGCCTTGACGAGGCTTGGTTGCCAGTTCGGCCATGGCTTTTTCGTGATCAAAATCGGCAACAGTATCCATTATCATGAACAAACGTGTACCACAAATATAAATTTCCATATCTATGATGCCCACATCCTTCATTCCCTGGGTAATTTCGGGCCATGCGGCATTTGGTGCATGTACTTTTTTATAATCTTCAATCAACCGGGGGTCATCCTTCAGTGACAGTGTTTTACAAAACCTCTTAAAAACAGGAAGCTTTGATACTTCAGCGTATTCCATTGTAAATCAATTTATAATTTAAATTTCCAAATCAGAAATTTTCCACATATTCAATGTCCCGATCCAATTTTTACTTTGCTAAGCCCTTCCGAACCACTTAACTTTGTCCAAAAGAATCCATAAAGAGCAATTACTCCAAAGCAAACAGCTGGAACAATGTAGCCTGCCGACATTCCATCTTTATCGGCGATTGCACCCATAACTTTAGGTAGCACAGCACCTCCCATAATAGCCATAACAATAAATGAAGATGCCAATTTCGATTTTTCACCTAATCCCCATATTCCAAGTGAGAAAATTGTTGGGAACATGATTGACATAAAGAAGAAACTAAGGAAAACTGCAATTACCGAAATCCACCCTAATTTGGCAACAACAACAAGCATTAAAATCACATTAATAAAAGAATACAGGCCAAGCATATTATGGGCTTTTGTTACCCTCAGAATAAACGAACCGGTAAACCGGCCTAAAAGGAATAACGGAAATGCCAACCACGACATTAATGAAGTTGCACCTTTTTCGCTAAGAAAAAAAGCGCCATCGCGCAATATCGAGCCGCTTTCACCTCCAATAATAAAACTAGCTTTAAAACTTTCGCTTATCGATGGAACTTCTTCAACCATATAATTAATAAAGAAACTAAAAATTCCAGCCTGAGCTGCGACATAAAGAAATTGTGCAATTGTTGCTCCTGAAAAATGTGGAGCAGACCAAAGACTATTTTTATGAATGAGTGTTTGCTTTTTAAAAACAATAAATGCTACAGATGCCAAACCGCTAATTCCTGTTACAATATAAAATACCCGGGTAAGCGTATGATTTAAAGCTGCCATTGCTTCAGGATTGGCAAGAGTTTCCCGGTCCATATAGAATAACTGTACAAAGAAACGAATAATCATCCCCAGCGCAAAACTGAACAAAATAGCACATACATATAAAAGGATAGTCGACATCCGGCTTTGCTGCCCGAAAACATCAACCTTAGCTTTATCGTTTTCAGGTTCTTTGTTGGCATTTGCGTCTTCTGTAACATCGGGCATGTTACTTTTTATAAAGGCAAGAATAAGAACTCCAATAATTAAAGCGATACCAATATATGGCACCCACATCGTTTTGTGGGCAATTTCAGCATTTTGCTGAGCTGTAAGTGAATTGTCGGAATGATAAAAATACAATCCGCCAATAAATGGGGCAATTGGCCATCCAATTGCATTAAACGACTGGGCAAGATTAATGCGCGAAGCAGAATATTTAGGATTTCCAAGTACAGTGGTGTACGGGTTTGCTACAGTTTCGAGAAACGAAAAGCCCATTGCTACCAGGCAAACACCCAAAAGAACGGCCCAGAATCCATCGATTTTGGTGGCCGGATAAAACCACAAACACCCAACTGCGGCAAGACTTAAACCAAGGATAATGCCCCATTTGTAACCAAGTTTATGAATAAACCATCCGGCAGGCAAAGCCATGAAAAAATAGCCCAGATAATGTGAGAATTGAACATTAGCCGAGTCGGCTTTGGTAAGATGATAATAATCCTGAAAATGTTTATCCATTGTGTCAATCAGGCTATTGCCCACAGCCCACAGAGTAAACAGAAGTGCAACCAGAAAGAATATAAACGTATGATTTCTTCCATCTTCTGTTGTGAAAAGACCTTTCTTCGCTTGTTTCATTTCGTTTTAGTAATGTTTGGTTATAGTTTAGAAATTCTCGTTATTCTTATTTATCTGAATTCAAAATTTATAGCATCAAAAATCAATAAACAATTTCAGTCGGCCAAATCCAACTGACTTTCCCAAATGATGCAAAGCTTTGCAAAAGCCAAAAAATGTTATGAAACATTTTCATTTTTGCGCCATTCATCGAAAAAAACAGAGGTTTAACTGTCCTGTACTATGCTGTTCAAATAAACAAAAAATTTCAATTTAAAACTCCGTTGAATTTCCTATTTTAAAACAGATTTTGAAATGAAAAAAAAATGATACGTTTTAAACAAAACATGCAATTGGCAGTTTACTGCCAAAAGTTTTATTTTTGTGCAATATTTAATACTTAAGCAAATGAGCAAAGCAGAGATTCACACCGCAAAAGGTGTAATGAAAGTTGAATTCTATGATAACGATGCACCAGGAACCGTGGCTAATTTCCAAAAATTGGCAAAAGATGGTTTTTACGACGGATTGACGTTTCACCGCGTAATTCCCGATTTCGTGATCCAGGGTGGATGCCCGAATTCGCGTGAAGGTGCTACAGGTATACCTGGAACTGGCGGACCAGGTTATAAAATTCCTTGTGAAACCGATGGCAATAACCAATACCATGACCGCGGAGTACTGTCGATGGCACATGCAGGTCGTAATACGGGCGGTTCTCAGTTTTTTATTTGCCATAGCCGTCGTCAAACCTCACACCTCGACCGTAAGCACACCTGTTTTGGTAAGGTTTACGAAGGTCTGGAAGTAATTGATGCCATTCGCCAGGGCGACCGAATCGAAAAGATCATAATCGTTGAAGAATAGTTAAAAAAACCTCGTTAAAAGCGAGGTTTTTTTGTTTTTAGCGCGGAGTATTTTCGTAAGTTTTGTTAGCATTTCTTCACTTTTAATTAACTAGTTTCGCATTAATTTACAATGGAATTTTTTTTATGCCAGCAAATTCAAAAGGAGTACTTTTAACACTCGGATCCGTTGTGTTTTTTGCGTTGATGGCCATTTTGGTCAAAGCCATTCCAAATGTTTCAAGCTATCAAACTACTTTTTTCAGATTTGCAATTGGTGTGGGAATTATTGGGATTCTAGCCCTTTTTGGAGTTGTGAAACTTAAATTTAACGACAGAAAAGGTTTATTTTATCGTGGTTTTGTTGGAGGAATTGCCGTTTATCTCTTCTATCTGGCAATTTTAAAACTTGGCGTTGGGAAAGGCTCAGTTTATATATACTCCTACCCCATTTTTGCCACTATTTTCAGTATGATTATGCTGAAAGAAAAAGTAGAACCAATCAAATTCGTAATTATTGCTGTGTCGTTTGCCGGATTAATTTTACTTTCGGTGGGCGGTGGAAACGGTTCGCTTTCGGGAATCGGGATTTGGGAATTGATTGCAATTACAGGATCTGTAACAACAGGATTAGCTGTTGTCTATGTCAAAAAATTGCATGACAGTGATAATTCGATGGCTATTTTCTTTTCGCAATGTATCGTCGGGTTCTGGCTTTTTCTCATTCCCTCTGGTGCGACCCAGGCTAAGGGTAACCTGACAGAAATCTTTCTGCTCATATTGGTCGGAGTTGTTGCTACCATCGGTCAGCTTTTTATGACTGAAGGATACAAACATGTAAACGTTGCTACCGGATCGATGCTGCAATCGCTCGTTCCGGTTTTTAACTTAATTTCAGGATGGTTGATTTTCAGCGAAAAATTTAATACAATTGAAATAATTGGAGCATTCATAATCGTTGGATCATGTTTTTTGCTCGTTTTTGTAAATTTCAAAATCGGTATCAAAGCAAGGATTTTGAAGCTGGTTGAATGACATAAGTCAATCAAAAACAGAAGGGTATTCCATGTTTTTTGGGTAATTTTCATCATTCAAAACCTAAATACTCAGATTATGGTTAGATGCAAGATTACCGTTTTGAAAAAGATGATTAACCGGGAACTGGTTGACGAATACAGTAATTTTAACCTGACAAAAATTTGCCTGGGTTGTCATTTGTTTACAGTAGGAGAAGAATTTATTGTGGAAGAAGACAACAAAGTACCTGAAGGATTTTGTTCTTACGCCTGGAGCGATATTCTGAAAGATGTTAACACCATCATGTACGATGGAAGATATCCCTGGATGAAGCAGCCAGGAGTTGCAGTTTCCTGTTGTTCTGATGGCCTGATGCCAGTAGTCTTTAAAATTGAAAAAATAAGTTCATAATTTAATTTGCACTAAACCATGAATCTACAAAATCTAAAAAAAACTGCTATTGGTGGTTTATTCCTGACCGTAATCTTTAGTCAAATGGCATGTCAGCCAACCGATCTCTCCAAAAACAGTATCATTCCACAACCAGTTTCAGTTGTCCCTGAAGGAAGAGACTTCGATCTTACCGACCAAACTGATATTTATATACAAAGCCAATCGTTTGAGTTAAAGCATATAGGCCAATTTTTGGCCAACAAGCTGAATCCATCAACTGGCTTGGGTATTGAGGTAAAAACTACCGAGACAGAACCTGGCCCAGGAAACATTTACCTGGCGCTTACTACCGATAATGAATTGGGCGATGAAGGTTATCAGCTTAAAATTACAGATAAACTGGTAAGCCTTACTGCTAATAAACCGGCCGGTTTATTTTATGGCATCCAAACCATTCGCCAGATATTGCCTGCAAAAATCGAATTGCCGTCGCCGCAAAAAGCCTCGTGGAAACTGCCAACAGGAACAATTCGCGACTATCCGGTTTATAGCTATCGTGGGTCGATGCTCGATGTCGCCCGTCATTTTTTTAGTGTCGATGAAGTAAAAAAGCTAATCGACCAGTTGGCTTACTATAAATTTAACACATTGCATCTGCATCTCTCCGATGACCAAGGCTGGCGCATTGAAATTAAATCATGGCCTAACCTAACCGCCCACGGCGGAAAAACCGAAGTTGGCGGTGGCGAAGGTGGTTTTTACACCCAGGAACAATATGCCGACCTTGTAAAATATGCACAAGACCGGTTCATTACAATTATTCCTGAAATTGACATGCCGGGGCACACCAATGCAGCATTGGCTTCATATCCCGAACTGAACGAGAAAGGAAAAGCAACCGAATTATACACCGGAACGGAAGTTGGATTCAGTACATTGGCCACAAAAAAAGAGACAACCTACAAATTTATCGACGATGTTATCCGCGAACTTGCTGCGATGACTCCAGGTGAATATCTGCACATTGGAGGTGACGAATCACATGCTACAAAGCTTGAAGATTATATACCGTTTATGAATCGCGTTCAGGATATGGTAATTGCTCACGGCAAAAAAGTATTGGCTTGGGACGAAATTGCCTTGGCTACGTTAAAACCTAACACTGTGGTTCAATATTGGGCAAAAGCCGAAAATGCAGTGAAAGGTGTAGCTCAAGGCGCCAAAGTTTTGATGTCGCCTGCAGCAAACGCGTATCTCGATATGCAATACGATTCGACAAGCACATACGGTTTGCATTGGGCGGCATACATCGAAGTCGACAAAGGATATAACTGGGACCCGGCTAATTTGGTTCCTGAAATCAAAAAAGAAAATATTATAGGCATTGAAGCACCACTTTGGAGCGAGACTGTTTCAAATATCCATGAGGCTGAATACCTGATTTTTCCGCGTCTTTTGGGCTATGCCGAAATCGGCTGGACTCCAGCAAATTTGCGAAACTGGGATGCTTACAAAGTCCGTTTAGCTAGTCACGCCGACCGGATGAAAGCATACGACATTAATTATTATCCATCGAAATTAGTGCTTTGGAACGCGACTGAAAAGAAATAACTTCGGAATATTAATTAACCATAAACGCTCCTCGATAGGGGCGTTTGTTGTTTTGTGAAAGGAACAAAACGAAATCTTCTTTTAACTTGGAAGTTTCTTTCTATCTTTGCGGCTCATTATCAAGAACCTTTATCAATCGCTAAAAATGGAATATAAATTCTGGGAAATTGAGCCGAAATGGCAACAATTCTGGGAGGAAAACAAGACCTTCAAAACCGAAAACGACTACTCGAAACCAAAATATTACGTGCTCGACATGTTTCCTTATCCCTCAGGAGCCGGATTACACGTTGGTCACCCCGAAGGATATACCGCCACCGACATTATTTGCCGGTACAAACGCATGAAAGGCTTCAACGTGTTGCACCCAATGGGTTGGGACGCTTTTGGGTTACCAGCCGAACAGTACGCCATCCAAACAGGGACTCATCCGGCAATTACAACAAATAAGAACTGCGACAATTTTCGCCGCCAAATCAAATCGTTGGGTTTGAGTTACGACTGGAGCCGCGAGATTAATACCACCGACCCGAAATATTTCCGTTGGACACAGTGGATTTTCGCCAAATTATACAATACATGGTTTGATGCCGAAGCAGGTAAAGGCCGCCCAATAAGCGAACTGCCAATTCCTGCTGACATACAGGCTCAGGGACAAGCAGCCATTAACAAGTATATCAGCGAAAAACGCCTGGCTTATTACGACAACGCCCAGGTTTGGTGGTGTCAGTCGTGTAAAACAGTTTGTGCCAACGAAGAAGTGCTGACTGATGGCTCGCACGAAAAATGCGGAAACACGGTAATCCGTAAAAACCTGAAACAATGGTTGCTCCGCATTCCGCATTATGCAGAACGTTTACTTCAAGGGCTGGAAGGTTTGGATTGGCCCGAAGGCGTAAAAGACATGCAGAAAAACTGGATAGGCAAATCAACCGGTGCCGAAGTCGATTTTGCAATTGACGGTTTAAACGAAAAACTTCGTGTATACACAACCCGTCCCGACACGTTATTTGGTGCAACTTACATGGTGGTTTCTCCGGAACACCCAATGCTTTCGGCCATTGTTACTCCTGAAAGTATCAATGCCGTGAATGCCTACGTTCAGGCTGCATCGATGAAATCGGATTTGGATCGCACCGAATTGGCCAAGGAGAAAACTGGAGTTTTTACTGGTCGTAACGCCATCAATCCAATTACGGGTCAGCCCATTCCCATCTGGGTTGCCGACTACGTTTTGATGGGCTACGGAACAGGCGCTATCATGGCAGTTCCGGCACACGACACCCGTGATTTCGAATTCGCCCAGAAATTCAATATTCCGGTAATCTGCATTCTTGATCCGAAAAGTGCCGACGACGACACGCGTGCCAAAGTGCTGGCTGGCGAAGCTTGCTGGACCGAAGATGGCGCGTACATCAACTCAGCCAATCTGGCTATTGGCCTCGACTTGAATGGCCTCAATAAAAAACAGGGCATCGCCAAAGTGGTGGAATGGCTGGGCGAAAAAGGGATTGGAAAAGCTACCACCAACTTCAAACTGCGCGACTGGTTGTTCAGCCGTCAGCGCTACTGGGGCGAACCGTTCCCTGTGATTCACTGGGAAGATGGCGAGATCTCATTGGTTGAAGAAAACCTTCCGGTTGAACTTCCGGAGATGGAAAAATACGAACCGGGCGAAGGCGGCGAATCGCCTTTGGCAAACGCTACCGATTGGCTGTATGTAATCGATGCCAATGGACGCAAAGGCCGTCGAGAAACCAACACCATGCCGCAATGGGCAGGTTCGTGCTGGTACTATCTGCGCTATATCGATCCGCGTAACAATGAATCGATTTTCGACAAAAAACTCGAAAACTACTGGATGCCGGTTGACCTTTATGTGGGTGGCGCCGAACATGCGGTATTGCATTTATTATATAGCCGCTTCTGGCACAAAGTGTTGTTCGATCTCGGTATCGTTTCTACTGAAGAACCTTTCCAGAAGTTATTCAATCAGGGTATGATCCTCGCTTTTGCATATCAAACCGCAACAGGAGCCAAAGTGGCCAGTGATTTGGTTGATGAAAAAGATGGCCAATATTATCACACCGAAACCGGCGAGGAGCTGACCCAAATTGTGGCTAAAATGTCGAAATCGCTGAAAAATGTGGTGAACCCCGATGATGTGGTAAAAAACTTTGGCGCCGACTCATTGCGTTTGTACGAAATGTTCATGGGCCCGTTGGAAGACACCAAACCGTGGGCCGAAAACGGAGTAAAAGGCGTATTCAACTTTCTGAACCGTGTTGCCCGCTTCTTCGGAAACCCTGAGAACATTGTTGATGTTGCCGATGATAAAGAAACATTAAAACTGTTGCATCAAACCATCAGCAAAGTAGCTTTTGATATTGAAAATATGAAATTCAATACGGGTATCTCTGCGCTGATGATTTTCAATAACCTGGCATTAAAAAAAGGAAAAGTAAGCAAACAAACTGCTGAAACCTTTGTAAAATTGCTGGCTCCTTATGCGCCACACCTTGCCGAAGAATTGTGGCAAATGTATGGCAATACCAATACATTGGCATACGAATCATGGCCTTTGGTCGATCCTGCAATGTTAAGTGAAGATGTGGTCGAATACCCGGTTTCATTCAATGGTAAAGTTCGCTTCAAACTCGCAATTGCCGTTGGTACACCAACCGCCGAAGTTGAGGCTGCAGTTCTTGCACACGAGATGTCGCAGAAATGGCTCGAAGGAAAAACTCCGAAAAAAATCATTGTGGTTCCTAATAAAATTGTGAATGTGGTTTTTTGAGGCAAGAAGATAAAAGCAAAATAAAGGCGCGGGACGGAAGTTTTGCGCTTTTTTTATATCCGGATAAAGATTTCAAATTACTTGTATAGATTAATTATAATGCGAATTGAGTTCTTTCAGAAATTCAAAAAAATACTACACTTAGTAATTTTACCAACAATTAATCCAAAGAAATTAAAAATTTCGATCTAAATAGTGTTTATATTATTCCAAAATTAAATTTACCCTTTTAAAAAACATACATTAATGTAAAAAATTCATTTTTCGATCATTAAACAGCTTCAAACATTGATTTTTAAACTTCATAAATTTCACATTTATTCACATTTGTCCTTAAATATTCATTTTTCAAAGCACGACCTGCCAATTTTTAAGTATTTTTTCTGAAATAATTGTAAATTTTCAATCAAATACCTATAATTTCTGTACTTCATTTCATTTTTTGAATATTTTTGCTATGTATTAAAAAGAGATATTTGTTGATACACTCAAAAAAATAAATTTAAAATTTTTAGGTTATGGCACAATTTAGATTTAAAGCCCTTGAAGAAGTTCTGACCAGAAAACCAATTGATGTTAAACGTGAAGAAAATTTGGTTTCTGATTTTTATGGTATGAACGTTTTCGATCGTCCGAAAATGAAAAAATACCTTTCAAAAGAAGCTTACAAAGCGGTTATTGACGCTATTGATAATGGTACAACCATTGATCGCAAAATGGCTGATCAGGTTGCACAAGGCATGAAGTCATGGGCTTTGGAAAATGGCGCTACCCACCTTACACACTGGTTCCATCCTTTAACTGATGGTACAGCAGAAAAACATGATGCGTTTATTGTACATGGTGAAGCAGGTTCAGTTGTTGAATCTTTAACCGGTTCAATGTTAGCTCAGCAGGAGCCAGATGCTTCTTCCTTCCCAAGTGGCGGTATCCGGGCAACTTTCGAGGCTCGTGGTTATACCGCATGGGATCCGGCATCTCCGGCATTTATTGTTGACAATACCTTATGTATCCCAACAGTATTCATTTCTTATACAGGTGAATCACTCGACTACAAAGCTCCATTATTAAAAGCATTAGCTGCTGTTGACAAAGCTGCAACTGAAGTTTGCCAGTATTTTGACAAAAATGTAACTAAAGTTAACGCTAATCTGGGCTGGGAACAGGAATATTTCCTTATTGACGAAGCTCTGTACATGGCTCGTCCAGACCTTGTATTAACTGGCCGTACACTGATGGGACATTCATCTGCAAAAGACCAACAGCTTGAAGACCACTATTTCAGTTCAATCCCAACACGTGTTTTCCGTTTCATGGAAGATGTTGAAAATGAAGCTTACAAATTAGGTATTCCAATTAAAACCCGTCACAACGAGGTAGCTCCAAACCAATTTGAAATTGCTCCTATTTTCGAAGAAGTGAACCTGGCAAACGATCACAACCAGATGATCATGGACTTGATGAAAAAAATAGCCCGTCGTCACAACTTTGCTATTCTTCTCCACGAAAAACCATTTGCCGGAATTAACGGTTCTGGTAAACACAACAACTGGTCGCTTTCAACCGATACTGGTGTTAATTTATATTCTCCGGGGAAAAACCCAAAATCGAATTTACAGTTCCTTACCTTCGTTATCAATACATTGAAAGCCCTTCATGTAAACCAGGATATGTTACGTGCCAGCATTCTGACAGCTCCAAATACTCACCGTTTGGGTGCAAACGAAGCTCCACCAGCAATCATCTCTGCTTTCCTTGGCGCTGAAGTAACTAAGATGTTGGACTTGATGGAAGAAGCTGTAGTTGATCGGAAAATGACTCCAGACGAAAAAACAGCTCTGAAACTGAATATTGGCCGTATTCCTGAAATTATTCTCGACAATACCGACCGTAACCGTACATCGCCATTTGCTTTCACCGGTAACCGTTTCGAATTCCGTGCCGTAGGTTCATCAGCAAACTGTGCTTCAGCAATGACTGCATTGAACACTGCTGTTGCCGATCAATTGGTTAAATTCAAAATCGAAGTTGACGCTTTGATTGACACAGGTGTAAAGAAAGACGAAGCTATCTTCCAGGTACTGAAAAAACTCATCATCGAATCAAAAGCAATCCGCTTCGACGGGAACGGTTACAGCGATGACTGGAAAGAAGAAGCTGCAAAACGCGGTTTGACAAATATCACCAGCGTTCCTACTTCTCTGGAAGCTTTAGAAGACCCGCGCGTAGTTGAACTATACGAAAAAGCCGGCGTTTTTACACATCGTGAAATTGAAAGCCGTATTGAAGTTGAGCTGGAAAAATTCACTAAAAAGATCCAGATCGAAGCTCGTGTATTGGGCGACTTAGCGATGAACCATATCATTCCTACTGCTATTAAATATCAGACCTCATTACTCGAAAACATTAAGAATGTAAAAGAAGTATTTGGTGCAGAATATTTAGAAACTGTTGCTGAAGGTCGTATGGAGCTAATCAAGGAAATTGGAGGTCATGTTTCGGCTATTAAGGCAAAAGTAAACGATATGGTTGAAGCAAGGAAAGTTGCTAACGTAATTGAATCAGCTAAGGAAAAAGCTATTGCTTACGAATCTCAGGTTAGACCATACCTTGACGACATCCGTTACCACATTGATAAACTGGAACTTATCGTTGACAATGAATTATGGCCATTGCCAAAATACAGAGAATTACTGTTTATACGATAGTTTATAGATAACTGTTAAATAAAGGCTTTAGGAATTTTTTCCTGAAGCCTTTTTTGTTAATAAAAAACACTAACGCGTTATCCCAGTAGTATTTTAAAGTTTTATTCGGGCTTAGGATACTTTAAATAAAGCTTTTCCGTTTTTCATTATGGATTTAAAATGGTTATTTTTACCGCCAAACGTTAAAGATCAAATGAAGAAACCGGTCTTCCTGAAAATATTACTTCTCTTTTGGGTAATACTATTTGCCTCTTGTACAGCTCGCCGTTATATGAACACAGCTACAGTTTCGTACGAAATTGGAGAATATTATAACTCTATTGAAAAAAACAAAAAAGCATACCGAAGCCAAAAGCTTCGAAATGAAAAAAATAAAATAGCTTTCCAGATTGGTGAAGCTTATTACCATATCAGTGATTTTGCCAAAGCTGCAGTTTGGTATAAAAATGCCATCAAACAAAAAAACAATGATCCGCAGTGTATGCTGCATTATGCCGACTGTTTGAAAGCTACCCAGAAATATGAAGAAGCCTTGGTTTGGTATCAAACTTACCTTGGTGTAAAAGCCGACGACCAATATGCAAAGAATGGAATCGAAGCCTGTAAAACTGCAAACAGCTGGCTCGACAAGCCTTCGAGATACATTGTTAACACTGTAAAAGAACTGAACTCAAAAGACAACGACTATTGTCCTGCTTTTGTCGGGGGCCGCGACAACGAACTCATTATCACCTCAACCCGCGATCTATCGACTGGAAAACGAAAAAGTAATATTACCGGAACCCGCTATGCCGACCTATTTACCAGTAATTTTGAGATTCAGAAACAACGTTGGGGCAAACCCAAATCGATTGACGAAAATAACATCATAAATACCATGAGCGATGAAGGTGCTGCTACTACTTCGGATAAAGGTGACATTATGATTTTTACGCGCTGTCGATATGACAAGCAAAAAGATATGGGCTCCGAATTACTCGTATCAAATCAATCACATGGAGAATGGGGAGAACCCACGCTACTGAAAATTGTGGGAGATAGCCTTATTGCAGCGCACCCTTCTCTCAGTTTAGATGGAACAACGCTTTATTTTGTTTCTGACCGTCCAGGTGGTTATGGGGGAAAAGATATATGGATGGCTACAGGTAAAGGATCGACATTTGAAAAACCTGAAAATCTTGGACCTGAAATTAATACACCAGGCGACGAGATGTTTCCGTTTATTCGTGAAAACGGGGAATTATATTTCTCATCAAATTACCACACCGGATTGGGAGGACTTGATATTTTCAAGGCTGTAAAAGACGAAAAAGGCAAATGGAAAATTGAGAATATGAAAGCACCTATTAATTCTCCTGGTGACGATTTTGGTATTATTTTCGCCAAAGGTGAAGTTGAAAAAGGGTACTTCTCTTCAAACAGAAAAGGCTCAAAAAGTGATGATATTTATTCATTTTATTTACCTCCAAAAATCTATAATGCAACTGGAGAAATATTCAACAAGGAAACAAACCAAAAAATAGACGGCGCTCAAGTTCGAATTATTGGCACCGATGGCACAAACCTGAAAATACGCGCCAATGGCGGTCGTTTCCAATACAAATTAAAACCCGAAACAGAATACGTTTTCGCCGCATTTAAAGACGGCTATCTGAATGATAAAGCCCGTTTGACAACAATCGGATTAGACGACAGTAAAGATTTTCGGTTCGTATTTAAATTAGCTCCCACCGACGAGCCTATAAAGATCAACAACATTAATTACGAATTTGGAAGTTACGAACTTACCGAAGGTTCAAAAGCGTCGCTCGATTCGCTGGTTCAGTTGCTCGTTTTGAATCCAACCATTAAAATAGAGCTAATGGCCCATACCGATTACGTAGGAAGCGACAAATACAACTCGGAACTATCCCAGAAACGTGCTCAGTCGGCTGTTGATTATATTATTTCGAAAGGAATTACTGCTGCCCGCCTTGTTGCTAAAGGCTACGGCGAAACGTGGCCAAAAAAGGTTACAAAAGAGATTGCAAAACAATATTCGTGGCTCAAACGTGGAGACGAGCTAACCGAAGAATTCATCCTAAAATTGCCACCCGACCAACAGGAAATTGCCAAAGCTATTAACCGGCGAACAGAATTCAGAGTACTGAGTAACGATTTCCACGAGTAGTAATTAGACCTAACAGGTTTTGAAAACCTGTTAGGTCTAATTGTTCTACCATCCGATTATTTCACCAAAAATATTACCTTTGCCCCCGAAAATCGAAAAGGTAAACCAGATTGTATGTCAGCAGATAACCGGTATATGGCGCGCGGAGTGTCAGCTTCGAAAGAAGACGTGCACAACGCTATTCAAAATATCGACAAAGGCTTGTATCCAAGGGCTTTTTGCAAAATTATTCCCGATATTTTGGGCGGCGATCCCGAATGGTGTAACATTATGCACGCCGATGGCGCCGGAACCAAATCTTCGCTGGCCTACATGTACTGGAAAGAAACCGGCGACTTGTTGGTTTGGAAAGGCATTGCACAGGATGCGCTGATTATGAACATCGACGACCTGCTTTGCGTAGGCGCTACCGACAATATTCTGCTTTCGTCAACCATTGGCCGGAACAAAAACAAAATTCCGGGAGAAGTAATTGCCGCTATCATCAACGGAACCGACGAACTTTGCGCCGAACTGCGCAGTATGGGCGTGAATGTTTACCCAACCGGCGGCGAAACTGCCGACGTGGGTGATGTGGTGCGTACCATCATTGTCGACTCAACCGTTACCTGCCGCATGAAACGCTCCGATGTAATTTCAGCTGACAACATTCAGGCTGGCGACGTGATTGTTGGTTTGGCTTCGTTTGGGCAGGCAAGCTACGAAAAAGAATACAACGGCGGTATGGGTAGCAACGGCCTGACTTCGGCCCGTCACGACGTGTTTGCCAATTATCTCGCACAGAAATATCCTGAAAGTTTCGATTCTGAAGTGCCTGTCGATTTGGTGTATTCAGGAACAAAAAAACTGACCGAAGCCATTGAAGGAGTTGGGCTGGATGCAGGGAAACTGGTACTTTCTCCTACCCGAACGTATGCGCCTTTTGTAAAAGAATTGCTGGCACAGTTACGTCCACAAATTCACGGAATGATTCACTGCTCGGGAGGTGCACAAACCAAGGTGATGCACTTTGTCGATCAGGTTCATGTCATTAAAGACAACCTTTTCCCTGTTCCGCCGCTGTTCAAAATGATTCAGGAAGAATCGGGCACCGACTGGAAAGAGATGTACAAGGTTTTCAATATGGGCCATCGCTACGAAGTTTATCTTGCTCCTGAATTTGCAGAGCAGGTCATCGCAATTGCTAAAAGTTTCAACATCGACGCCCAAGTTGTGGGACGCGTTGAAGCCTGCGAAAGCAGAAAACTCACTATCGAATCACCATTCGGCACTTTCGAATATTAGCTACGCTAAATATTTCCGGGCAAACTCTGCCCATGTGTGCTTCATTCATCATTCATAAATAATAAATCATAACTATAATGGCAGATTATTCATTACTCGAAAAATACGAAGCAATCCGTTACCGCTTCGAAGAAGTAGGCTCACAAATTACCGATCCTGGTGTAATGAGCGACATGAAACGCTACGTGAAACTAAACCAGGAATACAAACGTTTGGAATCACTTGTAAATACATTTAAAGAATATAAAGCGCTGATTGAAAATATCGAAACAGGCAAAGAAATGCTTGATTCTGAAACCGATCCGGATTTGCGCGAAATGGCCAAGGAAGAAATCGACAATAGCGAAGCTATGATTCCGAAGAAAGAACAGGAAATCCGTTTGTTGCTAGTTCCTGCCGACCCTGAAGACGGTAAAAATGCCATTCTAGAAATCCGTGCAGGAACTGGTGGCGACGAGGCCAGCTTGTTTGCCGGCGATTTATTCCGTATGTACAGTAAATTCTGTGAACGCAAAGGCTGGAGATTGGAAGTAACCAACACCAGCGAAGGAACTTCTGGCGGATACAAGGAAATTGTTGCCAAAGTTTCGGGCGAAGGCGTTTACGGTATTCTGAAATACGAATCGGGCGTTCACCGCGTGCAGCGCGTGCCGCAAACAGAAACACAGGGCCGTGTGCATACTTCGGCAGCAACCGTGGCAGTGCTTCCTGAAGCCGAAGAGTTTGACGTTGACCTGAAAGACGCCGACATCCGCAAAGATACTTACTGCTCTTCGGGACCTGGAGGACAGTCAGTAAATACAACTTATTCGGCTATCCGCTTGACTCACATTCCAACCGGAATCGTGGTTACTTGTCAGGACGAAAAATCTCAGTTAAAAAACTTAGCCAAAGCGATGGTTGAGCTGCGTACCCGTATTTACAACATGGAATACCAGAAATACATTGATGCAATCGCCTCGAAACGTAAAACCATGGTTTCAACAGGAGATCGTTCGGCTAAAATCCGTACCTACAACTGGCCGCAAGGACGTATCACAGATCACCGTATCAACCTGACGATTTACAACCTTCAGGCGGTTATCAATGGCGACCTCGACGAAATCATTGAAAAACTGATGGTTGAAGAAAACTCAGAAAGACTGAAAGAAGCTGAAATTTAAAGAGAAGCCCCATCCCAACCTTCCCCTTCGGGGAAGGAGAAAAGGCGTTTCTTCAAAGTACAAGTTTTTAAATTATAACACACAACATCTTCCCCCTTCGGGGGAATTAAAGGGGGTTTATATGAACCGAGAACAACTTTTTGAACAGATTAAACTGAAACGCAGCTTTTTATGCGTTGGACTAGATACTGACATGCTGAAGATTCCGGCACACCTGAAAGATACCAGTGACCCGATTTTCGCTTTCAACAAGGAAATTATTGATGCTACGCAGGATTTGTGTGTTGCATATAAGCCGAACCTGGCCTTTTATGAAAGTCAGGGCGTTGCAGGATGGATCAGCCTGGAAAAAACCGTGAATTACATTCGCGAAAAATATCCGGAGCAATTCATCATTGCCGATGCTAAACGTGGTGATATTGGCAATACCTCGAATTTGTATGCCCGCGCCTTCTTCGATCACATGGATTTTGACGCCGTAACTGTTGCACCGTACATGGGCGAGGATTCGGTGAAGCCGTTTATGACTTACCTCGACCGTTGGGTAATTCTACTGGCATTAACCTCAAACAAAGGCGCTGCCGATTTTCAATACCTGAAAAATGAAGCAACCGGCGATCAACTGTTCGAATCAGTGCTGAAAACCTCGCAAACTTGGGGAACTCCCGACAACATGATGTATGTGGTTGGCGCTACCAAAGCTGAAAAGCTCGAAGAAATCCGCGAGATTGTTCCTGATCATTTTCTTTTGGTTCCGGGAGTTGGCGCACAAGGTGGAAGCCTCGAAGAAGTTGCCAAATACGGAATGAACGATATGTGCGGATTGCTGGTGAACTCATCGCGCCAGATTATTTATGCTTCGGATGGCGAAGACTTTGCCGAAAAAGCCCGATCCGAAGCCATGAATGTTCAGGTTGACATGGAAGAATTGCTGCTCGAAGCTGATTTGCTGTAAAAAATTTAGACCTAACAGGTTTGAAGTCACCTGCTCAATATACAAGATAAACTAACTCCGGAAAAATTTCTTAAAGAAATATTCTTCGGAGTTATTTATTTATTTTAGTTGACGGATTTATTAGTCAGAATATGCTACAACTTCGACCACATCACATCCTGGATATTGTTCGAAATATTGGTCACAATCGCCCGATTGAACCGCATCCGCTAAGCCATAACGTTCATGGGATCACTCTTGAAATCATCAACAATCCAGATCAGCTCCTAAAACTGGTAGTGGGTGCCGATGATATTTGTACTCCATGCACGAAACTTAATTCTGAATTATTATGTACGGATATACTGCCACAATGTGATGATAAACCATCAAAGCAAAGTTACAATGATACACTTGACACTAAAGTACTGAAATACTTAGACATAAAGACCGGAACACAATTAACTGTCAGGCAATATCTGCAAATTGTTAATTCGAAACTTGAAGGAATAGAGAAAATTTGCACACATCCGAAGGAAGACGAAAACTATCGGCTGGAAGGCTTAAAAAACGGACTTCAAAAATTGGGTATTCGCTGAAAGTCATCACTGAAACAATAAAGTTAACAACAAGTAACGACAAATCATCCCTGCCGTTGAATATAACAGTGCATCTTTTTTGTGGTATTTCAGCATACCTGCTGCCAACGAAATAATAGGAGATGACAATGGCAGCAAATTGGAGAAAAATAATGTCCAGTTTCCATATTTCCTAATCTCATCTTCCGCTTTTTCGTGCCGTTTTCTGCCAATAAGACTATCTATAATTCGGGCACTGAAAAAATAGCCAATCAGGTAATCAATTATTTGCGAAGCCATTGCCGTTAGAACAGCAACAATATTGAGCATTAGTGAGTCATAGCCTGTTCGCAAATAGAAAATAAAAGCCAATTCCATAGGCATCAAAAAAAAGCAGAACAAGTACCCAAAAAAATTAATTATTGCAAACGAATACAGGCTTTTTTCACCGGCTTCGTATATATCACGCCCAAGGGTAAGCGACCCGATAATGGCCATAACAACAATCAGAATTAACAAGATAGATAACCTTCGGTAATCGATATGCGGATGTAGATCTCTCATTGAAAAAAGTATGGTATATTCAAATTTAGCAATCATTTTGAGAATGTCAGAAAATAAAGCCAAATTGCATGAGTAACCCTAAACATACTAAAATAACACAACCAAATGAAATTCATTGCATTAACAATCATTTCCGCTCTTTTAATTAGTTCGTGCCAGCCAAAAAAAAGTGAGTACCTGAAGATTGCAGGCTATGCACAGGGAACATCATTCCATATTACCTACGAAAATTCGAATAACCAGGATTACGGCGAAGCCATCGATTCTATTCTGAGTGCGTTTGATAAATCCTGTTCGATGTACGACTCAACATCAATTATTTCCCGAATCAATAATAACGATCCAACGGTTGAAGCTGATAACTGGTTCATAGATGTATTCAAAAAATCGGTTGAAGTTAATGCCTTATCCGAAGGCGCCCTAGACATAACTGTTGGTCCGGTTGTTCGTGCCTGGGGTTTTGGGGCACAACCAATGGCCAAGCACGACACAGCATACATCGACAGCCTCTTGCAATACGTTGGCATGGAAAAAGTTAAGCTCGTTGGCCGAAAAATAATCAAGCAACTGCCCGGGGTTTCGCTTGATGTAAATGGTGTTGCGCAAGGCTATTCGGTTGACCTCCTTGCCGAATTTTTCGACAAAAAAAGAATCAAAAATTACCTTGTTGAAATTGGAGGTGAAGTGCGCAGCAAAGGGACTAATGCAAAAAATACGCTATGGCACGTTGGAATTGATCGCCCGGCTGACAATAATCTTATTCCGGGCCAGCAAATTCAGGCTATTGTTGAACTCAACAACAAATCGATGACAACTGCAGGAAATTACCGTAAATTTTTTGTTGAAAATGGCGTTAAATATGGGCACACCATTAATCCAAAAACCGGTTATCCGGCCAAAAATACAATGCTCAGTGCAACTGTTGTTGCCGACGATGCCGTTACAGCCGATGCCTGGGATACTGCCTTTATGGTTTTAGGAATTGAAAAGAGCAAAGAAATCCTGAAAACACTCAAAGGAATCGACGTTTATTTCATTTACAGCAACGAAAAAGGCGAATACGAAATTTACTGTTCCGATGGATTGAAAAAGATGATCATTGAACAGAAATAACCTGCTATTGAAGGCTTTCTTTCATTAAATCGGGGCGGTTGGTTGTAATTGCCGAAATGCCCAATTGAACCAGGCGTTTAGCTTCATCTGGATCATCAATGGTCCATGACAGGACTGTTACTCCGGCACTTTGAGCTTTTAACATCAAATCCTTATTAACTATCTTATTATACAGATTCACGCCGTCCAGTTTGTTCTTTTTTATATCAGGTAATTTTTGTTCAACCGAAGTAGCAGAACTACTCAGCCAGTAACAAGCATTTTTAGCAAATAGTCTTTTTGCCTTCACAATTGTTTCCCAGTCAAATGCTATAAAAACCAGTTGTTTTTTCTTTCCTGACGATTTTACTATCTTTTTCAGGAAAGGAAAAATTTCAGGGCCACACTTTATCTCAACAACTAGTTTTTTCCCCTCTGGGACTGTAGCAATTAATTCATCCAGAAAAGGTATTTTTTCGCCTTTATATTTGGGATCTTTCCATACTCCTGCATCCAAAGTTCTTAATACATCCGAGTTTGTACCAGCAAGTTTATGCGATTGGCCGGTAGTACGTTTGGTATCGCTATCGTGCATCACCATAACTCGGTTGTCTTTCGTTAAATAAATATCACATTCAACAGCATCGGCATTTTGTTCCCAGGCTAGTTTGGCTGATGAAATGGTGTTTTCAGGAGCAAGAAACGAAGAACCACGATGAGCAATTACAAGTGTTTGTGCCTTGGTAAACAAGCTAAATTGCAGAATTACAGCAATAATTATAAAAATACGCATAGCAAATATTCAATTGGTTTAGAAAAGTGAAGATACAATTTGAATGATAAACAAATCCAATTTTCAGAATAAACTTCTACTAAATTAGGTGATGGCGATCACAAAATTCAATATCACTTTCGAATAGTACAATCAAAAAAATGGTTGAATAACAGCAAATACAAAGATTTAATTAGTGATGAATTCATCGTTCAGCCTGTTAAAATAAAACATTAAAACACTGAAATATAGAATAATATCTTTCTCATATTCAAGCTTTCTTTCACTTAATTGCCACAATTAATTATTCAGGAGGCTATCAGCAATTCAATTTAATAACTATTTTTGCGACATTTATTAAACGTTCACTTAGTTCATTCGAAATCAATAATGTTTACTCATATCTCCCGCTTTATTTTAAAGCACCGCACAATCATCATTATAGTTCTTTCGATCCTGACTGCCTTCATGGCATTCAAAGCGAAAGATGTAAAATTATCTTATGAAAATTCTTCCTTACTTCCCGTAAAAGATAGTACAAGAATTGTATATCAGGAATTTAAAAAACTTTTTGGCGAAGATGGAAATGTTATTGTAATTGGAACCATAAATCCTGATCTTTTCAAACTTGAACAATTCAATGCCTGGACCGATCTGGGCAATGAAGTTCGAAAAATAGACGGAGTTCAAGAAGTTCTCAATCTTTCAAGAGCCATCAACCTGGTTAAAAATGAAGAAATTCACCAGTTTAAGATTGTTCCTCTAGTTGCACAAAAACCTACAACACAGTCAGAAGTCGACAGCATAAAGAATCAGGTTCTTAAGCTGAAATTTTATGAGGGTTTGCTCTACAACCCAAAGACCAAGGCCACACTAATGACTGTTACCCTCGACAAGAAAAAATTAAACGATATTAGCCGGATAGCTATTACCAATAGTATAACTAATGCTGTTGAAGCGTACAAAACAAAATATAATGTAGAGGTTCATTGTTCGGGAATGCCTTATATCAGAACAATTACCATGCAAAAGGTAAAGCACGAATTGTTCCTTTTTGTTATCATCAGCATTGCAGTGGCTACATTTATAATGTTTCTGTTTTTCAAATCGGTACGTGTTATTGTCAGTTCGCTTTTAATTGTTGGCATCAGCATAATTTGGGTGATGGGGACACTGGTTTTATTTGGTTACAAAATTACTATTTTAACAGGCGTAATTCCATCGCTCATTGTTATAATAGTAATCGAAAACTGCATTTATATCCTCAATAAATACCATTGGGAATTCCGTAGTCATGGCAATAAAATGAGAGCATTGTCTCAGGTTATTCACCGTATTGGTTTTGCTTCTCTAATGACAAATGCTGCAACAGCTCTTGGTTTTGCAGCCTTTATTTTAGTTCCTAACCAAATGCTACGCGAATTTGGCGTAATTACTTCGATCAACATTATGGTTCTTTACATGTTGACAATTACGTTGCTGCCAATTTTTTTCAGTTGGTTCGCAGCGCCAACGCCCAAACATTTAAAACATCTCGACAGTAATTTTTTTGGCGCTGTACTCGACAAAGTAGTTTACCTGATAAGTAATCGCAGAAGCCTGATTTACAGTATTGCCGGAACTCTTGTGGTAGTAGGATTTATTGGGCTTAGCTTGATGAAAACTTCTGGGAAAGTTGTTGACGATTTTCGGTCGGATGACCCTACCTTACTTGATTTGAAATTTTTTGAAAAACACTTTGGCGGGGTAATGCCTTTTGAAATTTCGGTTGATACCAAAAAACGAAACGGTATTCTGACTTATTCAACAATTCAGAAAATTGACAAACTTCAAAATATTATTAATCAGCACCCTGAATTTTCCAAGCCATTGTCGTTGATCGAAGTTTTTAAGTTTGCGCGTCAATCTTATTTTAATGGCGACTCAAGCAAATATTCTTTACCAAGCTCCTTGGAGAAAAATTTTATTTTCGGCTATATCCCTCAAAATGTTTCGGGAACAAGCAAGGAGAACAATGGGAGTAGCCTTCTGAAATCATTCGTCGACAGTACCAAACAAATTACCCGAATCAGTTTCCAGATGCGTGATGTAAGCACAAAGCACATGGATTCACTTATGAGTAATATTTTACCTCAAGTTGACTCTATTTTCGACAAAACCAAGTTTAATGTAAAAGTTACCGGGAATAGCGTTGTTTACGCAAAAGGGACCAACTTCCTGATTCGAAATTTATTGGAAAGCGTGATCATTGCTATCATCCTGATTTCTGTTTTGATGGCTTTCCTTTTCGTTTCGTTCCGAATGATTTTGGTTTCAATGGTCCCAAACATAATACCACTTATTATTACTGCAGCAATTATGGGTTTTACTGGTATACCTATAAAGCCATCAACTATTATCGTTTTCAGTATCGCCTTGGGAATTTCGGTGGATAATGCTATTCAGTATTTATCGAGGTATCGCCACGAATTTAAGGTAACAGGTGGAGCTATCAGGCAATCGGCTTTAAATGCCTTACAGGAAGCTGGTTTCAGCATGATTTATACCAGTATTGTTTTGGTTCTTGGGTTTAGCGTATTTATTGTCTCTGAATTCGGCGGAACGCAGGCACTTGGTATATTAATATCAACCACATTACTCATCGCAATGTTCTTTAATGTATTGGTCTTGCCTTCACTTTTATTATCGCTTGATAAGCTTTTGGTCAGCAAATCGTTCACCGAACCGATTGTCGAAATTTTTGAAGAAAACGAGGAAGAAGACAAACAACTTGAAGCTGAATTTCCTGAAGATAGGTTTAAGTAAATATTCTATCGTATTTTCAAACCCCTAATCATTATGGTAATGAAAACATTGATTAGTTCATTTTTCGTTATGTTTTTTTTGACCGAAATTGTATTTTCTGGTCAGGCACAAACACTAAAACTTGAGTTGAACCGTAAAGATGGAATCTACAAACGAGGTGAAATAATCAAAGTAATAGCAGTATTGTCCAATCGTACCAACGACTCGTTAATTGTAAAAGTTTGGAAAAACAACAACCAGCTACTATTAAAAACAGCTACTATTCCAACAAAAGATACATGTGTAATTTACTCCGGTGTCTGGCATGAATCCTGCTCTATCCGAATTTCAGCAGGTCAGCAAGAAAATAAAAAATTGATAGGTTTAATCGTCGATCCGTTTAAGTTAAAACCAGGAACCGACTACCCCAAAGATTTAAAAAAATACTGGGAACAGGAAAAATCAGCTCTGAAAGCTTTGCCTATGAATGTAAAGTCGGATAAAGTTGATTCGAAACAAACAGACATTATATGTTTCAATATCGAGATTAATTGTATTGGCCCAAAACCTGTACGTGGTTATTATGCCAAACCTGAAAAAGCAAAAACCAAATCGTTACCAATTGTTTTGCTGGTTCATGCAGCAGGAGTAAAAGGCTCGTGGTGCCGGTCGGAAATATCGAATGCTACAGACTACGCAAAAAAAGGAGCGCTTTGTTTCGACCTAAATGCGCATGGAATGCTTAATGGGCAACCCGACGAATACTATAACAATCTGGAATCAGGAGAGCTGAAAGAATATTTTTTCAAAGGGTTGGAAAGCAGAAATGACCTGTATTTCAGAGGAATGTATCTCCGCTTAATCCGAACGCTTGATTACCTGACCCAGCAACCGGAGTGGGATGGAAAGCGCATTATTGTAATTGGCGAAAGCCAGGGTGGCGGACAAGCACTAGCTGCAGCAGGACTTGATCAGCGTGTTTCGGCGGTGGTGGCAACCGTGCCCGCCATGTGCGATTGGGGTGGCACTTTGGTAAACCGCAAAGGCGGATGGCCTCAACCATTCGAACATCCGGGGAACAAAGAAAACATGAAGAAAGTATTGCCATACTTCGATGCAGCCAACCTTTTGAAATTATCGAAAGCAACGATTGTAGTTGAAATCGGTTTGGTTGACAATACCTGCCCGGCTACATCTGTTTATGCTGCAATTAACCAGGCAAAAGGTAAAAAAATTGTTTATCCGGTTACTTATCGCGAACACACGTGGCCAACCACCGAACAACGAGCCGAACACTGGGATAAAATGGTTTTCGAACAAAAAAATAAGTTTATCGACAATTACATCAAATAAAGTATCTGTAATTCAGCTATTTAATCTTATTTAACTATTAATTGACTATTTTCATTCAAATCTTCTTTATCTTCGAAGTCCTAATTTTTACATGAAGAAAAATTAACATTCATGAAAAAATTAAGAAAAACTAATCACTTGATTAATTTTTTCAACAAATTTGATCTTCAGTCTAGCTGTACACAATCCGAACTAGCCATTCGATTGTTAATAGTAAACTCTTACAGAAACAGAAAACAAACATGGGTAAAAAAACTGCAATAGTTGGTCATCTTTTTTTGAACAGATTGCAACTATTACTTATCTTTCTATGCACATCAAACCTTGCTTTTTCGCAGCTAACAACAGTTCGCGGGAAAGTTACAGATCAGGAAACAGGGAAACCTATTCCTTTTTGCACCATCGTTTTCAAAAAAACACCACTGGGAACAATTACTGATACCATTGGTAACTACCAGTTAACAAGTAAAATAAAGGTCGATTCTATTCAATTTACATCTGTTGGCTACTATGGTCGGACTTTTGGAGTTAAATCATTTACCGTGAACGAGATACAAGTAAGTTTAAAACCAGAAGTAATTAACCTTAAAGAAGTTACTGTTCAGCCCGATGACAGCCCGGTAAGGCGCATCCTGAAAGAAATGGTAAAGAATAAAAAAAGAAACAATCCAGCCAAATACGACCGCTATTCCTACCGAAAATATACCAAATGGGAGTATCATCTGAATAATGTAGGTCCGAAAATGATCAATTCCAAAGCCTTTAAAAACAACCAGAATGTTTTTAAAACCAACGACGACAGCACTAAATTTCTACCTATTTATTTTTCGGAACAACTTGTTTACAATGAGATACAAAAAAATCCGGCGCGACAAAAATCAACAGTTCTGGCCGATAAAACCTCGGGTGTTGGCGTACTCGACGACCTGGAAATATCGGGTTATACCAGTGCTCTCGACATGGAGGTTAACTTTTATGACAATTACATTACCCTCTTTGCTCAGAACTTTGTAAGCCCTTTAGCCGACAACGGATGGTTTTACTATAAATATTTCCTTACCGACAGCACCAATATAAAAGGTGTCAAGAACTACAGGATTCGGTTTATCCCCCGCCGTGTTGGAGACAAAGTTTTTAAGGGATACATGACAACTGAAACCAAAGATTTTTCTTTAGTTGATATCGACGGTGAATTATCGAACACCAGCTATTTAAATTTCCTGAAAAGCATGAAATTATCAGGAAGCTACCAGATGATAAAAGACTCAGTTCCATTTTTCAGGAGAAACCAAATTGACGCTGTTTTCAATTATGTACCTTTAAAAAACAATCCGTCAAAGAAACCGATTAGTTTATTCTTTACGCAATCGTCTGTAATTGATAGTGTAAGCGTTAACCAACTACAAGATGTAAAACTTACAGCTGGAAACGGACGATTTGAAACAGTAACCCTACCCGATGCCAAATACCGTGACGACAATTATTGGGAAACTCACCGTTTAGAAGAACTCAACCACCGCGAAAAAATGGTTACTGGAACAATTGATTCAGTAAGTAACATTAAAGCAGTGAAATTTGCCGACAACATTACCCGTATGAGTATGACTGGTTATTACGACCTTGGTAAGTTTGAATTTGGTCCATACGCAAGCACTATAAACACAAATAAAGTAGAAGGATTACACATTTTTGCAGGAGCCCGAACCAGTAGCGAGATTAGTACCCGATATATGATTTGGGGTGGACTTGGATATGGCTTCCGGAACAAAAAATTAAATGGCATGGGCGGTTTTGGATATAAATTTCCAACGATTCACCGACAAATAGCCAAAATATCGTATGACGATAAAATTGTACGCTCCGGTGAAAATGAGAAAATATTGTTCTTGTACGAAAATGCTTTATCGCCGACCGAAAACAACCTGATTTCACAAATTTTCAAACGAGACGAGCTCGACGAATTATTCCGTGAACAAAAACTTTCGGCAAACTACGAATACGAATGGCATCCGGGGTTGATGAATAAGATAGGTATAAATTACATCAGGCATTTTTCACCTGAATTTTACCCTTTTATGAGAAATGGCATGGCGGTTGACAAAGTTTCGGCCATCGACTTTAACATCGACACTCGTTTCTCGTGGCTCGAAAAAGTAATCGACGATAAATTCCTTCGTGTTTATATGAATACTGATTATCCAATTATCCACTTCAATGTCGGCGGAGGACAGGTTTTTTATTCAGGAAAATCAAACTACTACGGAAAAATCTTAACAACCATTGAACAATACTGGCGAATTGGGCAAACGGCATTTAATTATGCGATTGAAGGCGGAATGTACTTTGGGAAAATGCCGTACACTATGCTCGACATTCCACGTGGAAACGAAACCCAAGGGTATTTTTCGTACGACTTCAATATGCTGAATTACATGGAATATGTGCACGACAAATACCTTCACGCCTATCTCGAATATCACCTTAATGGTTTCTTTTTCAATCGAGTACCTCTGTTAAAACGATTAGGTTTACGAGAAGTTGTTTCAGCAAAAGGGATGATTGGATCGTTTAATTCAAGTAATCAGCAGGTAGTTGAATTGCCGTCGAGTATCACTAAAATGAGTAATCCATACATTGAGTTGGGTGCAGGAGTTGAAAATATTTTGAGATTATTCCGTGTTGAAGCAGTTTGGAGAGTAAAACCTCAATCGGTTCTTGGCGCTCCTTCTTTTGGGTTAAGAGCCAAATTCGAAATTAAACTATAAGTAAAATTCATTGTCAGAATATTGATTCCTGAAACCAGGAACCCCGAAAAAATCTACATTTGTATAAAAGGGTTTCTATTCTGAAAACACTATGAATAAAATTTACTTCACTTTGGTGGCAGTGATGAGTACATTGCTGGCTTTTTCACAGCCACAAACTGTTGCTGAAAAATCTAATTTTGAATCAACTTCTCGTGAAGATGACGTTATTGACTTCATCAACCAAATCAGCAAAAAATCACCAGATATTAAAGTTGAAACAATTGGTATTTCAACAGAAGGAAGGCAAATTCCACTCATGATAATTGCCAACCCAATGATTAAATCGCCGCAACAGCTTGTAAACGATAGCCGTATGGTTTTATACATTCAGGCAAATATTCACGCCGGCGAAGTTGAAGGTAAAGAAGCTTCGCTAATGTTTGCCCGCGAATTGCTTTCCGGAACCCGTAGCGATCTGCTAAAAAATATAATCTTTTTAATTTGCCCGAATTTTAATCCCGACGGGAATGAAGCTATCAGCACCAAAAACCGAAGTCACCAGAACGGACCTAAAAATGGAGTTGGTTTACGTAGCAACGGACAAATGCTTGATATTAACCGCGATGGAATGAAACTGGAAACACTGGAAATGAATGGGTTGCTGAAAAATGTTTTACTTAAATGGGACCCGCAAGTTACTGTTGATTGCCACACTACTAACGGTTCGTACCACGAAGAACCAGTTACCTTCAGTTGGATGATGAATTGCGCAGGCGATCATTCTTTGATTAATTACATGGAAAAACAAATGATGCCACTTGTATCAACAGTACTTCGCGACAATTACAAAGTTGAAAATTGTTTCTATGGCGAATTTATCGATATGAAAAATCCTGAAAAAGGCTGGATAGAATATGCCTCAGAACCACGTTATTTAACCAATTACATAGGCATTCGGAATCGGCTGGCAATCCTGAATGAAAACTATGTTTATGCCGACTTTAAAACAAGAGTTTTGGGATGTTATGCTTTATTACATTCTATTTCTGATTATTGCTCCACACATTCGGTTGAAATAAAGCAATTAATTGCTAATGTCGATAAAAAAACAATCGCACGAGGTACTAATCCTGAATTAACTGATTCTTTTCCAATTTTATACATTGGCAAACCCATCGACTCCAAAGTAACGATTAAAACTTATGAAGTTGACGTTGTAAAAGAGGCAAATGGTGAAGAAGATTATGTGAAAACCGATAGAAAAAAGACAGTTGAAGTTCCATATATTGCCACTTACGTCCCTACAAAAAACGTAAAATTTCCTTACGCATATCTTGTCAAATTGGCTGATCCTATGATTATTAACTTACTGCAACGACATGGAATTATTGTTGGTAAACTAACCAAAGTTCAGACATTAAATGTTGAGTCGTTTCAAATGACTCAACTTGAACCCGAAAAACGGCTGAACCAAGGTCATTATCCACATAGTGCAACAGGAATATGGAAATCAGGACAACAGGAATTCAAAGCAGGGACTTATATTATCAGGACTGCTCAACCCTTAGCAAATTTGGCAGCGTACCTTCTTGAACCTCAGTCAAATGATGGATTGCTAACATGGAATTTTATGGATCGCTATCTTTTACCTCAATGGGAACGTGGTTTTAATCCATATCCAGTATTTAAAGTACTACATCCGAAAAAAATTGATGATACAATATTAAATTCGTTGTAGGATAAACATACTACATGGAACTGATTATATTAGGATTTTTAATTCTACTGAATGGTTTTTTTGCACTTTCGGAAGCAGCTTTGATTTCGGGTAAGAAAGCCCGCCTGGAACAATATAAAGTTAAAGGCTCAAAAGGTGCACGAATTGCTTTAAAACTACTTGAAAATTCAGAAAATTTTCTTTCTGCAATCCAGGTAGGAATCACTTTAATTGGTATTATTACAGGCGTTTACGGAGGATTAAGTATAGCCGACGATATTACTCCATACATTGAGAAATACCAATTAGTCCAACCGTATGCACACGAAATAGCACTTTCATTGACTGTTTTAGTCATCACTTTTGTTTCCATAGTTATTGGAGAATTAGTTCCTAAAACTATTGCATTAAGCAATCCTGAAAAAATTTCGGTTTATATTGCTCCGTTCATCTTCGGATTTAGTAAAGTTTTCTATCCCTTTGTAAAATTACTTGCTGTTTCAACCGCATTAATCAACAAACTTCTGGGAATTAGGTATTCAGAAGGGCAAATGACCGAGGAAGAACTACGCCACATGATTAAATTTGCTTCTCACGAAGGGGTGATTGAAAAAGAACAAAACCAGATGCACGAAAAGGTTTTCTATTTCTCCGACAAGAAAGCCAAACATATAATGACTCATCGAAAAGATGTGGAATGGGTTGATTACGAATTATCTAAAGAAGAATTCCATACCGAAATACTTAGCATTAAGCACAGCATTGCGATAGTTGGCCGTAAAAGTATTGACGAATTTATCGGTATCCTGAAAATTAAAGAATACTTGGTGAACTATTATTCATCATCGCCCCGGAAATTCGAAAAATTATTGCATAAACCCGTTGTTGTTCCAGAGAATGCTGATGCACAAAAGGTTCTGGATATTTTCAGGCAAAAGCAAAATTATACTGCTATTGTCGTTGACGAATATGGTAGTTTTGAAGGAATTATTACATTACACGACATCATAGAGAACATTATAGGTAATGTACCTGAAGAAGGGGAAAAGGCTGAACCTGAAGTCTTTGTACGTGAAGATCAAACAGTTTTGGTTAGTGGGGATGCCCCAATTGAAACATTGGTTGACCTTATTGAAAATTTTTACATCAACTTTGAAGAAATTGACTACTCGACTGTAGCTGGTTATGTTTTCAACCAACTCAACAAAATTCCAAAACTTGGCGACAAAATTAAAGTTTCAGACTGTACCATCGAAGTTGTAGATATTGATGGAAATAAAATAGATAAAGTACTGATTACAAAGCGAAAGTAACGAATAAAAAAGTCCTGCGAAATCACTTTCGCAGGACTTACTATTTTCTAAAAGAAAATAATCCTTATCTTAATTTATTTGAGACGTTTTTTGTTCTTCAACCTGTGCATCGATGACCGCGATTGTAACCATATTTACAATATCGCGAACCGAACTTTCAACGTTCAAAATGTGAATTGGCTTATTTAATCCCATCTGGATAGGTCCAATGGTTTCGCTCATTCCAAATTCGAGTAACATTTTGTAGGCAATGTTTGCTGAACTTAAGTTAGGGAATATCAACGTATTTACGTTCATCCCGTCAATCTTCGAAAATGGAAATTTCTCGTGACGTAAATCTTTATGTAATGCAAAATTCAATTGCAACTCTCCATCAATCTTCATATCCGGTTCATTTTCGTGCAAATATGCAACAGCATCGTGCACCATTCCTGGACTTCCTGCGGCTCTGGCACCGAAATTCGAGTACGACAGCATAGCCATAACGGGCTCGGTGTTAAACAGTTTCACCGAATCGTGTGCCAGTTTTGCAATATCAACCAGCGTTTCTTTTGTCGGATGGCTATTCACCATGGTGTCAGCAAAAAATAAAGTACCCATTTTGGTATTTACAATATTCAAACCGGCAATGTGATTCAAACCTTCGCGCATACCAACAATTTCGATGGCTGGAACAATTGCATCCTGGTATTTTGTATAAACACCCGAAATGAAGGCATCGGCATCTCCAGCCTCAACCATTGTCATTCCAAAATAGTTGCGATCGAACATTTTCTCATAAGCTTCATTGTAAGTCATGCCATCGCGCTGACGTTTAGCTGTAAGAATCCGTGCATATTTTTGACGCTTGTTGTCTTCACGATCGTGACGAAGATTTACAATTTCAACGCCAGTTAAGTCAATTTCATTTTCTCTGGCAATTTTTTCGATTCTTTCTTCATTACCCAACAAAATTGGAACGCAAATACCTTCAGAGCGTGCAATCTGCGCAGCTTTCAATGTATTAATATGATTAGCTTCAGCAAAAACTACACGTTTCGGATTTTCTTTTGCTTTTTCTGTCAATCCACGTATCAGCTTATTATCCAATCCCATACGTTGACGCAATTCATCAGCATATTTATCCCAGTCAGTTATAGGACGACGAGCTATGCCTGTTTCCATAGCCGCTTTTGCTACCGCGGGAGCTACTGTAATCAATAAACGTGGATCGAGTGGCTTTGGAATAATATATTGAGGGCCAAAACTTAAATGCGAAGTATTATAAGCAGAAGTAACTACTTCAGGAACAGGCTTTTTTGCCAATTCAGCAATTGCCAGAACAGCTGCAACCTTCATTTCTTCATTAATTCCGGTTGAACGTACATCCAATGCTCCACGGAAAATATATGGGAACCCGAGCACATTATTTACCTGGTTTGGATGGTCGCTACGACCCGTGGCAAAAATGATGTCAGGACGAGAAGCCATAGCATCGACGTATGAAATTTCAGGATTTGGGTTAGCACATGCAAACACAATTGGATTCGAAGCCATACTCCGAACCATCTCCTGGGTAAGGCATCCTTCCACTGAAAGGCCAAGGAAAACGTCAGAGCCCTCAACTGCTTCAGCCAAAGTATTACAGGGGAGGCTGGTTGCAAATGGTTTTTTACGGCTATTCAAATCAGTACGACGTGTTGAGATAACCCCTTTACTGTCAACCATTACAATGTTTTCAAGCTTGGCGCCAAGTGCCATATAAAGGGTAGTGCACGACGAAGCTGCAGCTCCGGCTCCATTCACTACGATTCTGATGTCTTCAATTTTTTTGCCAACCAGTTCTAATGCGTTAATCAGTGCCGCAGCTGAAATAATTGCAGTTCCATGCTGATCGTCGTGCATAAGCGGAATATCGAGAGCGTCCTTCAATTGTTCTTCTATTTCGAAACATTCAGGAGCTTTAATGTCTTCAAGGTTGATACCGCCAAATGTTGGCGAAATGGCTTTTACAACTTCAATAAATTTTGCAGGGTCCTTTTCATTTACTTCAATATCAAAAACATCAATATCGGCAAATATTTTAAACAAAAGACCTTTCCCTTCCATTACCGGCTTTCCGGCAACAGCGCCAATATCGCCTAAGCCAAGTACGGCTGTACCGTTAGAAATTACTGCAACTAAATTTCCTTTGGCAGTGTAATCGTAGGCAGCCTGATTATCTTTTTCTATTTCCAAACAAGGCATGGCAACGCCCGGTGAATAGGCCAATGCCAAATCGCGTTGGGTGCTGTATGGTTTGGTGGGCACAACCTGAATTTTTCCAGGCCTGCCTTCCTTGTGATAATTTAAAGCTTCTTGGTTTTTTGAGTTATCCATCCCGTTAAATTTTGTTAGTTAATATTAAACATCATCTTGTCCTGCTTCTTCCCAATCCTATTATTCGTTAGCGGGATTATAAAAGAACATTCGACTAATTTCCCAAAAGTATTGTGAAATTCTGGTTCCTGATGTTAAGGAGATGTAAACGTCAGAAAAAATTAACATTTGTCATAGTTTAACTTCCTAAAAAGATTACTGACAAATATCAACTTTGAAAATCAGGCATATACAAAAAGTCCAACCCTCATTAACAGGATTGGACTTTCTTAGAAATACTATAAAAATTTAGTGAAAAATATTAATATCCCCAAGCCTTCATAATATCAATATCTTGCTTTACACAATCAAGTGGTGATTTTTTCTGATATGATTCTTGTTCGATTATGTAAACTTTTGTACCACCGGTTTTGCGGCATAATTCAAGAACATCTTTTACCGGAATTATACCTTTACCCAGTATTGCACTTTCGTATTTTTCCTGAGTATTAACAGCGATCTCGTCCTTAACATGAATTAATTCAAATTTACCGGGATATTGATTAATAACATCGATGGCTTTTGCTCCACCAATATACATGTTACCAATATCAAGCTGCATAACAACTTTGTTTACATCAAGATTTTTCATCATTATATCAAATAGCCTGCTCCCGTTTAATTTTTCAGTGAATTCGGCCCAATGGTTATGGTAACCGAATTTCATACCAAACTTTTGGCACAAATCGCCGCATTTATTAAATACATCAAGATACCCCAGCAGATCATCATAAGTTTTCCGCATACTTTCGTCCATCCAAGGGCTAATAACATATTTTTGCCCCATATAGGCTGCATCTTCAACAGTATATTTCCACGAATCAGAAAAATCTTTTTTGGCGGCAATCCAATGATCTTTACCCATAACAGTATGTCCACTTGGCATTTTCAGGCCAAGGTCATCGAGTATTTTTTTAAATTCTTTAGCTGAATAACCATAGAATTTCCTATCAATATAATTAGCATGCTCAACATGCTTGTAACCCATTTTAGCAAGTTGTTTAAGCGTTGCAAGTGGGGCTTTTTGCATGTCGTCTCGAACCGAATAAAGTTGGAGCCCAATGATTTCTGAGGGTTTAGGAGCAGCGAGCGAAGTTTTCGACAAAAGAGCAGTTCCGGCTAAAAGAGCCATACTACTTTGGATAAATTTTCGGCGTGATGTTGTCATAGGTTTTCATTTTTAATATTTAGGTATTTATGTTAAGTGCTACCATTCATAAAATTCAAGTAGCATTTGGTCAAATTAACTTGCTTTTATTCTAAGTCGTCATCTTCTTTCAAAAGTAATTCCTCAATTACTTTTGGATAATGCTGATATTCCAATTCATGAATACGAGCTGCAAGAGTCTCAGGTGTATCACCCTGTAGCAGAGGACATGAAGCCTGGAAAATTATTTTTCCCTGATCGTAATTCTGGTTCACATGGTGTATAGTTATACCCGATTCTTTATCTTTTGAAGCTAAAACTGCTTTATGTACATTCATTCCATACATTCCTTTACCACCATATTTGGGAAGAAGCGCCGGATGTATATTTATTACAGTAAATAACTCTGTTAAGCTCCTGGGAACTAGCCAAAGAAAGCCAGCCAGTACAATCATGTCTATACGATGATCATACAATTTATCTAAAATTTCGTTGCTCCGGTAAAATTCATCCGAATCGAAGGTAAAGGTTTCTACCCCTAACTTTTCAGCTCTAATCAGAGCATAAGCATTTTCGTTGTTCGACCAAAGCGAATCAACAACTACCTCCTTACTTGTTGAGAAGTACTCAATTATCCGTTGTGCATTGGTTCCAGAGCCTGAGGCAAAAATGGCAATTCGTTTCATTTACAATAGTTATTTATAATTTATGATCAATGGAATTTTAGAATAAAAGGTTCAAATATAGGTTTGAATTCCTTGTCCATCAACCTTTATTCATCCATTTAATTCATTTTTTGTTTGAAATATCAGGGGTAAATTTATTACTTTGCATCGAATTTTTTGAAACAATTTTAATATTAACCAAAAATTAGAGTTATGTCTGACGTTGCAGCAAAAGTAAAAGCAATTATTGTTGACAAATTGGGTGTTGATGAAAGTGAAGTAACCCCAGAAGCATCATTCACTAACGATCTTGGTGCTGATTCACTTGATACAGTTGAATTGATCATGGAGTTTGAAAAAGAATTCGATTTGGCTATTCCAGATGATCAGGCTGAAAAAATCTCAACCGTTGGTGAAGCTATCGCTCACATCGAAGCTAATTTGAAATAATAATAAAATAACATTATGGAATTTAAACGGGTAGTTGTTACCGGATTAGGAACTGTTAACCCGCTTGGCAATTCTATTGAGGAATACTGGGAAGGCTTAAAAAATGGGAAAAGCGGCGCAGGTCCTATAACCCATTTCGATGCCAGCACTCACAAAACAACTTTTGCCTGCGAGCTTAAGAATTTTGACCCTACAATTTATGTTGACAAAAAAGAGATCAGAAAACATGATCCCTATACATTGTATGCTTTTGCAGCAGCAGAACAAGCAATGGTAGATTCGTGCATTGATCTCGAAAAAATTAACAGAGACAGGGCCGGAATTATTTGGGGTGCCGGAATTGGAGGATTACAAACCTTTTTTGAAGAAACGTTGAGTTACAAACATGAGATGCCTCGTTACTCGCCATTCTTCATTCCTAAAATGATTGCCAATATAGCAGGAGGTTTACTCTCTATCCGTTATGGATTCAGAGGGCCAAACTTTACCACGGTATCAGCTTGTGCATCAGCTTCTCATGCCCTTATTGAAGCAATGAACTACATCCGGCTTGGAAAAGTTGATGTATTCATTACCGGTGGCTCTGAAGCAGCAATCAATCCCGCAGGTTTAGCCGGATTTAATTCCATGCGGGCTCTTTCTACCAGAAACGATGATCCATTAACAGCATCAAGACCTTTTGATGCTGATCGTGATGGATTCGTGATGGGCGAAGGTTCTGGTGCTCTTATTCTTGAAGAATATGAACATGCAGTGAAAAGAGGGGCTAAAATTTACGCAGAATTGGTTGGAGGAGGGATGTCGGCAGATGCCTACCACATGACAGCTCCTGATCCAGATGCAGGCGGTGCATCATTAGTAATGAAATGGGCTATCGAAGACGCCGGAATGAAACCAGAAGACATTGATTATATTAATGTTCACGGAACTTCAACTCCTCTAGGCGATATTGCTGAACCCAAAGCAATTCAAAAAGTTTTCGGCGACCATTCCTACAAACTTAGCGTCAGCTCTACCAAATCAATGACTGGCCACCTTTTAGGAGCCGCCGGAGCTGTTGAAGCTATTGCATCGATCCTGGCAATTAAACATGGTATCATTCCGCCAACAATTAACCACTTTAACGACGATCCGGAAATCGATTCCAAATTTGATTTTACCTTCAATGTCGCTAAAGAACGTAACATCCAAACCGCTTTAAGCAATACGTTTGGTTTTGGTGGACACAACGCTTCTGTTATTTTTAAGAAAATTTAATAAAAGTGATACGAACCATCGTTCAAAGAATAAAACTCTTTTCTTCTTCTAGAAAAGAGTTTTATTTATTTTTAAAATCGTTACTAGGCTTTTACCCCACCAATCTGAGGGTCTACGATATCGCAGTTATTCATAAGTCGGCTTCAAAACTTGATTCGCAAGGGAACTTCATTAATAATGAACGACTTGAATATCTGGGCGATGCCATTCTGGGAGCAGCAATTGCTGATTTCCTGTATAACCGATTTCCAAACCAAGACGAAGGTTACCTCACCCAAATGCGATCAAAACTGGTTAACCGAAGTTTCCTCACCCAGCTCACTTATCAAATTGGACTAAACCATTATATCCAATCAAACACAACATCAACCATCGAATCGAGCCATATTTATGGTGACACTCTTGAAGCATTAATTGGTGCAATTTACCTAGACAAAGGGTATTTAGAGGCTAAAAAATTTATTACCAGAAAATTATTGAATAACTATGTAAATCTGGTTGAAGTTCAAAATACCAACTCGAATTACAAAAGTCAATTGATCGAATGGTCGCAAAAAAATAAGAAAGCTGTATCCTTTGATACTTCAGATGAAAGTAAAAATGACGGAAAACAGCCTTGGTTTACCGCAACTATTGAAATAGACAACGAACTTTTAGGTAAGGGTTCGGGCGCATCGAAGAAAGAAGCCCAACAAAATGCCTCCCGGGTTGCTTTAGACCGAATTAAGGATTTGTATCCGGAGCCATCGGCGCAGGAATAAAAGATTTTTCTTCATCCTTTATATCTCGTCATTTTTACCAAAAACAGTAATCAGTAATATTTCCTTCTATTTCTGGAAAATGTCCAAAGGAAAAATCCTTGATGTTAAAACACCCTAAAACAGTGAAGATCAGGCTGTGTTAAATATTGTTAAGTATTAATTATCAGCAAGTTTAAAAATTATCTTTGCAAAATGAGTAAACGGGTAATTCTTACATTGATTGTTATTATAGCATTGGTTATGACTGGATTAATTATTGTCCAGACCAACTCTATTATTAAAGCCCTTGAAATAAAAGAGGAGTCATTCAACACATCAATAAAAAATGCACTAATAAGTGTATCGAACCGTCTTGAAATGGAAGAAGCTTCAAGCATGGCTGCTTTCGAAAAAAGCATTTCAATTCAACATGAGAACACCGGAGCTCTTTCTCCCCTCGGATTATTATCAAATCCCAAAGATCTTCAAATATCATGGCGATATTCACAGCAAATTTCAAATGGAGTATCAACAGAAGAATATAATGTTGAATTTGGGCCCAACGAAGATGAAGGTAATGAAAGAGGTCGTCCTGGTGATTACCCAAATGCTTTTGACAGAATACATGAATATAACGACTTTGTGAGCAAACAGTACCATGATCGAATGGAGCAACAGATTCGTTTTCTCCGCCTGTCGCAGATTAGAAGTATACAGTCAGCTTTGCCTATTGAAGAACGTCTACCTCCAACTCTTGGCCGATTAATACGCACTGAATTGAAAAAACAAGGCATTTCTCTTGATTTTAAATGTGCAGTTAAAACGTTTTCAAGGGGGAAAGAACGATTTGCTTTTGGCGATAAAGAATATAACCCTAAGGAAAAGAAAGAATACCAGGTATTGTTGTTCCCAAATGATGTTGAAGAACAACTAAAACCAAACTGGCTTTATATTTATTTTCCGAAACAAGATACCTACTTGCTCAAAGAAACAGGATTATGGGTAATCCCAACATTTGTTCTTACAGCAATGTTGATTGGAATTTTCATCTTCAGCATCATGATCATTCTTCGCCAAAAGAAATTATCTGAAATAAAGAACGACTTTATCAACAACATGACTCATGAGCTGAAAACGCCTATATCAACAATTTCGCTTGCCAGTCAAATGTTACGCGATAATACAGTTTCAAATACTCCTACAACAATCGAGCATATTTCGGGAATTATTTTTCAAGAAAGTAAACGTTTGACCACCCAGGTTGAAAAAGTATTGCAAATGGCTGTTTTCAATGAAGGGAAACTCAAACTCAAGTTTAAGGAAGTGAATATTAATACATTAATAAACTCGGTCGTTTTAAACTTTGAGCTCAGGGTGAAGTCTAAAAATGGTGAACTGGTTTCCGACCTCAGGGCTAATCCTTCAATTATAAAGGGAGACGAAGTACATATTACAAATGTTTTATTTAACTTGCTCGATAATGCAGTGAAATACAGCAAAGAAGAACCGAAAATAGCCATATCCACTGGCATTGAAGATGGATATGTTGTTGTTTCGGTTAAAGATAATGGCATCGGCATTTCAAAAGAACATCTTGGCCAGATTTTTGAGAGGTTCTATCGTGTTCCAACGGGTAATGTTCACGATGTAAAAGGCTTTGGACTAGGTCTAAGCTATGTAAAAATTATTGTTGATGCCCATCGGGGAAAAGTTAAAGTTGACAGTGTTTTAAATAAAGGAACAAAATTCATGATATATTTTCCAATAAATTTTGACGAACATGGAAAAAAAAGTAAGATTGCTTTTGGCCGAAGATGATGAGAATCTCGGTCTGTTGCTGAAAGAATACTTAATTGCCAAAGGATATGATACCGATTTATATCCAGATGGAGAAGCTGCATACAAAGGATTTACAAAGAATCAACAGTACAACCTTTGTATACTTGACATTATGATGCCAAAAAAAGATGGTATTTCTTTGGCAAAAGACATTCGTTTATTGAATATGGATATTCCGATTATTTTCCTAACAGCCAAGAACATGAAGGAAGATGTATTGGAAGGTTTCAAAATTGGTGCCGACGACTATATTACCAAACCGTTCAGTATGGAAGAACTTATTTTCCGTATTGAAGCTATTTTAAGAAGAGTAAGCCAGGATAACAGCTCAACTGAAAATGCTATTTATCAGCTTGGTATTTATACGTTTGATTCTCGCAAACAAATCCTTTCAGGAGGAGAAGAAGGTGAAGTAAAACTTACAACAAAAGAAGCCGAGTTGCTTCGCCTACTTTGTAATAATGCAAATAAAGTTTTGGAACGTAATTTTGCACTGAAAACTATTTGGATTGATGATAATTACTTTAACGCCAGAAGTATGGATGTGTACATTACCAAATTAAGAAAGCATTTAAAAGACGATCCGAAAATTGAAATTATCAATGTACATGGGAAAGGTTATAAACTAATTTTGTAGAATGATCCTCTATATAAACAAGAAAATCCTGTCGATAAGACAGGATTTTCTTGTTTATATGCCAAATTCACAATCAATCCAATTTCAACACAGCGAGGAAGGCATTTTGTGGAACCTCAACATTTCCAACTTGTTTCATCCTCTTCTTACCTTTTTTCTGTTTTTCAAGCAATTTACGTTTGCGCGTGATATCACCACCATAACATTTGGCTGTTACGTCTTTCCGTACAGCTTTCACCGTTTCACGGGCAATTATCTTCGCACCAATGGCAGCCTGAATTGCAATATCGAACTGTTGGCGCGGAATTAACTCTTTCAGTTTCTCACACATACGACGACCAAAATTGTATGCATTATCAAAATGTATTAAAGTTGATAAAGCATCAACCATTTCACCGTTTAATAATATATCGAGCCTTACCAGTTTGGCAGGACGAAAATCAATGATATGATAATCGAATGAAGCATAACCTTTTGATATACTCTTAAGCTTATCATAAAAGTCGAATACAATCTCACCCAAAGGCAAGTCAAATACGAGTTCAACACGGTCGGTAGTCAGGTAATCTTGTTTGATAAGTGTTCCACGTTTATCGAGGCACAAAGTCATAATTGGGCCAATATAATCCGTAGCAGTTATAATATTAGCACGGATAAAAGGCTCGTCAATATCATCGATTGTAGTTGATGCAGGCATTCCTGAAGGGTTATAAACCGTAATAGTTTCGCCTTTTGTAGTATGAACATGATACGAAACATTGGGTACGGTAGTAATCACGTTCATATCAAACTCACGATCAAGACGCTCCTGGATAATTTCCATGTGTAACAAACCAAGAAATCCGCAACGGAAACCAAAACCTAAAGCCGCCGATGATTCAGGTTCGTAAGTTAACGAAGCATCATTGAGCTGTAGTTTCTCCATTGCCGAACGCAAATCTTCATAATCCTCTGAGTCAATTGGATAAACACCGGCAAAAACCATTGGTTTTACCTCTTCAAAACCAGCAATGGCCTTATCACATGGGTTTTTGGAATGAGTTATTGTATCGCCAACTTTTACTTCCTTGGCGGTTTTAATATTGCAGATAACATAGCCAACATCGCCGGTTTGAAGCTCCTGCCTTTCTATCATTCCAAGCTTCAGAACACCTATTTCGTCGGCAATATAATCTTTACCTGCATTAACAAAACGTACAGCATCGCCCTTTCTGATTATACCATTTACTACTTTAAAATAGGCAATTACACCCCGAAACTGGTTAAAAACAGAGTCGAAAATCAATGCCTGTAGTGGTGATTCTGCTTCGCCTTGTGGTTCGGGTATAACATTTACTATACGTTCCAAAATTTCTTCAATACCCATTCCTGTTTTTCCACTTGCCCTAATAATATCAGACCGTTTGCAACCAATCAACCCAATTATTTGATCTTCAACAATTTCAGGCATAGCATTAGGCAAATCCATCTTATTAAGAATAGGGATTATTTCCAAATCGTGTTCGATTGCCAGGTAAAGGTTCGAAATGGTTTGCGCCTGAATTCCTTGCGTAGAATCGATAATAAGCAAAGCTCCCTCACAGGCAGCAATAGAACGTGAAACTTCATACGAAAAATCAACATGTCCAGGAGTATCTATCAGGTTAAGGATATATTCCTTTCCACCATGCGAATATTGCATTTGTATGGCATGGCTTTTAATAGTGATACCACGTTCCTGCTCAAGGTCCATACTATCGAGTACCTGAGCTTTCATCGCCCTGGCATCAAGTGTCTTGGTGTATTCGAGCAGCCTGTCGGCCAATGTACTTTTACCATGATCGATGTGTGCAATAATGCAAAAATTACGTATGTTCTTCATTCCTGATTTCTAAAAAAATCTTATTAATCAAATTGTCAAACGGATATTGCCGCAAAGATATTTAAATTTCATTAACCCCAACAGCGACAAAATAACGAGAGATAAAGCCGGTCAAAAAAATAGCGAGTTGTTCTGATTCAATTGGATTATATCTACCTTTGAAGCTCAAAATTATAGCTATTCGGAATGAAGAACCTCATATTTCTGATTTTATTTCTAATTATCGTTTCTGCCTGCAAAGAAGTATTCGACATACCACCTCAATCAAGAATCAAAGCAACGCTGTATAACTCAGCAACAAAAGCATCAATTACACCTACAATAACAATTAAACCAGTTGGTCGCGACAGTTTATTTTACAACAATAAAAGCTCAAATTCTTTCATTTTGCCATTATCGCCCGACCAGTCTACTAGTTTCCAAGTGATTTTCGATTCAGTAATTGATACCATTACTTTTTTTCATCAAACAAATACTGTGTATGAATCAATGGAATCGGGCTTTTATTATGAATATAAACTCAAGCAAATTAATTCAACAAAAAATAGAATTTCGTCTATACAAATTACTGACAGTTTGGTAACCAATACTTTACATGAAAATATTAAAATTTACATTGTTCCTTTGCTTTCTGGCAGTAACTAGTTACGGGCAGAAAGAACCAGAGAAGAAGATAAAACCCAAACGGACAGATAATTACATCCGAATGAAAGGACTTCGCATCTCTACTGACATAACACGACCATTTCAGGATTTATGGATTAAAGGGAACCGGTATGGGTCGGAATTTTCAGTTGATATGGAACTTTGGCCTAATCTTTTTCCAGTTTTCGAAACCGGGCTTGACTACATGAAACTGAATACCAGCTATGTGAATTACAAAAGTTCGGGCAGCTATTCCAGAATCGGAATCGATTACAACGTACTTCAGGCAGAAAACACTAACGATAAAAACATATTTGTGGTTGGTTTACGTTATGGATTTGCGTTAGCGAAGCAACAGGTAAATTCGTATACAATCGATTCGTACTGGAACACTGTAACCAGTGACTTTGCCAGTCAGAATTATGGCGCCCACTGGGCTGAATTCTTAATTGGAATGAAAGGAGAAGTAATAAAAAATATTTATTTGGGCTGGACTATTCGTGGAAAAATTCTAATTAACCATAAAGACCTTGGAATGCCTCCTGTATTTTTTATTCCAGGATATGGAAAAGCGAGCCACAGTTTCAATGCTGATTTTACCTATACAATTTCATACAATTTGCCTTGGGATTTCCGTAGGTCGATTGACAAAAAAAAGGCAGAGATAAACCAGGAAAAGAGAAAAGATAATACGAACAAAAAAAACAGCTCCGAAAAAATAAAATGACCGGTAAATTATTACCAGTCATTTTATTTTTATCCTCAAATTTCAGTGAAGAGTTATTTCTTTGCAGGAGTTTCAGCTTTCTTGTCTTTAGTACAGCATCCTTTTTTATCTGCACAACAAGATTTTTTTTCAGCTGCACATGATTTTTTCTGGGCTTCGGAGCATTCTTTCTTTGGTTTATCGTCAGTTACAGTTGTTGCAGAAACTGTAGAAGCTGCCAAACCCATTGTGAAGGCTATAGCCAAAACCATTGCTAATTTTTTCATGATTGGAAATTTTTATTGGTTAATATTAAATTCTGACGCCAAACTAGAATATTTCAAACAAATAACAAAATACATTAACAATTATTTGGAATAATTATAAATAGTGGCAAAGTTTATCATCAAAATCCAAGCCTGCAAACAGCTTCAGGGCTAATTAACTCGCTAAAATATTGTTCATTAACAACTTCAGAACATAGAATTTCCTGGTAAACAGAAGTATGGTTAATATTTGCGATCTTTACAATTTCACAGGCACGTTCATACCCAATTTTAGGAATAATCGCAGTAATTATAGCAGTAGAGTTTAATACATTTTCCCGGCATTTTTCCTCATTGGCTGTAATGTCCAAAATACAGTGAATTCGTAATATTTCTGAGGCTTTTATAAGCAGATCAATATTTTCCAATAATTTATCAGCTATTAATGGCATAAACTGGTTCAACTCCAAATTTCCGGCAGCCGAAGCCTGTGTAATCACCGTATCATTTCCACAAACAGCTATTGCAGCCTGAGCTACTGCCTCAGGAATTACCGGATTTACTTTTCCTGGCATAATTGACGATCCGGCTTGCTTTTGTGGCAGAAATATTTCATTTAGTCCACCATCTGGTCCGCTCGACATCAAACGTAAGTCGTTGCTAACTTTAATAAGGTTAACGGCACAGGTTTTCAACAAACCAGAAACTTCGACAAAAACATCAGCATTCTGCGTATTATCGATCATATTTTCAGCCCTTGTCAAACCTATTCCAGTTATTTCGCGAAGGTTATCAACCACCCGAAAAATGAATTGACGAGGAGCGCCGATTCCTGAACCAATAGCCGTTCCACCCAGATTCACAACACGCAAACGCTCTTCACATTTCGAAAGGCGCCACCTGTCGCGGTTAAAAGCTTCGGCATAAGCACCCATCTCCCGGCCAAGAGTTGTGAGTACAGCATCCTGCAATTGTGTTCGCCCTAACTTTACGACATGAGCAAATTCCTTTTCTTTTGCCTGGAAACTTTCCTGAAGGGCCAGTATTTCCCCCTCAAGTTTTCGAATTAGCCGGATCGCTGCAATTTTGAGCGCCGTAGGGTAAGTATCGTTAGTTGATTGATGCAGGTTAACATCATCTAATGGAGAAATATAGGCATAATCGCCCTTTATTTTTCCGGCAATCTCAAGCGAACGGTTAGCAATCACCTCATTTACATTCATATTAGTTGAAGTACCTGCCCCACCCTGAAAAGCATCAACAACAATATGAGAATTCAAAACGCCACCGGACAATTCAGTACAAGCCTGTTCAATTGATTCAGATTTGAGATTATCTAAAAAATACCCTAATTGACGGTTTGTTCTGCAACAAGCCAATTTTACATCTCCATAAGCCTTAATCAATTCAGTATTAATTTTTCTCCCAGAGAGAGGGAAATTTTCCAAGGCACGTTCAGTATGAATTCCCCAAAAAACTTCCGAAGAAATGGAACGAGAACCTAATAGATCAGATTCGGTGCGGAATTTTTCCATGATAAACTAACATCAATAAACTTAACTCAAAACTAACAAATTCTGTCGTTCATCGTGTATTCATTTCTGCTTAAGTAGCGATTTTTGACTGGTCTATAATTTGTTCAATCTAGGCATAAAAATATTCTTCAACTTTCCAGTATTTGTTAAAATAAATCTTTTCAGGGCCAATACTGAATTCTCCTCCATTCGAAAAAACAGTAATATCAGCTTTTTCACGCATTTCAACCGAAAAAGGCTTTTCAATATCCTCGCCTCCCTGGATGAAAACAAAAAACTCAGGGTTAAGAATTTGCCTTAGCCTTGCTGATTCGACCAAAAATGGCAAATCAGGATCAAATAACACGGTTGTCAGATTAAAAGCTTCCCTTAAATGGTCATCATCACTTTGAATATAATACGATTTTACTGCACCTGCCCGTAAATAACGAGAAGTGTCTTTCCCTGATTCCAGGTTTGTTTCTTCATAAATTCTAAAACCAAATGTTTCTAAAATTGGAATTAATCCTGGCGTTGGATCATGAAAATGCGGACTAATCTTTATTGTTCCAAATTTGCTTAAACGTTGATGTGCAATAACACTACAAATAAAAGTAGTTTTTCCAACATTTCTTCCCGACCCGGTGACAAGCAATAAATCCTTAAATCTTGATTTCATCTATATAATATTAGAAATATCAAAATGATTTAAAAAACTTTTTTAAACATGAAATAATTCATTAAACTGGGAACAACGATGGACATTCAAAAGTTTTTGAAGTTCTCAAAAAAAATCATTTCTGACTAAGTTGTAAACATGCAAGCAACTCATGCTCGTGTATTTTAGTAACAGGTAAAATACGTTTGTCGGGCATGTTCATCTCAATTTGATAACCCTTTTTACCTTTCTTGATCAATTTTATCTGGCTGACATTCACCATATACGACCTGTGGCATCTAATAACCCGATACTTTACCAACATCTTCTCCATTCGTTTCATACTATTTCGAAGGAGATATCTTTTTTCAACATCTCCATCTACAAAATGAAGAGTAACATAATTATCACTCGATTCGATATAATATAGATCGCTAGTTTTAATCGTTAGCTTAAGCGCCTCTTTTTCATCGTAAAACGAAATGAAAGGAGCCAGATCATTACTACTTTTTTCTCGAAGTAAGTTCTCAAATTTATGTCGTTTGTCATCCCAGGCAAAATACAACGAGCTAATTAGATAAGGAATAAGCAAAATAAGCGAAGTATTACCTCCGGCTATGTACCACAGTTTTAGAAATGATCGTGTATCTTTTACAATAATTTTTTCGTAAGTTGCATACAAAGAAGCCATTACAATAATTTCGAGTGCAACCATAAGCGCATATCCTTTTACTGTTATCGTTTGATTTTTCTTTATCCTGAAAAGAAAAATACGACTTAACAGAACAACCAACATTCCTTGTAAAACAAGCAACCCGGAGAAAAGGAAAAATTGAAACTGAGTTATGTTATACCAGTGTTGCGAGCCAAAAGGTTTATAAATATTAATGAACACAAAGGCAAATACAGTTGTAAAAATGATTTGAATTACTGTATTCCGTTTGGTAATGAAAAAGTTAGGTATTTTCTTCTGAAGCCCATTCATAAATTAACGTCTCCACATTATTCACAACATAAAAGTAGACATATTTTCCCGGTTAGGTTAATCCAGACTTTAAATTTCCCATAAACATACAAATTCCTGTCATTAACCAATAAATCATTTGATTTCAAGGAAACCATTTTCGTCCCAAAATACTTGTTTTTGTCCCTTTTTATCTTTTTCATCCCAGTATTTTTTAGTCAACACCATCTCACTTTTATAGAAAAAAATTTTTACAGACATTTGTTTAACACATTGACAAACAATAAATTAATTAAATATAAATGATGAACTATCAACTTCAGTACAAGATACTAGCACAGGATTTTACGCAACAAAAAACAAGCATCGACATACATGAATTGACTACCTGTATTGCTAATTATACATTTGAATCCGAGTTTTCGTTAGCCCAGGCAAAGACTTGTCTTTACACAAAAAATAATATAGATGCCGACTTGCTAAGAAGTAAAACCTGGGGAAACGACCATTTCTTCTATTCAATTTTTCTTCCTGAAAAATTCCAAAAATATAACAAAGCAATTCTTTTACTTCATGGACTCAACGAACGTTCCTGGGAAAAATACCTGGTATGGGCGAGTTATTTGGCCCAAAATACAAACCAACCTGTTATCCTTTTCCCGTTGGCCTTTCACATGAACCGATCGCCCATAGAATGGAACGACCCCCGAACAATGATGAAACTGTCAGAACAACGTAAGACATATAGCCCTGGGCTAAATAATTCGAGTTACCTGAATGCAGCAATTAGTACCAGAATAGAAAATAATCCTGAACAATTCTTTCTTTCTGGTATGCAGAGTTTTATCGATGTTGTGCGTTTTATCCGTTCAATTAAACAAGGGAACCATCCAAATTTCGAGGAAGATACACTTATCAATATTTGTTCTTATTCAATAGGGGCATTTTTATCGCAACTACTGGTTATGGATAATCCATTTGGTCTTTTCGATTCGACTAAGCTATTTCTTTTTTGTGGAGGTGCAACGTTTGATCAAATGAATGGAATATCGAGGTTTATTATTGACAGTAAAGCATTTGCAAGACTTAAGTCGCTGGCTAATGTCGAATATTTCGCCCAAATAAAAAAATACTTCGACGAATGGGATATCCCGGAAATTCGATATACATGGGCCCCTTTGTATTCTATGACTTTTCTAAAAGAGGGAGCTGAAATGCGCGAACATAAATTAAATGAAATGGGAAAACGAATATACGCCATAGGTCTTGAAAAAGACAAAGTAGTACCACCCAAAGCTATTATTTCAACATTAAAAGGTATAAAAAATAATCTTCCTTCGCATGTCGAAATACTTGATTTTCCATATCCGTATACCCATGAAAACCCTTTCCCTATAAAAAATGAGAGCTTTCAAAATGAAGTAGACCATCAGTTCAAAGTTATCTTTGATAAAGTCGCAACTTTTTTAAAGTAAGATGTTACGTTTTTAATACATCTCGAAAGGTAAGATTGGGTATGTATCTGTTTTTTAAAACTAATATTTACTTTTGTTGAAAAGTTTAATGATGCGTTTACGTGCAAGAAAAGTTTTAGGGTTAATTTTTCTGTTGCTGTTTGTTTCTTATTACAGTAGCATCACTCTTTTCTGGCACTCACATAAATTGGGGTATACCATTATTTTTCATTCGCACCCCTTTAGTAATCAACAACATAACCACACAGCAGCTCAATACGACTTAATCAAGATTTTAACTGAAACTGCTGGTTTTATTGCTTTTTCAGGATTATTTGTTATCGGATCATTAGTTGGGAAAAGATATTTATTGGTTGCTAAACCAATTTCAAATGCACTTCAATATAATCCAGATGCCTACTACCGCAGGGGTCCTCCTGTTGGTTTAAATTAATAATTTAGAGGGATTTTCGTTTATTGAATGTATACTATCTGTCATAAATGGGAGATAATACTTGTTTTGATTTTTAATTAAGAGATATTGTTTTTACATTCTCTGAAGTTATTATACACTATATTCATATCAAATCCGATCTTCTCTCTGACGAAAAATTATTTAAAGTTTTCAACTAAGCAGATGATTTAATTACAGTTCGTACGAAATAGTTGCATTTGCATATTTCGAAGTAACCTTAAAATATTATTCATGAAGTATTCTGTTACTTTATTTGCCGGACTTTTAGCGCTGATAGCCTTATCGTGCAACCAAACAGGCAAACCGGCTCAATCCGATAAGGAAACCATTATTCGCAAAGCCGACGAGTCAGTTGAAGTACCTGACATGTCACCAGTTTTGCAAAAAATTAAACTACTAATAGTTACACCTGAAAATTATCACTCTCATTACATTACCATCGGAACAGTAAAAGTAATAACCGGCTCGAAAGCCGAGCTGTCGGTACCATTCGAAGGCCGTATTACCAAATCGTTTGTCAAACTGGGACAAATGGTTTCGGCTGGTTCGCCAGTTTTCGAGATTTATTCGCCTGATTATTTTGAAACTGTAAAAGCTTATGTGCAGGCACGTCAGGAAAAACAACTGGCAACCAACAATTACAACCGCCAGAAAGACCTTCTTGAACACGCAGTTGGTTCTAAAAAAGAAGCTGAAGAAGCCGAAGCTGCACTACAGATTGCCAATCGTGAATACGAGAAAGCCGAAGCCTCGTTACTTATTTTCAATGTAAAATCCGACGAGATTAGTTTAGGGAAACCATTAATTGTTCGATCACCTATTTCAGGAGAAATTGTAAAAAATAACCTCACAGTTGGCCAATACCTGAAAAGCGATGCTGAGCCACAGGCCGAAGTGGCTAACCTAAGCAAGGTGTGGGTAGTAGCCCAGGTGAAAGAAAAAAATATGGGGCTGATCAATTCGATTGATTCGGTGCACGTTGTGGCCGATTGCCACCCGAACAAGCAAATCAACGGGTTTGTGAGTTACGTGGGTAGCATTCTCGACGAACAAACCCGTTCGGTTGAAGTGTATGTGGAATGCCGCAACCACGAAAAAATGTTGAAGCCAGGCATGTTTGCTAACGTGGCTTTCACGCATCAGCTGCTTGGCGCCATGGTAATTCCGGCAAGCGCAGTTTTGCAGGAAGAAGATCATGCTTATGTTTTCGTGCAAACCGGGAAAAACAAGTTCACGAAACGAACAGTTACGGTTTCGACTGGCAACGACAAAGATTTGATTGTTAACAGCGGCCTGGCGCCAAACGAAACTATCGTTAGCGAAGGAGCCATTTATTTACGGTAAATAATATGGAAAAACTACTCCGACTTTTTATTCATCGACGTCTGCTTATCATTACCTGCTTTTTGCTGGTTTCGGCTTTTGGCGTTTATTCATGGGTTCAATTGCCTATCGATGCTTATCCGGATATTGCAGATGTAACAGTTCAGGTTGCCACACAGGTTCCGGGGCTGGCTGCCGAAGAAATAGAACAGCAAATTACTATACCGCTCGAAAAAGAACTAAACGGGTTGCCCGGATTGCAAACCATGCGCAGCAAAAATATGTTCGGTATTTCAACCATCATTTTGGTTTTTAAGGATGGAACCGACGACTATTTTGCCCGTCAACGGGTTCAGGAACGAATTAATGAAGTAGAACTTCCGTTTGGTGCAGCGCCCAGCCTAAACCCGCTCACCTCCCCCACCGGCGAAGTTTGCCGTTATGTAATTGAAAGCGAAAACCACAACCTGCGCGAAATAACCGACCTCCAGAAATGGGTAATTATTCCTCGCCTGAAGCAGGTTACCGGCGTAGCCGACGTCTCGAATTTTGGCGGGATTACGACTCAGTTCCAGATTGAAATTGACCCAAAAAAACTGGAGAAATACAATATTTCGCTGGCCGATGTAATTGACCGTATTGGCAAAAACAACGCCAACGCTGGCGGAAGTATGATCGATCGAGGAAACCTTTCGTATGTGGTTCGAGGAATTGGCCTTGTAAAAGACCTCGACGATTTGGGCCGTATTGTGGTAAAAACTGCTAACGGATTACCTATTTACCTCAACGATTTGGGCACCCTCAAATACGGAAACATTGAGCGTAAGGGCGTAATGGGCTATACCGACCGCCAGCGCAATTACAACGATGGCATCCAGGGAATTGTACAATTGCTGCGATACGAAAATCCTTCGCAGGTACTTGAAAATGTGCATCAGGCCATCGATGAACTGAACAACGAGACTTTGCCCAAAGGCGTGAAAATTCATGTATTTATGGACCGCACGCACCTGGTGCATGCAACACTGAGCACCGTTTCGCATACTTTGCTGTTCGGTATTTTACTGGTAGTTACCGTGCTCATTATTTTCCTCGGAAGTTGGCGTGGCGCGCTGATTGCTGCGGTTGCTATTCCGCTTTCGCTGCTCATCGCGTTTATTTTGATGCACATTACCAATATTCCGGCCAATCTATTGTCGCTGGGAGCCATCGACTTTGGGATAATTGTTGACGGATCGATTGTGATGATGGAAACCATTTTACGCAAACGCGAGGAAAACCCTGATGAACCACTGCACGCCGAAAACATTGTGAAACGTGCAGCTGAAGTTGGTAAACCAATTTTCTTCTCATTGCTCATTATCATCATGGCCTACCTGCCGTTGTTTACTTTCGAACGCATCGAAAAAAAGATGTTCACCCCGATGGCTTTTACTGTTGGATATGCTCTGTTGGGAGCCTTGGCTGTTGCGCTTTTGCTCGTGCCGGGTTTGGCCTATTGGGTTTACCGCAAACCACGAAAAGTTGCCAAAAATCCATGGCTCGAAAAGCTGAATCATTTCTACCGGAAGCTGATCTCGCGCTTGGTTGACCGCCCTAAAAAGGTTTTGGCTCCTCTTTCTGCAATACTCGGGGCAACAATTATTTTATCAATCATGGTTGGAAAAGATTTCCTTCCAACGCTCGACGAAGGTTCGCTCTGGATGCAGGTGCAGCTTCCTCCGGGAATTAACCTCGATCAATCCAAAGCAATGGCCGACACACTTAGGAAACATGTGATCAAATTCGACGAGGTAAGTTATGTGATGACTCAGGTTGGACGCGACGACGAAGGTGTTGACCCGTTTTCGACTGCCCATGTTGAATGTGCCGTCGGATTACGACCTTATGACCAATGGGCTAAACGAAAAAAGAAAACCCAATTGGTAGAAGAAATGGCTGCCGACCTGGCGAAATTACCAGGATATGAAATTGGATTTTCTCAGCCTATTATTGATATGGTAATGGACCAGATTGCTGGTTCGCACAGCGATCTGGCTATCAAAATTTATGGCGAAGACCAGCAGGAAGCCCGCCGGATTGCCCAAGACATCAAATCGAAAGTTCAAAAAATAGAAGGAGCCGAAGATGTAAGTATTGAGCAGGAGCCGCCACTTCCACAGTTGCAGATTCACGCCAACCGCGCCAAAATTGCCGAATATGGGCTGAACGTTTCAGATGTGGCCGAACTGATTGAAGTTGCCATTGGTGGGAAAGCCATTTCTCAGGTTTTCATCGGAAATAAAGTGTACGACATTATTTGCCGTTACAACGAGCAATTCAGAGATACTCCCGAAAAGATTGGAAACCTGATGCTTACTTCGGAAACGGGCGCAAAAATACCCTTATCTCAAATTGCCGAAATTACAACTACCACCGGTCCGGGAATCATTACCCGTGAAGGAAACCACCGTTTTGTAACCGTACGTGTAAATCTGCGCGACCGCGACATTTCGTCTTTCCTGCACGAGGCCAATCGCACCATCGAAAAAGATGTGATTTACGACCATCATGATTTTCACATCCTTTGGGGTGGACAATTTGATAACCAGCAGCGCGCTTACGGACGGCTGGCACTCATTGTACCTCTTTCTCTGGCATTGATGTTTATTCTTTTGTTCTGGAATTTCGGAAATTTCAGGCAAGCCTGGCTGCAAATTGGTATGTTGCCATTGGCTATTTTCGGTGGTATGCTGGCATTGAATGTGTTCAGAATGACTTTCAATGTATCATCAGCCGTAGGTTTTATTGCCCTGTTTGGGGTGTTTATCCAGAATGGCGTATTGATGATTTCGCATATTAACCATTTGCGAGAACAAGGCGAAAATCTGAAAACAGCTGTTATCGAAGGCGCTTTACACCGTTTCCGGCCAATTTTAATGACCTCGTCGGTAGCTATATTAGGTTTGATTCCGGCATCGCTATCAACCAACATTGGCTCAGATGTGCAACGACCACTGGCTACCGTGATTGTTTACGGATTAGCATTTGGCACGGTAATTACTCTTTACGCGTTGCCTACCTTGTACTATATGGTTGAAAAACGTTTTGAGAGCCGACAAAAAACTGAAGAAATTTGAAATATTATGATTGTCAAAATTACAACTCACCCCAAGTCCATCTGCGATGGACTTCTTCCCTCTCTCGTGAGAGAGGGGAAGATCGGAGCACGCGACGATTGGGGTGAGTCGTTAAAGCAAACCAACATAATTTATTGGTTTTAAATACATTAAAAGTTTAAAATGAAACGACAACTATTCATATTCTTAATACTCTGTGCTGAAACAATAATGCTTTCGGCTCAGACCAAACCAGTTCCGCTTACGCTGAGCGAGTTTCTTTCAGGAGTAAACAAAGGCAACCTGGGTTACGCAGCAGAACAATTTAATGTGAGCATTGCCGATGCCCAGTTGAAAGCCGCAAAAGTTTTTCCCGATCCGGAACTCTCATTTTCGTATTCAAACAATCAGGATCAAAAGCTTTTTATGGGGCAAGGAATTGATGCAAGAATAAGCTACCCGATTAGCTTTGGAAATAAACGCGGGGCCAATATCTCGCTGGCCAAAAGCCAGAAAGAATTAGCACAAACCGCATTGGATGCCTATTTTCAGAATCTTCGGGCCGAAGCAACGCTTGGTTATTTCAATGCCATCAGGCAAAAAAAACTACTCGAAGTGCAGTCGGAAATTTACGACCGCATGAACAAGCTGGCGCAAGCCGATAGTCTCCGTCTGAAAAACGGATCGATTAATGCTACCGATGCCAGGCAAACCAAGCTCGAAGCACGTTCACAACAAAACCTGGTATTTCAGGCTGATGCCGATTTTCAGAATTCGCTGATATATCTTGCTCAACTTCAGGGGGAAAGCAACACAGAGAACTCTATTTCACCTTCAGGAAATTTTCCGTTACAAAAGCGCGATTTCGATTTGAATGCGCTTATCCAATCGGCCATTGAACGACGAGCAGATATTCAATTGGCCATTCGAAATAAGGAAATCAGTGAAAAACAGCTTCGTCTGATTCAAGCAAACCGCGCTTTCGAATTTGCAATTGAAGCCGGTTACTCACACAGTACCGAGGTAAAAAACGAAATTGCCCCGGCGCCGGCATTTAATTCATATAGTGGCGGAATTACCATTCCGTTAAAATTATCGACCCTGAATAAAGGTGAAATTTTGGCAGCCCGGGAAGCCATTAAACAAAGCGAAACCAGCCTTAAAGATATTCAGTTACAAATTACTACGGAAGTTTCGCAGGCATGGGTAGCGTTTAAAGCATCGGAAAAGCAAATGCTGCATTATAAAAACGGCATGATTGACGAAGCCACACAAATTCTGGATGCCAGAACTTACGCCTATCAACGTGGAGAAACCGGGATCAGCGACCTGCTGAATGCCCAGCGAACGTTCAACGAGGTGATGACCGAATATTACGAAACACTTTACCTGTATACAGAATCGCTGGTAAATCTGGAAAAGGCAGCAGGAATTTGGGATATTGATTGAAGCCTCCCCTAACCCTTCCAAAATGGAGGGGAATTCTGGATTTGGAATTTGGTTATTGGTTGTTCATTATTGGATATTTAAATTCCAATGTAGAATAACCAATATCCAATAATGAAAGAAAAAAGTTCTTGGCTATACAGAAACGCCTTCGAACTCTATTTCTTGTAGAAATTCATTTGCTGGAGGTAGTCCCAGCTGCGGTAAGGAAGGAAATGACGAACGTCTTTTCCGGCTTTGATAGAGTCGCGTATAAAAGTTGAAGAGATTTCCATCAACGGGGCATGAGCAACCTGAACACGCGGGTACTTTTTTGCCATTTCTGGATCGAAGCCCGGACGCGGATATACAATGATGTCGTAATTTGCCAGCAAAACATCGGCATTTTTCCATCGATGGATCCCTTCGAGATTATCCGACCCCATCAGGATAAAAAACTGGTGGGTTGGATACTTTTCGCTCAGGTATGTCAATGTGTCAATGGTGTAAGAAGGCTTAGGCAAATTGAACTCAACTTTTGATGCCCTGAAACGTAAATCGTCGCCAATAGCCCGAATTACCAATTCGAGCCGCTGGTAGTCATCGAGCAGTGTCTTTTTATTTTTCATGGGGTTTTGCGGACTGACCACAAACCATAACTGATCGATCTCGGTGTATTCAACCATATAATTGGCAATGGCCATGTGCCCCACATGAACAGGGTTAAATGAACCAAAATAGAGTCCGGTTTTAATCATTTCCAAGCTTTTGTAATATTTGACTTTTTATCAGTCGCTGCGCTGGCAACTAGCAACTGGCAGCTGGCAAAGAAATAAATTCACAAATAACTTTTTCGGCCTGTTGCTGCGCTCTCCCCAAATCATCATTCACAATGATCACATCAAATTTATCAGCAAAAGTCAATTCGTATTCGGCTTTTGCAACGCGCTTTTCAATCACTTCGGGGGAATCGGTCGAGCGACAAACCAACCGATTGCGTAACTCCTCAACCGATGGTGGCTGAACAAAAATAGCCAGAGCCTCGTCGCCGTAATACTTTTTAATGTTGCAGCCGCCAACAACGTCAACATCAAAAATAACATGTTTGCCGTTATTTCGGATTCGCTCGACTTCAGATTTCAACGTGCCGTAAAAAGTTCCGGAATAAACTTCTTCCCATTCCAGGAATTCGTCGTTTTCAATCTTCTTTTTGAATTCGTCGGAAGTGAGGAAATAGTAGTCTTTCCCATTGGTTTCGGTGTGGCGCATTGCACGACTGGTAGCCGAAATCGAGAATTCTAATCCTAATTTTTGCTGAAGCAGGTGCTTCACGATGGTTGTTTTGCCTGCTCCTGATGGCGCTGAGAATATGATGAGTTTTCCTTGCATAAAACGAGTTTCAGGTTTCAAGTTCCAGGTTTTGGTCCATGAAACACTTTCTTTCAGTATTGGTTATTGGATATTCAATATTGGATATTTCTACAACACATTCAACACCTGCTCTTTAATTTTTTCCAGGTTATCTTTCATTTGAACTACAATACGTTGCAGGTTGCTTTCGTTGGCCTTGGAACCCAAAGTATTAATTTCACGGCCAATTTCCTGAGCAATAAAACCCAGCTTACGGCCCGACGGTTCAACTTCGTTCATGGTTTCAATGAAATAACTGCAATGGTTGGCCAAGCGCACTTTCTCCTCGTTGATGTCGAGCTTTTCGATGTAGTAAATCAATTCCTGCTCGAAACGGTTTTTATCCACATTGCCATTCAGTTGAAGCGATTCAAGGCTATCGAGAATTCGGGCTTTCACATTGTCGAGCCGTTGGTTTTCGTGCGGATCAACTTGTACGAGCAAATCAAGAATATTCTGGATGTTTCCTTCAATATCATTTCGAAGCGCTTGTCCCTCCTGATCGCGAAATCCATTCAGATATACGAGTGTTTTTGCCAGGTTCTCGCGAACAACCAGCCATTCGGTCTCATCCAGTTCTTCGTAAACTGTTTTAACAGCATCAGGCAACCGCATGATCGACTGCATAACAGACTCGGTTACGGGCAGCCCAAGCTCCTGGTGAACTTCGGACAACTGCCGAAAATAATCGTTAACGATTGCTTTATTTATTTTTGATGAACTCTCGGTTCCCAGGTTGTCGAGATAAAGTGCAAAATCCACTTTTCCGCGGATGAGCATTTCTGAAATAAGGCGACGAATTTCCAAATCTTTTTCGCGATACAAGGCCGGAACCCTGGTATTTATATCAAGTTGTTTGCTGTTGAGAGACTTAATTTCGAGGGTAATTTTCTTGTTCCCCACTTCGAATTCGGTTTTCCCGAATCCCGTCATTGATCTAATCATGCGTGTAAATTTTAGCCGTTAAAGATAAGGCTTTGGATTAGAACGGCAAATATTACTTTTAACGCGCAGCGGCACTAAACACTCCTTTTCTTTTCGGGTGAAATATTTTGTTTATCGTTCATGGAAAATATATATTTGTTTGAATTTGAGTTATTTGTATATCTATCTGATTATTAGCTGCCTGAAATTACGGGTAACTCAAAAAGCAGAACTAAATGAAAAACAGTGAAACAAAAGATACTTTGCCTGAAGGATGGATTTTATCTGAATTAGGAAATATTTCCAATATCAATATGGGTCAATCTCCCCCTTCTTCAAGTTACAATGTCAATAAAATTGGATTACCTTTCTTCCAAGGTAAAAGCGAGTTTGGTGACATTTACCCTAAAGTTGAAAAATATTGTAGCATTCCATTAAAAATAGTAGATGCCGAAGATGTATTAATTTCAGTACGTGCACCCATTGGACCAACTAATTTAGCAAAAACACAATCATGTATAGGCCGTGGTTTGGCAGGTATAAAAGGGTTTGGTGGAATTCCCAATAAATTTATTTTATACCAATTACGTTGTTTTGAAAAAGAGCTGGAAAAACTTGGAACTGGTACTACTTTTAAAGCTGTATCTAAAAATATATTGGAAACTTTTCCTTTTGTACTTCCTCCCCTTGAAGAGCAGCACCGCATTGTTGCCCGTATTGAAGAGCTTTTCAGCGAACTCGACCATGCCGAAGAGGCGTTGAAAAAAGCACAAAAACAGTTAGAAGTATATAAACAGGCTTTGCTAAAAAGTGCGTTTAAAGGGAAACTAACGGAGAAGTGGAGAGAAGAAAATTCGGAATACGATGCTATTGATCAGCTCAAAAAAATAAAAGCTGAAAGAAATTTTTCAACGGTGGCATTAGAAAACAAGTTAAGCACAGAGATTTCATTTGAGCGAAGCACAGTAATTAATACCTGGGCTTCAGCCATATTAGAGAATTTGATTGGCATTTATGCAAGAATCGGGTGGAAAGGATTAACAAAAGATGAATACACAGAAAAAGGACCTCTATTCCTTTCTGTATACTCTTTGAATTATGGGAAGACAGTTGCATTTCATCAAGCCAATCATATTTCAATCGATCGTTATGAAGAAAGTCCTGAGATTAAACTTCAAATCAATGACATTCTACTTTGTAAAGATGGAGCTGGAATTGGGAAAGTCGGTATTGTGAAGCATTTGCCAGATAAAGCGACCGTCAACTCTTCATTATTGGTTATACGATCATTTGAAGCTTTCATCCCAGACTTTTTATATTACCTTTTTTTAGGGCCATCTATGCAAAAGATAGTTGGAGAGAAGATTTCAGGTAGCGCAATTCCTCATCTTTTCCAAAAAGATATTAAACAATTCTCATTGCAAGTCCCTCCAATTGAAGAACAACAGCAGATTGTTCAGGAGTTGGAGTCACGTTTTACATTAATCGATGAATTAGAATTGGCAATAGCGTCCGGATTATCTAAAACAAATGTATTTCGTCAATCAATTTTAAAGAAAACATTTGAAGGTCGTTTGCAGCCTCAGTTTTCCCATGAGGAAAAGGCTATGGAACTACTAGAAAGAATTCAAATTGAAAAAGAAAACTACCTTTTAGAACAAAAAACAATAGAAAAGCAAAAACCAAGGAAAGTGATACCTATGGAAACCAATAAATCAATACTGGAGGTTTTGCAAGAAATCTCTGACCCAATTGCGCCAAAAGAACTTTGGTTGAGATCAAAGCATAAAGACAATATTGAAGATTTCTACAGTGAGTTGAAAGAGATTTATTCTCTTTTAAAAGAAGTAAAGGAAGACACTCAATCGTTAATTTCACTTAAAGGATGAGAATACAAGAAGTTCATATAAAAAGTCAATTTAAAAATTTAGACGACTTCAAAATTGACTTTGACAATTGCATGGAAAACGTGCTAATTGGAGAAAATGCTACAGGAAAATCGAATTTAATGGAAGCATTGGTTGTGATTTTCCGTGATCTTGATCTGGAAGTTATACCTAACCAGCAAAAACCTAAAGAATCTTTTGAGTATTATATACGCTACACATGCAGAGATAAACTAATTGAAGTTGATTATTCTATTTCTGATGGTTATATTTTTCACTTAGACCAAGTCAAACTTAAAAATAAAAGTCTATTCTTTAAGAACAAAAAAGAATATCTCCCCAAACATATTTTCTTGTATTATTCCGGTCTAAGTAAACGTGTTGACGATTTATACTCGATTCATGAAAAGAGATATTATCAATCTATAATCAAGAATGAAAATTCTATTAGCTATAATGAAATCAGACCAATATTCTTGGTTAAAAACATTCACTCAAGCTTTGCTCTTATCTCATTATACTTAGAACAAGACCCTGAAACTTTAAAATTCTTAAAGGATGAACTCAAGATTAGTGGATTTGAATCAGCTCTTTTCGTTTTAAAATCGCCATCTTGGACTCGGCAGGCAAATAATGCTTCAAATTTATGGGGAGCAGAAGGACTTGTGAGGCAAACAATGGAGAATCTATTGCGGTTTTCTATCGCCCCTATTGTAAATACAGAGAGAGTGCACACAAACTACAAGAAAAAAGAAACCAAAGAGCAACTATTCTTATTTATCGATTCATATCAAACTTTTAAAGATTTCTTCGATTTTCGATACGGTTCTGACAAGATCAAATTATTTAATGCCCTGGAAAGCATTTTATTGTCAGATTTGCTTGATGATGTAAAAATCAAAATTAATAAAGAAAAAGAGATCGTCGAGAATCCTTTATCAATGAACGAGCTAAGTGAAGGTGAGAAACAGCTTCTAACTGTGCTTGGGTTATTGAAGTTCACTAGGGATGAAGAATCATTGATCTTACTGGATGAACCAGATACACATTTAAACCCTAAATGGAAAAGATATTATCTAAATTATTTAAAACGAGTTGTAAATATTCACGAAAATAACCAAATAATTTTCTGCACTCACGACGCATTAACTATTTCTGGGTTCACAAGAAATCAGGTTCGACTATTTGAGTATTTCCAAAAATCGCCACAAAAAAAGAAAGTACGAGCCCAAAAACCAGAGGTTGATCCAAAAGGATTAGGAGTAGCCGGAATTCTTCGCGAGATATTTGGAATGGAAACAACACTTGACATTGAAACACAAAATCTACTAGATAAGCGAAATAAACTCATTTTCAAAGAGGAAGAAGAAGGTCTTTCTTCTGAAGAAGAGGCAAAACTGAAAGAACTAACTGACACTTTAAACAATCTTGGCTTTTCTTACACCTTCAAGGATCCTCTTTATACAGAATTTATCAAACAGACAGAGGAGGCTCTACGGCGAAAGAAAAAAGAGCTAAACATTGACTAATCAACTGCGATAAGTTATGATTTATATTAATATTTCAAAATTCAAACCTTCTGATGAGTGGCTAAAGAAGTCTCAAAAATTAAGAATCCAGTTGTTAGAGGCAAGAGACGACAAGGCTAAACGTGATAGAATAATAAAGTCAAATCAGAAGGTATGGAAAGAACTTAAAGAAGATTTGCAAAGGCTTTCTTATGGGAAATGCTGGTATTCAGAATCCCGCGAGATATTTTCTCATTATCATGTTGACCATTTCAGACCCAAACTGGAAATAATAGATGTTTTCAATGATAAAAATTCAAATTGTGATGGTTATTGGTGGTTAGCATTTGAATACACAAACTACCGCTTATCTGGCGGTGTTGGTAATACTAAGAAATCGAATCATTTTGCAGTTGAGATGAATTGTGTTAGATGTCCTGAAGATGATATTAATTGTGAACTGCCATATTTTTTGGATCCGACAAAGCCCAATGATTACAAAAATCTTTCGTTTGATGAAGAAGGAAAGATCAGACCTTTAAACCCAAAGGATATAGAATTGGATCACAAAAGGGCAAAGTACACTATTAAGTATTTACATTTAGACTTTCCTTCTTTAGAAGAAGCAAGGAAGCGAAAGTGGAAAAAGGTTAAAATATTGATTGATAAGATTGATATAGCTGAAGCTGAAAAGAAAATAGATTCATCTCCGACAAAAGAAAAAAACTATGACGATTTAATTGAGGAAATGCGGAAAATGCTTGCTCCATGTGAGGAATTATCCTCAACAGTACGAGCTTGCCTCAAAGTCTATCGAGGGAAAAATTGGGTAATTGATTTGTTGGCAGAGAATACGGATTTCGAGAAATACTGTATAGAATATAATTCATAAGCTATGACCATCGACCGCATCAAAAATATCCTTTCTCAGGGCGAAGGCATTCGCAATGAGTTTAAGCAGGCCCGTGAAAGGTTGCCCGAGAACCTGTTTGAGACGATATGTGCCATGCTGAACCGCAGCGGTGGAGATATTATTCTGGGTGCCGATGATAACGGAAACCTTACCGGAGTTAATACAGAAAAGGTTGCCGGTATGATTGCCAATGTAGCCAACCTGAGCAACAACCCGCAAAAGCTGAACCCTCCATTTATCCTGTTTCCCAAAGAACATGTAGTAGATGGGTTTCATGTTATTCACCTTCAGGTGCCCGAAAGCTCGCAGGTACACCAAACTGGGGGCAAAACTTACGACCGCAGCAACGATGGCGATTTTGTGGTACGCGGGGCACACCAAATAGCCGAATTATACAACCGTAAACGTAACCACTACACCGAGGCAACCATTTACCCTGCCTTCCGTTTCGAAGATTTCAAGCAAACACTTTTCTACAAAGTGCGCAACCTTATCCGCAGCTACAATCCCGAGCATCCGTGGCTGGAGCTGGACGATGAACAAATGCTGCGCATGGCCGGACTTTACGACCGTGATTACAAAACCGGGAAAGAGGGCTATACACTGGCAGCAATCTTGCTATTGGGAAAAGATGAAGCCATACGGAGTGTGGTTCCCCATTATAAAATTGATGCTCTGGTTCGCAAGTTTAATGTCGATCGGTACGACGACCGCCTCTATATTCAAACCAACCTGATTGAAGCTTATGAGCAACTGCTTGAATTTGTAGCCAAGCACCTGCCCGATAAATTTTATCTGGAAGGCGACCAACGGCGTAGCCTTCGCACCATCATTTTTCGTGAGGTTGCCGCCAATATTTTGGTTCACAAAGAATATACGAATGCCTACCCTACCACCTTTGTGATCACCAAATCGGCTGTGATTGCCGAAAATGCCAATGTACCCAACGGAGAAGGCCCTATTAACATGAACAACTTTAAGCCCTTTCCGAAGAACCCGGTCATTGCCAAATTCTTTATGCAGTTGGGCCGGTTTGATGAACTGGGGTCGGGCGTTTTGAATATCAATAAATTTTGCAAGGCATATTCAGGTCATGATCATCCTGAGTTTATTGAAGGAGCAATCTTTAGGACAATTATTCCATTAGATGAAGATTTAGTTGATGCTGTAAATGATACTTTAACTTTTATTGATAGGATAAATGATACTTTAAATGCAAATGATAGGAAAAATGATGCTGCAAATGATACCTTAAATGGAGTTGATTCTATAGATGATAGGATAAATGATACTTTAAATGCAAATGATAGGAAAAATGATGCTGCAAATGATACCTTAAATGGAGTTGATTCTATAGATGATAGGATAAATAAAACAATCAGAACCATTATCGAGCAGTGGTCTTTAAACATGTATAAGAAACCTGTTCGTGAAAAGTTAATAAAAATGACTGTTTTATTATTTCAACGGGAAGGGCTAAAAGCGGAAGATTTGGCAATGATACTTCAATTGAAACTACAAGCTATAAAGCGCTATCTCAAAATTCTAAAAGAGAAAAATCTCATAGAGAGGCCATATGCGAAAAAAGAAGGGGGATATTACCTTACACAATCTTTTAAAACGGAAATAGAAAAGAAACAATTATGACAACCAATACACTGGTAGCAAAAATATGGTCGTTTTGCGACACCCTTCGGGATGACGGCCTGGGATATGGTGATTACCTGGAACAGTTAACCTATCTGTTGTTCCTGAAAATGGCCGATGAAAACAAAGAACAGTATGATTTGCCTGAAGGCTATGATTGGGACGGTCTAAAAGGAAAAGATAAAGGTGAGCTTTCGGAACAATACAAGGATACATTGCGCAGGTTAGCCGAATCTGGCGGTATGCTCAGTAAAATATTTGACGGTGCTCAAAATAAAATCAGTGACTCAGCTAAATTAAAAAAGCTCATTAACCTGATTGGAGAAGAAGATTGGAGTAGTAAGGAGGTTGACATCAAGGGTGAGATTTATGAGTCGCTGTTACAAAAGAATGCAGAAAACAGTGGTGCTGGCCAGTATTTTACCCCTCGCCCTGTGATTAAAGCAATGGTCAATTGCATTCAACCTAAAGTAGGAGAAACCATTGCGGATCCAAGTTGCGGAACAGGCGGCTTTTTCCTTGGAGCCCTGGAATACCTTCATAAAACTAAGCTATCGAAGGTAGATCAGGAAGAAATATCTTTTAAAACATTTCATGGCTGGGAAATTGAAAAATCAACAGCGCGATTGTGTTTAATGAACTTGTTTTTGCATGGAGTTGGTGACCTTGTTAAAACGCCGGAAATAGACGTTACCGACAGTTTAAAAGTAATTGATCCACCCAAAGTAAAAATAGTTCTGGCTAATCCGCCTTTTGGGAAAAGCAGTAGCGACATAGCAACTAACGATGAGAAACAGGCGGCAAAAGAGGGTTACTTTCTTCGAAGAGACTTTTGGGTCACTACCAGCAATAAACAGTTGGCCTTTTTACAGCACATCCTTGCTATGCTCGATGAGCATGGTCGTGCAGCGGTGGTATTACCCGATAATGTGCTGTTTGAAGGCGGCGCGGGGGAAACCATTCGCAAACGAATGCTGGAAGAATTGAACCTGCACACCATTTTGCGTCTGCCTACGGGAATTTTTTATGCACAAGGAGTGAAAGCCAATGTGCTGTTCTTTGAAAAGGGAACCAATAAGAAACCGTTGAAAACGGAAGAAGTCTGGTATTACGATTACCGAACCAACATCAGGCATACCCCTAAAAAGAACCCAATGAGATACGAACATTTGGAAGACTTTGTGGCGTGTTACAATTCGGGTAATCTACTCCAACGAGAAGAGACTTACCATGAAAAGGAAAACCCGGAAGGCCGCTGGAGAAAATATTCGTATGAAGATCTAATTGCCCGCGATAAAACCAATCTCGACATTACCTGGCTGAAAGATGAAAACCTGATTGACCTTGAGAATCTTCCAGAGCCCGAAACATTGATTGACGAGATCATCGACAATATAGAAAGTGCCTTGGAAAGCTTCAAAACAATAAAAGAGTCGCTGAGTTAGAGTCTCACCCAATCACCCCCGACCCTATCAATTCGTCGCCATCGTACCAGGCGGCAAACTGGCCGGCAGTAATTCCGCGTTGCTCATCATCGAACAGCATATAAATGCCATCTTCGCGCTGGTAGAGAGTGGCTTTCTCTAACGGCTGCCGGTAACGGATGCGAACATCGTAGCGGCGTTCTTCGCCAGGCTGCATCTCCAAATCGGGGCGAACCCAATGAATTTCTTCGGACTTTATAAATAAACCCGGTCGGAACAAACCCGGATGCCCCTGACTTTCGCCAACGTAAATAATGTTTCGCGCAACGTCGGTTGCCAGTACAAATAATGGTTTTTCGTACCCACCAATATTCAGGCCTTTGCGCTGACCAATGGTGTAAAAATGCGCACCGCGATGCTCGCCAATTACTTCGCCATTCCACGGCTTGTATGGGAAAGCCGAACACAGTTTCCTGAAGTTTTCTTCGGTCTTTTCAATATTCTTTTTCTTCGCGATGAACTCCGCCGGAATCTCAATCACATTGCCGGTTTTGGGCTCTAGCTGTTGCTGAAGGAAGGTGGGCAAATCAACTTTCCCAACAAAGCAAATTCCCTGCGAGTCTTTGCGCTCGGCCGTCGGAAGGTTTTGCTGGCGGGCAATTTCGCGAACTTCGGGCTTATCCAAGTGGCCGACCGGAAACAGCGCTTTCGAAAGCTGGTACTGGTTCAGCTGGCACAAAAAATAACTCTGGTCCTTGTTGTTGTCCGATCCAGCCAATAGTTGGTAGATCGTTTTGCCGTCTTTCTCAAATTCCGACTTCCGGCAGTAATGTCCGGTTGCTACAAAGTCGGCATCGAATTTCAGGCATTCGTTGAGAAAAATGTCGAATTTAATTTCGCGGTTGCAAAGCACGTCAGGGTTGGGTGTGCGGCCTTTGCTGTATTCGGCAAACATATAATCGACTACGCGTTGTTTGTAGTCTTTACTTAAATCTACGATATGAAACGGAATGTTCAATTTTTTAGCCACCATTTCAGCAATCATGGCATCGTCTTCCCATGTACAACCCGAAGTGATAGCCCCGGTACGGTCGTGCCAGTTCACCATGAACAAAGCAACTACATCGTGCCCCTGCTGCTTCAGCAAATAAGCAGCCACACTCGAATCAACTCCTCCCGATAATCCAATTACAACACGACTCATAATAGCAGTTTAAAGTTTCAGGTTCAAAGTTTCAAGTCAATTTGGATACTTTTTCCTGAGGGGGCAAAAGTACAGAAAGATGTAAGGTTTTGCAATGCAATTTACTTGAGAAAAACGATCAGTTATTTTATCCACAAACCTGACCAAATTCATTAAGTGCTGCAATTAAACCAGATCAGAAGTATTGATTTCATTCACATCAACAATCTTTTTCAAAATGGCATACATGGTGAGGCCTGATGCCGATTTAATGCCGGTTTTTTCTGAGATATTTTTACGGTGCGATATTACTGTATGTATGCTAACATAAAGATGATCAGCAATTTCTTTATTTGAAAGGCCCCGGGTAATTAATTGTAAAACTTCCAGTTCACGGCGGGTAAGTTCAGAATCCGCTTCGTCGTCGCCTAAAATAGCCGAATTAAATACTTCGTTTATTTTGTAGCAAATAAGCGAAGGCGCATCGTTGAGCGAAATAGCTACATCTGAATAAGTCTCGGGTTGTTCGGTATAAAAAGATACGAACTTCAAATTGGTCGAATTCTGAAACACCTGTTCCAGAAAAGGCAAGTTTTTCCCAAGTTCCGAAGAAGAAGCAATGATGATCAAATCACCTTTCAATTCGGAATAATTGATTATTTCATCGATGCGGCGAAGTGCAACAATCTCGTCAGCCAGGCTACCTTCCAGTATTTCTGACATGCCTTTCAGAACAATTTCTGAAGTATGGATGATTATAACAATTTTATTTGAGTAATTACTCATGACCAGCTAGTGTCTTAATCAGTTGATCTACTTTAGGTAACAGTATATTATCCTCGATACGTGAATGATTTTTTAAATCTTTCTCAAACATGAATAAATTTGAAAGTAACGAATTACCTATATTTTGATTATATGACGGAGGAAGATATTTGATAATGATATTCTCCAAGTCGAACATTTTATCATCAATATTTCCATGATCTTCTTCAAAATTGCGCATTTTAAATGCACTAAATTGGTCTTTAAATTCATTACTATCAGTATTGCCTTTCAAAACCTGATTTAGTGCAAGAATAAATGGAAATTCTTCCTCTTCTTCGGTTTTAAAATGAGCAAGACATTCTTCCTGTAATCTTTCGTAAAAGTTGAGAATCATTTCCGATTCAGGACACTGGCCTTCACAACTTTCGAGAAAAAGATGTAGCAAACGGTCAATTTCAGGTATAAGGTAATTACGATAATATTCGTGGGTTTTAATCAGGTAATCAACCACATATACTACCGATAAATTCATTAATTTCTGTTCAGGGAAATACGATTCATAATGGAAAACATTAATAATTTCGACAAAGAATGCAGGGTCAATACCATTTTCATCACAAATATTCCGTATTGTTTTGTCGCCAAAGCCTAATCTCACTCCCAGACGATTAATTACAGGTAAAAGTGAATGGTCTTTGTGAATTACTGCTGCCAGCTTATTATTTTCGTTGAATAATTCCATAAAATACTGTTGTTTTCGAAGTTTAAAGATGACAATAATTCAGAAAAAAAGTTCAAACAACACATCACAACTTTAAGTTAAGGAATAATACAAAAACGTTTCGCAAAGAAACGAACAGTAATATACACTGTGTATACTTTGCGAAATAGGTTGTTGAAATGCTCCAAAAAAATTAAAGCGACACAAGATCATCTTACGTCGCTTTAATTTTTACATGGTAAAAGCCCAAAACTATTCTTCTATCGAACTGTAAAGAATTGCAGTCAGGCGATCCCAGAACTCGCCATGTTTAAACCCGTGAATTTGCATCATACCTACAAAAACAAGGTCTTCTTTTGGGTCAATAAAAAACTTGGTGGTGAAATAGCCACTCCATTCATAAGTTCCGGGCGATTTTGAGTTAATGCCTTTTCCCTGCTCTGTCCGTAACCCAAAACCTAAACAAAAAGTTTCACCCGGACGCTGACTCATGCCTTTTCCTTGCTGATTCAAACTAATCATCTGGTCAGCAGTCATTACCTCTATTGTTTTCCTACTGAGAATCCGGGTTCCTTTGTAAGTACCATTATTTAGTAAGGCATCAATAAAAATTGCATAATCCATAGCTGTCGACGATAACCCTCCGCCTCCGGCATAATGACCAATGTCGTTATTCTTTGGATAATCAGGATTGTAAACAAGTGGATCGTTGTTTAGCAACTGAAAATTGCCATTATCATCATACGAATAAATTGGAGCCAGCCTTGACTGTTTTTCTTTTGGCAGGTAAAAATAGGTATCTTTCATACCCAACGGCTCAAAGATGTGCTTACGGAAATAATCAGCCAGCTTTTCTCCTGAAGCAACCTCAACGATTCGCCCAAGCACATCCATGTTCAGGCCATACATGAAATGATCGCCTGGCTGAAAAACAAGAGGAACGGCTGCCAGCCGGTTGATAAATTCTTCTGTTGTCCACGATGGATGAGATAGGCCAACTCCAAGCATATTATTCTTTTTATACACAGCTTGTATCTTCCCCGGATAAAAGTCGCCATACGCAATTCCTGATGTGTGAGTAAGTAAGTGACGAATGGTCAGCGGTGATTTCACAGGAACTGTTGTGTAGCTCGAATCTTTTTCATTGAACGTATCGAGTACCTGAGTTTTCGCAAATGCTGGTATGTAATTTTTCACAGCATCATCAAGCCCAAGTTTGCCATTTTCGTACAACTGCATAATGGCAACGGTTGTAACAGCCTTTGTCATTGAGCAAATTCGGAAAATATCGTCTTTCTTATAAACAGTTTTTTTGTCAGGAATTTTATATCCGAACGCTTTATTGTAAATAATCTGGTTATCGCGCGCAGCAACGAAAACACCCCCGGGAATATATCCTTTATTAATATACTCCTGAATAAGTTGATCAACCAACTGGAGTCGTTTTTCCGAAACACCTACAATTTCCGGACTACCTTCGGTAAAGGCATCGGCTGAACGTTGTGCCCTGGTTGATAACTGAAAAAACAGAAACACAACAATTGGAAAAATTTTCAAGCGTATACACATGTTCTAGTTATTATGATTGTTTCTATAAATTTCAAGGACAGCAGGAAAAGGTTGAAGTGCTCGTTCGAAAATACCAAGTGAATAGGCAATTGTAAGGCCATAATTTGTTAATGGCACATTGACCAAACGCGCTTTCATCAGCCTGGAAAGCATTTCCCGACGATTCCACATACAAGCGCCACAATGTATTATCAGTTTAAATTCAGATAGATTTTCAGGAAAATCGTGCCCGCGATGATGTACAAATTCCAGCCTACCTCCTACATACTGAGTTAACCACCTTGGAATTTTTACAGTGCCAATATCCTCTCCAATAGGATGATGCGAGCATGCTTCAGCAATTAATACTTTGTCTCCTGTTTTTAGTTTATCAATAGCCATAGCCCCTTTTACCATCTCGGGTAAATCGCCTTGATAACGTGCAAAAAGAATAGAAAAACTTGTTAACGGGATTTCTGTCGGAGTATCGGCGGCAACCTTTAAAAAGGCCTGGCTATCGGTTACAACCAGTTTGGGTGGTTTATTCAGCCGGGTGAAAGCTTCGCGCAACTCGCGCTCTTTCACAACCATGCAAAACGAATCGTTATCAAGCAAATCGCGAATAGTTTGTACCTGGGGTAAAATCAACCTGCCTTTCGGCGCTTCTTTGTCGATTGGTACAACCAAAATGGCAGCTTCACCTGGAGGTACCAGATCAGACACAATTCCAGGACGATTTATAAAATCATCAGGTGCAATTTTTAAAATAGCTTGCCGTAAATACTGAATTCCTGCTCCCGTAAGTGCTGAAGTCTCTACAAAAACAATCTTCTCAGCAGCAAATTTTTGTTTCAGAAAATCGTTCGAAAATCCAATATCCGATTTATTCAAAACAACGACAACTGGAATATTCCTGTCTTTCAGCTCTTTCAGAATAAGTTCTTCAAAATCGCCCCAGTCAGCCAGGGTCGAAATAATCATTCCCACATCAGTTCGGTCAAAAACCTGCATCGTTTTCCTTATCCGCTTCGCCCCAAGTGCGCCGGTATCGTCAATTCCGGCAGTATCAATAAAAAGCACTGGCCCAAGCGGTAATAATTCCATTGGTTTCTCCACCGGATCGGTAGTTGTTCCGGCTACTTCAGATACAATTGATACTTCCTGGCTGGTCAAGGCATTCAAAACTGATGACTTACCAGCATTACGCTTCCCAAAAATACCTATATGTAACCGAAACGATTTGGAAACCTGCATGATTGAACCGATTTTGCTATTACAAAATACTGATAAGTTTCGTTGAAAAACAACAAAGGGTACAATTATTATAAACAAAAAATGCCCCCAGTATGGGAGCATTTTCACTTCAACTTCAAATAGATTATTACTTCTTAGCGTCAGTTTTTTTAGCATCAGCTTTTTTAGTTTCAACTTTCTTTGCAGTAGCGTCTTTCTTTACTTCTTTCTTTGCAGGAGCAACAGCTTCTTTTTTAGGAGCTTCTTTTTTTGCAGGAGTTTGAGTCATTGCACTACCAGCAACTGCCAAACCTAAAACACAAACCGAGATTAATGCTAACTTTTTCATGATTTTAAATTTAAATTGTTAATTTTTTACCTGCACTTCAATTCTATATCGCATTGAAATACAGAATGTTAATACATATATTAATTCTAAATCTGTTATTCAAACTATTTTCTTACTTTCTTGCCTCTGGGTTTTTTATGGGCTTTTTTATGTACCTTTTTGGCTTTACTCACATTCGAAGCAGAACTGGCTACTGCTTTAGACATTTCCAAATTTTCTGTTTGGTATTTAAACCCAGCCACCGAATTCGAGGCTGAACCTGTTACTGTAACGACTAGCATTAATGCAAACGCCATTACAAATCCTTTAACTGTTGTCATTGTTTGCTAATTATCTCATTCAACTACGATTCAAAAATAAATCCATTAAAATCTAACGAGCGTTACCAACTTGTTAATGCCTTGTTAATATCGTCCTTAAAATGGTTTTTATTGAATATCTTTACTTTAGCAATGAGAATAGAATAACCTGGCAATTAAAAATCCAATTAACAATTCACTATTAATCAGATCGATGAAGCGTTTTAAGATTCAGTTTAGTAAAAAAAACCACCGTCTGGTTCTGTCAATTATGGCCGTAGCATCGATGCTCGGTTTACTTGTAATTCAGATAGACTGGCTCATGGAATCGATAAAAATGCAGGAAACTATTTTTAAGAAAGGTGTAAATATGGCGCTTCAGCAAACGGTACTTGAAATGACTAAAGATGAGGCCCTGAATACTGCAATGCAAAACAGCATCGAAAAAGACAGCTTAATCAACTCTCAGGAAGTTTTTACCCAAAATATTATTACTCGGCTAGACTCTACAGTTCAGAAAGAACTTGAACGTTACCATATAAACCTCGATTTTCGGTTTCTACTTATTAATGGAGAAGACACCCTGTCGGTTGAGCCAACATCGAAAGTTAAAAACGGCGAATTGTTTCATCAATCGTTTGCTTCGCCCGATCCCAATGCAAGCATAGACCTGGCCATTCACTTTCCCGGACGCGAAAAGTTTATTGTTAAAAGGCTAATAATGATGTTTGCCACATCCGTTTTACTCATTCTCTTTACAATGGCTACCATATTTATTATCCTAGCCTATTATCGAAGAGAAAGGTTGTTCGCTCAGCATGTTAAAGATATGGTTGGAAACCTGACCCACGAATTCATGACGCCTATCTCCTCTATTTCGCTGGCAGGAAACATGATTATTACCCGAAACCAAAAAACAGGCGACCAAAACACTATAAACCTGGCAACTGCCATCAAAGAAGAAAATAGAAAATTACAGAAACAGGTAGATCGATTGTTGAAGTTGGCTGAAGTTGAAAACAGCGGATTCGACTACGACAAAAAAACAATTGATCTCCAGGCAATTATTGATGATGCAATTCAGGCAGTATCATTTCAATTACATCAAAGCGAAGGTTCAATTAATTGCAATTACCAGGCAACTAACACTATTATTTTTGGTGATGCCATGCATTTAAACGATGTGTTTATTAATCTTTTCTCAAACAGCATTAAATATTCAAATGAGAAACCAGAAATTATAGTGTCGACTTATAACTCTCAAAACAAACTATTCATAACAATATCCGATAATGGAATTGGATTTCCAGCCAAAGAATATAAACGAATTTTTGAAAAATATTATAGAATTTCGACAGGCAACTTACATACAACCAAAGGATTTGGCATAGGATTATACTATGTTAAAATGGTTATTGATGCCCATTATGGGAAAATATTGGTGCAAAGCGAACCTCAAAAAGGAAGTACTTTTACCTTAATTTTCCCTGCATATACGAATACTGAACATTGAAAAATAAAGACAATGAGCCGGATTGTGAATATTTTACTTGTAGAAGACGACTTAAATCTAGGATTCCTGTTGGTTGAGTTCCTGGAAGATAAAGGTTTTGCTGTTAAGCTTTACCGCGATGGGCAAACTGCTTTTTCAGGATTCCAGAATGGTCATTTCGATTTTTGTATTCTTGATGTAATGCTACCCAAAATGGATGGTTTCACTCTGGCTAAGAAAATGAAGGTTTTAAATCCGCAAATACCTATTATTTTCCTCACGGCCCGTTCGCTTAAAGAAGACAAAATGAAAGGTTACGAAATTGGAGTAGACGATTATATTACAAAGCCTTTCGACGAAGACGAACTGTATTATAAAATCCAGGCAATTCTAAACCGTAGCCATCCACCTAAAACAATTAACGAAAATACTTTTGAAATAGGACGGTTTACCTTCGATTACCAAAACCAATTGCTCGAAATAGATGGCCAAAAACGAAGATTGACCGAACGGGAAAGTTCTATTCTTAAATTCCTTTGTCTGAATAAGAATAATGTTATCCGACGAGAACAAATATTGATTGCTATATGGGGAGAAAACGATTATTTTGCAGGCAGAAGCCTTGACGTTTTTATTTCGAAATTAAGAAAATACTTCTGTTCCGACCCATCAATAACAATTGAGAATATCCCAAAAGTTGGTTTTATTTTACAGGATTTATAACATTTTTTATTCCATCTCATACTAAACGGATGAACTTTATAGTTCTATTTATGTTCCAATAAAAAATCAATTTTCCTAATTTAGGTTAGCCATGAAAAAATTATTTGTTATTTTAATTGTTTCCTGTTTTTGGACCATTAAAACGAATGCACAAGACTATCAAACCGGAATAGGACTACGTGGCGGTTGGGGTACCGGATTGACTATTAAGCATTTCCTTAGCGGCAATAAAGCTGTAGAAGGAATTTTAGACTCGCGTTGGCACGGATTTAGTGTAACCGGATTATACGAAATTCACAACCAGGCCTTCGATACTAACCGGTTAAACTGGTATTACGGAGCTGGAGCCCATATTGGTTTCTGGGATGGCAGCTACTATCGTGATTATAACGATAAGTCAAATTACACCGTAATTGGGATCGACGGAATTCTTGGATTAGAGTATAATTTCAAGGAAATACCTTTCAACATTGGTATCGACTGGAAACCAGTATTAAACCTTACCGGTTCTTCTGGTTTTTATGGCGATGGTGGCGCACTTTCAATCAGATACATTTTCTAGAATTAATTTATAATGACAAAGTAATGGTGTAGCATATTTTTGTTACACCATTTTTTGTTGAATACAGATAAGCTATGGATTTTCAAAATGGACTGAAATTTCAATCGTTTGTTGAGTTTTGGGAATATATACCTGAAAACGAACGCATTATTGTTGATATACTACGTCAGATCATCCTTAATAATATGCCATGGTGTAAAGAAAAATTAGCGTTCAATGTTCCATATTACTATGGGAACCGGCGAATTTGCCTTATTTGGCCTGGATCAATACCTTGGGGTGGTTTTCGTAGCGGAGTATTTTTTGGTTTTTGTTATGGGCATTTGCTAGCCGATCACGAAAATTATCTCAACAAAGGCACCAACAAGCAAGTTTTTTACCGAATTTACCATTCACCTGAAGAAATAGACGAAGAGGCAATTAATCGTTTGCTAAAAGAAGCTGTCGAAATCGACAAAAACTTCAATTCTGCAAGAAAAAGAAAACAGATTTGATTATTGAACAGGGAGCTTATTTCCTGATGAATTATCTTCGGTTTGAAGTATTTCACGAACAACATATTTACTCATACCACGCCATGGCAAAGGCGCTAAATACTCCTGGTAACGAAGCTCAACAACCTTTCCGCTACAACGTTCCAAAATTGCGGCTAAACTATCGTTTGTTACGCTAAATTCAAATTCATTACTCTGAAGCGCACCTGGAGAAGTTGTTTTAAAACCATCCTGAATAAGCCGGCCCTCATAAGTTTTAAAAACATAACCTTTTTTAACAAAAAAATTCAGGTTTCCAGCCTTAACACCCTCTCCAAAAACAAAAAAATACCTAATCCAAATAGTAAGTGATACTACCAATACAGCAATCAAAAAAACTATTCTTAAAAATTTTCGCATAAAATATCCGCTTTTTAAACTTAACGAAAGTTAAAACTTTAATCGACTCATTAATAGCCATCCCCGAGATTTATATTTACTTTATGAAGTCTTTTAAAACAACTTCTGCAATAGCATTAAAATCACTGTTGTAATGATGAGTTCCTGGCAATAATTCAATCCTTATTCCAGCGTCTTCAAAAGCTTTTCTTACCGACACATCTTCCTCTTTTCCAAAAATACTAACCGAATTCAAATTTTGAATTTGCTTCATTTCATTTACTACATTGTAAGTATCGTTTGTTTTAAAATGCAGCATATCTGAAAGATGAATTTCAAAATCACCGGTCAAATCGGGCGATAAACAATAAACTCCTTTCAGAAGTTCCTTTTCCTGATCATTAAAATTACTGGCTATAAACGGAGCAACGCAAGCCCCAAATGAATAGCCTATCATAATGAACGATTTTCTGTTCCAAAGGTTAAGATAATGTGCAATAGCTGGAGCCAGCTCAATTGCAACAGCTTTAGGAAGTCTTTTGTTCCAGAAATATTTTTGAGCATCGAGCCCAACAACCGGGATTCCTTTTTCGGCAAGTTCATCGCAAATTGCCTGATCAAAACTTGTCCATCCACCATCGCCTGAGATAAAGAGCGCTATTGGCAAGTCGGTCCTTTTTGGTGAAGGAATGACAGAGAAAGGTATATCGCTTTTATACAATGAGTCAATCTGCAACTGAAGCAGAACATTCTCCGCTGATTTTTTCTCCTGGTATCCTGGTGCATCCAAAATCTTGTTATAAGCCAAAACAAATTGTGGCAACCAGTTCCGGGTAACGGCAAAACCATGACCAACATTGGGCAAACCAATAATTTCTGCATTCGGAATTTTATCGATGTACTTTTTTATTTCAAAGAAGTTGCAGACCTGATCATTCGACCCATTTAATGCCACAAAGGGTGCCGTAAGATTGTTTGAAGGCTCAAGGTAATAAGAAAACCCTGTTTTTATAGTGCGGCAATTTAATCCACTACCTCTGCAAAACGGACGATCAATATCCATATCCGGACAAAATCCAAGAGTAATCAGTCCTTTAAAAGTATTTGCCGGAGCCTGGGCCATAGCTCCATAAGCCAAAGTCGCCCCCGATGAATATCCTACCAAAATTGGTTTCAGGTATTTATCAAACCTATATTTCTTTTGAATTGACAGACTAATCTCTTCTAAATCTGATGCTGGGTAATAACATTTGGATTTTGAGGACTTTTCTTTTTTCAAATAAGAAACAATATTAACCCCAGCCACGATAGCGCCTTGCGAAACAATATTTTGCGTCATATTAACAGCAATCTTATCCCAGCCGCCATCACCCGAAATAAAGATAACAAATGCAACAGGAGCTTTATCTGGATGGCTCACTACAACCTTTCCAAAGTTGGCCCAAAAAAGTGTATCAACTTTCAAGGCTACCGACTTTGGTATTTCCCAAAAAAGAAGGAACACGATAAGCAAGCTGCATCTCATCATATCAAGGTTTTATAACTTTTGAGAGGGCCGTTGGCACCGAAAGCAAATCATAATCGTGCTGATAAATCAAGTACTTGTTATACCATATTGGGTCAAACTTTTCCTTATAGTCCCGCAATCCTTTATAATGAGCAAACGAGCGAATTTTCTCATAAGCAAATTTCATCGATTTTTCAGGAAAAGTGTGTGGATCGTCCAGTCCACTCATTGGCGCAAAACCTAGATTCACATACCTGATTTGTCTATCCTTCAAATATTTAAACAATTCAACCAGAATGAAATCCATTACACCATTAGGGGCATCTGCTGTTTTCCTGATTAAATCGTAAGTAGCTTCATTGGGAGCATAGTCCGGGATAATATTCAGGAAAGCAACAATTTTCTCTTCTGAATTTTCAACAGTAATGATGGTTTGTTTTTTCAACTCAGCCCAATCGAACATTCCCTGCGAAAAAATAATCTCTGAACGATCCATCTCTTCAAGCCATTCGTCGCTAACCGATTTTATTTTCTGAAGGATTCCATCTTTAACCGGCGCTTCATGAACAGTTGCTTTAAAACCCCTGTCAATCACTTTATTAATAGCATTTCGCATAGGTTTTCGGGCACCGCCTTCGAGCTTAAATGTATTAAGATCAACAACTCCTTCTTGTCCCAGGAATAAGCTTTTACGCCTTAATTGCCGGTATATTTCCAGACTTTCTTCCGGTACACGATAATAAATACTCTTCATCCCGCTCTCGTAACAATATCGGTCGAATTCAGTGATACAAACTTTCATCTCTTCCGAATTCTCGGCCACGGGGTTTTCAAGTACAACTGCAAAATTCCCCGAAATCCTGTAAGCCACAAATGCTTTTCGGCTTTCTGAAACGTAAATTATTTTGTCTTCAGAAATTTTGAAATGATCAAGAGCTGAACATCCGTGAGCTTTAATCAGATTATCAGCCAGGTCACGTTCTTCTTCCGAAATATTGTCGTGAGGCACATAAGTACGAACTAAGGTGTAAATAAGGAAAGTTATGGAAAAGAACCCACTGATATTGATTGATAGCAAAAACTTGGATGCAAACTTACTTGCAGGAACAAGTGACTCACTGCTAATCATGAAATAGTTTTGCACCGTGTAGCTAATAGACTGCCAAATATTAAAGTCGATATTAAAATGCCTTTTATCCAGGAAATAGAAACCGACAATGCCATAAATCAAGGTGGCAAATGCTGTTAAAATAGAGGTTTGAAGTCCTACATTACGCATTTTCGGATTCGTTTTTATGTAGTATTCCTTACGTGTCCCAATCAGCATAACAATAGCGAGTAAAGCAATTGACGCTTCTTCAAAATCAATGGCTTTAGCTAAATGCCCGACCAACGAAACAGAACTCAGGAAAATGGCAAACCACCATGCTGTTCGCAAGCCTTTCAGAAGAAAAGCAGCAGTAACCAACAAAAGTAATCCGGCGGTAAGAACAAGGTAATTCGAAGCATGAATGGCTTCAATAGATAGAAATCCTTTCAGTTCGTTTACACGTTCTTTTATGGCAGGGGTTAGCACCGAAATGATATTGATAATTCCCAACGCCAACATAAAAAAGGCAGGAAGAATACGCATCAGTAATTTATTCACCTTCGATAAAAAGGCAACTACACCGGCAACCAAAGGCAACCAGAATTCGAAAAACCGATACAAGAAAGTAATTGCAATGGCGTCAACATTCTGAAATCCGAAGCGAAGCAAAACATAAGTCATCGAAACTTCGATAGCTCCGAGCCCACGTAAAAATGGTGAGACAATAAGGAAAATAACTGAGATAATATAACCTAAAACAGCAGCCAACAGTGATGGAGTAAAGCCCAAAGCCATCATGGCAACATAAAGGTGCGCAATACCAATGAACTCAATCACAACCGAAGTCAGAACAGTATACACAAAAGCTTTTTTATCGATCCGGTTGTTTTGCAAATCGTTCATAAAAACTTCTGTCGTCGGAACCGCTTTTAGTAAAACTTTATATAAAATGCCTTTTCGCAAAATAGAACGATAGCAGAAAAACAAGGCAATTTTCAGGAAAATGATGGCTGCCAGCGCATACCATTCGCCCGACCCAACGGTACCTTCAACAATGGCATATAAAAATGCCGGAATGGCAACAATAACCACCGACAAAATACCAATAAATCCATATATGGAAGAAGCGAAATGAATCTGCGAATTTTTAATCCCTTTTTTTTCGATTGAGCCTGTAAAGAAAGCAAGCGACGAAACACCTCCTGCCGGAAGAAAAACACTGATCAGGTTTCTTTTGATAAATAATATAGTTGAATCGACAAGCGAGACTTTATGGCGTGTTGCTGCAAAAGCAAAAACATACATTAATCCTTGCAGCAAAATATAACACACAGTTATAAAAATACCAGCCAGAACCCACTCCCATTTTGCCGATTTCAAAACATCCTTAACCTGAACCAGTTCTGATTTCTCATGCTGTATGAACCAAATACCAATTGCAAAAAAGAAAAGTGTAAAAACAAACTGAATAATGATCTTCTTGTTTTCACGTAAAAATGGATTGGCATGTTCTTTAAATAGCTTTGATATCGTCATTAAAGAAAGTTTTCTTTCCATAAAAGGCCTATTTATTTCTTTAAGTTTTCCATTGATTTGCTGATGAACAAAATTAACTAAAATTAACCGAAATGATTGTTAAGTCAGCGTTAATGTCATTATTTAGCTACAGCTATTAAACTACTGATATATAATAAGTTTAATTTAAATACAAAAAAATCCCGGACTACAAAAAATGTAATTCGGGACTCCTTCGCAAATACTGTTGCAATTTATCCTTATGTATTATTTTTTTTCAGATTTCATTTCAATAACCGATTTCACATCAATTGGAATACTCATATCATCGCCGGTTTGAGGATTTTTCATTTTCATCACCATTTTAATGTTCTGGTTAAGGTTTTGGTTAGTCATCCAGCCATCAGCAGCATCAACAGTCATTGTTCCCGTTTGTGTTCCATCGATTTGCATATCCATTTTCATGCCCATTTGTTCAATCTGCTTGGTTCCGCTAAAGGTTGAGGTAATGTTCATATTCAAATCTTTTCCTGAAATGGAGGCCAGTTCATAATCAACCTGCATGTCCATATTCATAGCAGCGGTCAATTGTGCCTTGCTCGACCATTTTGCACCTTGTTCAACTTCGTTTTCGGGAATATAGCTGAATGTTTGTCCGACAAACGATTTAAAGCCTTCGTCTGACGAGAACATCGGAACCATTTGTCCTATCATTTTATCGTCGCTAATTTTTGAGATGAATGCTTCCATCCCATCAACTTTCTCAACCTTTCCGACTGGAGTCACCTCCATTTTAATAACCTGGCCAACCATAGCTTTTAGTTTTTCCGATGCCGGATTTCCGCCAGCCTGGGAATCCATGCTCATTTGTTGTCCATTGGCCGAAGCGTCGATTTTAACTTGAGCAACCGAATATTCGATAAGATAATTTTTATTTGGCAATACATCGGCAATCTTATAATCGAGCACCATAAGCATTTTTTGTTCGATTTTCATTTGTTGCCCCATCATTTCCTGGTTCATATTCATGGTCATCGACATAGTCAACTCATAAACAGTTCCCTTGGTAAGGTTTAAACGAAGTAAAGTTTTGGCTGAAAGTTGTAACCCAAATAAAACTAAAGCAATTAAAAGAATAGGTAGAATGCGGTTTTTGTGTCTCATGGTAGAAAATTTTAGTTTTTGTTTAATCAAATATATCGATTATTATATAAATATTTATTGATACAACGTTTTCTTTCAAAAAAATCTTCACACAAAATCGAAGCCCCTCTTCCGGTTTGCCGGAAAAGGGGCTTCGAATTTCCTTTGTAAGTCTCAGAATAAACATATTATCTCTTCAGAAAATTTACGCGAGCTAAAACCTGTATAAACGACAACAGCGCGATATTGCTACCGCGCTGTTGTATATTTTAACCAAACCTAAGTCTATCATCTAATGTCTATTATCTAACATCTTAAGTCTTTGGCCTTTTGGCCTTTGGCTATTACATCATGCCGCCCATGCCGCCACCCATACCACCGCCCATTGGTGGCATAGCTGGTTTGTCTTCTTTTTCATCAACCAATACGCATTCGGTTGTAAGGAACATACCAGCGATAGATGCTGCATTTTCCAAAGCGATACGAGTTACTTTAGCAGGGTCGATAACACCAGCTTCGTAAAGGTTTTGGTATTCGTCGGTGCGCGCATTGTAACCAAAATCGGCTTTGCCTTCCAACACTTTCTGAACAACTACTGCTCCTTCTTTACCAGCATTGAAAGCAATCTGTCTCAATGGTTCCTGAATTGCACGTTTCACGATTTCGATACCTGTAGTTTCGTCTTCGTTTTCGCCGGTTAAACCATCAAGGGCCGAAATACTGCGCACATAAGCCACTCCACCACCAGGAACAATTCCTTCTTCAACTGCAGCGCGGGTTGCATGCAAAGCATCGTCAACGCGGTCTTTCTTTTCTTTCATTTCAACTTCTGAAGCTGCACCAACATAAAGTACAGCAACACCGCCAGCTAATTTAGCCAGACGTTCCTGAAGTTTTTCTTTATCGTAGTCAGAAGTGGTAACTTCGATCTGTTTTTTGATCTGTGAAACACGGGTTTTAATAGCTTCGTCGGAACCTGCACCTGCAACAACCGTTGTTTTTTCTTTGTCAACAGTAATTTTTTCGCATTGTCCGAGCATGTCCAAAGTAGTGTCTTCCAGCTTCATACCTTTTTCTTCGGTAATAACAACACCACCAGTCAGAACAGCCAAATCTTCCAGCATTTCCTTACGACGATCGCCAAATCCAGGAGCTTTAACAGCGCAAACTTTTAACGAACCACGCAGGCGGTTAACCACCAGAGTAGCTAAAGCTTCGCCGTCAACATCTTCAGCAACAATCAACAACGGACGGCCAGTTTGTGCTGACTGCTCCAAAATTGGAAGAAGGTCGCGCATGGTACTGATTTTCTTATCGTGGATCAGGATGAAAGGGCGATCGAGATCGGCAGCCATTTTTTCGCCATCGGTGATGAAATAAGGTGAAATATAACCACGGTCGAACTGCATACCTTCAACAACATCAACATAAGTTTCAGTTCCTTTGGCACTTTCAACAGTAATAACACCTTCTTTATTTACTTTTTTCATGGCTTCGGCAATCAAAGCACCAATAGCGCTATCGTTATTGGCAGCGACTTTAGCAACCTGTTCAATTTTATTGAAGTCGTCGCCAACATTTTCAGCTTGTTCACCAATGCTTTCAACTACTTTGTCTACAGCTTTGTCGATACCGCGTTTCAAATCCATTGGATTAGCGCCGGCAGCAACGTTTTTCAAACCAACTGAAATAATAGACTGAGCCAAAACAGTAGCAGTTGTAGTACCATCACCGGCATCGTCACCGGTTTTGCTGGCTACTTCTTTCACCATTTGAGCGCCGATGTTTTCATACGGATTTGAAAGTTCGATTTCTTTGGCAACACTAACACCATCTTTGGTGATATGCGGAGCGCCAAATTTCTTCTCAATAACTACGTTGCGGCCTTTAGGACCTAAAGTTACTTTTACGGCATCAGCCAATTTGTCAACCCCTTTTTTCAAAAGGTCGCGGGCTTCAATCTCGAATTTAATTTCTTTTGCCATTTCTATTTCTTTTAATTGTTATACATCAGATTATTCAGCAATAAACAAAACGTCAGTCTGCGACATCAATAAATAATCAACGCCATCGATGCTTAATTCAGTCCCCGAATATTTTCCATAAAAAATGGTATCGCCAACCTGGATTTCCATTGGCTCATCTTTTTTTGGCGAACCAACTAACACCACTTTACCAGTCTGTGGTTTTTCTTTTGCCGAATCAGGAATAATGATTCCACTAGCTGTTTTCTTTTCTGCTTCCTTAGGCTGTACCAGAATTTTACCAGCCAGGATTTTTCCTTTTAAATCTGCCATTTTCGAATTATTTTAATTGGTTAGACATTTTAAATTTTGACACCCGAACCACTCAGATATTGTGCCAAAGCTGATGATGACACTTCGCGGCTCCTGAATTTGACATTTTTGCACCACAAAGTTTTCAAATTCGAGCCAAAATTTCGTAAAATCCTGAAAAATTGGATGATTACAATTGAGCCAAATGCCTGACAAGTGGTGTGTCAGACTGTCAGTGAAGCCTCTCCCAACCCCCTCCTTGGGAGGGGGTTTAAAGAACTACTTTGCGCAAATTATCTTTTGATATAACATTCAAAGGTCGAATCTTTGCTTTTTCAAGTCTCCCCTTCGGGGAGATTTAGAGGGGCTTTTAATAAACTTCGAAGTTCGATATCGTTGGACAAGCTTTTGAATCGGTAATTACCAGCCTGATTTTTTGAGTTTCTGTTGGGAAGGTTTTTAAAATTCGCTTATATCCAATAGTTGTACCTTTGGCTAATGCAACCCAACGCTCACCTTTGGGTATTTCAATCCTGAAGTTTTTTACACGTTGCCCTAATTTTATGTACTCCTGAAGTACAATAAAACTGACCAATTGTGGTTTGCCCAGGTCTATTTCAACAAAACCAGTTTTTTCATTGTCGTTGGTTGCCCAATAGGTTTCCTTATCTCCATCGTTAACCTTCACTGCATTATACTGTTCTGAGTTTCCACGGAAAGAAGATGCCACTGCCAGTTTGTTAAGCGCTATATTGGTTTTGAAGTTTCCGTCAATCATTTTTTTCCATCCCTGCAAAGCAGCTACGTCGTTTTCGTGAATCAAGCCTCTACGGTCAGGAGGAATGTTCAATATGAGGTTTGCTCCCCGTCCTACCGAACTCAAATAAATATCGAACAATTTCTCAGGAGTTTTTACCAGCGAATCTTCTTTGGCATGATAAAACCAACCCGGACGAATTGACACATCAACTTCAGCAGGAATCCAGCTTGTTCCATTTTCATTTCCCGTATTCAGTACCTCCTGAATGCCACTTTTCCCTGCATATAATGTATCAGGAGTAATTGTATTCCAGTTTGTTTCGTTAACAAAGCCACTTTCGTTTCCACACCAGCGGATGTCGGGGCCTGCATCACTAAAGAAAATTACATTTGGTTCCATTTCGCGAACCATTTTTAACGTGTTTGGCCAGTCATAATAATTTTTTCCATCAATTTTACGTTTTTCTTTGGCGCCGCCGTAAAAGCCATCTCCTCCATTTGCACCATCAAACCACATTTCGAAAACGGGCTTATGAGCCTCAAAAAGTTCCTTTAACTGATTACGATAATACTCAATATACGAAGGAGTTCCGTAATCAGCCCGATTACGGTCCCAGGGAGAAAGATAAATCCCAAACTTCAAGCCTTCGGCCCGACAGGCCTTTTCAACTTCATCAACAACATTTCCTTTGCCACCTTTATATGGACTGTTTTTTACTGAATGTTCGGTGTATTTACTTGGCCAAAGACAAAATCCATCGTGGTGTTTACACGTAAGTACCAAGCCTTTTAACCCAGCAGCTTTGATGGTTTTTACCCATTGCGTAACATCCATTGCGGTTGGATTAAAAACAGATTCGGGCTCGTCGCCAAAGCCCCATTCCTTATCGGTAAAAGTGTTGGTTGTAAAATGTACAAAAGCATATTGTTCCATTTCGTGCCAGGCTAACTGGCGTTCGGTTGGTACGGGTAAAACAGGCACTGGCGGAGGAACTGTTTTATGACAGGAGGAAAATATTACAACGCAACAAAGTAATAGTATTCCGGCAAAATTAAACTTTAGGTTCATAACAGGTTATTTTGATGGTTTGATGTGTACAAAAATAAAAAAGTCTTCAATGAATTACATTGAAGACCTTCAATTATAGCATTTTCAGACTAAATCTGAAAGAAGTTTTCTTACTTTGTAGGCGTAGCCGTTGATGCAGGAGCAGCGGTCGCAGGAGCTGCAGTTTTTGCATCAGCAGGAGCCGGAAAACTTGGAACCTGATTTGGATCAACAGCATTTTGAATCTGATCTTTAATAGCTGATTCGGCACCTGTTTTTGATTCTCTCGGAATAAAAGCAGTTGCTCCAATTGACAAAACCAATAAAGTTCCGGCTAACACCCAAGTAGCTTTTTCAAGAAAGTCAGTCGTTTTACGAACTCCCATAATTTGATTTGATGCCTGGAAATTGCTAGCCAAACCGCCACCTTTTGAATTTTGCACCAATACTATCAAAATCAGCAAGATACAAATGATGAATAATAAAACTGTGATCAGTGTGTACATATCAGTGTAATTAATTGTTCATTAAACTTCTAATTTTTTCAATTTGAGCCGCAAAGTAAGTACTTTTTTCCGGATATTTCAAACTTAATTTCTCAAATATCTGAATAGCTTTTTTATAATATCCCTGCTGGGCATAAATTGATGCTAATGTTTCTGTCACCAAATCATCGGTTTCTGGTTCTTGAGGTTTATTCGGGCTCATAGGCGAAGCCAATTCCTCATCTTTAACCTGAGGCATTCTGGGTTTTGCTTCCAGAAATTTTTCAATTAATGTATTCTTCCGGTCTGGGTTATTCGGAAGTAAAGACTCTTTATTAACCTCTCCGCCATGTGTCAATTCTACATCTTCCAATCTGTACGCTGGCGGCACATTAAACTTAAATATATCCTCACTTATAAACTCTGATGATTTTTCCTTCCCTGAATTTGTATTTTCCCTATTCAGGAACAAATACAAATTCCTTCGATCATGAATCCGAATAGCGCCATTTAATAACTCCTGGTCGAACGACGAATCATTCAGTATTTTCAGGTTTTTCAGGTACAAAAACCATGCAGTTTCAAATGCAGGGTATCGTTCTGTCAACTCTTTGAGAGTTGCCAAAGTTTCCTGATTCAGATTTTCAGGATTAAGAAGTAATTGATGAATTTGATCGGTTATCATTGTTTACCAGTCAGCAACTGAGGCATTAAAAATATCTTCGGTAAGTTTTTTTATTATTTCAGGTAATAAACCACTTTCAACAGAGTTTAACGATTGGCTACTTTCATAGTCTTCATAAGCAGAAAATGATTTTTCCCAGTCCTTCGTGTGATCCTTATTATTTGTAAATTTCACTTTAACCCCAACAGTCAGCCTATTTTGCGCTGCAACATCGCCCGAAACAATGGTCATTGGTTTTACATCGTAATCAGTAATCTGGCCTGAGTATTCCAGATCGCCATTTTCACTTATCTGGCTCAACGAAGTTTGCTTGATAATTTTCTCTTGCAACCCATCGGTGAACTGCTGGCTCAAGTTTGGATTCACAAGCCTGGCTCTGTTTTGAAAATATGAAACTGAAAATGTTTTTACATTAGCAGCAATTGCAGCGCCTGTAAACGAGTATTTTATTTTGCAGGATGTAAAAACAAACGACACAAAAACAATTGATAGTGTTATAAAAATCGTAATCCGTCTCATATTAATCAATCTTGTATTCTTTTATTTTTCGGTATAATGTGCGCTCCGAGATACCTAACTCACGGGCGGCATATTTTCTTTTTCCCTTATGTTTTTCTAGCGCTTTCTGAATCATTTCTACTTCCTTGTCCTCAAGTGAGAGTGATTCTTCAATAAATTCTTCAGTATCCAAAATATGTTCGTGTTCAACGGGTTTAATGTTTACACGTGGTGCCACTGGTTGATCAGGGACAAAATTACCATTTTCGGTTGGATACAGATTCCGAATTAACTGAGCCCGGTCTGCATGTCGGATTTCGGTACTTGAAGAATCATTCTGCAATATATCATGAACCAGTTTTTTCAGGTCATTCATATCTTTCTTCATGTCAAACAGTATCTGGTACAGTATTTCGCGCTCCGAAGCAAATGTTTTTTCATCAACCGAATGATAAAGCGCTGGTAATTTACTACTTTCGGAGTTGACTGGAATATACCTCTGAAGTGTTTGGGCATCAATTATTCTTTCCTTTTCAATAATCGAAATCTGCTCGGTTATATTTTTTAACTGGCGAACATTTCCGGGCCAATGATAACTCAATAACACAGAAATGGCATCGTTATCGAGCCGAATACCGGGCATTCGATATTTTTCAGCAAAATCAGAAGCAAATTTGCGGAAAAGCAGATGAATATCCTCCGATCTGTCGCGCAACGGAAGCACCCGAATAGGCACCGTATTCAGGCGATAATACAAATCTTCGCGAAAACGCCCTTTTTCAATGGCTTCAGGAATATTAACGTTGGTTGCAGCAACTACCCGAACATTGGTTTTCAGCACTTTAGATGACCCCACTTTCATGAATTCGCCGGCTTCGAGCACACGCAACAAGCGAACCTGTGTTGAAAGCGGTAATTCTCCTATTTCGTCGAGAAAAATAGTCCCGCCATCGGCTTCTTCGAAATAACCTTTGCGGTCGGCCAAAGCCCCGGTAAACGACCCTTTTTCATGGCCAAAAAGCTCCGAATCAATTGTACCTTCAGGAATTGCACCACAATTCACCGCAATATATTTTCCATGTTTCCTGACCGAAAACTGGTGTATAATCTGAGGGAAAGACTCCTTCCCTGTACCACTTTCTCCTGTTATCAAAACCGAAAGATCGGTGGGTGCTACCTGTACAGCAATTTCAATCACCCGAAGCAAGCCTGGTGAATTGCCTATAATTCCAAATCGTTGTTTTATCTCCTGAACATCCATTATCCAGACAATATGTTTAGCTTTGCAAAATTACAATTTTAACTTTTATAAACGCCGTCCAAAGTTAATCTAACTTTGAATTCAATACCTTAGCCATTTCATGTTTTAACATGATTTAGCTTTTGTGTTTAATATTAAAATAGTACAGAGATGAAATTCGTTGCAATTATCCCGGCCCGGTTCCAGTCAACCCGTTTCCCCGGAAAACCATTGGCCATTTTAGGCGAAAAACCCATCATCCAATGGGTTTACGAAAATGCAAAAAAAACACTGAACGATGTTTATGTTGCCACCGACGACGAGCGCATTTTTAATGCAGTTGAATCGTTTGGTGGTAAAGCCGTATATACATCGGCCAATCACCAAAGTGGCACCGACCGCGTTGCAGAAGCCGCTCAAAAAGTAGCTGAGGCACTTAATTTTGATGTAATTATTAATATTCAGGGCGATGAACCATTTATCCGTACTGAGCAAATTGAAGGTTTAAAAAATTGTTTCTACACACCTGAAACAGAGATTGCCACATTAATAAAACCAATTACCAATCCGGCTGAAATTTCCAATATTAACCGGCCCAAAGTAGTAATTAATAAAAATCAGGAAGCTTTATATTTCAGTAGATCAACCATCCCATTTGTCCGCGATTATCCAATTGAAGAATGGATAACCCGGAACATTTTTTACAGCCATATAGGCATGTATGCTTACCGTTATGATGTTTTGCTGAAGTTAACAAAATTGCCGGTCGGGATTCTTGAAAAAGCTGAATCGCTAGAGCAGTTACGTTGGCTCGAAAATGGTTACCGCATCAAAACGGCCCAAACAACTTTCGAAAACATAGGTATTGATACTCCCGAGGATTTGGAAAACGCCAGGAAGTTCCTGGAAAAAGAATGAGCCTCACCCCTGCCCTCTCCAAAATGGAGAGGGAGCCAGACGGTATAACACAAATGAAATCCGTCTTTCCGGAGAAACGCCAATTGAGACTGATCACCAAAAACTGAACACTTATTATGAAATTCACCAAAATGCACGGTCTGGGTAACGATTTTATCTTTTTCGAAAATCTGGACAACAAAGAAATAGATTATCCCTCTCTGGCTATTAAACTTTGCCATCGCCAGCTTGGTATTGGTGCCGATGGAATTATAGCAGTCTTACCCTCTGAAATTGCAGATTTGCGCATGAGAATTATTAATGCCGACGGAAGCGAAGCCAACATGTGCGGCAATGCTGTCAGGTGTTTTGGCAAATATGCCTACGAACGGGGACTTATCAACTCAAAAACTTTTCGGATTGAGACTTTTGCCGGAATTATTATTCCTGAAGTGGAAGTAACCGAAGGAAAAGTTAATCGGGTGAGAGTGAATATGGGCGCTCCCGATGTGAGACGAACCGCGATACCGATGCTGGGCGATGAACCCGCAGCCATTAACGTGATGATTCCTCTGGGCGAGAGTGAAATAAATGTTACCAGTATATTGATGGGCGTACCGCACACCATGATTTTTGTCGACGAACTGAGTGCTACTGATGTAACAAGCGTTGGTCCCCTTATCGAAAAGCACCCGCTATTCCCGAAAGGAACGAATGTGAATTTTGTTAAAGTGCTAAACAGAAACAGAGTCAAACTGCGAACATGGGAACGTGGAGCCGGTGCGACTTTAGCCTGCGGAACAGGGAGCTGTGCCACTGTTGTTGCTGCCATACTGAATGAATATACCAACAGAGCAGTTACCGTTGAATTACAATACGGTGAACTCGAAATTGAATGGACCGAGGATGGCGCTGTTTTTATGACTGGCCCTGCTGTGGAAAGTTTTTCAGGAGAAATTAAACTTGAATAAATCCCGAAAACTATATCACTTCAATACCCTTCTTTTCAAGCAACTCAAGGCTCATTTCACGAAGCTTGTATTTCTGGATTTTACCGCTGGCAGTCATAGGAAAGCCATCGACAAAGAAAATATATTGAGGAATTTTGTATCTTGAAATTTTACCCCGGCAAAATTCCTGGATAGCTTCTTCTGTTAATGTCTTACCAACTTTCAATTTGATAAAAGCTCCAACCTGCTCGCCGTATTTCTTACTTGGAACACCGACAACTTCAACCGCTTCGACTTCCGGCATTGTAAAAATAAAGTTTTCGATCTCACGTGGATAAACATTTTCGCCACCACGAATAATCATATCTTTAATACGGCCGGTAATTCTATAAAAACCGTCAGGTGTTTTTACGGCAAGATCGCCTGAGTGTAACCATCCGTCTTTATCAATAGTGTTCGCAGTAGCTTCAGGATTTTTATAATAACCTTTCATTAGGTTATAACCACGGCAACATATTTCTCCATGTTCCCCAACCGGACATTCTTCTCCGGTTTCAGGATTAAAGATTTTCACCTCAACATTAGGATACTCGAAGCCAACGGTTGTTGCACGAACCTCTGGTGAATTATGTGAACGTGTAGCTGTCATTCCCGGTGATGTCTCAGTTAACCCGTAAACACTGATAATTTCTTTCATATACATTTTCTCCATCACCTGTTTCATGGTTTCTATGGGGCATAGCGCTCCGGCCATGATACCTGTACGTAATGAACTTAAATCGAACATATCGAACATAGGATGATGCAACTCTGCAATAAACATGGTTGGGACACCGTATAATGCAGTACATTTCTCTTTTTCAACCGAAGCCAAAACCATCAACGGATCGAAAGTCTCAACCATTACAATTGTAGCCCCATGTGTTATGATGGCACAGAGCGCTAACACGCACCCAAAACAATGGAACAAAGGTACACATACCAAAAGGCGGTCCCGGGAAGTATATCGCATAAATTCTCCGGTTGCAAAGCCACAATTCAATACATTGTGGTGCGATAGCATTACACCTTTGGGGAACCCTGTTGTTCCAGATGTATATTGCATGTTAACAACATCGTGACAATTAACTTTTTCTTTAAACTGTTCAAGTTCAAAATCGTCTATGTGACTTCCTAAAAGCAATAACTCCGAGGTATTATACATCCCTCTGTGTTTCTGCTGCCCGATATAGACAACATTTTTGAGCATAGGAAATTTTTCACTCACTAAATTACCACGAGGACTATCTTTCAGCTCAGGAACAAGCTCAAAAACCATATTTACATAGTCGCTATCACGAAAACCATCAATAAGGCAAAGGGTATGAATATCTGCGTTCTGCATCAGATATTCAAGTTCCGAGAGTTTATAATTCGTGTTAATGGTTACCAAAACAGCGCCAATTTTAGCCGCCGCAAACATAAATGTCAACCAATCGGGCACATTTGTGGCCCATATTCCAACCTTATCATCAGGCCTGACACCAATATATAAAAGCCCTTTAGCCAGCTGATCAACACGTTCGTTAAACTGGGCATAAGTAAACCGCAAATTTCTATCGGGATAAACAATAAATTCTCTATCAGGCGCTTCTATGGCATACTTTTCAAGTAATTCGCCAAAAGTATAATCAATAAGTTGCATCGAAGTCAGGGTTTCTGGTTATAAATCAACTAAAAAGGAGCATAAATAACAGCCAGAATTCTTGCCGGCTGATTGTTTCCTGCATGAACATTGTGCATTACTATCGAATCGAGGTAAATACTGTCACCTTTCTTCAGATTATAAATATCTTTCCCATAGTTGATTTCTATTTCTCCGTCGAGAACAAAAATAAATTCTTCGCCTTCATGTGTCGAAAGCATATAATCAGACTTTTGACTAGGTTCTATATCAACAATAAATGGCTCCATATTACGGCCAACTTTATCAAAGGCAAGAGAGAAGAAATTCAGGTGTTCGCGGGTCTCGCTGGGTTGCGAAGTAAACCTTACTCCATTGTGATATTCGCCAGATCGGACAACTACTGGCCCATACGATGTACTATCGTCGAGAAAAGTTCCCAGACGAACACCAAGTGCACGGGCAATTTTAATTAGCGGAGCCAGCGATGGAACATTTTTATCGTGTTCTATCTTTTGAATCAGGGCATAATCGATACCTGTCCTTTCTGCAAGTTCTTCAACGCTAACTTTCTTAATTTCGCGAATCTGATTGATCTTTTCTCCAACTGTAATTGCTGCCATAAAAGGGGACTTTATTGGTGTGTTTTGCACAAAATTAGATTTATTTTGCATTCAGTCAAGACAAGAAATTACGTTTTTTTCGTTAACAAGCACATCTCATTTGCATATTATAAGTAAACTAAATAAAAATCTTTCATTTTCAATGTTTTATACTTCACTAATTACAGATTTAACATTCGAAAGCCGACAACCTCAATGAAAAACCCAAAAGTTTCGCGACCAAATTTCTAATGATCTTTTTCTCAATAGTTTTCCTGCATGAATATTAATTTATCCAAATTAACCTCTCTTTAAGTTAACCTGATAAATTGAGAATAGGACCAATTGATCAAAGAAGAAGCCCTAAACAAAATAGTAAAGGGCTCTTCTAAATAAATTGGTTGGTCGTTATAAACTATCGCCAAAATCTTCACGAAACTTGGCTACCAGCTTTTCAACCCAGTCTCCAATTGGTTTAAGTTTACCAACAAAAAAACGTAACACAGGAGGTTCTTCAACCCATTCCAAACCACCAATCAGGAGGCGATTATCGTATAACCACTGGATACGGTCTTCGGCATATTTGATCTGAGACAAAGTAAATACGCGTCGAGGAAATGCCAACCGAAGCAATTCTATATCAGAAAGTACATCATTGCCATCAGCGTCGCGAACACTGGAGATTGTTCCGCGTTCCATTCCACGTATCCCGGAAGCTACGTACAAAGCAGAGGCCAGGGCTCCGGCAGGGTATTGTGTTTGAGGCACATGCGAAATAAATCCACCTGCATTTAAGTGACATCCCAGGCCACCTGCTGGTGTAATCACCGGAATTCCTTTTGCGTCGAGCGATTCAACGAGGTATTTAATAAACGAAGGTGAATGACTAATTACATCAAAATCGAGAGTTTCGTACAAGCCAACAGCCATTGCTTCAATTTCGCGCACACTCATGCCTCCGTATGTAAGAAAACCTTCGAATAACGGAACAAGGTCCCGCATTTTCATGTAAATGGAATGGTTGTTAGTGCAAATACCTCCACCTCGGGTACAGCTTACTTTTCTCCCCGAAAAGTATGAGAAATCGGTGTAACTCATCATTTCGTGCAAAATGTCTTTTAAAGGTTTATTCTGGTAACCTTCTTCTCGCATTTTGATAAAATACAGATTTTCGTTTATAAGGCTAATATCCATTAACATCAGAATATTATGGGCCTTTGCTATAGCTGAAACTTCCCGAAGATTCGCCATCGAGAAAGGTTGACCTCCTATCAGGTTGGTTCCTGCCTCAAAACGAATATAGGCAACATTTGGAGCGCCCCATTTCTCAATTATGTTTTCCAACTTGTTGATATCCATATTTCCCTTGAAAGGGAAGCTACTTTTAGGCTTCAGCGCTTCATCAGTATAAATTTCTTCAACAACACTTCCGCACATTTCGATATGAGCTTTTGTCGTTGTAAAATGGTAATTCATAGGCACTACCGTTCCTGGTCGACAAAATGTTTTAGCGATGATGTGTTCTGCAGCTCTCCCTTGGTGAACCGGCAGGTAATATTTTTGGTTGAAGACATCCAGAATAGCTTTTTCGAGCTTAGTATAACTGGCCGAACCAGCATACGAATCATCGGCTACATTCATTGCAGCAACCTGATTGTCGCTCATTGCATTAGTGCCCGAATCGGTTAGCATATCGAGGTAAACATCTTTGTTTTGAAGCAAAAAGGTGTTAAATCCAGCTCCATAAATCGATTCTCGACGTTGTTCGATAGGTAAAAGATGTAGTTTTTGAACCACACGAACCTTGTGCATTTCCAAAGGTGTTTCCACACCGCTGTAAAACTTGACGGTTTTCAGTTGATCAATGTTTTCCATAAGTTAATCTTAGTTGAGTTTAAAATATAGTCCAAAATTTAATCCAAATAATATTGTTTTTTTTGCATTCTTAACTTCAAATTTTAGACTTTACGATTTTAACAAATAAAATTACAAGTAAAAAGGTTCGTTTTTTTCGAAATTGATATTATACAACATCTCATAATACCAAATATCAACCAAAATCCATATAAAAATTTCGATTTCGTAAATACCTTACAAATTCTCATTTCTCTCCATTTAAAACTTAATCGGGAAACAAAGCGATATTTAACGGGTTAAGCTTTCCAACTATAAACAAATTAAAACAAGGGAATCAAGAATCGAAAAATTAATACCGCAAATCCTTAGCGGAAAAGGGTTAAATGATTAATTTTGAATGAAAGTCGCTTGCTTCACAATTATAAATTTTGTTCTTTCCCGACCATGAAAACAAAGAAAAGCCTTAACTTACCATTAACCATATCAGAAAAACTTTGTCTTCGGAATAACAAAGTTAAGATTTCGGATATTCTGAAATATGCTCCGGATGAACTCGAAATATTAATCGGAGTAACTAATGAACGGGCCAAGGAAATATATGCATTAGCTGAATTTCAAACTATTCCTTCCATTGGTGTAAAATTTGCCGAAGATTTGGTGTTTATGGGATTTTATTCGATTAAAGAATTGAAAGATAAGGATGGATCAAAACTAACCGACGAATACGAAAAGAAAAAAGGCTTTTGGATTGACCCTTGTTTGGAGGATCAGTTCAGGCTTATTATACACTTTGCAAACACGAATGACACCACAAAAAGATGGTGGGATTTTACGGAAGAACGTAAAAAATTCCGTCTGGACAATGGTTATCCCAACGATCGGCCAACGATGGCGTGGCACGAAACCTTGAATTATACAAGGTAGTTTAGAAAGGTAGTTTTTCAAGATCAACATTTCCCCCGCTCAGTATAATTCCAATTTTTCTGCCTTTAAATTCCAGTTTGTTTTCAAGAATAGCAGCCAGGGGAACAGCCGAAGAAGGTTCAATAATAATCTTCATCCGTTCCCAAACCATCCGCATTGCCGCAACTATATTACTTTCAGATACTGTAACTATTTGATCGACATTTTCTAAAACAATAGGAAAAGTGAGTGAGCCAAGAGAAGTTAATAAACCATCGGCAATTGTTTGAGGAGAAACCGACGGATGCAAAGTTTTATTGTAAAATGAGCGAAATGCGTCGGCGGCACCAGCTGGTTCTGCTGCAATTACACGGGCTTCAGGTAAAAGTGCCCTTGTTGTAATTGCTGTCCCGCTAAGCAAACCACCGCCACCAACTGGAACCATAACAATATCGAGTTCACCAATTTCCTCGATAAGTTCTTTTGCAGCTGTACCTTGCCCACAGATAACATTGAAATAATTGTACGGATGTATTTCTGTCGCACCTGTTTGTTGTGCCAAAGACCTTAACGTTGATTCCCTTGCTGCTTGATTCGGTTCACAGAAAGTTATTTGAGCGCCATATCCGGCAACCGCTTTTTTCTTGATTTCAGGGGCATTTTCGGGCATCACAATATAAGCAGGAATTCCACGCATTCGGGCTGCCAGAGCCAAGGCAGCAGCATGATTTCCTGAGGAATGGGTACATACACCATTTTTAGCCTCATTGTCTGAAAGTGAAAATACCGAATTACAGGCACCACGAAATTTGAAAGCACCAACTTTTTGCAGGTTCTCACATTTAAAATAAAGTTCGACATCCAGAATTTCATTGATACTTTTGGATGTCATCACTGGGGTACAATGTATGAAAGCACGAATTCGTTCGTGAGCTTGTTGTATATCTTTAAAAGTTGGCTGAAGGTTCATGGTCTGTCTTTAATCTGATCCAAATTATCAAACAAAAATAAAAACTAACCAAGAAAAGTACATCAGCAAAATGTCATTTATTAACTGATAAAAATGCTGGAAAGCACGAATTCTATCATATTACGGGACCGATACACAACCATTCATATCTTTTACCCTAATCGTAAAGGTATTAGCCGAAAGTCCGGTAAATGTATGAGTTGTTTCCGGGGTTATCGTAAAGTTCGTGCCATTATTTATCGAAAAATAATAACTACCAGTACCTCCGGCTCCAGTTATTTTTATCTTTCCATCATTACCTCCAAAACAGCTTACCGGTGTTAATTCGTATGTCGTTGTTGGTATTGCATTTACCGTTACAGTAAAAGTATTTGTACTTCCAGAAGTACAGCCATTCCCGTTTCTAACGGTCAAATACCCGGTATAGATCCCTGCTGATGTCGCCGCAGGTACAGTTATCGTTACAGGGCTCGTACTCAACGTAGCATTACTTACTGTGACAAAGCTGTTGGACGGAGAACTGTCCCAATTTATGCTGTATGTTGTCGGGGTATTTGTCGTTCCGCTATAAGGCAAAGTTGTGGCCTGAGAACTAGTACTATAACACACACTTGCTGCCGATCCTGACAAAGCTATAGTTGGCAAAGCATTTACCGTTACAGTGAAAGTACTTGTACTTCCAGAGGTACAGCCATTCCCGTTACTAACGGTCAAATACCCGGTATAAATCCCCGCTGATGTCGCCGCAGGTACAGTTATCGTTACAGGGCTCGTACTCAATGTAGCATTGCTTACTGCAGTAAAACTGTTGGACGGAGAACTGTCCCAGTTTATGCTGTATGTTGTTGGGGTATTTGTCGTTCCGCTATAAGGCAAAGTTGTAGTCTGGGAACTAACACTATAACACACACTCGCTGCTGATCCCGACAATATTATAGTTGGCAAAGCATTTACCGTTACTAAAACGCTGTTGCTACAACCAACGCTATTGGTATAGGTTATAGTTGCAGAACCAGCTGCTATTCCGGTAACCAAACCCGAAGTAGTAACCGTAGCTACGCTGGTAACGTTACTGGTCCATGAATTAGAACTTGCAGCGGTACCGCTACCGGCAAGTTGTGTTGTGCTTCCAGAACAAACAGTAGTTGTACCAGTAATTGTTGGTAAACCATTAACTGTAATACCACCCGAAACATTACTGGTTACTGAACATCCGTTTGAATTGGTCACAACAACATAGTAGTAAAGGGTTCCATCCGATGATGTCAGAGGCGTGTAAGTATCGGTAGTAGCAGTTGAAGTATGTGTTGCAACCCAAATCCCACCCGAAATATTCGAACTTAGAGTATTACTGTACCATTGATATGTGTTTATTGTTCCACTGCCAGCAGTGGCTGTAACCGATAATGCTGTTGCCGTACTTCCATGGCACAGATTCTGCGGGGTTAATGATGGTTGCGAACTTATTGCGGGACTTGCATTTACACTTATTTTTCCCGAAACGGAACTTGTAACCGAACAATCTAACGAATTAGAAACAACTACATAATAATAATATCCTGAAACCGAAGGGGTATACGTATCGGTTGTTGCCGAAGTGTAATGTGTTTCAACTAAAGTTCCACCGGAGGTAGAAGCAGAACTATTTCTATACCAAGAATATGAAGCAATAGTGGCGCCACTGCCAGCACTGGCTACAACCGAAAGCGGTGAAGTAGTACTATTGGCACATACGGTCTGAGATGAAGCTGATGGCTGCGTAACTATAGCAGGTATTGAGATAGTAATTGTAACTGAAGTGGAATTGGCCGAAGAACAAACACTATTTGTCACAACTGCCCTAAACGAAGTAGTAGAGGCAAGAGTACCAATAGTTGTTCCTGTCAGGATTGCAGATGTTGATGAAATATCCGTGGAAGTAGAAAAATTATTTGTCGATTTCTGCCACTTAGTAATAGAACCGGTATACCCGCTTAAAACTAAATTTGCCGGAGTACTTCCAGAACAGATAGCCTGGTTGGAAGAAACAATTCCTCCAACAGACGGTGTAACTACTGTCACTAAACCCGAAACATTACTGGTTACACTACAACCATTCGAATTAGTAACCACCACGTAATAATAAAGTCCATCCAATTCGGTGGTTAATGGTGTATAAGTATTTGATGTTGATGTAGAAGTCGTTGTTTTCACTAAGTTACCTCCATAATTAACATTTGCGATATTGCTGTACCATTGGTATGTGCTTATTGAACCACTACCAGCAGCTGCTGTAACCGAAAATGCTGTTGCTGTTCCATTTTGACAAACAGTCTGAGCAGTTGTTGATGGCTGTGAACTTATTGTAGGAGCTGCATTCCCTACAACGACTGTCGATGATGTAGAATAAATATTTCCAGAACAACCATCAACCACCGCCCTGAAATAATATGTTGTATTTGCGGTCAATGTTCCCATCTGAGAAGATGTTAGAGTAGAACTTGTTACCGAAAGAGTAGTTGAACTGGAAAAACTAGCTGACGTAGATTTTTGCCAATTTAATATCGTCCCGTTTTGTCCCGACAATGATAAAGTTGTTGGCGTATTTCCCGAACAAATACTCTGACTTGCTGGCGAAACTGTTCCCGCAGTTACAACAGCTGAAACAGTAACCAGGCCAGACACATTACTGGCTGTGGTACATCCATTTGAATTTCGGACAACAACATAGTAGTATAATGCACCATTTACTGATGTTGGAGGAGTATAAGAGTTATTGGTTCCACCTGAAATTAATGTTCCGCCATTATTCGAATTAGATGTATTACTATACCATTGATATCCACTAATTGAGCCACTTCCGGCACTGGCTGAAACAGATAATGCCGTAGAAGTATCTCCATTACAGAGGTTTTGTGCAGTAGTACTTGGTTGTGTACTTATTGTAGGAACCGCATAAACTGTGACTCCACCGGAAACATTACTGGTTGAACTACACCCATTAGAATTACTTACAATGACATAGTAATATAAGGTACCAGTTGCAGTGGTCGAAGGAGTATAGGTACCTCCAATGGCTCCTGATATTAACGTTCCGCCAGAATTTGAAGCTGAAGAATTTTTATACCATTGATACGAAGAAATTGTTCCACTACCAGCAGTAGCCGTTACAGATAAAGGAACAGCGCCACTGTATTGACATAAAGTTTGAGCGCTGGTGGAAATACTTGCCGTAGGTAAACTATTAACCACAACAGGAACTGTAGTTGAGGTTGCAGTACCACATGAAGAGCTGGTTACAACCATTATATAGTTTCCGGCATTGGAAGTGGTTGGGTTTGTTACTGTTAACAACGCAGTTGTTGCTCCTGAAATAGTAGTACTTCCTGATGTTCCATTCGTTACTACACTTCCATCTTTATACCATTGATAATTTGTAATATTAACAGCCGTAACACTTAATGATACCGATCCATTACCAGAACAAACAGCTGCTGGAGCAACAGGCTGGGTTGTTATGGCTGCACCAATAATAATACTTACAGGTAAACTATTTGTACAACCACTCGAATTGCTAATATTTATAATACCATCGTACGAACCACTGGTCACATTTGATGGAATAATTATACCCGGAATAGTTCCACCACTTGCACTTGAAGTAAAAGAAGTACTTCCCTGATCGCTTAGGCCTGCTGTATTTGCAGCATCATTCCAATCAATACTATAAGAAGTAGGCGTATTAGTCGCAGCGGTATATGATAAAGATGTGGTTTGTTGGGTTGCACTTGTACAAACAGGAGTTATCACTCCTGAACTGGAGATTGAAGTAACAGTGACCAGGGCAGTCTTGATGTTATTACATCCAATTCCAGTTGGCGCTCCATCACATTCAACCTGTGGATCAGTTGGTACTCCAGTGCCTGATGTACTGGTCGCATCAACATCGGTCACATCAGGCGGACGAATAACGTATGCCGTTGCGGCTTCGGTTCCGTAGCCCACAGAGCAGGTTATAGTATATATTATCTCACCACCTTTGGTAAGATCAATATTGGCAGTATACTTATTATTCGAAGTAACTGTATTGTATTCGGTGGCTGTTCCGGTAGTTGTACTAAAAGTATGACCGGTAACGGTATAACCTTCAGGGGCTACAAATCCAAATTGTGCACCAACAGCATCAACATAACTCGAATTCGAATTTAAATTTTTAACAACAACTGTATAAGTCAAAGGCGATCCCTTACAACCCATTGTTGAACTAGGAGTTATACTTGTAACTTCAAGGTCTAAAACTTTACTAACTAAGTTCAGTGTTAGTGGGCTTGTTGGAGGAATACCAACATATCCCCATGTATCAAGCGTCCGGTTATTTCCAAACTCACCAGGTGAGCCATTAGCTGTTGAAACATAAGACCCCCATTTATGACCATTACTTACACTATGTTGGCCATTCACAGTGTTCCCATTTTTGGGATTCGAAGCTGATTGACCCGACTGAGTAGTAATATTTGAATCATCCCAAAAAATAACATCAGAAACAGCAGATTTGCTGTTATCTAATAACTCAATAATTATTCCGGTAGGGTTAATTTCCACATCAACTAATGGGAAATGTACTTCCGATGCAAATAATAAACCTGTAATCTCCAACGAAGTACCACCATCAACCTGATTTCCTGCTCCATCTTTTCCATCCCAATATACTGTATTCGCACCCACCGATGCTATTCCTGAAATTTTTCTGTCAATATATGAACCTGAAGTTGAATGAATTGTAAGTGTATATGAAGCATCGACATTCGCAGTGAAGGTAATATTTGCACCCTTTGGCCCAACCAGTCCAGGCACTCCTTCTATTCCAACAAGTGATATATTTGTCATAGATGGAATATCTGGAGGAATATTTTTCAACCATGTCGTTGTAGTTGAGCCTCCATTATAACTGATAGGCGCACTTGTTGGCATATCAGCCGCAGGATATTCAAAGAAAAGTTTATGGGTTATGTCGTTCGAGCCATTGTCAGGCTGACGAGGATCATATATATTTCCTGAAATTCCTGTTCCATTAAAACTTTGATATGTTGGTAATCCTCCCGATTGTACACCTTTATTATTTACGAAGAACTCAAAGGAGTAACCATTCTGACCATTGTTATCAACTTTATAAACATGTCCATTACTGGTCAAAACGTAAAAAACACCATAAAAACCACCTTCAGGATCAGTAAATGCCCCATTCAGTGTTCCATTAAAAACATTACAATAAACACGACCTGGAATAAGAGTAGTGGCACTTCCAACCGATAAATCAAAAGCTGCAATTATATCCTGCGTGCCTGTATTTAAAGGTTCAGTCCATTGTCCATCAGCATAATCAGGGTAAGCAGAAGTGTGTGATGCCCCTTCAGCAGTACTGTATTTAGGCGAAACAAAATCAACTTCCCAAATACCTTCTTCTGCGGCAACAACAGTATGTGTAAATGGTGTATAACCACTAGTCATTCCAGATAAATTAGGGCCAGCCAGCTCTTGATCCCTGGTTGCTATATATCCAACGGTAGTACTATTACCCGAATCATAAGTATTACCGTTTGGAGACCTCATCACAATATGTCCATAATAGGAAGAATAGGTCCCTACATATCTTCCTTGTGCACTTGAGCCAGCATAAATAATTTCACCAGCTTTGGCGTAAACTTTCATTGTCCCTAACGTTGAGAAAGCATTATAAACAGCACTGCTCACTCCCGGTGGAACACTATTCAAATAGGCTCTGCGCCCTTTTGATCCGGACGGATATAAATTTCTACTTCCATCACCTAAACTATTAATCGAATACAGGATCAGGCACACCAAACTGATAAAGGATATATAAAATCTCATTATTATCTTCTATTATGGCATTTACCATTATGTTATAGCAAACAAAAATTCAGAATTTTGCAAGGCAAATCAACGTATAGAAACGATTGAACCCCTGAATAGTTTGTTTAAGAAAGTTCTGCAAGTTATAATTTTTTAACTATAATTGTTTTCATTCAAATGAAATTACCATCTCTCCTTAGGCAAGACCAACCGAAAATGATCATTTATTGCTATCCCATAGGTAGGTATCAAATCTGAAAACCTGACCTTGATCAGAAAATCAAAACTGAAAAGAAGAATATATGAAACGGTAGAATATGGTTTAGTAAGTCATCATGTCTAAAAAAAAATCAAAACAAAAAACCAGCACTATAATGGTCGGCAAAAAAACATCTGACATAATTTTTCAAATACCGTTTGGGAATAAAACATAAAATACTATTCTTCAGGATAATATTCTAACAAAATAAGTTCTTTCTCTATTGTGAACCCTGCTTTTTGGTAGGTATATAGCGCCAAATGGTGATCTCTCTCGCAGGTATGAAGCCATACTCTATTTCCATTTTTACCAGCCGTAGCAATCGCTGCCTTTATTATTTTTAAACCAAACCCTTTTCCTATCCATTCAGGCTTCAGCCCGAGGTAAACAATCTCAGTCTCCTGTTCCAATCGGTCCAACTCAAAAAAACCAGCAACCTTATCATCAACCGAAAAAAACCAAACCTCGTTATTATCTGAGTTTAAAATAAGCTCCAATTCTTCTCTGGTTTTTAGCAAACGGCCAGTCCAGCCCCAAATACCGCCAATTTTCTCATATAGTTCAAGGTATTGCTCAACATTTGGATTTTGCCATATTGAGACATGGACTGATTTTTCGAAAGAAGAAAAATCTGGAATAGTTCCTTCAAACCGTAGAAACCAGGTTTTTACTGGTATTTGCTTATATCCTGGAATATTGTCCATAAACAATCACAAACCAGCGATCAGCTCTCTAAGTATCAACGTCATATTAGGTTCGGCCTTCATTGCCACTTCCTGGACTTCTTCATGAGATATTTCTACAATCTGGCCTGGCACGCCACTATCGGTTACTATTGAAATACCGAATACAGTCATATCCATGTGTCGGGCAACTATCACTTCAGGAACAGTAGACATACCAACCAAATCTGCACCTAAATGTCTAAACATCAAATATTCTGAAGGAGTTTCGAATGTTGGTCCCTGAACCCCGACATAAATTCCTTCGCGCACAGAAATTCCATTTTTCAGTGCAATTGCTTTAGCCCTGTTTCGTAAATGAACATCGTAAGTTTTACTCATGTCAGGGAAACGCGGTCCTAGTTCGCTTATATTTTTACCTCTTAACGGATGTTCGGGGAAAAAATTAATATGATCGCTTATAATAACAATATCACCAACCTTGTAATTTGGATTTAGTCCTCCTGAAGCATTAGAAACAAACAAAGTATTGATTCCTAACTGTTTCATTACTCTGACAGGGAAAGTCACTTCCTTCATCGAATAACCTTCGTAAAAGTGGAAACGCCCTTGCATTGCCAGTACACTTTTTCCACCAAGCTGCCCAAAAATCAGTTTACCTGAATGCCCTTCAACCGTAGATACCGGAAAATCTGGAATCTCTTGGTATGGAATTATCAACTCAATGTTGATTTCTTTAACCAATCCACCAAGGCCCGAGCCGAGAATAATGCCAGCTTCAATTGGTTTTCCTATTCTTTCGCTTATGAAGTTCGCGGTTGCTTTTATTTTCTCTAACATAAGTAACTATTTTATCGTCAAAATTTTTACCCTCGCTGTCAAGGAATTTAATTTTTAAAGGTATATAAAATAAATGCGATTTTAAATGAGATGATAAATCCAGGTCCTTTAATCGCATCGAGTCTTTCTCTGTAGTTATTATTATTTTGTTTTCCGAATTAATTTCAACAAACTTTTGTTCTATTTGCTGTATATTCGCTGTGTTAAAATTATGGTGATCAGGATATTTTAATACAGTGATATCCTCAGTAAAATTGCTAAGATATTTTTGAAGATGTTCTGGGTTGGCAATTCCGGTAACCAACAAAACACTGACATTATCTGACGCAAGTTTGGGCGTTTCAATGGCCAGTTCCGAAAAAACAGGAGTTAACTGCTGATATACCATTGTGGTAAAGAAGAGTGTTTGGTATGGTCTTAAGTACACTTCTTTCATAATGATACGGCGTGTAATTGGCGATATTTCCTGAGGACATTTGGTGTAAATTATCACATTTGCACGCCGCATTTGCCACCTCGATTCGCGTAAGTAACCAACTGGAAGCAATCGGTCTTTATCAATCGGACGATTAAAATCGATCAGTAAAATGTTTATTCCGGCAGTAACACTACGATGTTGAAAAGCATCATCGAGTAAAATAACATCAGGAAGGTTATTAACATCTTGTTTCTGTACCTTTTGGATTGCATGAACCCTTTTTTCATCGACAACCACCTGTATATCTTTGAACTTATTTTTTATCTGAAGCGGTTCGTCTCCAACCTCAACCGCGGTTGAACTAACTTCAACCTGGTGAAAACCTTTAGTTTTACGTTTATAACCTCTACTGATCGTAGTAACCTGAAATTGTTTGCTAAGTAATTCAACCAAGTATTCAGTATGAGGTGTTTTTCCTGTTCCACCTACAGTTATGTTTCCAATTGAAATAACAGGAATTTCAAATTCAGTTGTTTTGAAAACTTTGTAATCGTATAAGAAATTCCGGAACGATATAATCAATCCGTAAATAACAGAAAATGGATATAAAAAATATTTGAACATGTTCGTTTTCAGAATAAAATACGGTACGAAAATACTAAAAAATGAGCTGTGGGGTTTCAAATTTCGACAATTCAAATTTAATTCGAGTCAACTTGCGAGATATTTGTAGCTTTAACATCAAACAAAAATTACATTTGTATCTGAATATCAATATCGTACATTTTACGAAATTCTGAATAGTGTTTTTGCGTTATAATAATTAAATCAGACAATGTCAAATATGAATAACACCCTCGTATAATGAATATCAAATTTACAATTATTGCCATATTACTAATAATTAATGGTTTAATAATTAGCGCTCAAACAAAAGACATCATTTACTATCACTGTAAACTTTTCGAAAGTTACCGGGATGGAGATATGTCGGTGTGGCCACAACTTATTAATGAAATGGAACAAGTAAAACCAACAACATTTATTTGGCAACTTGAAATCCTGAAGGGAATGTATGGATTTGTTGGTTACCAAATTGGTTTAGGAGATAAAGAAACAGCTAAAAAATATATTTCGAAAGCCGACAAATATTTTGATAAACTTTTAGAACAAAATTCTGAGAATGCACAACTTCAGGCGCTTGCCGGAGCATTTTACGGATATAAAATATCTTTGGCGGTTTACAAAGCTCCTTTTTTAGGACCTAAAAGCCTGGCATACATTGATAAAGCAATAAAGCTAGATTCCACAGAACCTATGGGATTTATTGAAAAAGGCAATTCGCTGAATTACCGTCCAACCATTTTGGGTGGCGATAAAAAGAAAGCTATAGAGTATTACCAAAAAGCAATGGTTCTTTTCGACACAAAAGACTCAAAATGTAACTGGCAAAAATTGCTTTTATGTACATTTATCCTGAAAACCCTACATGAAACCAGCCAGGACAAAGAAGCTGAAATATTCCTTAAATCGATACAAAAGGATTATGGAACCTTAAAGTGGATTGATAAATTTATCGGGGCAGATTATGCAAAGAACCGATAGCTATTTTAGCTAATGTTCTACCTCTTTTCGGATTATTTCTTCAATTTGTAAAACCAGTTCATTCATGTCTTTTCCCTTGGGATCAATTGGATCAAGGACAGTATATCTTAAGTCGACACCAAAAGTCAGTGGGTAATATCCTTTTTTCATTAATTCATAATTTCCACTAATTGCAAATGGAACAATAAGAGCTGAAGGAGAGGATTTTACAAGTGATGCTACTCCGGCAGGCATAAAAGAATTAACCTTACCGTCTTTTGTTCGGGTCCCTTCAGGAAAGATACAAGCCGCATATTTGTTTTGCTCAATGTGTTTTCCCAAAAGTAAAATATCTTTTACTGATTGACGAGGATTTTTTCGGTCGATTAAAACAGACCCACCATGCCTAAGGTTATACGAAATACTTGGTATCCATTTTCCAAGTTCAACTTTCGATATAAATTTAGGGTGGTTCTTACGAAATCCAACAACCACAGGAGGAATATCGAAGGTACTTTGATGATTGGCAACAATTATAATTGGTCTGTTGTCGGGTATTTTTTCAAAACCATTAAAAGTAATTTTCGCTCCCAAAAGGCGTAATCCATAAATCAAAGAAAAATTTAATACATCAACCACCTTCTTCCTAACCGGATACCCCCAAACCCAGCGTGTCACAACCTGAACAGGATGAAACAAAAGTAAAAGAGAACCGAAATATAAAAGGTAAATTGGAGTAATAATGTATGAAAGCAATTTTCTGGCCATGTGTCTAAAAATTTCACGACGCAAAGTAACCAAAAAAATCAAGCTTCAAAACATGAAGTTTAATATCGTATCCGACGGACGAACATACACAGCAAATATCAGGTTACTAAATGGTTGGATTTATTTTTAAAAACTCGATAATGAAAGATGTTCCTTTATCAAGTTCACTTTCAATCCTTATTTTAGCATCATTTTGCTCAATCATTTCCTTTACAAGTTGCAAGCCCAAACCACTTCCATTTTCACTTTTAGTACCAATTGAAGTGAAAGACTGATTCCTGGAAAATATGTGATGAATTGTTTCATCCGACATTCCTACTCCAGTATCAGTTATTATAACCGACAAATAATTATCTGATTCCGAAGCAGAAATAGTAATCATGCCCCCTTCTGGAGTAAACTTTATAGCATTCGAAAGGATATTTCTGAAGATTGTATTTACTGTGATAGCATCGAAAAAAGCGAAAGTTTCTGGCTGTACTGACGACTTTATAGAAATACCCTTAACCCTGGCATTTCCTGATAACAGATGAATGCAATCCTCAATAACTACCGAAATGTCTAAATTCAACCTGTTTAGATTCAATTTACCCGATTGCACCTTAGCCCAATCAATTAAATTATTTAAAAGTGCATTGGTTTTCCGGGCCGATTCATCAAGCAATTGCATAAGTTCAAAAAAGTCGTCGCTTCCTACCTCAATTATCCCACTTTTAATTGTATCAATCAGGTTTGCAATATTTACGAACGGTGTACGAAGATCGTGTGCAATAATTGAATAAAGCTTATCCCGGGTTTGTAATGTTTCGATCAACCTGTTTCTGACAGCACTCAATTCGAGGTGATTTTTTACGCGCATCAACAATTCACTCCTGACAAATGGCTTTGTAACATAATCAGCCCCACCCAATTCAAATCCCCTAATAACATCTTCTGTATTGTTCTTGGCCGATAAAAAGATAACTGGAATATTAGCAATTTCTTTTTTTGATTTTATTTGTCGGCAAACTTCAAAACCATCCATTTCTGGCATCATTATATCGAGCAATACCATATCTATTGGATTGTTTTCTATTATGGAAAGAGCTGATTTTCCATCGAAAGCAAGGGCAATCCGATAGCCCTGCTCTTTCAAAAAGTTGCCAACAACCTTTAGGTTTTCCAAATTGTCATCGACGACCAAGATATTAATTGATTCATTCATTTCGAGGAATTTTTTCTAGTTCAACAATCCTGTCAACTATAATTGGGAATTCTTGTAAAGTTATTCTTAATGACTCAATATCAATATTCTCAAGTTCTTCTTTTATTCGAATTGAATAATCCTTCAAAAATTGAAAATTAAACCCGGAAGCCAGTTTATGAAGTTCCTCCGCAAACGATTCAATTTTAAAAAGGATTAACGAATCTTTTATGTTCTCCCAAAAAGGCAAATAATCTTCTTTCAATATCTTAATTAATTCGGGCAATTTGGCGAATGTTTCTTTACTCAAATTAATAAATTCGGATTGTTTTTCTTCATAATTCCATTCGGTCTTTTCTTGTATCGAATGTTTTAAAAACTCAGATAGCACTTTAAACAATTCAGCCCTTTTTACTGGTTTACAGAGGATTCCATCGAAATCTATCGAATTTTCAATTTCCCCAATGTTCAAAACAGAATCAGAAAAGGCAATTAATGGAATCTGTTTCAACCAGTAACCAGATTTTATTTGTTTTGCTACCTCAAATCCATCAGACTTCGATATTTTTATGTCAATTAAAATTAAATCAGGCCGAATATGATGTAATAATTCCAATGCTTCTTCCCCGTTTTTGGCTGACGAGACTGTTATTACCGTGTTTGACAAAAGACTTTCAATTGTTCCAATATTTGCATCAACACTGTCAATAACCAAAACCATCGCCGGTTCAAAAATAGCATGAACATATTTTTCAAGAGTATCTTTTGGCGTCATTTTTCCGGTAATAGCTGTTTCCGGAAAAACAACTGTAAAAACCGAACCTCTACCTACTTCACTCAACAGAGAAATCGAACCGTTCATCTGCTCAACCAATCGTTTCGAAATAGCTAATCCTAAACCAGTCCCTTCATATTCACGGTTCGATTGCCCTAACTGTTGCTGAAAAGCTTCAAAAATTATTTGTTGCTGCGACTCATGTATTCCAATACCTGTGTCTTCAACTATAATTGAAAGACGTCCAGTGTTTTCATTCGTGGGCTCATAAAATGTTTTAATCTTCACATAGCCTTTGTGCGTAAATTTAATCGCATTTCCAACAAGATTAAAAATTACCTGCTTTATCCTTATTTCGTCCAGAATAAAAGCTTCAGGAAAACCAGGCTCAACTAAAACCTCGAATTCCAACTCTTTTTTAGCCGCTTTATATTGGAACAATGAATGAATTTCATTAATAAGTGCAACCAAATCAACAGGTTGATACGAAATATCAAGTTTACCTGCTTCAATCTTCGAAAGGTCCAAAATATCATTAAGCAACGACATCAGCAGATTTCCGCTATTCAGGATTGACTGTAGCATCTTTTTGTGTTGTGTCGAATCAATTTTATGGTAAAGCGCTTCACTAAAACCAAGTATGGCATTCATCGGAGTTCTGATTTCGTGACTCATATTTGCCAGAAACTCGGATTTCGATTTATTCGCAAATTCGGCTTCCTGTTTCGATTTCATAAGCGCTTCTTCTGCTTGTTTACGGGCCGTAATATCCTGTACAACAGTAAATCTGTATTTTTTATCCTGTACAAAGATATTTTCTGAAAACATTAAAACATTTTTAATATCGCCATTCTTCGTTCGTAATTTGGTTTCAACATTATAAATAGCACCATTCTCATCAGCATTATCAATCAACTGAGCCTTAGTTTCAGGAGTAAAAATCCCAAGGTCGGCGGCAGTATTTCCTAAAACTTCACTCAATTCAAAACCTAGCAACGACTGAAATGCTTTGTTTACTTCAATATATTTACCGCTTTCAAGTTCACTGAGTCCGCAAACCGAAGGGTTCACATAAAACAATTTTGAGAATTTTTCTTCAGAAAGCCGTAACTGAGATATATCCTTAGTCACACCAAAAAGAACAGGTTTCCCGTTCCAGTAACCATGTGAGATGCGGGTTTCAACCGGAATTTGAATTCCAGATCGTGTCATTACAGGAACCGGACAAAACTTTGCTTTCCCTTGAAGCATCTCAACAACTATTTGGCTTGCTTCTTCCCTTCTTGCTTCAGGATGTATCTGTAATACCGACATTCCTAAAATTTCTTCATAAGAATATCCTAAGCGATCAATTACAGTTGAATTTGTATGTATTATATTGCCGTTTTTATCAAGTACAAACAGAAAATCGTCAATCGTATTAAAGAATGTCTCAAAATTGATTCGGGTTTGTTTAAGTTCTTCCTCAATATTCTTTCTGCTTGTAATATCTCTGATTATACACAACAATTTATTCCCATCGTAACTGATAACACGTGCTTCAAAAAACAATTGTTTCTCATCAAAAACAACAGCACACTCAAGAACCTGTAATTTCTTCGAGTCAACGGCTTTTTTTAATACATCCACAACTTCATTTAGTATTGAAGGCGGAACAAAACCGAATATTTTTTCTCCAATAAAATTTCGACTATTTATTTGATAATCAATGTTCTCTGGGATATAGCATTTTAAACACATCCAATCGTCATTTAACACAAATAACATGTCGGGCAGAACTTCTAAAATGGCCGAAGTCTGTGATTCACTTTCCCTGAGTTCCAATGTCAACTTAGCAGCTATTTGTTTCGCCTTCTCATAAGTATTCATCAATAACAGAGAAAGAAAAAACAACAGTATGCTAATTAAAAAACCACTGGAGATAAGAATTCCCTGAAGCAAAATATTGGATTGAACAGATTTTTCGAGAACTAAAGTCCATTCTTTCCCATTTAAATTAACCTGAGTTTTAATCGAAATAAAAGATATTTCCGACTTATCAGGATTATTATCTACGCTATTGTTATACAATAAATTATCAATTGATGGTTCAATTCCATCATAAATCATCAGATGAATACGATTATCCTGTTTGTCGTCACGCCTGGCTAAAATTCCTTCCATCAAATCGTTCATCCGGTAAGGCGAATAAACCCAGCCTAAGATAGCCTTACGCCTTTGTTCTGTTGTATTAACAGGCCAACCTGGTTTATAAACAGGAACAAACATTAATGTTCCTGCCTGAATGTCCTGGTTTGTTTCCTGAACCAGTTTTACTTTACCGGAAAGCATGGCAATATCAGAGTCTCTGGAGATTTCCATAGCTTTTCTGCGAACAGGCTCAGTAAACATATCGTAACCAAATGCCCTTAAGTTTCTTCCGGAAAAAGGTTCGAGATAAATAATTGATGTGTAGAATTCTCTATCTCCTTCGGGCCAAATTTTAAAATCAGAGAATCCGCTACTTTTAACCGAGTTAATAAACTCAGCTAATTTATCCCTATGAATAATTTGAGCGTAACCTAATCCTAATATACCTGGAAGGTTTTTTTCAATATGAGATACCCGATAATAACTTTCCCATTTTTTACGGGTCACATCTTCGGAAGATGAAATGTAAGCAGAAGCACTGCGTAAAAGCTGGGCGTGAGCGTGTAACCGGTTATAAATTTTACCTTGAAGATCGGCGCCAATCAATTTTAACTCATTAATCGATTGCTCCCGGTAATTATTCTGAATATAATAAGAAAAAGAAAAAGTAGATATTACCCCTATTAAAAATAGGATTAAAGGTTTCGAAATTTTCCCAGGGAACTTTGCGGAAAGAAAGTCTCTGATTCTCATCATTTACAAGATTAAATCAATACATTGAATAACCAACAACGAGTTTGATTCGCCTAACTATCTTTCCAACAAAACCAACCACAGAGTTATGCTCGATTCAAATGTAAACAGAATTTTTAAGGCAATTCTACATTGATTGACGTAGTCAGGCAAATAAACAGTTTAATAATAAAAGAATTTAATGGAAAGGACAAGACAAAAATATAATAAAATAAAACAATCCTTCAGAAATATGATTTTGAAGGATTGTTGAGGTCAGTGGCGGATTCGAACCGCCGTACACGGTTTTGCAGACCGCTGCCTA
>CALGIG010000106.1 GCA_937915865.1 uncultured Prolixibacteraceae bacterium | reverse complement strand
ACCTAAAAAATCTCTCTTTTGTACTTCAAAGAAAAAGATATTCCGCGAACGATGGAAACAAATTCAATAGTTTTTTTTAACGATATGCAATATCCACCCTTGCCAGACAGACCAATTGTGGCAGCATGGCAAATAATTAATCCTGAAAACATAGGAAATATGCTTCGCCTTGCCGATAACATCGGGGCTAACGAAGTCTCGATCCTTGGTACAAATTTTCAATTACGGATGTCATCAATCAAAAAAACTGCCGGATTAAGCTTTGCCAATGTAAAACTCACATTTATTGCACCTGAAGATTTTTTTGCCTCATTACCATGCGGCTATCGCATTGCGGCTATCGAGACATGTGACGAGTCGGTTAATATTTACCAAACAGCATTACCATCCAAAGTAGTTTTCCTGCTTGGCAACGAACGAAATGGATTACCTGAAGAAATTTTACACAAATGTTCTTTAAAGCTGCATATCCCAATGACCGGTAAATGCAAATCGATGAATGTATCACATGCCCTTTCAGTAGCGCTATTCGAATGGCAGCGGCAGATGCTTTTTGCAGGGCAAGTTCACTCTTAACCAAATGTTACTTGCCAAATAACTAACTTTTTGTTTATATTTAGCAGTCCAATAATAATCTTCCCAATGATAACCTTAACTCAACTCGAATACATTGTTGCTGTTGATACCTTCAGGCATTTCGGCAAGGCTGCCGAAAACTGCTTCATCACCCAGCCAACATTAAGTATGCAGATTAAAAAACTGGAAGAAGACCTGGAAGTCATTATCTTCGACCGCAGTAAACAACCGCTGATTCCGACCGACGTGGGCCGCCGGATTATTGAACAGGCCCGAATCACACTTCAGGAATCCCAAAAGATAAACAACATTATCAAAGACCATAAAAACCTGATTTCCGGAGAATTAAAAATTGGAATTATCCCAACCCTGGCGCCATACCTTCTGCCTCTTTTCATTGGAAATTACAAACGTAAATACCCTAACATCAACATAAAAGTTGAAGAATTAACAACGGCAAACATAATCGACCGATTGAACCGCGATTTGATTGATGTTGGAATTTTGGTTACACCGCTTCACGAAGAACGTATCATTGAAAAACCATTGTTTTACGAAGGTATGTTGCTTTACCTGCACGATGATCATCCATTAGCCACTAAAAAAGACATACATATCAAAGACATTGCTACTCCCGAGATTTGGTTACTCAGTGATGGGCACTGTTTCCGTGATCAGGTCATCAATTTATGCTCATTTAACAGCCCCGCTAATTCTGCATTACCTTTTCATTTCGAAGCCGGATCACTTGAAACCATTATGAACATCATCGATAAAGAAGGCGGAATGACCATTATTCCTGAACTGGCAACGCTTGGAATGAGTGAAATGCGATTTGATCACGTCAGAATATTTGTCGATAGTAATCCTTTACGCGAAGTTAGTTTGGTTTATTCGAGGCATTTCTCGAAGTACAAACTCATTGATTTACTGGGTAAAGAAATAATAAACTCAATGCCCGAAAAACTCTTGCAAAAAAACCGCGGAACAATTGTTGAATGGAGGTAAAAAAATTTCACTGATCTATTTGCGATTTCAAAAATCTTATTTTCCTTTGCAGCGCCAAAATAAAAACGCGATTGCTAGATAGAGCAAACGAAATTTTGGTAAAAATTCCTGAAAATATTTGGAGACTAGAAAAAATGACTTATTTTTGCAGTCCCAAAATTAAGGGAAGGATAAAGTTGGCCCGTTCGTCTAGGGGTTAGGACGCAAGATTTTCATTCTTGTAGCAGGGGTTCGAATCCCCTACGGGCTACCAATAAATTTAACAATTTAGGAAAAGACAAAATGGCACATCATAAGTCAGCAAAAAAAAGGATCAAACAAGACGAAGCAAAGAAACTTCAGAACAAATATTATGCAAAAACCATGCGTAATGCTGTAAAGAAATTACGTGCAGAAACCAGCAAAGATGCAGTAATTGAAGCTTTACCAAAAGTTACTTCGTTGATTGACAAACTTGCCAAAAAGAATGTCATTCACAAGAATAAAGCTGCTAACTTAAAGTCTTCTTTGTCTGTTCATTTGAACAACATCTAAAAAATCAAAACAAACGATATGCGAAAGCCGTCTGAAATTCAGATGGCTTTTTTACTTTTCCCGAAACGATAACTCCAACTGAGGTAACTGCGGAGATTTCCTATCACAAAAAAAGCCGCTCCCCTTTCAGGAAACGGCTTTGATATGTTCTTAACCTTTATGCTTTTGTCTCTGATTTTATGTCTTCCACCTGATTGTTTGCATTCTGACTACCTTTCAGGATATCAGGCAATTGCAGACCAGCCGATTTGAATACGTCGTCGAGTGGTGGAATGGAACCAAGCATTCCCTGCATAAAGTTGGCTGTCGATGTTTTGCCATCCTTGCCATTTCCGGTTTCCCAAACAGTAACCTTATCAATCTTGATGTTCTTGATGGCTTCAACCTGAGTTTTAACTAATTCTGGAAGTTTATCGGCAATCATCATCATCACGGCATCTTTCGAATTATTCCCGGCGGCTTTTACCATTTGTTCAAAACCTTCTGCCTGTTTGCTCAGAATTTCGTAGATACCCCTGGCCTGTGCATCCATTTTCAGGAAAATGGCATCGGCTTCCCCTTTAGCCATGCGCCGGGTTTGTTCTGCGATGGCTTCAGCTGCAATTTCAACTTTTTGTTTGTCAATTTCGGCTGATACGACCACGTTAGCAGTTTGTGTTGCTTTTTCACGCATTGCACGGGCAATTTCGGCTTCTTTCTCAGCAGCATAGGCTTCTTCCAGTGCTTTAGCCTCCATAACTTTTTCAGCAGCTACAGCTTTACGGCGGGCTTCAGCTTCTTTTTCGCGACGGTCGGCATCGGAATTGGCAATGGTAATTTTAGCTATGTTTTCTCCCTGAACCGCAACCGAGTCGGCTTTGGCAACCTGAACACGCTGTTCCTGAAGCGCTTCTGCCTGTCCGATTTCACCATCACGTGTTTTTTCAGCTACACTTTTCTTGGCATCGTTGATTGCTTTTGCAGCGGCTTCTTTCCCCAATGCATCAATGTAACCCGATTCATCGTTGATGTCAGTCACATTTACGTTGATCAGTTTTAACCCGATTTTTTTCAATTCGGCTTCCACGTTTGACGAAACGGCAGCCAAAAATTTATCGCGGTTACTGTTAATTTCCTCAATGTCCATAGTGGCCACTACCAGACGCAACTGACCGAAAATAATATCTTTCGCAAGGTTGCTCACAGTATCCTGAGTCAATCCGAGCAAACGTTCTGCCGCATTGGTCATTACACCGGCTTCCGTAGAAATACCAACTGTAAACCGAGAAGGCACATCGACACGAATATTTTGCTTACTCAGCGCGCTTTTCAGGTTAATCTCGATTGAGATTGGAGTCAGGTCGAGAAACTGGTACGACTGGATAATTGGCCAGATAAATGCTGCTCCACCGTGAATACATTTGGCCGAACGCGATTCGCTCTCAGCGCCTTTGCCTACTTTCCCGTACACAACCAGTATTCGGTCTGATGGACAGCGCTTGTAGCGTTTCAGCATGGCTACAATAATGATAAACAGGAACAAGACGGCAATACTTACCATCACTACAAAATAATCATTCATCATAGTTTTTTGAATTTTGGTTTATTGATTGATTCGTTGAATTTGTCTTTAAATTTTTCTTACCAGCAGGATTTGATTGTTAATCACATCGGTTACCTGCACAAGCGTTGAGGTCGGGATAATCTCAGGATCGTCGGAAACGGCATCGAGTGTTTGAAGCGTTCCCTGCACCGTAATTTGCACTTTGCCCAAACCTTGGCGTTTGCCCGGAATGGGAAGATAAACTTCGCCTGAACGACCAACAGCATTCCTGATGTTCATATTCCCGCTTTCAACCAATTTCGACATGAAATAGAACAACAAGGCCATCGCCAACATCATTACGAAACCACAGATGAATGACAGGACAATGACCAACCAGGGAGCCAACCCGCCGCTGATAAATCCAAGTCCTGACCATCCAAACATGGTGAAAAAACCAACAATGTTTTTCAATGAAAGAAGTTGGAATGGAATTCCATCGCCGTCGGCCAGCTGATGATCAAATTCCGTAGGAACATCGCTATCGACATCGGAGCCGAAAATGCTGATGAGAACCAGAAAAAGAAAAACCAATGTGGCCGGGGCTGCGATCGTCCAGTACACCTGCGACATCAGGTCGAGTTCGCTCCAAACTGGTAAAAATGAAAGTAACATAGTAACTTTTTTTAGGTTGATTATGGGAATAAATATACTGAAATATTATCATAATCCGTGAGAAAAAGATCGTGTGAACAAGCAATTTATCGGCAAAGTGCCGAAATAAGAATCTGAATCCACGATAATTTTCATTTACCAAAACCTAAATTCAAAGTAGCGTATTTACCTCTCCTTCCAATCTGTTTACCTTGGTTTGTACCAGTTAGGATAGGAAATATTTCGCTTATCCGGAAGTTTTTAGTATTCGGATCTGTCAAAATTACCTTGATGATAAGCCTGAATAATCCGATCCATATCCTGATTTACATTCTCATCGATACGTCGACGTTTTTCATCGGCTGCAAACCAGTCAAGAGCCCGGCGAATACCAACATTGAAAGGTATCGTAGACCGGAATTCAGGCACAAATGCTTTGATCTTGGAATTATCGAAAACAACACTCCAGGTTTTGTCGCCAAACAATCCACCTGTCATCTCAGGTATCACTTTTACAATAAAGTCAGAAGGAATGTGTACAATTCTGGCCTCAACACCTAGCGCATCGGCAATAGTCTGGTAAATTTGGTTCCAGGTCAAAACTTCGTCTGAAGTAATGTGGAAAGCCTGCCCGATGGCCTTTTCGTTTCCGAGTAATCCAAGAAAACCTTTGGCAAAATCTTCGGCATGGGTATTTACCCAAAGCGAAGTGCCGTCACCATGAATAATGATAGGTTTGCCTTTCAACATGCGGTCAGCCAGTGTGTAACAGCCAAATCCTCCGATTGCTACTGGCAAATAGGTATTGTAAGTAAACGATGGGCGCACAATAGTTACCGGAAAGTTATCTTCCCGATAAGCTTTCATGAGTAATTCTTCGCTGGCAATTTTATTGCGCGAATAGTCCCAGTATGGATTTTCGAGTGGTGTCGATTCGGTGATGATGTAATTGATAGGGGGTTTTTGATAGGCTGAAGCCGAACTGATAAAAACAAACTGTCTGGTGCGGCCACGAAAAGCCTGTAGATCGCGCTCGATGTCTTCCGGAGTATAGGCAATCCAATCCACAACCACATCAAATTCAAGATTTTTCAGGGCGTTGCGCATACTCTCCGGATTGTGGATATCTCCGATTAACTGATGGACTCCTGAAATTTCTGTTGAACGAATACCGCGGTTGAGCAAATAAAGCTCCATTCCCCGTTCAATGGCCATGCGACTAACTGCTGTGCTGATGAATCCGGTGCCGCCGATAAAGAGTACTTTCATGTTTATTCTGGTTTAAGTTTGGATAAAAGTAGAAAAAATGATTGACTGGTGATTGTCAGACCTAACAGGTTTAAGAAACCTGTTAGGTCTTGAATTTTGCCCATCAGCTAAAGCAGACGGCAAAGGATAATATCTCATTTTTCGGCGACTCCGTTGTTCAAAGAGCTATCCTTTGCCGTTTCGCTTTAGCGAACGGATTGTTGAAAATAAACATAAAAGTTTAATTGGATTATGATTTAAAATTCTGTAATTTGAAAAGCAAAACTAGAACCATGAGAACAAGAAAACTATTAATATTTTTTTTCATCTTACCAACCCTGTTTTTCTTCAGCAATGAAGTTCAGGGGCAATCCAAATTCGGAATAAAAGCGAGTGGCGGACTATCCCGAATTATTAATTCGATGAAATCTGAGAATGCCGCTCTAAATACGCAATTTGCACCGTCGGGTCAGGCAGGGCTATTCTTTACTTTTCAGTTTGAAAAAAAATCAATGCTAAGTGCTGAATTTTTGCTTTCACAAATTGAAGGTAAAGAGATACTCGAAACTAAAAATGACGAGAACATCTGGTTTCAACAACTTGACAATGGGTATTTTAAAAATATGAATTACAGGCACATTACTTATTTAAGTCTTCCAATCTATTATGGTTTGAGATTCAATCGACTGACCATTAATGCTGGATTTCAGGGCTCTTACACTTTTTCAAGCAGTGGTAGATCAAAAAGCGAGGCAACATTGAATGGAACAACCTATACTTCAGATGAAAAAATGGATAACATTAACATCAAGAAGATAGACCTTGGCCCCAGAGCTGGAATCATTTATCAGTTTATAGAAAAGCTTGCTATTGAAGGAACTTATTATTACGGATTCAATAACATTCAGAAAGGTGATGCTCCAATCTGGAAACTAAAAGTTCAACAAATTACTTTTGGAATACGATACACTCTTGGTAAAGAAGAATAAATAATAGGGAAGCATTACAAAAAAAGCCGCTCCCCATTCAGGAAAGCGGCTTTGGTATTTTTGATTGATCCGATGACTTCGAGTCATCGGATCAATAATAGATTGCAAGCTTATTCTTCATGTGCGGCCAGCACCACTTCCAAAATCTTCTTTCCGGCAGCGGCAACGCTGGTTCCAGGGCCGAAAATGGCAACCACTCCGGCATCGTAAAGGAATTATGGAAGAAATATTTATATTCGATATTTTCATATCTTTGATTTCAAATTGGATAGGCTATGGAACTCAAAACAAACCTCAAAATAACCAGGATTCTCAAACTAATCCATCAACTACCCAAACAGGATATTGAGCGGCTTTCAGAAGTTTTGCAATCCGAAATTTCTGAACAAAAGCCATCCGGCAAATTACAGAATTTGCTTTTAAATGCCCCGACCTGGACTGATCAGGAACTTCAAAATTACTCCGAGGCAAGAAACCATATCAACCAATCGAGAATTGCATGATCTTGTTGGATTCGTCTATACTGATTGAATTGTTTCGCAAAAAAGATAAAACGGAAACTGTATTTTATACATTGGCACAAACCACCGATGATTTGTGCATTTCATCAATCTCTTATTACGAAATAGGCATTGGAAACCGAAATCAGCACAAGGCATATTGGGAGTCGCTGTGTGAAAATCTAAAGATTATTCCTTTTGATAAAGCTTGTTCCGATTCAGCAGTTTCTATTTATCTCGAACTTCTGAAGGCTAACAAAATGATTGATCTGGCAGACATCCTGATTGGCGCAACAGCCGTGGCACATTCTGTTCCAATTGCCACGCTGAACGTCAAACATTTTGAGAGAATTTCAGGATTGGAAATTTATAAATAACCCCAAAAGACCAGATACAAAAAAGCCGCTCCCCATTCAGGAAAGCGGCTTTCGTATTTTGTTATTCAGCAGGTGACTCGAAGTCACCTGCTGAATAAACCACAACATTGGTTTTTGTATTTTGAGGGTGCAGCGAATTGTATTCGCCGAATTTATTAATGCGATTAAAAATCGCATCACCCATTATTCTTCGTGTGCGGCCAGCAGCACTTCCAGAATTTTCTTTCCGGCAGCGGCAACGCTGGTACCCGGGCCGAAAATGGCAACCACACCGGCATCGTACAAATACTGGTAGTCCTGTGCCGGAATAACACCACCGGCAATCACCATGATGTCTTCGCGGCCCAGTTTCTTCAGTTCGGCGATAACGGCAGGAACCAAGGTTTTGTGACCAGCAGCCAGTGAAGATACCCCCAATACATGCACGTCGTTTTCAACGGCTTGTTTGGCCGATTCTTCCGGAGTCTGGAACAATGGTCCCATGTCCACATCGAAACCTAAGTCGGCATAACCGGTTGCAACTACTTTGGCACCGCGGTCGTGTCCGTCCTGACCCATTTTGGCGATCATGATGCGAGGCTGACGACCTTCGAGTTTAGCAAATTTAGCGGCCAATTCCTGCGCTTCCTTGAAGGTGGAATCGTTTTTACTTTCTGCTGAATACACGCCTGAAATAGTTCTGATTACTGCTTTATAACGTCCAACATGTTTTTCACATGCGTAAGAAATTTCGCCCAGTGAAGCGCGTTTTTTAGCGGCTTCGATGGCCAGAGCCAACAGGTTGCCTTCGCCGGTTTCAACGGCTTTGCTGAGGGCTTCCAATGCAGCCTGGCATTCGCCTTCGTTACGTTCGGCACGCAATTTATTCAAACGTTCGATCTGTGCCAAACGTACGGCGGTGTTGTCGATTTCGAGGATGTCGATCGGGTCTTCTTTTTCCAGACGGTATTTGTTTACCCCGATGATTCCCTGAGCACCGCTGTCGATACGACCCTGTGTGCGGGCTGCAGCTTCTTCGATGCGCATTTTTGGAACGCCGGTTTCAACCGCTTTCGACATACCACCCAGTTTTTCAACTTCTTCGATCAACGCCCAGGCTTTGGTGTACAATTCCTGAGTCAATGATTCAACGTAGTACGAACCTGCCCATGGGTCAACCGCGCGGCAGATTTCGGTTTCCTGCTGAATGTATAACTGCGTATTACGGGCAATACGGGCCGAGAAGTCGGTTGGCAACGCGATAGCTTCGTCCAAAGCGTTGGTGTGAAGCGACTGGGTGTGACCCAGTGCGGCAGCCATCGCTTCGATAGCGGTACGGCCCACGTTGTTGAACGGATCTTGCTCGGTCAACGACCAGCCTGAAGTTTGCGAGTGGGTACGCAAAGCCATCGATTTTGGGTTTTTCGGGTTGAATTGTTTTACGAGTTTGGCCCAAATCATACGTGCAGCACGCATTTTGGCAATTTCCATGAAGTGGTTCATACCCACAGCCCAGAAGAACGACAAACGTGGCGCGAACGCGTCGATGTCGATACCGGCTTTAACACCTGTGCGGAGGTATTCCAAACCGTCGGCCAGCGTGTAAGCCATTTCGATGTCGGCAGTTGCACCAGCTTCCTGCATGTGGTATCCCGAAATTGAAATCGAGTTGAATTTTGGCATGTTCTGCGAAGTGAACTCGAAAATATCGGCGATAATTTTCATCGAGAATTCCGGCGGATAAATGTACGTGTTACGCACCATGAATTCTTTCAGGATATCGTTTTGAATGGTTCCTGCCAACTGATCCAACGTTGCGCCTTGTTCCAGAGCAGTAACGATGTAGAAAGCCAAAACGGGCAATACAGCACCGTTCATGGTCATCGAAACCGACATTTTATCCAATGGAATCTGGTCGAACAGAATTTTCATGTCGAGGATCGAGTCGATGGCCACACCGGCTTTACCAACGTCGCCAACCACACGTGGGTGGTCAGAGTCGTATCCGCGGTGGGTAGCCAAGTCGAACGCAACCGACAAACCTTTCTGACCGGCAGCCAGGTTACGGCGATAGAATGCGTTTGATTCTTCAGCGGTTGAGAAACCGGCGTACTGACGTACGGTCCAGGGTTGCATGGCGTACATCACCGAGTACGGTCCGCGCAGGTAAGGAGCCACACCGGCAGCATAGTTCAGGTGTTCCATGCCTTCGAGGTCCTCTTTGGTGTAAACTGGTTTCACCGGAATCTGCTCCGGAGTAATCCAGTTCTTTTCAATCTGGTTTTTAGCAGCCCATGCGGCAGTATCCTGCTGCGGCGCCGCTGCTTTGATGTTTATATCTTTAAAATTTGGTCGCATAATATTTGTTTTAAACACGAAGACACTAAGTCACTAAGAATTTACTTGTTTTAATCATTCAGCTATTTTAAATTTTCTTCGTGTCTTTGTGTCTTTGTGTCTTTGTGCCTTTGTGTTAATTAATTTGTTTAACACGAGATCACTAAGTCACTAAGAATTATAAATAGCCATTTATTTTTCGATGAATTCCAATCTTTATAAGTGAGACATTGAAATTAATTAAGAATCCGAGCTTTTTATCGGCAAGTTTTAAATAGGTGACTAACTGAACCTCATGCACAGGAAGCAAATTTTCTACTGCTTTAAGTTCGATAATGACACAATTTTCAACAAGCAGATCAACAATGAATTCTTTCTCCAATGTTTTCCCCTTAAAAATCACAGGAATCTTAACCTGACTTTCAACAAAAAGACCACGATTTTTTAATTCTTCAACCAGACAAACTTCATAAACTGATTCGAGCAAACCAGGCCCCAACTCCTTGTGAACCTCAAAAGCAGCGTTCACAATGTGCCTGGCAATTCGTTCGTATTCAGTCTTTGAAATCATCTTGGTGTCTTCGTGACTTTGTGTTTAAATAGATAATTGACTTTGATATTGTTTCAATTCAGCCAACAAGTTGCTTTTTACGCTGATGAAGTTGGTAATGCCTTTGGCTTTCAAATCATCAGTACAGGCAGGGGCACCGGCAACTACGAAGATGGCTTTTCCGCCAACAGCTTCGAAGGCAGCAGGGGCAAGTTCTGCATATTCATCGTCCGAACTACAGATTACCACGATAGCGGCACCGGCTTTTTGAGCAGCTTCAACACCTTCTTCAACTGTTTTGAAACCGTTGTTGTCGAGTACGTCGAAACCGGCTACAGCGAAGAAGTTGCAGGCAAACTGAGCGCGTGCTTTACGCATGGCCAGGTTGCCAATGGTTAACATGAAAGTCAGCGGACGTTTGTTGGTCTTGGCATAAACATCTGTTTTGTAACGAAGCGCTTCGAAAGCCTGAGCACCACGGTAGGGCTTCAAAGTTTCGATTTCGGCACCTTCGGTAGTTAAGTCAACCGGAGCAAAAACAGCGGCATCCAATTCGCCTTCCACTTTTTCGGTGAAGTTCGGGAACTGATTAACACCCAACAGGTTTTCGCGGCGGATTGCCACATTACCATCGCGTTTTGCGGCCATTTTTTTCACTTCTGCCTGAATGAATCCTTCGCGCAAAGCAGCGATAAACCCACCTTTTTCCTGAACGTCGATGAACAGTTTCCAGGCGTTTTCGGCAATAGCGGCAGTCAGTTCTTCAATGTAATATGAACCTGCAGCAGGGTCAACAATTTTCGAGATGTGCGATTCTTCTTTCAGCAACAATTGTTGGTTGCGTGCAATACGATCAGAAAACTCGTTGCTTGCCTCGTAAGCAGCGTTGAAAGGAAGAACAGTGATTGAATCGGCACCACCGATAGAAGCGCTCATGGCCTCAGTTTGGGTGCGGAGCATATTTACGTAAGCATCATAAACGGTTTTGTTCCAGCTTCCGGTTTCAGTATGAATGGTCATTTTGGCCGAGCATTCGCATTTCGGACCGTAAGCTTTCACGATTTGAGCCCATAACAAGCGGGCAGCTCGCAGCTTAGCTATTTCCATGAAATAGTTGGCGCTAACCGAGAAGTTGAATTTCAGTTTTTTGGCAACAGCATCAATTTCAACGCCTTTTTCAGTCAAAGCAGTCAGGTATTCAGCTCCCTGAGCCAAAGAGAAACCTAATTCCTGAACAGCCGATGCACCAGCATTTCCGAAGTTTTTGCCATTAACAGCCAAAGTTTTGAATTTCTTCATTTCTGAAGTCTGGCCGATCAGTTTGGCGGCGTTAGCCAAAACATGTTCGGCGCCGTTACGAAGAACACCGGTAACAGCGAATTTCCCAAAAGGATCGTATTCTACCGAACCGCTCACTTCAGCCAAATCGTAGCCAGCTTTTTTCACGTAGGCCACAAAAGCTTCAGTAGCTTTTACCGAGCACGTCCCAACGAAGTTAATTTCAACGGCTGGCAAGCAAACGTCTTTCAGTAAAACTTCCAGATTGGCTACAGTTAAATCGCCGCCATTAAATACGAAAGCCAACGAATCAACCCCTCTCATCAAATAATTCAGGGCTTTTTTGTTGGCTTCGGCGAGGTCGGTCACAGCAATGCTCTGTCGAACCAGCCATTCGTTGTTCGTCTTTTTAGTTCCGCGAACAAAAGGGAACTCTCCGGGAAGGCTATTCAGGAAGCTTACTTCGCCCATATTTTCGGCACGATAGAAAGGCTGAACTTCAAATCCCTCATTTGTTTTCCATACCAACTTTTTGTTGTAGTCGGCTCCTTTCAGGTCAGCAGTAATTTTATCCATCCACTGCTGGGTGCTGACTGGCGGAAATTCTTCAAATAGGTTGTTATATTTTTCTGCCATAATAAAATGTAACTGTTTAAAAAATCGGGGCAAAATTAGTGCTTTTATCCAAGGGCAACGATTTTTCCTTCAAGTTTTTAAACATTAAGTAACATTTATACCTCTTAGATATTCAGTAAGTTAGATACTTCAATAGGTAAATTCAGCACTGGGAGTAAGAAAAGCCTGATTTTTGTCAGCAATTTCACTTCAATATAGAAATACGAACAGGATTCATTTTAATTTCATTATTTCCGGAATTGAAAGGAAATGAGATTCACTGATTTTGAATTATGTACACTTAATTTATTGAATCGAATTTCACATTACAATTGTTATTGACGATAACTTGGATATAGAATGTTATTCGAATATGCTTTAAATTTTGCTTCCATCGGTACAAGTTCGCCCGTAAAGCTATAAATACCAGTTTTTAGAGTACCTTCAAGTGTTACAACACCATCGCCCAGTTCGGTAACTTTAGACAAATTGAAGTCTGCATTTTGGTAAAAGGCATTTTTGTGTGGATTATCAATAAATTTGTTGAGAAAATTAGTATCGAATAAACTTCCATGATAAAAGCGGATTTCGGCTGAAGCTCCACCAGATTTGTTGCAGATATTGTTTATGCAGTTGGTGTAAGAAAAAGCATATTTCCCCGAATGAAAGATTGTTGAAAACTCTTTATGACTCAGTTCTCCACCGGAATACAGTTGACCGTTAACATAGCGAGCATATGTTAATTCTGAGCGCTTAAATTTTTTGGAAATACGTATAGTCAACATTCGAGCCAGATAATTGTTGGGTTCTTCCCAATAATTCAGATTGGCAGTAATTAAAACACTGTCATTATTTTCCTCAGAGCTAAAGGTTGGCCGATCATGGAATGGGAAGCTGAACTTTTCATTGTTGATGGTGGCTTCACAGTTAAACGACGAATCGACAATCGCTTCATATGATAAATCGACGGAATCCTTTTTACATGCTAAAAAAGTAACAATGAGCAGCAATAAACAAATAAAGCATCTCATTTTCAACATCTAAAAATTCATTGCAGTTAGATTCTTCTGCCCAAATTCTTTAGCCACTTTTTCGACTTCCCTGAAAACCCGTAACAAATTACCACCCCATATTTTTTTTATCTCACTTTTGGTATAGCCCCGGCGGAGTAATTCGCGGGTAATATTCGGAAACTGCGAAACGTCTGTACAATCTACCAAACCACCACCACCGTCAAAATCGCTGCCAATACCAACATAATCAACTCCAACCAGTTTTTTAACATGATCAATATGATCGACCAAATCTTTCACATTAGGCAAGTCTTTTTGTTTCCATGCTTTTAATTCGTCCCATTCGTTAAACAGCGCTTCTTTCTCGGCTTCTGTCATTTTCTCCATTCCTCCGGCATAAATTTTCCTGATCTGTTTAATACGCTTGTAATTCACCGTTGTTGTATCAGGGTTCTTCACATATTCGTCGAGTATACAAATCTGAATGACACCTCCTTTAGCAGCCAGCTTTTTAATCATTTCATCGGTCATATTTCTATTATGTTGAGCAACAGCGCGAACCGAGCTATGCGAAGCAATAACCGGAGCTTTGCTACACTCAATCACATCGAAAAAAGATTTATCTGAGGCATGTGAAACATCAACCATCATTCCCAAGCGGTTCATTTCGGCTATCACCTGACGGCCATAATCACTTAATCCGTTATGCTCAGCGGGTTTGCTGTCGCTCGACGAATCGCAGATATCATTGTGATATGAATGGCAAAGAGTAATATAACGCACTCCCCTGTTGTAAAATTCTTCAACCCGCGAAATATCTTTAGCCAGCGGGAAACCGTTTTCCATTCCAATATAAATAGCGCGTTTCCCTGTCTTTTCAATTTTCACCAAATCTTCAGCCTTCAAAGCCAATGTAGCTACATCGCTGTTACGCTTTAACGCTGAGTGTATAGAATCGAGCATTTGGTTGGCCAAATTATAAGTCATTTTGTAATTTTCCTCTGTTCGAGGTTTCTGTCCGGTAAAAACAGCAAAAAACATGGCATCAAGCCCACCTTTTTTCATACGTGGAAAATCGACGCGGCTCGCCGGAGCCTGATGTTCATCGCGGACATTAAACCCTGGCTTAACCATTAACATTGGCGTATCGCAATGGGTGTCTACTGTATGGCATTTTTCCTGAATTCGGTGTACTTTTTTTTCGAATTTGGCATCCGACTTTTTTGAAGCAAAAACAGCGGATACCACCAATAACAAAACAACGGGTAAAATACTTTTAATCATTGCAAATGGAAGATTTAGGTAATGCTTGTTCAAATGTATCTAAAACATTGGGGAAAATGCTTTTTAGAGGCATTATTGTTTGCTAAGTTCTAAAATTGATAACAAAAAGCTAATGAAACCAGATGCTGGTCTTAAAAAAGTAAATCAGGAAACAGCAAGGATTATTTTCAGGAATAATTACAAATAAACCACGAGAATTTATAAACATTTTCTTCAAACCTCGCTCATCGAAAAACCAGGCAGTTTCATCGAAAAAAATTCAGGGTTGAATTTATTCTGTCGATCTTCGATTCTGATTTTAAAACTCAAAGCCATGAAAAACAGAAAACTACTGATTACTTTCGGAATTATCCTGTTACTTTCGGGTTGCTCCGATTTTATGATGATTTGCTCATTGAACCCTTTTTACCTGGAGAAAAACACGACAGTTGTCCCTGAAATTGAAGGGGAATGGATTGCACACCCGATTCAAACAAAAGCGGGTAAGGATGAAAAAGATAGCCCACAATGGTCGGAGGCCGATACCACTCTTATCTGGCAAATAAAAAGGTTTGTCTCGGTCGAGAAACGAAAGAACAAACAAGGTAAAGACTCCACAGTTAATGTGCCAAAAAACTTTTACCTGGTTGAGCTCACCAAACCAAACTGCGATACGGCGAAATACCAGTTTTACCTTTACCTGTTTCGTATAAACGACAACTTGTTTGGCGATTTTTCTCCTCGCGAAATCTCTGCAATAGGACAAAGCAGCATGACGAAAGAAAACTTTTTTAAAGTACATACACTTGCCCGAATAATACCATCAAACGGAAGGCTCAGAATGTCGTGGCTCGGCGCCGAATATATGAAAGACATGATTGAGCGTAAACGAGTGCGCATAAAGTATCGGTATGTTCCCGATGCGAAAAGGTTACTTCTTACCGACTCTTCAGAAAACTTAACCGACATGATTGAACGCTATGCCAACCAAAAACGGTTTATCGACTGGGAAAACCAGCCAGCCATGATGCAATTCACTCCCTTAAACAAATAGCCATGAAAAAGTTATCATTCAAAAAATACCTGGTAGCACTATCCCATATCATTTTTTGGTTCGTTTCGTTCAATTTCTGGAATGTCATATTGAATCCAAGTGTGGAATCAACAACTTCTATTCAAGGAGTGGAAGTTGGATGGGATGTGGTTTTACTGCTGAATTCGGCGTTTTTAATCTATTCGGCGTTGCCATTTGTATGGCTAATAAAAAGGCGGTTAATTTGGCTGAAGCTATTATTATCAGCAATTTTTGCAACGCCAATCATTTACCTTATCACTTTGGGAAAGATGCCTGCCGGTCAGGAAAGCGATATTGCAGTGATAGCTGATTGGTACACACGAAATTTCCTTTATGTTGTTGTATTTCATCTTCCTATTGCTTTTGGCGTATATTTCAACATCAATAGATTAATCAACAAATATCTCAACCAAAACCACTTTCTGAAGTATTTATGGATAATTCTCGGTTTGTGTATTACAAACGCGATTGCTGGTTTTTCGGTTTTCAATTTTTTGCTTGACAAAGTTTTTCCTGAGTTCTATTACATTTCGTATTTCAAAATTGGCGAATTAATCCTGATTAACGCCGGTTATTTGCTCTTTACAAGCTTTTTGTACCTGGTTTGGCACTATGTCAAAATATTAATGGAGCGAAAGGAAGCAGTACAAAGCGAATTGACATCGTTGAAAGCTCAAATCAATCCACACTTCTTATTCAATAACCTGAATACCATTTATTCGATGGCTTCGCAAAACGACCAGCGGACGCCTGATGTTGTTTTGAAACTATCTGATTTTTTGCGCTATGTACTTTACGACACTTCCAGCGAGTTTATTCCTCTGGAGAAAGAAGTGGAAATGATCAAAACCTATATTGGGCTCCAGAAAGAGCGGATTAATCCTGAAACAACTACCGTTGAGTTTGAAACCGAAGGCAATTTTGGTAAGACTGAAATTGCGCCTTTGCTGTTGCTGCCTTTGGTCGAAAATTGCTTCAAACATGGCGTTGGAAAAGACAGCGGCTCCATCCGAATTTTTGCAGGATGGAAAGATGGGAAGCTCTATTTTCAAACCGAAAATACAGTCGCTTTGCGTGAAGTCAGTCTCGAAAATGGCGGAATCGGCATCAAAAACGTTGAAAAACGGCTGAACCTCATTTACCCTGATCGTCATTCACTGGTGTTTAAGGAAACAGGTGGAATATTCAAGCTGGATATGAAAATACAACTCGCTTAACAGCGTTTAGAGAGCGGGTGACTTGAAGTCACCCGCTCTCTACTATTTACCGACCGGAACCTTGAAAAAACTGACAGACATTATTTACCGGACACTCCAAACATTTCGGATTAGATGGTCTGCATATTTCGCGCCCAAGGAAAGAAATGGCCATGCCACATTCGTTCCAATGTTCAGCAGAAATGGCCGCCATAAATTTTTTCTCTACTTTTTCGGGTTTGGCAGCATCGGCTTCGTTGGCAATTCCGAGGCGCGGAGCCACACGCAATACGTGCAAATCAACGATGACACCTTCAGCTTGGTCGCCCGATTCACGAATAATAACATTTGCCGATTTTCTGCCCAATCCTGGCAGTTTGGTCAACTGATCCATTGTTCGTGGAATATTTTCGTCGTTGCCAACAGTTTGCGCCAGTTTAACCAGCCACTTGGTTTTATTCCCCCAATTTCGCACCGAACCAATAAGTTGCTGAAGATCGGCTTCCGTAGCATTCGAAAGCGCATTCAGGCTTGGGTAAGCTGCAAAAAATTTTGGCGCCAGTTCGTTAATGTGCTTATCCGAATCCTGAGCCGAAAGAATAACCATTACTACCAGTTGGTACCGGCTTTGGTAATCGAGCGGATGTTTACGTTTTCCGTATTGTTGAAATACGGGCTGAAGCGCCTCGTTCCAGTTTGTTTCCATGATTTGATTGTTTTTAAGTTATCAAATTTAATCGTTCAAATGCAAATTTTCAATTGAATTGAATGACAAAACAGGTGAATGATGTAAATTGTGTGATTAATTCCAGAGGAAACCAGAAAAATTAAAATTATGAACTGCATCATTATTGAAGACGAGCCGGCTGCTCAAACCATATTAAAAACTTATATAGCCAAATGTCCCGATTTTAGGCTATCTGGCACTTTTTATGATGCTATTTCGGCCCAGGTTTTTCTCGACACCAACATGGTCGACTTGATTTTCCTCGACATAAACTTACCTGAAATGTCGGGGGTGAGCTTTTTGCGATCGCTAGTCCATCCTCCGTTGGTTATTTTCACAACAGCTTATACCCAATATGCTGTTGATGGTTTTGATTTGGAAGCAGTCGATTTTCTTCTCAAACCATTCTCATTCGAACGTTTTTGCAAAGCTGCCAATAAAGCCCGCGAAAAAATAAAAGTAAAAAACGATGTACCTCAACTTTCAAAAATCGCAGTAAAATCAGATAAAAGAATTTACCAGATTACGTTGAATGATATTCTGTTTGTGGAAAGCTGTGGCGATTATGTTTTGCTTCACTGCTCCAATAAAAAACTTACAGTACATGGCACACTTAAAAGCTGGGAAGATAAACTTAGCAGCTCTCAATTCATGAAGGTGCACCGAACAATCATTGTCAACCTACAAAAAATAGAACATATCGACGGAAACACAATTTGTATTGAAGGATATAAACTACCGGTTTCGGAACAATACAAAGAAATCATACTACTGAACTTAATAAAAAACTAAGTATATGCTCCAACAATTAGTACCCGGAACAAAAGATTTTACAAGAACAGACATTCTCAATCTCCCTATTTCCCAAATCCTAGTTTTTTAAACTGATTTTGTACCATTTAACAGCGTTCCGATAGAAAATTTTGTCAACAACTTTCTTAGGCAGTTTCAAGCCAATAAATGGTTTACTTACCTCTTTTGATTCCAAATTCATTGAACTTGTGAAGTAATTCCAATCTTTCAGCCGTGTTGCACGAATCCCAGCGTAAAAGCTACTATCTGGTTTACCTTCGTATGAAATATCAGTTCCATAGAGAATCCGGTCCTGGTATTTAATCATGAAATTTCGGACTTTCTTATAATCTTTGGCGCTTTGATATTGCAAATGACAAATCCTTGCAGCTAAATCGACAGCCATATTGGGAAAACGGTCAAAGGCTTTAGCGAGCTCATCAACATTCCATTCACGGCTTCCCAAATGGCAGCCAATGTATCTAAGGTTCGGATGTTTGGTAAGCATACTGTCTACTGCTTTCAACTGGTCGCTGTAACTTGGGCATTCAGGATGAAGATACATGTGATAATCAGGATGATGGGCAAAATATCTTTTATCATTGTTAACAGTCATCGAATCAACCGGGAGCCAGCAATTGCGTGGTTCGCCCAGATGGCCGGTCAACGTTAAATCTTTCTTTTCGATGTACGTAATTACCGGATCGAACCTGTTGTTGCTAAGCATGATGAATTTTCCATTCCGGTCTTTTTCAACCATCCCGATATTTTTCCAGAATTTTACTCCTACAGCTCCTCCTGAACTATAACTTTCAAGCTCTTCAATGGTTTGTTTCTCCCAATCGTTACCATTCCATACAGCAGTATCGAAAGCAAAAGTGGCCAGGTAATAAATTTCTCCGGGATACTTTTTAATTAAGGAAATAGCTGTGTCGTGCTGCATTTTCACATCTTCGCCTGCATTCACATTGATTGTAATCAGCTTCAGGTTTTCATCATTACAATGTTTTTGAAGAGAGGGATCGGTTGTTAGGATATGCACATGAGCATCTATTTTGGGTACATTAAAATAATCATTCTCTGAGTAGTAATCTGACTGGCAAGAACATAGCAAAACAATAATTATCAAAAAAAAGACGACTGTAATAAATCTTTGTTTCTTCATAAAAATAAATTTTTGACGAAGGTAAATGAGTTGAGTTAATTTAAACTATGCCAATTTAGAATGTCAATGTTGCATAATTTATGACTTTTTGAGCATATTTAAGTTCGGGTTCATTTTTTGTTATTTCGAGTTGGTTGTCCAGCTATGAATTTTCGTAACCGAACACACTTATTTTTTAATGTTTCATTTAAATAATAGGAGGTTCTAATTATGGGAGCTGCAGGAAATAAAAAGCCTAAAAAAGACAAGTCAGCAAAACATGGGAAACACATTCCTTCGTATCAACGCGTAGATGATTCAGCAAAAATGGAAGTTGATGATTCAAAAAAGAAGAAATGATAATTTTCTCAATTTGCAAAGAGAGGCTGAGCGGTAAAATGCTCAGCCTCTCTTTTTGCCATTAACCATACCATTTACGTGCCCTTTGGGCATTTTGAATGCAGTCGATGGCTGTATTTACATTGCTCACCAGCTGAAAATCGAACATCCCAACACATAAAAAATCGGCGCCATTGTTGTAGGCCCATTTAAAGCCGTCTTTGGGCTCGATTGCCCCGGCTGCCAGGACCTTAAATCCCATGACTGGAACAGTTGCTTTTGCTACAAAGTCGACGGTTCGTTCTGGAAACAGGCAGAACATGTTATTGTGGAAACGATTGTGGTCGAGGTAATTTAGGCCGTCAACCTCAAACGGGAAGCGGAATTCGCGCGGATGGGCCGACCAATACTGATCGTGGTGCATGGTCTTCATATAATAATCAGGAATAATTCCCTGCTCGGCACAGGCAATCAGCGACTCAACCGAATGGGAAGCTAAGCCTGCAGTGTATCCTTGTGAACGGATATGTTCGATCATTTCATGAATGACTTCAATTTTATGATCGCGTACCAACCAATCGCACCAGTTTCCCTGCACCTGTATAATATCGACACCAAAGTCAATCGCTTTATCGATGTTGGTATAAAACAGGTTTTTGTTGGTTGTTGAGCCAACTTCCGCCAGTTTTTTATTATCCAGGTTAGGATGAACCTGTGAGATAACCTTGATTTTACTACCTGTAATTTTTTTGTATTTGGCCAACAGCGGGTTCGACGGGAAACCAATGTTAATCGTGTTAATGCCAGCTTTCTCGGCCAGCATCAGGGTTTCGTAAACTTTTTGTTCGGTATTGTAAGCTTTGAAAAGAGTATCGGTATAAATTAAATCGCGGGCATGCGACCAACCGCCAATCAGGTTTCCGCCAGCCACCAAGCGACTGATTTCGTGCTTGCCAATTTTTCCGGTGGGCAGTTTGCCTTTTAGCTCATTCAGCGCTGTTTGTTTCACCTGAATGGTAGCGCCCGACATCACATCCACACCATAAGTTTTGAGGTTACTAACTGCTCCAATGCCCATTGCACCTAAAACCGGAATGGTAGCCAGGTTTTTCAGCACTTCGCGGCGCGATTCGCTGCTGACAATTTCTTCAGGTCTTGCTTTTTTCTTCCTGAAAAATTCAATCAGCGAGTCGATACTAAACCCTTTTTCAGGATAAAAGAAAAGGAAAAGGAGGGCAGCAGTTTCAATAAAAAGTTTATCGACAATGAAAATATGCCCGTCGGAAGCGCTGATCAGCGGATTACCAAAAGGAGGATAAGCGAAATAATAAAGTGTTAACAAAAATGCCCCGCAGACTGAAGCAAACCGGCTGAATAAGCCAATAAATAGTGCCAGTCCGATGAAAAGCAACCCGTACATATTCAGAAAATCGGTTATGCTCAAAACGAATGGCGAGCTGGCCAGGGCGTGGTAAAATCCGGAGCAAAACCCGGAGGTATTCAGCAAATAACTTTTGGCGCTCCATCCGCCCTGAAGTATTTTGGAGAGTCCTTCGTAGACAAAATGCCAGCCAATGGCCACGCGAAGAATAGTAACAAAAAGTTTTGGGTAAAATTTGGTTTTAGTAGTGATCATAGGTTATTAGGTTTAAGGCCTTTAATATCCGAATCTTTTTTGAAAAATCGGTTAAAGTGAGAAAATTTCTTAAGTGTAAAAAAAAGGAATTGATGTGCCGAAAGATTTTCAGTTGTTAACACCCTGTGTACAGAAATACTCCAATATTATTTTTCTTACATTTATATTATGACAAATAAAAAATTATACAACAGATTAGTCTGTCGTTAAGGCGTTTAAAAGTTATACTGTTTGAGGTATACACAAAATCTTCAAATCCTGATCAGTTATTTATGATGCGACAACTCAAGGTTAATAAACCGCCAATTAAATCACACAATTTATAACTCTACTTTGACAGATTAAGAAACTTTTGTCGGTTTCTGCGAAGCTTTGTATAGAAAATTTATGACCTGTAAATCTACCTAACAGATTCCAAATGCTTAATTACCATTCGTATTTCTCCAAAAGAATACTGGTTGTCGAGTCCGGCGCGAATATCCGAAAGGTTACCACCCTTGTGGTTTTCAAGGTATTCTGTAATTGCCTTTACCTTTTCCGGCGCAACAAACTGATCGATTGATAATTCTCCTGTCCCGATAAAATTTGACAAATGACCTTCAATAGTTGAAACGGCCATTCCGCGTTGCTGTGCAATTTCAGTAATTGTTTTACCACTATTGAAGAGTTCCAGACTGGTTTCCTGTGTGCTTAAGCTGGCTTTCGCCGCTTCTTTCTCAGCGTCAACGGGCAAAGCCATTCCTTTGGATCGCAGGTAAGCAATAACCATTTCCAGGATTTCTTTGCCAAATTGCTGCATACGTGTACCGCCCATTCCTTTGATAAATTTCAGTTCGGCCTTAGTGGCGGGCAAGGTTTCCACAATATCGAGCATCGTTTTTTGCGGAAGTATTCGGCGAACTTCAACATGGAGCAAGCCGGCTTTGTCGTCGCGCCAGTTTTTAATCTGAGCGTAAAATTCCGGGTTTCTGGAGAACGATGAGCCAGATGTAGCCCCTTTATGTCCTTTCTCTGTCATTTCGATGGCCGATTTTGATCGTGTTTCGAGATAGGTTTTTATGCTGAACCCGTTTTTACACAAGGCGAGACAACTTTTTTTCGTGTAAATTTCTTTTCGAAGCTTATCGGCCGCATCCGATAAACTTTTCCTGATGGCTTTGTTGTCGGTTTCAACCGACGCTGCCGAAAATGGTTCTTCCACTATAGCCAACAGCTTTCCGGCAAAATATTCCGAAGCTTTTTTTACCCGCTCCTGAAGCTGGTCATCTTCTTCAGCATCCGAAGCGCTGGCCATTAAAGTGCGAACCTGGTTACTGAACTTTCCTGCCACATCGATCATTTCTGTTTGAAGCGGCGCCGTTATTTCATCGAGCTTAGTTTTCAAATTACCCAGCAACTGAGCCCGATGTTCGTCACAAAGTTTAAGCAGAAATTGAATTTGGCGCAACATAGGTTTGAAGTCGAACAATTCGTTGAACAATTGCTGAACGTAATCTTTACGCGACTGCTCCAACTCAGCTGGTCCGGGCTGATTTCGTTCAATTTCGTCGGTAAATTTGATGACTGTTGTGTCGTTTTTAACACTGAAATCGGCAATTGGAGTGCTTAACACGAGTCCTTCAAGCGTTTTACAGCGGCTCAGCGCCACGTAAACCTGTCCGTGAGCAAACGAGGCGCGGGCGTCAATAATGGCTTTTTCGAAAGTAAGCCCCTGACTTTTATGAATGGTAATAGCCCAAGCCAGCTTGAGCGGATATTGCGTGAATTTACCTATTACTTCTTCGTCAATTTCCTGCGTATTTTCGTTAAGGACATATTTTACGTTCTGCCATTCCACTTTTTCGACATCAATAGGTAAATAGTCGCCCGGGCATTGAACCTCGATGGTCTCATCATTGATTCCGGTTACTTTGCCAATTTTGCCGTTGTAGAAACGTTTGTCGGTATCGTTTTTTACAAACATCACCTGCGCGCCAACTTTCAATTCGAGCTCCAACTCGGTGGGGTAGGAGTATTCCGGGAATTCGCCCTCAACCTCCGCTGTAAAACAGTAACTTTTAGTCTTGAGTTGTCCAAGTTTCGAGTCGTTGATTTGCTGCGACTGGTAATTGTGCGTGGTCAAAGTTATATAGCCTTCTTTTTCGTCCGGATTAAATCTTGGAATGAACCTTTTATTTAGTTCCTGAAGGCTGGCTTCGTCCATCTGGTTTTCGCGCACTTTGTTCAGCAAATCGATAAACCGCTGGTCGCTCTGGCGGAAAATGTGAGTAAGCTCAATGCCAATGAATTTCGAGCGTTTCAGGGCATAACTACTGAAAAAGAAACAAGTATCGTAGTAATCTTTCAGGATGGCCCAGTCGTCTTCTTTTACCACAGGGGCTAATTGCTGCAAATCGCCAATCATGAGCAACTGAACGCCGCCAAATGGTTTGTAGCGGTTTTTATAGCGGCGCAAAACCTCGTCGATTCCATCCAGCACATCGGCACGAACCATCGAAATTTCGTCAATCACCAGCAAATCGAGGCTTCGCATAATGTTAATCTTTTCGCGGCTAAACCGTTTGATACCAGGGGCTACATTGCCATCTTCAGGAACTACGACAGGGCGTTGCTGGTTAGGATCGACCGGTATTTGCGGCCCGAAAGCCATCTGGAAAAACGAGTGAATGGTCACTCCTCCGGCATTGATAGCTGCCACACCCGTTGGCGCTACCACCACCATTCGCTTGGGTGATTGTTTTTTCAGGTTACGCAAAAAGGTAGTTTTTCCTGTGCCTGCTTTACCCGTCAGGAAAATATTCTGATTGGTGTATTGCAGAAAATTGTAGGCAAGCTCTAATTGGGGGTTGGATTGGTATTGCATAGCCGTTATTTTTTATCCATTTTTTTTAACTTGAACAAATGTACGGAAAATGAAGATGTAATTTTTGATTATCTTATGATTAAAATGCTTTATATTTATGCTGGAAATTCAAATAAAGTACTAATTGATATGATACCAGATTTTCAAACAATAATGCTCCCTTTTCTAAAGATATTGAGTGATGGAGAAGAACATACCACTATTGAGACCAACCAGAAACTGGCTGATTATTTTAATCTTACCGAAGAAGAATTAAATGAGTTCCTGCCAAGTGGAGCTGCCAAAACATTTCCAAATAGGGTTGCATGGGCTAAATCTCATTTTAAAATGGCCGGATTATTAGAAAATACGAAAAGAAGTTCTTTCAAAATAACCGAAGCAGGAAAGGCTTTGGTGGCAACAAATCCGTCCGAAATAAGTCTGAAGCTTTTGAAGACAATTCCAACTTACCAAGAACGAACAGGTAAACCTAAAGATGAAGAAACTTTAGATGTTGAGATTGCAAATAGCAAAGCAACTCCTGAAGAAGAATTGGAGAACAACTATCTCAATATTAGGAAAAATTTGGCGCAAGAGTTACTGCTAAAGATTAAAAGTTGCAGTCCCTCATTTTTTGAAACTCTGGTTGTTGAACTCTTGGTTAAAATGGGATACGGTGGCTCGATAAAGGATGCTGGCCGTTCTATTGGGAAGTCTGGAGATGAGGGGATCGATGGGATTATAAAGGAGGATAAACTGGGTTTGGATATGATTTATATTCAGGCAAAACGATGGGAGAATGTGGTTGGAAGACCCGAAATACAAAAATTTGTTGGAGCTCTGGCGGGGCAGGGAGCGAAAAAAGGAGTTTTTATAACAACGTCGCGATTTACGAATGAAGCGAGGGAATATCAGCCAAGAAATGAGACAAAAATTGTGTTAATCGACGGAGAACAATTAACAAACTTGATGATTGACTATAATTTGGCCGTTTCAATAGTTAATACATTTGAGATCAAACGAATCGATAATGATTATTTTGAAGAAAACTAATCTTGTGGAAATTAGAAAATAAAAACAGTAAAACCGGTGAAATTTCTGGCTTCACTGCTTTTATTGCATAAACAAAACTCTTTCTCATTTTTCGTGTTCTCTGGCAATCTCACCATTCATGCGCTTTTCAATTAGTTCGCTGAGGCGTTCGCGCAACGGTTCGATACTCCGTTAGTGAGGAATTTGTAATTCATGAACAAAACTGAATTTGATGTTTGATATTTGTAATTCGAAACGACTTGTTATTGTTATCTTTGAAGATAACTTTTGAATATGGCCAGACAAATCATATTTTATGGACACTATTTCATCGACTTTTATAAAGAGTTGGATATTAAGGCTAAACAGAAAGTTCAGTATGTGCTTGAATTAGTGAGACAAGTTGATCGGGTACCCGAAAAATTTTTATCTCCAATAACGGGACAAGATGGGCTTTATGAAATAAGAATTGAATGCCAGTCGAACATTTACCGGATATTCTGTTGTTTCGATGAAGGAAAACTGGTTGTTCTATTTAATGGTTTTCAAAAAAAGACACAAAAAACGCCGGCAACAGAGATTGAAAAGGCAATGAGAATTAAGAAAGAGTATTTTGAATCAAAAAAATAAAAATATGACAGACTATAACGACATAAAAACATTTGATGAGCTTATAGAAAAAGAACATGGCGAAATTGGGACTGAAAGCCGCAACAAATACGAGGAAGGCGCTCAAATGTTCATCGTGAGCGAAATGCTGAAAGAAGCAAGGAAAAATGCGAATATGACACAGGAACAACTTGCAATAAAAGCAGGAACTAAAAAAAGCTATATTTCTAAAATTGAAAATGCTAAAGGCAATATTCAATTATCGACATTGATTCGCATTTTCGAGAAAGGGCTGAATAGAAAAATCGGACTTACATTCTTATAGCCGTTCGCTCCAAAAATTTAACGGTCTGTCTCTGCCCTAAAAATAAAGCGGCGACCCGAAAAATCCTTCAAGTTGCCACTTTTTGTATTATATCGCAATTAATCAGTTATTGTTCATGCCCTTTGGCAATCTCACCATTCATGCGTTTTTCGATGAGTTCGCTGAGGCGTTCGCGCAACGGTTCGATACTTACTTTCTGAATAACTTCGTGGGCAAAGGCATTCATAAGCATAGTACGGGCTTCTTTTTCTCCTATTCCGCGTGCACGAAGGAAAAACAACGCGTCTTCATCGATCTGGCCAACCGTGGCGCCATGGCTGCATTTAACATCGTCGGCGTCAATAATCAGCTGGGGTTTGGTTTGCATCCGCGATTTATCAGATAACAACACATTGTTGTTTCGCTGGAAAGCATTGGTTTGCTGAGCATCGCGGGCCACATGAATGCGTCCGGCAAAAGCCCCTGTTGAATCGTCGTCCAAAATATTTTTGAAAAGCTGGTTGCTGGTACAATTCGGTTTGTCGTGATTAATCAGCACAAAATTATCGACGTGCTGTTTCTTATCGGTGAGCGAAATGCCCAGCGCACTGGCTTCGGCATGATCGCCGTTCATCACAATCTTCAGGTTATTGCGCACTAAACCAGTATGCAGGCTAAAAGCCCCTGTATTTAACACCGAGTTACGTTCCTGTTTGATGAACGTTGAATTAATCGCCGTCGTTTGATTGTTCTGGTTCTGAATGGTATAAACATCAACCAACGAATCTTCGTCGGCAAATACTTCGGTAACCGAATTGTAAAGGAATGAAGATGATGTTAACGTGTAATCGCAAACCAGAACTTTTGCCTGGGCAGCAGATTCAGCAACAATCAGGTTGCGCTGGGTGACCATCAGGTTTTCGTCTGAACTCAGTAAATTGATGATCTGTACTGGTTTTTCCAGAGCAACACCTTTCGGAACATACAGAAAGAAGCCATCTTTGGCAAAAGCAGTATTAAGCGCCACAAACGGATCGTTCGACAGTGCAGCCTGGCGGTTCAGAAAATCTTGTATCAGCGCAGGTTTTTGGTTCGCGACTTGCTCCAAACTATCCAAAACAATACCTTTAGGAAGTCCGGATTCCGGTTTGTTACCTTTGTAAAACCAACCATTCACCAGAAAAACCAGGTGTGTGTCGAGTTGCGGAATATGCCGTTCAAAAACCACATTCAGATCGATTACACCATTTTCGCGAACCAGCTCCTGTTTATAGCTCTTTGCTAATGCCGTGTTCAGGTTCGTATATTTGTAATCTTCTGTTTTAAAATCCGGGATTCCGGCCTGTGCAAAACGCTTCATTGAAACTTCACGCATACGGTTCAGCAGCGGCGAAGATCCCTCGTTCAGTGTTCCCCTGCTTTGTTCAAACAACGAAACCAAACGTTCGGCAGGCGATATTTTTTGTGAAGTAATAGTCATAACTAGTTTTAAATTTTGCTTTTAACTATTTACTCACCCCAATCCGCCTTTCGGCGGCTTCCCCCCTCTCTACAAGTAGAGAGGGGCAGGGCGAGCAATGCGAGCTCGGGGTGAGTCAGAATGAAAACATGGTATTCTGATTAATTAGTTTTCACCGTTCTTAATCCAGTCGTAACCTTTTTCTTCCAGTTCAAGGGCCAACTCCTTACCTCCCGATTTCACGATGCGCCCTTTGTACAATACGTGCACAAAATCGGGCACAATGTAGTCGAGCAGTCGCTGGTAGTGTGTTACCACGATAGTTGCATTCTCCGGAGTTTTCAGAGCATTCACCCCTTCTGCAACAATGCGAAGTGCGTCGATATCCAGACCCGAGTCGGTTTCGTCCAAAATAGCCAGTTTCGGTTCGAGCATGGCCATCTGGAAAATTTCGTTTTTCTTCTTTTCTCCTCCTGAAAAACCTTCGTTTACCGAGCGGTTGGTCAGTTCTGTATCGAGGTGAAGCATGTCTTTCTTGGCACGCATCAGTTTCAGGAATTCGCCGGCTGTCAAAGGTTCCAGCCCCTTAAATTTGCGGTGTTCGTTTACGGCAGTTTTGATGAAATTCACCATTGGCACCCCCGGAATTTCAACCGGGTACTGGAAACTGAGAAATAATCCACTACGAGAGCGGTCTTCAGGCGACAATTCGAGCAAATCTTGGCCCATATAAGTTACTTCACCGCTAAGAATTTCATAATCTTCGCGACCGGCCAGCACATTGGCCAAAGTACTTTTCCCTGAACCGTTTGGTCCCATGATGGCGTGTACTTCGCCGGCCTTTATTTCAAGGTTGATTCCTTTCAGGATTTCTTTGCCCTCAACCGAGGCTCGTAAATTCTTTATTGACAACATAAATGGCCCCCTCCAACTCCCCCGAAGGGGGAGAGTTTAAAAAACTCCTTTTTCAGCTTTATCTGAGAAAGGAGCATATTACTAATTTGTATTTCGTTTATTCGATTCATTTATCTTGCTGTTTTTTAGCATCCCCTTCGGGGAGGTTTGGTGGGACTTCTTACTTACCCTACGCTGCCTTCCAGGCTGATCTGCAACAGTTTCTGCGCTTCAACTGCAAATTCCATCGGGAGCTTGTTCAGCACTTCCTTGGCATATCCGTTCACGATCATTCCAATGGCATCTTCGGTCGAGATTCCGCGCTGGTTGCAATAGAAAATTTGGTCTTCGCCAATTTTCGACGTTGTGGCTTCGTGCTCTACAACCGACGATTTATTGCCTACTTCGATGTACGGGAAAGTGTGTGCCCCGCAGGTTGATCCGAGCAAAAGCGAGTCGCACTGCGAAAAATTGCGGGCGTTGGTTGCACCTGGCAAAACTTTCACCAGTCCGCGGTAGGCGTTGTCGCTCTTTCCGGCTGAAATACCTTTTGAAACGATGGTACTTTTCGTGTTTTTGCCGATGTGGATCATCTTGGTTCCGGTGTCGGCCTGCTGATGATTGTTGGTAAGGGCCACCGAGTTAAATTCGCCCACCGAGTTGTCGCCCATCAGCACGCAGCTTGGGTATTTCCAGGTAATGGCCGAACCGGTTTCCACCTGTGTCCAGCTAATTTTTGATGATTCGCCGCGGCAAATGCCACGTTTGGTAACGAAATTGTAAATTCCACCTTTGCCTTCTTTGTCGCCCGGATACCAGTTTTGTACTGTCGAATATTTCACTTCGGCGCGATCCATGGCAATGATTTCGACCACAGCGGCGTGCAACTGGTTTTCGTCGCGCATCGGGGCCGTACAACCTTCGAGGTAGCTTACGTAGCTGTCGTCGTCGGCCACAATCAACGTGCGTTCAAACTGCCCTGTTCCAGCGGTATTGATGCGGAAATAGGTAGAAAGTTCCATCGGGCAACGAACGCCTTTCGGGATGTAGCAGAACGAACCGTCGGAGAAAACCGCCGAATTAAGCGCTGCAAAGAAATTATCAGTGGTTGGTACAGCCATTCCGAGGTACTTTTTCACCAGTTCGGGATGCTCAACCAAAGCCTCGCTGAAAGAGCAGAAAATAATTCCCTTTTCAGCCAAAACGGTTTTGAATGTGGTAGTTACCGAAACACTGTCCATCACTACATCTACAGCAACTCCGGCTAAATGCTTTTGTTCTTCAAGCGGAATACCCAGTTTTTTGAATGTTTCGAGCAATTCAGGGTCCACTTCGTCTAAACTTTTGTATTTCGGGCTGGTACGAGGCGCGGCGTAATAAATTGTTTCCTGAAAATCAATCGGAGGAATGCGCAGGTAAGCCCATTCCGGAGCTTTCATTTTCAGCCATTCGCGATAGGCCTTCAGGCGGAACTCAAGCATAAACCCGGGCTCGTTCTTTTTGGCTGAAATCAACCGTACAATGTCCTCATTCAACCCTTTCGGGATGACATCCGTGTCGATATCAGTCACAAAGCCGTATTCGTATTCTTTTGACGTTATGTCGTTTAATAATTTATCCTGATTTTCCATCTTTTCCTTTTTTCTGTCATTCTGAACAACCAAAATAACAATCAATCACCCACTCGGTTTAAATTGAATTGCAAAGATAAGGAAGTAAAGCTATTTTTGCCGAATGTTTAGAGGTAATAAATACCTTTAAGTCTTAATTATTAACATGGAAGAAAAGAAAAAACATACATTACTTTCCGATTTAGGCGAGTTCGGACTGATCAAACGACTAACCGAAAAAATTCAGTTGAAAAATGAAAGTACCCTGAAAGGCGTTGGCGATGATGCTGCCGTATTGAGCTACCCCGACAAGAAGATTGTGGTAACAACCGATTTGCTTACCGAAGGCATTCATTTCAACCTAATGTATGTTCCACTGAAACATTTGGGTTACAAGGCAGTGGTAGTGAACCTTTCCGATGTTTTTGCCATGAATGCCACACCCAGGCAGATTACAGTTTCTATTGCTATTTCGTCGAAATTTTCGTTGGAAGCCATTGAAGAGTTGTACTCCGGAATTCATCTGGCCTGCGAAAAATATGGTGTCGACCTGATTGGCGGCGACACCACTACCTCCCTAACCGGACTAACCATCAGCATAACTGCCATTGGCGATGCTGCTGAAGAAGACCTGACTTACCGCAGCGGTGCGAAAGTGAACGATTTGCTTTGCGTGTCGGGCGATTTGGGCGGCGCTTACATGGGTTTGCAATTGCTCGAACGCGAAAACGAGGTTTTCAAAGTAAACCCGAAAGCTCAGCCACAGTTTGAAGGATACAATTACATTTTGGAACGTCAGCTAAAGCCCGAAGCCCGCGGCGATATTGTCAGTTTGCTGAAAACGCTGGACATAAAACCGACCTCGATGATTGACATTTCCGACGGACTATCATCCGAAATTCTTCACCTATGCAAAAATTCGAAAGTGGGTTGTAATCTTTACGAAGACAAAGTGCCGCTTGATTTACAGACTAAGAAAATGGCCGAAGAGTTGAATATCAATCCGCTGGTGGCTGCTTTAAATGGCGGCGAAGATTACGAACTGCTATTCACTGTTCCGCTCGGCAAATACGATCTGGTGAAGAAGGAATTCGACTTTACCGTGATTGGCCACATCACTCCGGAAAGCGAAGGTGCGAACCTGGTCACCACCGGAGGCTCAGTTATTCCGCTTCAGGCGCAGGGCTGGAATCCACTGAAATAGAAGCCTCCCCAAACCCCTCCGAAGGATGGGCTAGGAATTACATAAATAGTGTCGAAATACATTGTGAGCGGCAAGATAAACGGACGTAAAACCTTCTGAAACCTGCGAAAGAACTGGATACCTTCATGTGAGACGGCTTTCCAACTAACAAAACGGGTTTCTTTTTAACAGGACAGCGGAAAATTGAACTGAGGAAATACTGGCGGGCATTGGGGGTTTTGTTCAGACCTAACAGGCTTTGAAAACCTGTTAGGTCTGATACTTTAGCTAAGCTCTTACTTTTGGCGCTTTCAGGAAACGAACCATTACGGTTGCAATGATCAGGAATACTCCAGCGAGGATGAACCCGTAGTCGTAAGCTCCGGTTTTGTCTTTTATATAAGCCGCGAACATTCCGCCGAAAACTCCTGCAAATCCCCATCCGGTAAAGATCATTCCGTAGTTTACTCCCATGTTTTTAATTCCAAAGAATTCGGCAGTAGTTGTTGGAAACAAGGAGAATACCGATCCGTATGCCAGTCCAGCAATAACTGCACCGATAATGAGTAATGGGATTGAGGTATATAAAGTGAAGGCGAACATATTTACTGCCTGAATCATGAATACAAGCATCATGGCGCGTGTACGGCCCATTTTGTCCGACAAAATTCCGCCGCCCACACGGCCCAGTGCGTTGAAAATAGAAAGAATAACCACCAGCCAGAATCCAGCCTTCCATTGAGCCTGAGCTTCAGCAATTTTGGGTAAATGGGCGATCAACATCAACCCGGCAGTAGCTGCAAGTGCATACATAATCCACAACAAATAGAATTGTGGCTTTTGAGTAACTTCATTCCATGTGAAATCGTTGGTTTGCGAGCTTGCTGCGGCCTGATTGTTTGCAGGCTGCGGTTTTTGGCCGTCCTTCGGATTAGCGATGAGCATTGACAGAATTAAAACAACGGCAATTGCAAATATTCCCAGAATGACAAATGTGGTGCTGATTCCGTATGTTTTTAACAGGCTTGAAGTGATGGGAGTCATGTAAACCGGCGAAAGTCCTACGCCTGAAACTACAATCCCGGTTATTAACCCTTTTTTTGACGACTCAAACCATTTAATGGCACAGGGAGTAACGGCAGAATAGCCAAGGCCGATACCAATTGCGCTGAAAACTCCAAACGTGAGGATCATCGTCATCAGGTTAGTGGCAAATCCTGATAAAATCAATCCGCCGCCCAACATAATTCCACCGAGGATGGTTATTGGCCGTGGTCCAAATTTATCCTGAGCCCTTCCGGCAAAAATCATTGTAATGGCAAATACAGCAGCTGATACAGTAAAGGGAAGAGAGGCATCGGTGTTCGACCATTTCCAGTCGGCAACGAGGGCTTTGCCAATGACGCCCCAGGAATACAATGCTCCCATGATCAGATTTATGCCTAAGGCGGCAAAGGTGATGATCCACCCACGGTTGTTAGTCGATTTGTTCATTTTAGTTAAGAGATTTTTGGGTTCTTAAAATAATGCAATATTTTTCACATGAACTAATAATAAATTAAAAAGCAGCTGATTTTACTTAGCTTTTATTTGTTTCATTGCTACATTAATTTCGATTCGAAATAAATTAGGGCAAATGCGTAGAAAAATAAATTCGCACAGCTTTCCGATAGCTATCGGGATAAAATCTCCCGCTTGTATTCGGATCAAAACAGAAAAGATTCTTTAACACTATTGTCAATTGTTTTTCTGCTCACCGATCCAGTCCACTTTCGCTTTATTCATCTTTGGCACTGAAACGAATATCCATATTAATTTATGCTTATCGTAAAAAGTATCAATGAGTTATCATAGAGCGATTGATGGCAATCATAGAGCGATTGATGACGATCATAAAGCGATTGATGGCAATCATAGAGCGATTGATGACGATCATAAAGCGATTGATGGCAATCATAGAGCGATTGATGACGATCAAATGGTTTTTGATGGCAATGATAAGGCGATTGATGGTTATCACAAAGCGATTGATGACGATCATACGAGTTTTAATTGAAATCATAGCGATTTTGATGATAAACATAGCTGACAAATGCCTTAGTGTTTTATTGCACAGAGCGAAAACACAGAACATAGAATTTTTGGGTTAAAAACGATATTCCAAAATTTAACTCCTAAAGAAACTGGATTTAATCATCGACAGTGCGTGTTAGTCGGGGTTTCACTTCAAGTGAAGCCCTGACTGTGACATCGCAGCAAAACGGTGCATTTTTTGATTGAATTATCACTAAATGAATGTCGATTCGCAACGATTTTAGCCCAAAGAGTAATAAAAGGAAAACTTCGGATTGAAAGATTACAGTATCTTGTTTTCCTCATTACATCTTACATTTTTCAATATTCTCAGGAGAAATACTAAAAAACATATATTTTTTCTATTGCATTACCCCATTTATTACCCCTCATTTTATACTTCGAATCATTTCTTTGCTGTAACTTTTCAGTCCGAAAACCGGAACTACTAAATCATTAAATATGACAGAAAAAACAAACAATCGCCGCGATTTTCTCAAGAAATCGTTGGTGGCTGCCGCGGGGATTACCATTATCCCTAGGCATGTCTTGGGCGGAAACGGATTTCTGGCGCCAAGCGATCAGTTAACCAAAGCCATTATTGGCGTTGGTGGTATGGGACAAGGCCACATTACTTATGAAGGCACCCGTCTGCTGGCAATTTGCGACGCCGACAAAAACCATCTACAAAGTACGCTCGACAAAGTTGGATCTTCGGTTAAAGGTTACGCCGATTTCCGCGAATTACTGCTTCGCCCCGACATCGACATTGTGCACATTGCAACACCTCCGCACTGGCACGGAATTATGTCGGTAATGGCAGCCGAAGCCGGAAAAGATGTGTGGTGCGAAAAACCCATGACCCGTACCATTGGCGAAGGCAAACGCGTAATTGAAGCCATTAATGCTACCGGAAAAATGTTCAGGTTGAATACATGGTTCCGTTTCAAAGATAATTTCTACGGATTAAATACGCCTGTTAAACCATTAAAGAAAGTTGTTGAAAGTGGCGTACTTGGGTGGCCGTTAAAAGTTACCATCAGCGGGGTAACCGGTTTCGACTGGAAATTCTACTGGGTAGGAAAAACGAACCTTACTCCACAGCCTGTTCCTCCGGAACTCGATTATAATATGTGGTTGGGCCCGGCTCCCGATAAACCTTACCATGTTCACCGTACCCACCAGACTTTCCGCGGATATTGGGATTACGATGGTGGCGGATTGGGTGATATGGGTCAGCACTACATCGACCCTGTTCAGTATTTCCTCGGAAAAGACAATACCAGCCCGGTAAAAGTGGAAGTTGACGCGCCACAACAGGATTACGATGCTATTGGAACCTGGAGAAAAATAACTTATACCTACGCCGATGGTTGCCAGATTATTTTGGATGGTGAAAACCGCGACCAGAATGCAGCTTACATCGAAGGGCCAAATGGAAAAATTTTCAAGGGGTTCAAGTCTGACATTCCAAACCTGAATGCCTTGATTGACACATTGCCTGAGCCAGCTCCTCAAATCGTTACGTTTAGCGAATCGGTTCGCACACGCCAAAAATTTGCTCTGAACGAACAAAACGGCTTCCGCTCGGCAACCATTGTAAATATGGGAGTTATAGCCTTACGTTTAGGCCGCACTCTGGAATTCGATCCCGAAACGCTGACTTTCAAAAACGACGAGGAAGCCAATAAGCTGATTAACCAGCCTATGCGAGGCGAATGGAGGATATAAATAGCCCCACCCAAGCCCTCCCCGAAATGGAGGGATTAAAAAGGCAAAAGTTTTGAGAGAAAGTGAAATTAATAAATAACAGGCTTTTTCTGAAGCCTCACCCTTAGGGGAGAGGTTTGGATGGAGCTTAAAAACCCAAACAAATGATAAAACGAATAACAAATATACTGATCGTTTTTCTGGCGCTGTTCCTGGCTGTTCCTTCGTTTGCGCAGGACAACCGCAGGCTGGAAACCAAGGTAGCTGATGCGTTGGCACAGTTCCCGGCACAAAACGGTGACCACACCGCTAAAATAATGGTTGAAATAATCTCAACTGGCGCGCAGGGCATTGCTAAATTCTGCGACATGATTGTTCCTCCTGGAACAGGCAACGACACGCAGGCTCGCATGGCATTGGAAAGCCTTGCCCAATACGCCGGAGCGCCTAATCGCGAAACCGAGCGCAAACTGGTTGAAAGCTCAATTTTGGCAGCTTTGCAAAAAGCCACCGACAAAGAGGTGAAAGCTTTTTTCATTCGCCGTTTGCAATATTGTGGTGGCGCCGAAACGGTAGCCGCGATGGAAGCTTACCTGAATTCGGCTGATTTATACGAACCAGCTTTAGCCGCATTGTACAGCATCGGTACACCTGAGGCCGCAAAACAGATTCTGAAGGCCGCTCAGGATAAAAAAGACCAGCAATTGCTCTCGATGGTCAAAGAGCTGGGTATGATGAAATACCAGCCAGCCGAAAGTTTCCTGATTGGATTAACTAAATCGGTTAAAGTAGCATTACTGAAACATGTGTACGCATCGCTGGCCGAAATTGGCGGAAAATCTTCTTTCGCAACATTCGATGCAGCTGCTAAAACAGCAAAATATCAATATGACTATGCAGAAACGATGGTTGCCTATATTCAGTATGCTACCCGTTTATCCCAACTGGGCGAAACAAAACTGGCCAACCAGATTGGGGCAACAGTGCTGAAAAACTGTACAGCCAATAATCAATTGGTTTATCGCTCTTCGGCATTGGCTATTCCTGGTTTTGGCAATAACGGTTTGTTCCTGAAAGAAATTCAGAATAAAAACAAAGTTTACAGAAATGCAGTTCTTCTGAATGCAGCTAAACAACTAACACCGGCCAATGTAGCGTCGTGGATTGCAGCCATCAAAAAAGCCCCAGCCGAAACTCAGGCCGAAATTATCCATTTCCTTGCCGGTCAACCCGAGCCAGAAGTTTTGACGAAAGCCATTCTTCCTGCTCTGAATTCGGAAAACCAGGACGTTCGCACCGAGGCAATACGTTCTCTTGCCCACAACCAGAAAGCCAAAGCAGTTCCAACTTTGCTCGACCAACTGAAAAAAGCCAAAGATGCCGGCGAGTTTGCTGAAATTGAAGCTGCATTGCTAAATACTACATCAGCAAAAGAAACCAGTTTAGTTTCGGCTCAGTTAGCCTCGGCCAGCGATGCGGCAAAAGTGGTATTAATTCATGTTTTGGGGGCACGCCGCACAACCGACACATTCGACGCTATGATGAAGTTCGCCGAATCGGGCAATGCCGAAATTAAAGGAGCTGCTCTTACTGCACTTGCCACTGTTGCCAAAGCCGAAAATGCTCCCGCATTGATTGACGCATTGAAAAAATCGTCGGACAAAACAGCGATTGAAAATATACAACACGCGTTGATTGCCCTTTATTCAGGAGTAACAAAACCAGATACGAGATTGGTGCTTGACGAAATTCAGAAAGGTGGACAAACCGAAAAATTCATCCCGGTTTTATCGTCGCTCAACGACCCCAAAGCCTTGAAAACAGTTGCCAACCTGTTGAAAAACGGAAGTGCCTCTGAGCGTGAAGCTGCATTTGTTTCGCTCTCGAACTGGACCGATGCCAAAGCAGCCCCGCATTTATTTGCTGTTTTTACCAATCCTGAAATGAAACAATACCGCGCCAACGCCCTCAAATCATATATCCGGATTACTTTGAGCTCGGCCTTGCCTGATGACCAGAAATTGCTGATGATCGAAAAATTAATGCCTGAATGTACTTCGGTTGACGAAAAGGAAGCAGTTATTCAGGCTACACGTCCAATAAAAACATTCCTTGCATTGGTGTTTGTTTCGAATTACCTCGACGATCCGGAGTTGAGCGGAGTTGCTGCATCAACAGCTAAAGGGCTTGCCTTACCTTCCTCAGGAAAGAAAAATGGTTTGACAGGCGAATTTGTAGCCGACGTTCTGAAAAAGGTGATGGGTAAAATGTCAGGTCAGGATAGCCAATACGATGTGATTGATGTTCGCGAATACCTCGAAAAAATGCCAAAAGAAAAAGGTTTTGTCAGCATTTTCAACGGGAAAGACCTAAGCGGCTGGCATGGGTTGGTGAAAAATCCGATACTGCGCGCCAAAATGAAACCGGAAGAACTAGCTAAGGAACAGAAAGTAGCAGATGAAAAGATGCTGACAAACTGGTCGGTAAAAGATGGTTGCATTGTGTTTAACGGCAAAGGAGACAACCTGTGTACAGTAAAACAATACGGCGATTTTGAGATGGTTGTAGACTGGAGGATTACCAAAAACGGCGACAGCGGAATTTACCTGCGTGGTACGCCACAGGTTCAGATTTGGGATACTTCGCGCGTTGATGTGGGCGCCCAGGTTGGTTCGGGCGGATTGTACAATAATCAGAAAAACATAAGTAAACCACTTGTTTTGGCCGACAATGCCATTGGCGACTGGAATACTTTCCGCATCAAAATGGTTGGAGAACGGGTAACAGTTTACCTTAATGGCATTTTAGTTGTTGACAATGTAGTGATGGAAAATTACTGGGACCGCAACCTACCGATTTTTGCACAGGATGCTATTGAATTGCAGGCTCATGGAACCGATTTAGCATTCCGCAATATTTACGTCAAAGAACTGAATACCGAAGAAACTCAGTTAAATGATCAGGAAAAAAACGAAGGGTTCCAATTGCTTTTCAATGGTAAAAACCTCGACAACTGGCAAGGTGACAAAATTGACTACACAGCCGAAAATGGAGAAATTGTAGTTAGCCCCAAAGAAGGCGGACACGGAAATATTTATACTGCAAAAGAATATTCCGATTTCATTCTGCGGTTAGAATTCCAGTTAACACCAGGAGCAAATAACGGTGTCGGTATCCATGCCCCTCTCGAAGGCGATGTTGCTTATGTAGGAAAAGAAATTCAGGTATTAGACAATACTGCCGACATTTACAAAGACCTGCAACCTTACCAGTATCACGGTTCGGTTTATGGCATTATTCCTGCCAAACGCGAATTTCTGAAACCTGTTGGCGAGTGGAACACCGAAGAAATCTGGGTTAAAGGCGACGACATTAAAGTTACACTGAACGGAACAGTAATTGTTGACGGCAATATGGCAGAAGCCAGTAAGAATGGAACCGCTGATCACAAAAATCATCCGGGATTACAACGCCACAAAGGTTATATCGGATTCCTTGGTCATGGTTCAAACCTGAAATTCAGGAATATCCGTATAAAAGAATTGTAGAAAGTCGCAGTTTTCAGTCTCAGGGGAATCGCATTTAGACAAAAATTGTTAAAATAATCGCGTACTCACCCCCTACCCCCCTCTCTTCAAAAAAAGAGAGGGGGAAGTCCGAGCCTCGCGAGGACCGGAGTGAGTTTCAGTATAGAGAGAAATACTAAAAAACATTTTCAAAATTCTAAACGCGATTCCCTTGGTATTCAACCACAATGATTAATACTGCAAACTGTGAGACTGATTACTGAACACTTTTTTTGAAACCCAAACTAAATAAATTTGATAAGACCAAGCCTCCTGCATACAAATGCCGGAGGCTTTTTTTTGTACAATGGACATTTTTCGTAAATTGCCCTATTCCAAATTCTAAGACATGAAGAATTTTTTCCTGTTACTTTTTTCTGTTTTATTCACTTTTTCAGGGCTATCGCAACCCATAAGTTCTGACAAAATCGACAAATTGGTTGACCATACCATGAAAACCTTTCATGTGCCGGGAATTGCTGTATTGGTTGTGAAAGATGGCCAAATTGTTCATTCGAAAGGCTACGGGGTAAGCTCCATCAAAACCGGCAAACCTGTTGACGAAAATACCTTATTCGGCATTGCATCGAACAGTAAAGCGTTTACAGCAGCAACCCTGGCTATTTTGGTTGACGAAAAAAAGCTGTCGTGGGACGATAAAGTAATCAAGTACATTCCTGAATTCAGGTTATATAATTCGTACGTTACCGAAGATTTTACCATCCGCGATTTGCTTACCCACCGAAGCGGCCTTGGCCTGGGGGCAGGCGATTTAATGATATGGCCCGATTCAGCAAATTTTACAATTAAAGACATCATTTATAACCTTCGTTTTCTGAAACAGGTTTCACCATTCAGGACCAAATATGATTACGACAATTTACTTTACATGGTGGCTGGTGAAGTGGTTACACGGGTTTCGGGAACTAACTGGGAAAATTTTGTTGAGGAACGAATAATGAAGCCACTTGGAATGTACCGCTCGGCAGCTCAGTACTCCAGGCTAAAAGACAAAACCAATGTGATAGACGGACACAGCGAGGTTGACGGCAAACTTCAGGTAACCGGCCACAGCGAAATGAGAATGGGACAATGTTCGGCAGGAGGTATTTATTCGAGCATTAACGATTTGGGCAAGTGGGTAATTTGCCAGCTTGATAAAGGTAAATATGGCACGAATAAAGAAAAACAGCTCTTTAGCGAAGCTGCCCAAAGGGAAATGTGGAGCCCGCAAACCAATATGCCTTTGGGAAAAGACAAGTATAACAGTCATTTTAATGCGTATGGTCTAGGTTGGCGGTTAAACGACATAAATGGCACCAAACAGGTTGCACACACTGGTGGTTTGGAAGGAATGGTTACACAAGTAACTCTTCTGCCCGAGTTGAAACTTGGGATAATTGTACTTACCAATCAGGAAATTGGAGCGGCATTTTCGGCCATATCCAATACAATTAAAGATTCGTACCTGGGTATCCAGGCTGAAGATTGGGTAACGAAACTGGATACCCTGATGACCAAATCATTGAAAGAAGATGAAAAACTTTCGGCAAAAATTAATGCGGAGATTGACAAGGTTATTGCTTCAGGAGTACGACCTGATTTGAAACTGTATGCCGGAAATTATGCTGACAAGTGGTTGGGAAAAGTTACGATTACCGAAAAAAACGGCAAACTTTGGTTTCAGGCAGAGCGGTCGCCTAAATTGAATGGAACTATGTATTTTTATAAAGGAAATACCTTTGTAGTGAAATGGACTTTAAGGAGGATGAAAGCTGATGCTTTTGTTTCGTTCAACCTGGATACTGATGGAAGAGCTCAAGGTTTTACAATGAAAGCTATTTCGCCGCTTACCGACTTTAGTTATGATTTCCACGATCTCGATTTCGTCCGAATGACTGAATAAACTAATGAGCATGGCAACACCTATATTTTTTAAAAATACCGAAGAATTTCATACCTGGCTTGAAGAGAATCACCAGACCGAAAAAGAAGTTTTGGTAGGTTATTACAAAGTATCGACGGGTAACCCAAGCATGAACTGGTCGGACTCGGTTGACGAAGCGTTGTGCTTTGGATGGATTGATGGGATTCGAAAATCGATTAACGAGGAAAGCTACTGCATCAGGTTTACACAGCGTAATCCGAAAAGTAACTGGAGCGAGGTAAACATCAACAAAGTGGAAACGCTGATAAAGCAAAACCGTATGAAACCCGCCGGACTGGCAGCCTACGAAAAACGTTCGGAAGCTAAGTCGGGAGTATATAGTTATGAGAACAAGCCAGAGCAATTTTCGCCCGAACTGGAAGCCCGGTTTCGCGCAAATGCTGTTGCCTGGGAGTTTTTCTCGAACCTTTCACAATCGTATAAGCGAACAGCCATGTATTATGTAATGGACGCTAAGCAGGAGGCTACGCGCTTTTCAAGGCTCGAAAAACTGATTCAGGCAAGTTCTGCCAGTAAAAAAATATTCTGATCATCGGATGCTAATTTTAGCTGGGTTCAAGAGTTACCAGTTGCAGTTAACCAACCAAATCATTTACCAATATGCCTTTGGCTAAGGTAACTCACGTATTTAAACATCGGCAATGATCAGAATAAATTTTCACTATCCCGGCTATAGATTAAATAAACCAACAAAACGGATTTTCCCTAATGCTGTTTATTTTAACCGTTTGGCCAGCGGGTTTCCAATCCTTGTGTGCGAATCAGTGACTGGAATTCGGTGAGCAGGTCCTTCCGTTCACGAATTGCCCTAGGCGGCACTTTCTTGGTTTGGGCAAAAGCTACAAGCATACCAACAGCTTCGCCGATACTCCATTCCACAGGATGTTCGCGGTAACAACCGTTGGTAATATGCGTTGTCCCAATGTTTTTATTGGCCGGCAGTAAGTTGTCCACCCGTTGGGGCAACAAAGCTCCCAATGGAATCTGGTAGGGTAGAGAACCAAAATCGATATAGTTATTCCCTTGACAACTAGGGTGTAAATCAATGTGATAATAACCTGTTCCCACACTGTCGTAAAAGTCAGCTGCTTTTTTACCTTCCGTTTCTCCTGCAACAAGCCGACGGTTTTCGGCTCCTACATGTTCTTCCAGAACAGTAAATACGGCTTTAATCCTTCGGGCTTCTCGAATGTAGGGGTATTTGGCCATGCCATCCTCTGTACCCATAACATCGCCACGCAGGCGTAAACCAGGCCATCCATGTCCGCCATCGGGGCGAGGGGCTTCGGTTTGTAACCAGTAAAACAGCGACAAATTAAGTTGCCGGGCCCCGTTTACATGTTTCTGAAATTCTTTTTCGCTTACGTCGATAATGTTGCCCAGCAGATAATCGTTTTGCGGCCAGTTTACAATCGTGATATCTCCATTGTAGGTTCCCGGAATAAAATTGCCTTTATTGATAATTCTTCGGTAAAGCCATAAGTTTAGCTTATTTCCTGTACTTATGCCTTCCGGATGAAATCCCAGTTCTTTGGGCTGAAGGGTGCTCGGGTTGGAATAGGTAAGACTTAGTAACCGGCCTGACCATGGTTTATCCATTTTGGGGACATAGGTACTCCAGAAATTATAGTCTATTGGACGATCAATGACATTATTTGCACCTGGTTGGTAATCCATAGCAAAACAAAGCGTAAAAGCCTGATTGTTTTTTGGATTGGCTATTTCCGGGGCATGTAATTCTCCAGTCTGGCTTTTTGACTCGGTACCGGTAATATACTCAGCGCCGGTTAACGGAAGCAAATCGCCACATTCTGTAGCATCGACAAAATAAGGAGCATTTAAAATAACAGACTGGTTTGTTTTTCGGTTATAAGCTTCCACCGCTTTTACCATGTCGCCATCCACATCGGCCGACTTGATTTTACATTCAGTCAGGATAGTCAATTTACCAGCGCTGATAAAAGGCATCAACATTTCTGTGAGTACAGCTACCGTAACCAGCGGTTCGTGGCAAAGGAGTGAAACCGATCCATCTCCTGGATTCAGGTTTTCCCGATTTTTTGCATCGGCTGTCAGCGGATAATTCCGTTTGTAGTAATCACGGACACGCTTCCGATATACGCGGTACGAAGCTGGCGCCCCATGTGATTCAATCCATGGATGTTCATCCGGAGGAACGCCTTGCTGGGAAACCTGACCGCCAATCCATTCTGTTTCTTCAGTAAGGATTACGCGCATCCCATTGCGACAAGCGGCCAAAGCGGCAGCACAAGCACCCATACCACCTCCTGCAATAATCACATCTGCCTGTAATTGTTCTGCACTTCTTTTCGTTTCAGAATGAATAGCTGGAGCCATTTGTGCTATAGAGGGAGATGCAAGCAGAATCCCTCCACTCCCGATTGATATCGATGACAGAAAACTTCTACGTTTCATATTCAATGTAAATTTACTTGGAAATACCGGCTATTTTAAGGGGAGTTCGATGTAAGAGTATATTACTTATGACTGAAATACTGCAAATTAATAAGGTTAAAATACTTGTGTCTGGAATTTCTACTAAGGTAGAATTCAAAAAATAAGGTTTCAAAACCTTATCATTTTTTTTTAACCTTAGTTGAAAATATATATCCTCATAACAAAAAACATTATTGTCTTATTTACAGAGAATTACAGCTATATTTAGATCGAACACACGTTTTTTTAAGATAAAAAAACAGCAGGGATAAGAGAGAAATCTCTTCTTACCCTGCTGTTATAAAAAGTATCAATATCCTTCGTTTTGTTCCAGATTAGGATTACGGTCTCTTTCCACTGTTGGGATTGGCCACAAAGCAAACTTTGGATCCCAGAAACGATTGACATCGCGAGCCTTCAGTTTGGATTTAAAGGCATCATAATTTGCAATGTCGTTCAAATCGTGGCGTGCTGATTTTTTAAAGTTAGGTACCATATCAGGAGTAACATCTTTATATCCTCCAGTCAACAGGTATCCTTTCGAATCTTTGGTCAAGGCTACAGGAAATCCGTAGCTTGGTCCTTCATTTTCCAGGTCACCAATCTGCCAGCGGCGCATATCTACAAAGTGAAGTCCTTCCAAAGCAAATTCAACTTTACGTTCGCGACGAACCAGTTGACGCATCTTATCCTGGCTCCCCATTCGGGACGCAGCTACATTTGGCATTTTTGAACGATTGCGAACCTGGTTAATTGCATCGTACACCGTTTGATCCAATTCATTCAGTTCAATTTTTGCTTCGGCATACGAAAGCAAAACTTCAGCATAACGCATTAATGGCACATCGCAAGTTGTTGCACTAATCGATTCAACTGTTTCGTAGCTGAATTTACGCCACATATATCCCAGACCGGCATTGGCAAAACTAGTCCATGCAGCGGCGCTGTTTATGTCAGCATTGGTGCCCGAATACCATGTATTAGTAGTGTAATTAAAGAACATGGTAGTTGGATTATAGGCATCCAATACCAGTTTAATTTTTCCTGCATCGGTTCCCTTGGTATTACCCACAACAGTATCGCCATGCATCCACAGTGTTGCTTTGAAACGCGGGTCGCGGTTAGCCCCAGGGTTTTTCGGATCATATAGCGGAGATTCATCAATACGAAGTCCGTCTGTACATTCATAAGTATCGGCAAGCAATCCGGAAGGATGGCGACCTGTTTGTCCATAGTTCCTCGAAACCTGACCGAAACCAATAACATGAAATTTCTTGGTTCCCTGGTCGGAATACATCAACTCAAAAAGCGTTTCATTCCGAACATCTGCTTTGGCCTGTCCGGTTTTGTTGAATAAATCGTCGAAATTAGCAGCTAATTTTCGTTGTCCGATCACCAATTTTGCTGCTGCAGCAGCAACAGTAAAATAGTCTTTCGCTTTTCCGTCGTAGTTTAAACTTCCTCCCAGGAGTGCAGCGCGGGCTTTAAGTCCGTAGGCGACAGCTTTATCTACCCGTCCACGTTCAGTAGCTATCCACGGCAAATCAACGGCAGCTTCTTCCAGCTGTGCCAGTACAAAATCAAGTATTGTAACTTTCGATGTGCGGGTAACTTTATATTCGTCTACGGTTACTGGTTTGTCGAAAAAAGGAACATCTCCATAAGTGGCAATCAGGTTGTAATAAGCGTAAGCACGTAATACTTTTGCTTCGGCCAGGTATTGTTTTGATTTGCCGCCCAGGGAAGATAAGTATGGTTCGGCCCCACTGATTAACGAATTGGCACGTGCAACGATTTTATAAAGTGAAGTCCACCATGTTTGTATTGCAGCATTGTCGGGATTGAGTGTGCCACCAGCGCCAATAGTACTGTTTTCAGCACGTTCCATGGCTAACCCTGTATAATGTTCCATATATACGTTGAATGGACAAAGGTATCCCATATCGATGTAAATGGAATTGTAGACTCCTGAAACACCAGTTTTTACAGCTGCTTCAGACTGGTAAAATCCGGTAGAAGAATAATCATTGGGGGTTGTTTCCAAAAAGTCGGAGCAAGATACAGACGAAATGCACATTGCTGCCAGTATTGATATTTTTATTAATAGCTTTTTCATAATGTCGAATCTTTAAAAACGAATGTCAACTCCGAAAGTATAAGTTTGCATCAAAGGATAAAAGTTTCCGCTACTTACCGATTCTTCAGGGTCGTAACCTTCATAAGCATTGGTAAGTGTGAACAGGTTCTGACCGCTGGCATAGAACCTGACGTTCTCTATTTTTGATTTTCTAAGCAGTTCTTTAGGCAAGGTATATCCTATTACAATATTTTTAATACGCATATAGGCCCCACTTTTAACCCAAAAGTCGGATATGATGTTATTCGGATTACTTCCAGAACCATCAATAAGCAGTAATGGGAATTTTGCATTACGATTATCAGTAGTCCAGGTATCAAGTTGGTTTCGCATCATGGAACGACCAATGTAGAACGGGCGTGCTCCGTAACTTGAATAATAAATTTCCTTTTTGCCAACACCTTGAAGGAATAATGTAAAATCAAAATTTTTCCATTCAGCGCCCAGGTTCAAGCTATAAGTATAACGTGCAGATGGGTTTCCCAATACAGTCCGGTCGTTATCGTCGATCACCCCATCAGGTTTTCCATCTTTTCCGCTAATATCTTTGTACTTGATGTACCCTGGTTTCACATTAGCCCTTGTCCCGTAAACAGGAGACGAATCAATTTCAGCCTGGTCCTGGAAGTAACCATCAGAAAGATAGCCGTACCATGAACCCAATTGTCCCCCTTCACGGGTTATTTGTGTCCCAACATATTCTTTTCCGTATAAGTTGATAATTTTATTTTTTACATCGGCCAATGTTCCTGTAATATAATAGTTTAACGATCCAATCTTATCTTTCCAGCTGAGTGACAGGTCCCATCCGTTGTTGCGCATTGAACCGGCATTTTCCCATGACGAAGAAAGTCCGACATACAATGGTATCGGGAATTGCTGCAGCATATCGTGGATATTGCGGATGTAATAGTCGAACGAAACACTTAACCTGGAGTTCATAAAATCGCCATCGATTCCGATGTTCATCTGGCTCGACTTCTCCCATGAAATTTTTTCGTTGGCTACCTGAGTCTGGGTAGTACCTGTTCCCAGCACTTTATCGAACCAATATCCATAGCCCGAAGAAATAGAAGAAGCATACGGGTAATAATCATTAATATCCTGGTTCCCCAGAGTTCCATAAGAACCTCTTAATTTCAGCTTGTTGATTACATTTTTGATAGGTTGAAAGAATTCTTCTTCGGATATTCTCCATCCAACAGATGCTGAAGGGAAAAAACCCCATCTTTCGGTAGATGTAAAACGTGAAGAAGCATCCATACGACCATTCAATTCAAGCAAATAACGGTCTTTAAAATTGTAATTGATACGAGAGTAAAATGAAAGCATGGTCCAGTTCCAATGAGAGCCGGCATTAGATGCTGTTGCAATATTTCCGTTGTTCAGGTCTTCATACCCGGCAAAATCAAATCCAGTGCGGGATGCTGAGAATGAACGGCCTTTCTTTTCAGAAGTCTGCATTCCGCCTAATACTTTCAGATAGTGCGATTTTAATTGTTTTTCGAAAGAAGCCTGTGCATTGAATTCGTTGGCAATAGTTTGGCTCCATCCCTCAGATTTGGCTGTTCCCGAAGCCGGATAAGTGGTTTTGAAAACGCCATATTCATAAGTATCGTAAGGCTTAATAAAATAATCGCTTTTTGTTTCGAGCCTGTTCGAACTGTAGCTGGTAAACACTTCAAATCCTTTGAACGGGGTCATTTTGACGAATCCTTTAAGGGCAAGTTCGGGTGAAGTAGAAGTGCTTATTCCCGATGCTTTTGCCGAGGCAATTGGGTTGTCGCCATTTTGTCCGTACCCCCAGGTCCCGTCACTGTTGATACCCGAGAATATTGGAACGAATGTAGTTGCTTTACAAATAATTGATTCGGGAGTATCAAGGGCCGGGTTAATACTTTCCGATTGACGGATATTGATGTCAGCACCAATTTTTATCCAATCATTCAATCGGGCATCAGTATTCATTCGTAATGTTTTCCGGTTGTAACTGTTGTTAGAAATGTTCCCATCCTGATAGTAATAAGCTGCGTTGGCAAAAATACTTATGTCTTTTGACCCTCCGGAAATACTTATTGAATGATTGTGTGTCAGAGCTTTATTCCTGATAATTTCTTTTCTCCAGTTTGTTTCATATCGGTTCAGGTTATCGGCGCCAAGTGTTTTGTACTGGTTGATCAAATCGTCAGAATACGTTTTATTCGCCCCGGCATTAACGTTTGCCTGGTTGATTGCTTCCATGTATTCTATTGCATTTACCGGGTCAGGCAATTCGGTTGGAGTGTTGTACCCAACATATCCGTTGTAATTTACCTTAAGTTTTTGTTCTGATGCCCGTTTGGTAGTAACCAAAATAACCCCGTTGGATGCCCTGGACCCATAAATTGAAGCAGATGCTGCATCTTTCAGTACCGAGATGGATTCAATGGTGTTCATATCCAGAAAATTCATATATCCTTCAACACCATCAATCAAAACCAATGGCGATGTCGACGAGTTCAACGACCCATAACCACGGACTAAGATTCCTGCGCCGTCGTATCCAGGGCGTCCGGAACTTGTTTGAACGGTTACTCCGGGCATCAATCCCTGAATGGCAATTGAAGTGTTGGAGGCATTTCTCTTCACCAGGTCTTTACTGGTGATGCTTTGTACAGAACCGGTTAAATTTACTTTTTTCTGAGCTCCGTAACCCACAACTACAACTTCGTCAACGCCAACCGACTCATCTTCCATCACAATATCCAGCTGTTTCTGATTTCCAACTTCAAATTCCTGAGTTTTCATCCCGACAAATGAAAATATCAGTTTTTTAGACTCAGAGGGAATCATCAGGTTGAAGTTCCCATTGACATCAGATATAGTCCCGGTGCTGGTCCCTTTGATTACAATACTCACTCCCGGAAGTGGCGATCCTTTCGAATCTTTTATTATACCGGTAATAGGTCTCTTTTGTGGCTGCAGGTTGGCTATTTGCCCCCTCAGAATAGCAGGTAATTCGGTTTGGCCCATCGGCATTAGTATAATCTGGCGATCAATAATACGATATTGAATGTTTGCCTGTTCTGCTGCCTGTTGCAGAATAGATTCAACCGAAGCATCAGTTACCTGGATCGTAATTTTTTTGTCTTTTTGAAAGACATCATCCTGATACAAAAAGTAAAATTCTGTTTGATCTTCAATTTGAGAAATCATTTCCTGGATAGGAACATTACTCAAATGTAAACTCAATTTTGTCGTCTGTGATAATGATGTTCCCCAACTGGTGAGGAAAACTAAAAATGAAAAGAGTGCTGTCAGTTTCATTTTTTTCAAAATTAGATTTGACCCATTCCTGAAGAAATGGGCTGCAATAAGCTTTTTTTTCATACTTTTGTGAGGTTTAAATGAAAAATCAAAAAATTATTTTTGAGCCGGGAAGAGGTCGGATTCTTTCCGGTTTTTTATTTTAATCCATAGGCACTTTCGTTTATTTTAAAAAGTTCGACCCTGGCTGTTGAAGCCAGCGCTTCCAATACTTTTTCCTGATCATCTTTTAATACCAATTTTCCGCTGATACGTCGGCTTCCCAACATCGGATTGTTCAGCAAAATTTTGATATTATAATATCTCTCTACTTTCAGGATTACGCGGTTTAAATCGGTGCTCTGAAAATCCAGGTATCCCTGGTGCCAGGCTACATATTCGTCAGTATTCGTTAATTGTTTGGTGGTTTCCAGGGTTTCGCGATTAAACGATGCCATCTCGTTTGGCTTTAATACCAGCTCTTTGTCGAAAATATGGAACGAATTATCGCGAATAACAACATTGCCATTCACTAAAACAGTTTCTATCGTTTTGTCAGCAGGATAAGCCGATACATTAAATACAGTACCCAGGGCAATTACACTGATATCGTTGGTTTTTACAATAAATGGTTTTTGAGGATTGTGTGATACTTCAAAATACCCTTCCCCCAACAGGAAAACTTCCCTCTTTTTCCCGGAAAAAGCAGACGGATAGATCAATCGGGACCCAGCATTGAGGTAAGCCATAGTTTCGTCGGGTAAGCGAATGGATGAATGCTTGCCATAAGGAACAATAAGCTGGTTCATTTCAGATTCTTTAGCGCTTGCCTGGTTATTGATGGTATCTTTTTCGTTGATAACAATCTTCCCGTCTGATTTGTATTCAACCATCGATTCTTTGGTTTTGATAGCGATCTTCTGTCCATCGGCCAGCATCAGCTGAGCCTCAGTGTTATTATTAATAGCTATATCTGAATCAAATTTGAAGGTTTGCTTCCCCATTTGGTAGTGTATGAAAACCCCAAGGGAAAGGAAAAAAACAGCTACCGCGGCATACCGCATCAACGGAAGGAATATTTTCATCCAAGAGTGGTGTTTTTTTTCGTTATTGATCTCTTGTATGATCTTTGAATAGATGTGTATAGCTTCTTCTGGATTTTCTTTTTCTTTGGCAGGTCTAAGCTGGAGGAGTATTTTCTTTGCCTGAAGTGCAGTTTCCTTTTCTTCCGGATGCTCTTTGAACCGTACGTCCCAATACAAATCCAGTTCAGAATCGGAGGAATATACCCAACGAACAAATTTTTCATCCTCAAAATAATTCAGAAAATCATCCATTTCTTTTCCTTTTATTATAAGGTCGGAAAAGATGCTTTTTATGGACAGGTTTTTAGGCTTTTTTTTGAGAAAATATAAAAAATGAGAGAAAAATTTCGTTGGCGAGAGATTCACGAAGTGATAACAGCGCCCGGTACAGCTGTTTACGGGCCGAGTCGACAGTGATTCCCATTAATTCGGAGATTTCTTTATATCCCAGGTTTTCCTCAAATTTCAGATAAATAATTTCCTTTTGTCCCGGAGAAAGGGCAATAATCGCTTTTTGTAATTTCGTATGGTTTTCTTCCGATATTTCCTGCCTGATAAGTTGTTCCTGGAAGCTGTATTCTATATCGAAATTTTCAAGAAATCCTTTTCGGCCTTTCATATCTTCGAATTTCCGGAGATGTTCTTTTTTCTTTAGAATACTGTTACGGAGGGCAACGAGTAAGTACGCTTTAAGGTTATTGATAGGAATTTGCGATTTACTCCTTTTTTGGTATAAGTCCATAAAAATTTCCTGAACGGCATCATGCAACAAATCCTGGTCTGATGTTAGCTTTCTACCATAAGTAAGAAGCGATTGTACAAACGCATAGTATATACCGGCAAAGGCTTTATCTTCCCCCTTTTGAAAAGCATTCCATAAGGCTTGAGTACCATTGTCTTTAGTTGCAAACATGTTCAGGGTAATCTTTTTCGCCTGTAAATGTATTAATTTTAATAACTGTGTTTGACCTGTGCAGAATACGATTTTTCCAAATTTTTACATTGCAGATAGGTTAGTCCTGCACCATTGTTCTATAGAAATTTTCAGGGGAGTATCGAAACAGGAGAAGTAACATCAGAAACTTTGGACACAAAGGCAAACTGATTATTGTTTTAATAGCTTTTTGTACATGAAATTTGAGTTCAATCCTGGTTTTTATTAGCTTTCGGTTGATTTATGTCAAGATAAAGCAGAACGATAGAAAAATCAACTAAAATTGAAACCAAATGAACGGATGGTTGTTCTGACTTCTAACAATTTTACTTTCAAAGTATTTGCAACAAACAAAAAATCGAAAACAAAAAAAAATAAATCATGAGATCATTAGTTGCTATTTTTATCCTACTTCTTACGGTTAGTGGTTGTGTTAAAAAAAATAAAGTACCAACAGCCCAAAATCAGGTGATGGCTGCCGGAATGCATGAGGTAAAAGTTACGGAGGTAATCCAGTCGAGCCAGTATACTTACCTGAAAGTTACCGAAAACGGGGCTGAAAACTGGATTGCTGTAAATAAACTTGAAGCTGCTCCCGGACAAACGCTTTACTATAGCGAAGGCCTTGAAATGAAGAACTTTCACAGCAAAGAACTAAACCGTGATTTTGAAACCATTTATTTCGTTCAGGATTTGGGTTCTCAGCCAGCTTTAGCCGGGCAGGCCATGAAAAATCCACATGGAAATACAATGGGCAAAGTTTCGGTAGTTGAAAAAGCCGGCATTTCAGTAGTTCCTGCCGAAGCTGGTTTATCCATAGCAAAGCTTTACAGCAGCAAGAACAACTATTCAGGAAAAAAAATAAAGATGAAAGGCCAGGTGGTAAAAGTAAACGATGAAGTGATGGGTAAAAATTGGGTACACATTCAGGATGGAACCAAAGAAGGTGATCATTTCGACCTGACAATTACCACACTCGACAAAGTGGCTGTTGACGATGTTGTGACTTTTGAAGGAACAATTACCTTAAACAAAGATTTTGGCTACGGATATGCCTACGAAGTAATTATGGAAGATGCCAAACTGGTAAAATAACACTGCAAAATATACTGTAAAAGCCTGGGGAAATGTATTTTATCCAGGCTTTTATAATGAAATGAGGACTCATTTTAACTCAGATTTATTCCGTCCAAATCACTTTCGGATATTTTACCAATCCAAAGGAAGTTGCAACAAGCGAGATGTGCCTTTTTCAAAGCCTGAAACCAGAATAACCATTACTTTTCAGTAGAACTACCTTACTTTGTTGAGAAACTCGATTTTATTGTCGGCCAGCGATTCCAGTTTTTATCCACCGCCTTAATTAAAACGTTCGACAAGTTCATGGGTTGTTACTTCACGGTAGTTGGCTGTTAACCTGATTTGGCATGGCTCTCCGGTAGTTTTCAGTACTGTTCGCCAATCTTTTCGCTCTGTATACTAACTGTGTGAAAACTAAATTTTATACTAAAATACCAGGAAGGTACCTGAGATTTTTTTTGAAATACGCCATTTTCAGGGTCTTAACCTCGAAATCACACAGTCTGTTTAGTGAACAAACATAAAGCATCAAGGCTCATCAACAAATTGCCTGATTTCGTTAGCCCAAATCTGGTAGCCTTTTTCGGTAGGATGGCAAAAATCATTAGCTATCTCTTTCGGCAAAGTACCGTCGGGGGCAAGCATTTTCGGGCCAATATCCACTAAATCGATGTTGTTCTCACGGGCAAAAACCTCCAATTGTTTGTTTATCTCATTGATCAAAATCCGGCGCGGATGGTCTGGCTTTTCTTCTCTCGGGAAAACTTTCATCAACACGATGTGCGCTCCCGGAACTTTTGACCGCAGGCGCAGGCAAACTGCACGAATTCCTTCGACAATTTCGGCAGCCGAATTCATGCGGGCATTCTGCGTTTCGCTGGTATTGTTCGTGCCTAAATGTACGATGATGGTTCGCGGATGCAGCCCGTCAATTTCGCCATGATCGAGCCGCCACAGCACATTTTGTGTGCGGTCCCAGCCAAAGCCCAGGTTCAGCACCCTGTGATTGGCAAAAACCGATGCCCAGGCATTCGGGCCGTTGGGCCTACGCGGTTTTCCGTCAGCATATTTCAGTCTGGGTTCGCCGTCCCAAAAATGCGTGATCGAATTACCAATCAACACAATTTCCGGATTAATGGAATCTTTCACACGAAGTACTTCGGCATGGCGATCCCACCAATTGTAGCTGTCGTTTTCGAGTTTCGCTACCGGAACGATGGCTGTATTTTTCGGAATATCCGTATCGCGCGACTGATCGCCCATTAATTGCGAGAGTAACGGCTCCATAGCCTGCGCCCAAGCCTTCGCACCAGCCGGGCTCGGGTGCAGCCAGTCAGGCATCTGGTCGTGATTAATCGAGCCATCCATGTTCAGGAAAACATGATTGACGTCGCAATAAAATATCGTTTTGTTATCGGCCAGCTTCGAAACAATATCTGACGCCCGTTCCAAAATAGCTCTGTGCGAAGTTGGGTTTGGCCCGCCATAGCAGCCTGGGAAACAGCGCAAAACGATGATTTTTGTCTGCGGAAGTTTTTCGTGCACCAGTTTTACAATCGTTTCAATGCCGCCCGCCAGCTGACCTGCCGTATGGCGAGTCGGGTAATTTTTCTCGTCGATGTTATTGGTACCAATTTCAACAATAGCAACTTTGGGCGACTGGTTTTCCAGCGGTAGGTTTTGTATTTCCCAGATTAGGTTTTCGGTGCGATAGCCGCTCGTTCCCAAATTGAGGGCATTTCGCGATGCGAAAAACTGGTTCCAGATGGGTTGATATTCGGGCTTTTCAAAATTATGGGTGATCGAATTTCCGAACATCAGCAAACCGTATTTATTCGTCTTTAGTAGTTCCGCCTTTTCAGCATGGCGCTTTTTAGCGTATCCTTCCACCGAAACAGTTGCCGGATTTGGACCCAGCGCCGCCACTTCCGATTTTGAACTCAGAAATGATTTGATTTGCGCCTGAAGATTTTGGCTTCCTTCCAGCGGATTCAGATCACTACTTTCTGAAAACTGACTATCTATAATCAAACTAAACATTGCCTGTCCGTCGTAGCCTTTCCAGGTTTTGGCATATTCCTGTCCGCAACGAACAAGGTCTTTGTTTTCGTCGGCAGCAAAAGATACCAAAAGCGGTGCTTTCGGCTGAACAGGCGGCATCACTGCCGGATAAACCGTGCCTTTCAAGGTTTCATTGAGGTATTCCGGAGAAATCAGGATCAGTTTATCGGGTTGTTCGGTTTCACTTAACCGCTGAACTGCGCGAGCCGCCAATTGTCCGCCAGAACCTATTCCCAGCAAAGCCAGTCGCTCGTTGTGCAAACCGAATATTTTGGCGTTGGTTTTTAGTTTTCGGATGGCTTGCAAAGCATCGGTCAATGCTAAATTTCGGGAATCAGCGGAGCCTATACGGTATTCGAGCACTGCCACATCAAAGCCTTCCGTATTCAGAAACTGGGCCACTTTTTCGCCCTGATTTCGGATATTCAAAACGTTGTATTCGCCTCCCGGAAAAAGTAAAACGGTTCCAGTGGCATTTTTCACGCGATACAAATGTAAATCAGGTATTTCGACTTTTGTTATTTTGCCTTCGGAATTAACTGAATTTCCGAATTTTAGTGTTGCACCTGAAAGAGAAATGAAATCAGACTTCATCTTATTCTCAAAAGCATTTGATAATGAGAACAAAGAAAATGTCATCAAAAAAATCAGGATAATAAATTGAGTTAGTTTTTTCATGATTGGTTAGGCTTGTTGTCTTTTACAAAAGTGCAAAAACATTCTGAAAAATTTAGAGGTTTCACTCAAGAGCGAAACCTCTAAAAACAACAATTATTCTACTTTCACCGGAATCACTTCTTTTTTGCGGTAGCGGGCTTCCTTGCCAATAGCTTGTCCATAACGGGAAGCCAATTCAGGATTAAAAGCTGACGACAAACAAGTCAGCGCCGGAAATATAGTGTACGAACTGTTGTCAAAATTGGAATAATCCCAACTATTCCATTATATCTTAGCACAAACATCGTGCGGTCCATCGCTCATCCAGATTTCGGGAATGCCCAAACGTGGAACTCCTGCGCTGCTAAACTTGGATTGTGCATGGCAAAGAGCCACTTTTTCCTCAACGGTCATCAACGACAAAGCATTTTTAACCCGTTCTTTCAGCGATTTAACCGGATCGAAGTAGCCCGGAATTGTATTTTGGGCTTGCAAACCAAACGACATCCTGAAAACGAACAGGATGATCAATAGTTGCTTTATCATGGATTATTATTAAAAACCACATAGACACATAGGTCACATAGAAAAATCAAAATGAAATCTATGTGTTCTATGTGCCTATGTGGTTGATTTTGAAGAATTATTTTTTCGAAATACTTATTTCTTTCCCTGAATACTGAACAGTTTCGACGGTTTTGGCCGGCTCAACACCATTCCCGTTTTTTGGAGTTACCCAAACCACGCGGAACGAACGATCTTTCAGCATACCGGGGAATTCGCCTTTGCGGTCTTTAATCGTCAGGGTTTTTGACGCCTCGTTCCAATTGATAGCAATCGTCGAATAGTTGCCCTTCGTGTAATTGTAGGTGTCGTTTTCGTCTTCGTACAGCACGAAATCAGCATCAGCACCAGTGTAAATGCGCAATTCAATCGGGTCGGCAACTTTCTCGGTTGCATACTGAAGGTATGGTCCCATCGGCACAATCGATCCGGCTTTGATGTAAAGCGGAAGCGTTTCGATGGCCGCACTGGCTTCGATGGTTTGTCCGCCGGGAATCAGTTTGCCTGTCCAGAAATCGTACCAGTTGGCCGATTTCGGTAGATAAACCTTGCGTACTTTCTTGATGTCCTTGCTGTTAGGTAAACTGCACATGGGCTGCGTTACCGGATTCACTAAAAATGCCGGACCAAACATATACTGGTCAGGAATATTCCTGATGCCTTCATCGTTCCTGAAATCGAACCCGAGCGAACGCATGATGGTATAGCCTTCGTTGGTTACTTTCCACGACAGCGAATAAATGTAAGGCAACAAGCGATAGCGCAGGTTGTCGTATTTCATAAGGATGGCCTTGGTTGCAGCATCCCAGTTGTTCGAGAAAATGGCGCGTTCGCCTTTGCCATGTATGCGGAAAACCGGGCTGAATGTACCAAACTGGAACCAGCGTGTAAACAATTCGCGGTTGTTCGGCATGGACCAGTCGGGCGCCTGCCAGTGAAAATGGTAACCACCAATATCCGAAGTCCAGTATGGAATGCCAGAAGCACACGCATTGATTCCTTGCGGAACCTGGTTTTTATAAGCATTCCAGGTACAGGTAATGTCAGACGACCAAAGAATGGCTGAGTTTCGCTGCTGACCTGCAAAAGCCTGGCGTATCAGCAATACCGGGCGCTTTTCAGGAATATCTTTCCGCCAGTGTTCGTACAAACCGGTTGAGTGTTCAAGCGAAAAGGTATTCATATAGTCGATTCCGCGACCAATCGAGAAATGGCTTTTGCGGCGCAAATCCATGTAATTCGGGTCGCCTACATTACCATTGTCGGGTTCGCATTGGTCAACCCACCAGGCATCCCAGCCGTGACGGCTAATCAAACTATCGTAAGCCTGTTTCCAGTACAAATCACGGGCTTGCGGGCTATGTGCGTCGTAGTAATAATCCAGAATATTGGTCATCACGTTCATCCAGCGGATGTCGGTCATATTTCCTGAATGAGTCATCTGATCGAAAGTTTTCGTTCCGGCTGAGAATACCGGCCAAATCGAAATCATGGCGTGAATATTAGCGTTGTGCAACTCATCAACCATCGCTTTTGGGTTCGGATAGCGTTCGGGCCACATCACGTGCGAGCCAATTACGTTGGGTTCCCAGTAAAACCAGTCCTGAACAATGCAGTCAACCGGAATATTGTTTTTGCGGTATCCATCTTTTACCGACAAAACTTCGGCCTGACTTTTATACCGATCCTGCGACTGGAACAAGCCAAATGCCCATTTCGGGAACATCGGTGCATTTCCGGTTGCATTGCGGAAAGTAGAAATAACCTTGTCGAAATCGGGGCCATAAACAAAGTAGTAATCCACTTTGTCGCCACTTTCAGACGTGTATTTGAATTTTGTATTTCCGGCTTCAGTACCGTAGAAGTTCGATACTGAATAGTTGTCCCAGAAAAGACCGTAGCCTTTGGTCGAAAGCATCACCGGAATGGAGCCAGTCATGTAACGGATAGCCATTTCCTGATTTCGGCCTTTGTAATTGATTGAAAGTGAATCTTCAGGATGGCAACCTAAACCGTAAAGCGCCTCGTCGGCAGGCGACAAAAACTGTGTAGAGCAGTTGTACACGTCAATTCCGGCAACATTGGCTTCGGTCATCACTTTGTTTTGCTGATTATCTTCGGCCAACACTGTATTTCCGGATAAATCGGTGTATTTGATGGCATTGGTCTGCTTGTTAATGACTACTTTCAGTTTTGAAGTCGTCAGGACAACTTCGTTTCCATTCTCCGAAACCGAAAATCCGGGTGCTGTTTTAAAGTCGTTGGTAATAACCAGCGAGGGCTTTTCGATAAAAAGCGGCAAGGTGGTGTATTTTACTTCAACCATATTGTCGAAGCAAAGTTTTACTTTCATCAGGCCTTTATCCAGCGTACAGGTAACGCCGTCGCTGTCTTTTTTGTACGACAGAACTTTGGCCTGAACCGAGAACGATAAGCCCATAAGTATTAAGGCAATCAGGGTAAGTTTAAGATTTTTCATTTTCAATGAGATTTATGTTTATTGTATTTTAGGGAAATTTTCAAGTTTAGAAATGCAAATCTAATCAAGTCTTTTTGTAAATAAAACAATTAGCAAAATTTTTGCAGTTATTTACCAATCAATCATACAATTAATAAGCCCCACCCAAACCCTCCCCAAAAGGGAGGACTTAAAGAGAGAAAGAGGAAGCCCCTCTAAATCTCCCCGAAGGGGAGACTTAAAAGAACGCAACGAATAAGATTTGACTATGAATATTAAAAGTTAATGCGATAGGAACCGTTCTTTTCTCCTCCCCCTTGGGGAGGCTGGGTGGGGCTGTTCTTCTCCCCTCCGTTGGAGGGGTTGGGAGAGGCTTTCAGCTTACCATTTCAGCTTCAATCTCCACCAATAAATCAGCACGGCAAATATCAGCCTGAACAAAGGTTACCGGAACATCCTTATAATGTCCCCTGCAGATCGCTTTTACAACAGGAATATCTTCAGCATTCTTTACATATACCCGCACATAAGCATATTTATCTGGTATTGCATCCAGTTGGAGATGATGAGCGCGAAGGTTTTCTTCGCAAACCAGCGATTGAATATTGGCAATGGTGACACGGGTTTGCATTTCAATGTCGCCGACACCAATGGTTTCCTGCCCTATAATTGAGGCAGTTCCTGAAACGAACAAGCGCGACGAAGCGCCGTCGGTCATTAAACGGGCACGTTCAAATTGCGGAGGTTGGTTCTGTCTGGCTCTTTTTTGAGGTTCACCTTTCAAAACATCCTGCCCGTACTTGTACGAATTGGTTTGTTTCGGATTGCTGATGGCAATGGTCTTAAAATCATCATCACAAACAACTGCCATACATTCTATTGTTACTCCGTTAAAGGCAGTACCAATCCCTGTAGCAGCCGGAAAGCCTGTAACAGTAAGGTATTTGGAATAATATTCTGCCCTTGCTTCATTAAATACCTGGTAGTTTTGGCGCAAATGTCCATCTATTTGCTGAATCCCGAATATTTGCTCCACGTAGTTCCATTGGCGGTAAATCTGGTCAAAACCAATGCCCAGATGCAGAAAAGCCTGAAGCAGACGGGCAAAAGCATTGAGCGCATTTTCGGCCAGGGATTCTTCCTCACCTTCTACACCTGCCAGCCAATATTCGGCGTAACCCGATGATTCTATCTTGCAGTACTTTATCCCGGCAGCATTTCCGTATTCAAGCTGGTGAATCGAAGAATTGATAAACCCTGCTTCAACCAATACCAGATTAGGTGATTCGGGCGCCTCGGCCAAAACGCTAAATGGAATACCCAACGAATCCATCCGATGTTTGATCAAATTCGAACGATTGTTATATTGTTCCTGATTGTTGGCGGCAATAAAAACACGCACAACAAATGGCTTTTGCACCGGATTTGCTTCCATAAATAGCAATAAACTATCTAAGCAGTCGTTCCATTGTTCTTCGAACGATCCAACACCCTCTGAATTAAAAATCTGATATTGAGGTTTTATCATTACTCCCTGATTCACTTTAATTTTTCCTTCTCTCATCTCAAACGCGTTTTAAACCTACTTGTATTTTTATTGTTTGCAAATGATTTATCGTATTTTTTTGTGCAACTATTTTATTTCCTGTCCATCAAAACCATTATTCCGTCCGACAGAAGAGAATTTCTTTTCCGAACATATTCTCGCGGACGGTTTTCCCTGCCATCCTTTACCCCGGGTTGAAACCCGGGGTTATTGATATTTAACCCTTCCAGGGTAAAACCCGGCCTTTGCATCCTTTTTCCTCATGTCCACTCCTTAAGAGGGAGTTGCTTGTCCGACTGCAATTTGCTGGCGGAGGGGAGGCAGTTAATGGTAATTATCAAAACTTACCTGCGAACCTGCCGTTTTTTTGGCTACTTTTTCAAACTCGTACCGGTCGAAATCCACTTTTTTTACCGCAAATTCCGGAAGATTGAACGAAAACAGGAAATTCTTATAAAATGCCGCATCTTCCTGCGGAAGCAAAATTGGCTTCTGTGGATTGCCTTTTTCATCGACATGAGCCAGATAGCAATTCATGTAAAGCCCATCCAGCCTGCGACTGCTGAATACGATCCATCGTCCAGTTGACGACCACGAATGATAACTCTCCACATCCGGACTGTTCAGCACATCCAGTTTTTCAAGTGTCGCATCAGCCAGGTGGTACATATACAAATCAGCGTCTTTATTGTATGCAGGGAAATTGCCATGATCGGTCAACGTAACCAGAATATGTTTTCCATCGGGCGAAACTCTTGGGAACGCAACACTTTTCTGCAGCTTCTTTGCCGAAATCAGCGTATCAACTTTATTCCCCAGTTTGGCGGTTGCAGCGTCGAAAGCAATGGAACAAAGGCTGTACCTGATATTTTTCTCCTCTTTTGGCATGGGAACTGCCGGCGCAGTTATGAAATAAAGCGTTTTCCCATCAGGAGAAAAGCAAGGTGACGACTCGTAAGCTTCTTTCGAAAAAAGCAGGGGTGAAGTGAAAAACTCGTTTTTATCCACGTCGTAAATTACCATATCCGATTCGCCATCGAAAGCATGGGCCCGCTCCTGCCCTGAGGCCGGGAATAACTGCCGCACCTTGTTGATGGAATAGGCGATAAACTTAGCCGATGGATGCCAGTACGGGAACGAAACACTCGAAAAGGTGTTCGGCGTTTTGGTAATCAGTTTTTCAATTTTCCCCTTTTTCACCAGGAATGTTCCGGCATTGTTTTCGCGCAGGTGAATCATCATGTTGTCGGGATTGTGGTTGGCCATCGAATGACAGTTCATGCACGACTGTGGCATCAGCTTGCTATCAATCACTGTTTCCTGCCTGAATCCGGTGAGATGCCGCTGGTAAATACCCATGGCGTTCCAGGTTTGATAACCGGGATGAATGAGCCGATAAACCAAATACTCATCAACCGGATCGGGCGAAACAAAATAGCTGAACGGCTTGTATTTAATCCAATTTTTGTCCTGAAAAGCATACACCGTAAAAGATATGCTGTCTCCTGAATTGGCTGCCAGAAACTTTTGCCAATCCTTTTCAGGAATTGTTGTTTTCAGTCCCTCGAAACCGCTCTCCCAAACACTACTTTTCCCTTTTACCGAAAGAAATAGCCGGTCACACGGTTGAGTCAGCATGAAATTGATTGGTGCAATATTACACGGAATTGTTGCTCCGTTTTGCGCTGGAAATACCGGCGGCAAAAAGCCTGCATCCTTTGCATTCTGCGGCTTCCGGGCCGAACAGGCTGCCAGCAAAACCACAATCAGGAGTAGCGATATGATTTTAATTCTTTCCATTCGGTTCAGAAAAATGAACGTAATACCAATACGTACTTCCAAACGACTGTTTCATTGCAGCCGCATTTTTATTTCCACCTGAATTAAACGCGTTAGCATACAACTCAATGCGCTTACTCACGTTATCGCTTATTGGATAGGCTTTCAAAGCGTCAGGCCAATCCGTCAGCAACGTTCTGGTATAAGCCAACGCTTCCTGAAATACCAACGGCAACTCAGGATAATTCATCGACTTTACCAGTGGCAGAAATTCCAGGAACTTGTCCAAATCCTTTTGCAAAAGGTACGACGACATCAGGTACTCATAAGCCATGCGATTTTGCGAATTGCTTCTCAGCAACAAAAAGAGCATCGCATCCATCTGGTCCGACTGGTAATAAAATTCGTCTTTTGGCTGACTGGCGCGAAGTTTTCCCCACAACGGATGAGCTTTCACTTTTTCGTCGTTGTATAAATATTCCGAAGCTTTGGTTGCCCAATTGCGGTAAAACAAAGTCCTTTTCAGTAAAGTTAAAAATCGGACTGCCACATCGTATTGCCCGGTTATGATGCAGGTTTCGGCATAGCGTTTCACTGCACGAACGGGCATCACTGCATCGGGCGACGAGTCGATGGATTCCATCGCCAGCATTTGCGAGAAGTTGACGAAGCCAAGATAAAAATAAGGCTCGTTAGCGATGAGCGGCGCCATTCCGTGTACTTTATAGGGGATGAAAAAGTCGCTCTGCGTCGGACTAAAGGCAAACAGGCGCGAACTCAACTGCCCGGTTCGTCCTAAGGCCAGAGTCAATGCCAGCTTTTCTTGTTGTCCTTTGGGTAATTCTCTTTCAGCCTGTTTAATGATTTCGGTCCAATCCTGTTTATTTACCAGGTTGCTGTACATCATTTCCTTTTCTTCGGCAAAAACCGGCACTTTTTTGAATCCTAAAAACAGCGTTCCAATCAGCATTAGGCCAAATCCAAGTTGCATAATCAGCCTGATTTTTTCTGAAAGTTTCAGGAAAACAAAATGTAAAAGAATGATCGCCGGAACCGATGCGAAAATCAGTTTCAGGTAAATGGGAAATGCAAGAGTGAATTTATAGTAGGCAGATGAAGCAAAACTTTGCAAAAGCGTGTCGAGCAACAGAAAACGGTGGGCGAACAGAGGAATTGCGACTCCCCAAATCATGCAGGCGGCAATGTATAAAACCAGCGATTTCATTGGGTTCAAACCACTTTCTTTACTGAAACGAATAACCAACTCGGAGGCAATTACGGAAATTCCGAAAAGCACATAAGCGCCGCCTAAAAACCAATAGAGAAATGGTATTCCTACAAAACCAACGACAGCGCGGCTGGCAGGCGATTTTATTTTCAGGTAACCAACAACAGCCCAAACAGAAAGGCTAACCGCGATTGCTCCCGACAAATAATAGAAATCGTTGCAAAGCAAAAAGAGATAAGCTATTGCCGGAACAAATGCCAGCAGGCTGAATCGGGAACCAAACAAACGCCTTAGCAAACATTTTACACCAAAGTAGATTGAAAATAATACGATGCTAACAATCCAGGCACCCGCCATTGTGAACAGGAAAAACTGGGTAAAAAACTCGCCCAAATAAGTTGCAAATCCGCCCGGAACCGACAAATGCTGAATGAAATAATCCCAATCGGTCATAAACAACTGCATCTGTTCTTTCTGAATGAGGTGATTCGGGTAGAAGAATTCCCAGAAAACCACCAACATTGCAAAGAATGCTGTTGAAACAAACGACGATATGTATTTTTTCAGGTTCATCTTGCTTTGCGCGTCTATCAAAAATTTATTGTTTGAACGTCACCTTTTTAATTCCCGAATCTAGCAACTGATCTACCTGGTTTGGATCAACCTCAACTTTTCCGCTGACAAACTCAGGAATATTGAACGAGTACAGCAACTGGTCGTAATAATCGGTGTTGGCCTGTGGCAAAAGGAAAGGTTTGCGGGCCTTGCCATTTTCGTCGAGGTAAGCAATAAACGGACGGGTGTATAAACCATCGATGCGGCGGCTGCTGAATACAAACCAACGCGAGTTCGACGACCACGAGTGGTAACTTTCGGTATTATCGCTGTTCACCTCATCGATGCAGCGGGTTTGCCCGGTTTTCAGGTCAAGCAGGTACAAATCGGCTTCCTTGTGCCAAATCGAGAAGTTTCCGTAATCAACCAGCGTGAACATGATGTATTTGCCATCAGGCGAAGGGCGCGGAAAGGTGACACTTTTATTGATCGCTGTTGCATTGAACAAGGTGTCGATCTTGTCGCCAAACGAACCATTTTCAGGATTAAAAGCTATGCGGCAAAGATTATAGCGCACTTCGTTGTATTTGTCAGGCATCTTTTTGTGGGCTGCGCGGCAGAAATAGAGCGACTTTCCATCCGGCGAAAACGAAGGGAATGTTTCGAAAATACTGTCCTGCATCAGGAGTTTGGTACCCAAGGCCTCGTTTTTCTTCACGTCGTAAACCACCACGTCTGAAGCCACGTCGCCCACCTCAACACGTTTGCCTTTTTCCTCGTGAAAAACCTGGTGCGTATTGTTCACCGAATAAGCCAGGTAATTGCCCGACGGATGCCAGAACGGATACACAAAATTCGACATGGTTTTATCGGTTTTGGTCATCAACGCATTCATTTTTCCATCGGTTATCAGGATTGTTCCGCCTTTCTTGCCGCGAACGTGGAAATTCATGTTTTTAGGATCGGTCAGTTTGAACGAATGGCAATTGACACAACTTCCCGGAATCAATGTATTTTCAACAACCGGACTTTGATCGAAGGTAGAAAGGTTGCGTTGGTAAATGCCCATTTTACTGTACACCTCGTAACCGGGAGCAATCAGGCGGTACACCAATCCATAATCGATGGGCGTTTCACTCACATGTATCCTGAACGAGGCATATTGTTTCCAACGGTCGTGCTGTTTTACCGAAACGGTCACTTTCAGGCTGTCGCCTTTGGTGGCTTCCAGCAATTCGCTCCAATCAGAGGCCGGAATACAAATTTCCTTACTATCCTGAACACGAATAGATTTACCAGCTTTCCCTTCAAACACCGCATCAATGGCCGAATAGTCGCCCTGAGCCTTGAAATTCAATGGCGCAATTGTTGACGGAATGGTCACATCGACATAATCGGGGAAAAGCTTCGGTTTTTCTTTGGAAACATCGCCCGGATTGACTTTTCCGCCACATCCGACCAGAACACCCAGAAAAAAAACGAGATGAAATATGCTAATTTTACTCATAGTCAACTAGTTTACAAAATAAAGATAATACCAGTAAGTGTCTGAATAGTCGTTTTTGTACGAAGGCGTATTGGCTTGCCCCGGCATTTTCTGGAACAACTGAAACCGTTGCTTCACTCCGTTGCTGATTGGATATGGAATATCGCGCGAACCGTCTTTGTTTGTAGTTACCCAGGCGTAATAAAGCGCTTCCTGGTAACTCTTCGGAATGGCGCGGTAATTCAACGACTCACTCAGCGGAAAATATTGCAGGAAATGCTTCAAATCTTTGGTTAATAAGGTGCAGGCCATCAGGTATTCGAAGGCAATCCGGTTCGTCCGGGCTTGTTTAAAAAGCACTCCAAGCATCATTTCCTTTTCACCTTCGCTGAACAGAAAATCTTCCTGCGTACGATACTTTCGCAAAGTGCCCCATTCGGGATGCTGCGCAATCAGCTTTTCATCTTTCATGGTTGCCAGCGCATTGTTTGCCCAATGCTTGTAGTAGAACGTTTTCTGAAGCAAATGCAGGTATTTTTCGGCCACCGCATAGTTGCCATTAATAATATTGGTTTCGGCCAGACGCATGATAGCGCGTGAGCTTTTCTGGTAATCGGGCAAAGCCTCCATCGCTTCAAAAGCGTATCGCTGAGCCGTATTCACAAAGCCCAAATGGTAATAAACCTCGCCTGCAATCATCGGAATGGTATAGTCGCGCACAAAATCAGGCATCAAACCGCCAATTCCTTTCTGAAAATAATTGAACATCCGTTCGCCAAGCAAATCTTCCTTGGCCAGTGCCAGGTTCAAACAAGTTACCGAAAGCGGAGTTGTCGGAGTCTTTTTGTCGGCCATGGCAATAATTTGATCCCAGCGCCGCATCCGGCAATTAAAATCGTAAGCCATTACTTCTTCCTTACTCATATCCGCCGAATGCGAAATCAGGAAATAACCGCCCAAAACTATCACGATTAACTGGCCAGCAATCAGAGTCTTCGAATTGTCTTTCCGGATAAATTTCGACAAATAATAAAGCGCAAAAGGAATCACAACTACTGAAACGACAATGATCCCCACCGAAATTGGGATATTTACCGGGAAACGGAAATAGTTGGTCCCAATCCAAACCTCTCTCAGCGGATATTGCAGAAACAGCGACTTACAAAGGGTAGGAATAGCGTACGACAAAATAGCTGAAATGACAAACCAGACGGAAAGTTCAGCGATTTTCGATTCACGTTTCAGGATTTCGTAAACAAAGGCAAACAGCAACAGCAACAGAAAGGCGCCGCCTGCCATCCAAAACAAAACCGGAATGGAAATCCAGACAAAAAGCATCCTAATTTTGGCAGATTTCAGGATGGAATAAGTTGTTATAAAACCGGCAACCCAAAGCAAAGCGATTAAGCCCCCAAGCAAATAATTTTCGTCGCAAAGCAGCCCCCAATACATCAATGACGGAATGGCCGAGAGTGGAAAGAAAACAGATTTTGCTTCTAATTTTCGGGAAATAAACCAAACTGCCCGCTGCAACAACACCAGCGAAACAGCGATAATAATCGCCCCAACCCAGGAATAAAAATAAAACTGCGTGAAGAAATTCCCGGTGTAATCGCTTATTCCGCCCGGCTTTGCAAAAAAGCTCCGGAAATAATCCACCGAAAACAAGAACATCTGGTATTGCTCCTGATAATTCAGGTGGAACGGATACAGAAAGGCGAAAAACCAGAAGACCACAAGTCCAAAGACCAGAGAGAATAGTTTGTCAAGAGAAAAGTATTTCATAATTAACAGCCCCCTAAATCCCCCAACGGAGAACTTTTTTATTGTGTAAATTCATTTCATTTTCTATTTCAATCTAATTTTAGAAGCCCCCTCTAAATCTCTCCCGAAAAGGGGAGACTTTAGGTAGTACATATTCACAGTATATTCTTTTTCAATGCAATAATCTCATAACCCCACCTCTTTAAGCCCCCTCTTTCGGAGGGGGTTTGGGGGAGGCTTCATTTCACCTGTTCTGCCGCCTGCACCCAATAAACCTTTTCTATGTCCTTAGCATCGAAAGGCACCGGGGTGGCTGACAAATCAGGTATATTAAACGATTTCAACATATAGTCGTAAGCTTCGGGGTCGCGCTGTGGCAACACAAATGGTTTGTGCGCTTTACCCGAGGCATCAATATAACAAAAATAAGGTTTGCCGTAAATTCCATCGTCGCGCTTACTGGCAAACACAAACCAGCGACTGTTCGACGACCAGCTGTGGTACGAATCAGAATTCGGGCCGTTTACCTGGTTCAACTTATCTATTTCGCCTGTTTTCAAATTCATCAACTGCAAATCGGCTTCGCGGTGCCAGATCGGGAAAGTTCCGTAATCGACCACTGTATAAAGCAGGTAATTTCCGTCGGGCGACGCTTTGAGGTGACAAACTGATCCACCCATTTTTCGGGCATTCCACAAAGTATCGACATTGTTCCCGATTTCGCCTTTTTCAGCATCGAAAGCCACTTTACAAATGCTGTATTTCAACGATTTGATACTATCGGGCAACGTTACTTTAGGCGCTGAGCAGAAATAAATCCATTTCCCGTCAGCAGAGAATACCGGAAAGGTTTCAAAAGTAGTTGAGTCTGACAGGAACGGCTTCGTAATCACCTTGTCCGAATCAAAATCGATGACAACCAAGTCTGAAGCCGTATCGTAAACCTCGAGCCGTTCGGAGCGATTGGCATGTAACTCTGGAATAATGATATTGGTTGAAAATACACCGTAGCGACCCGACGGATGGAAGTCGCCATATACCGCATTTGAAAGCATTCCTTTGGCGCGGGTATTTATCTTTCGAAGCTGGCCGTTTTTATTCAGGATGGTGCCTCCTTTTTCGCCGCGAAGGTGAAACATTGATAGCTTTCCGTCGTGATTGCCATGAATATGGCAGTTCATGCAACTTCCGCTGGTCAGGTTATTATCGGCCAAAATGCGTTGATCGAAGTTTTCCACATTCCGTTCGGCAATCTGGATTTTATTCCAAACCTCGTAACCGGGTTCAATCAGGCGGTAGCTCAGGTACGAGTCAACTTTGTCAGCTTTCACGTACCATTTAAACGATTTGTACAGAATCCATTCAGCATTAACTTGGGCAAAAACTTTCACCAACAAGCTATCATTGGCATTTTCAGAAAGCAAACTGCTCCATTTCTCCTGCGGAATTTCAATTTTGTGGTTGCCACGGACCATAATAGAGTCGGCTTTCCCTTTAATGGATACCTGTATTTTTTCAGGATGGTTGCGAAGTAAAAAGTTGAGCGGGGCAATGTTCTGCGGAATAGAGACATTGATATAATCGGGATAAACCGGAGGGTATTCCAGGCTGATTTTTACATTCTCAGGACCACCGCACGAATACAATACAAAAACAAACATCATTTTTACCACAGAGTTACACAGAGAAAAGCACGAAGTTTCACAGAGAAGCTTCATAGCCATATTCCCCAAAAAATCTCGCACATTTTGGTTTGCAACAACAACTTCCCTTAATATTTTAACTCTGTGGTTCACTCAGTGTTTAATTCTTTTTGATTTGTGCAAAATGATAATAAAACCAATAAGTCCGGGCAAATTTTCCACTTAAAGCGTTAATGTCTCCGGACGATTTATCGTATTCGTTGGTATATTCGGCAAACTGTTTGATGGTTTTAGCATCGATGTTGTATTTTATCACTTCGTTTTGCGAAGCGCCCGATGCCACCAACTGAGCCAGCAAAGCTTCGGCATAAATTTTTGGCGCTTTCCTGTTGCCATTCAAATAAAACCGGTCGTAATTTTCGCGGAACTGTTTCAAATCTTTATCGAGCAACAAATAGCAAAGCAGGTAATCAACCGCCGCTAAATTATCGGGATGTTGTTCTGCCAGGAATTTTAACGACGACAGGTAATCGTTCGATTTACGCAGCATATCGGTATCAGCAATTTGCAGCCGCTTGTTGGTTAGCCAGTTTTTGGCCTTGCCCGATTGGAGCATTTGCAGTTGTTTTTCGGCCCAGGCTTTGTGAAACAACGTTTTGGAAAGAATGCGCAAATATTTAGTTGCTGCGGACGAATCGCCCGTCGCCAAGTTGATTTCGGCCAAACGACGAATCATGCGCGAACTACGCTGGTTGGGGGAAAATGTATTTCCTAACATAGCCGAATGTTGAGCCATGTTCATATCGCCAATCAGATAAAAAACTTCGTTGCTTACCAATATCGACTGCCAGTTTTGTTCAGGAGTAACCGGAAGAATTAATCCAGCAGAAAAAGGCTGGTAAAAATCGAGAAGGTTTTCAGGCAAAAGGCCTTTTTGCGCCAAAGCCATATTGGTAAAATAGGTTGCCTGATTGTTCTTCAGATTGTATTTTTTCGCCAGATCGATGACTTTATCGGGGTTTCCAAAGTAAGTTTCGCAATCGAGCGCCAATATTTTTTCAAATTTAAAACTTGCCTGAGTAAAAATCCCCGCACAGAGTGAAACTCCCGCAAACCCAAGCGCTGAAATGACAACTAATTTTGAGTTTTGTGATTCGGTTTTTTTCAGGACAAAAGCGACAATTACAAACAACAATAAGACAACCGGCAGCAACACATCTTTTTTACTGAATGCCGGATAAATGTATGCCTGTAATGAGGTAAGCAAATAATGGTGGCGCAAAATAAAAGGAAGTGAAAAAATGAGTACAAATGCGGGAATCCATTTCAACCAGCCGGCACGCCGCCTGTGAAAATCGAAAGGAAATGCAATCAGGGGAAAAAGAAGAAATGAACTTCCGGCTAACCAGTAGCCAGTTAACGAGAACAGCGCTAAAGTGAAGTATGAAACCCACTTGTTTGAAACTGTTGAGTAAGCCAAAAACAGAGCTAATACCAAAATGAACCCAACCGACGCCAAAAGCCCGTGCAAAGTATTGCTATGAAGCGACCAATCGACGGTAACCGGCAGCAACGCCCACAGCCCTGAAAAAGAACTTTGAGTTAAGCGGCTTACAACTGCCCGAACAACAAACCACTCAAAGCCCAATACCATTGACAGAACAAGTGCGCCGCCACCTTTCAGGTAAAAAAACTGGGTAAGAAAATCGCCTACATAACCAGCCAGCCATGCAGGTTTGGCAAAATAGGAAAGGAAATAACAGGGCGTAAAAAGAAACAACTGAATTTGCTCTTTCAGAAACAAATGATACGGGTAGGCCAACTGGAAAAACAGAAAACTCGATGCAACCAGCCCGATTAAAATAAACCATTCATATTTGTTTGTTTTCACCATTTGTTTGTTCCGGTCGTTTCTTTAGTTCCTTTTGTTTCTATAGTTTAGGTTTTCAGGAAATACAGCCAGTGTTCCCCTCTTTCGGAGGGGTTAGGGGAGGCTATTCAACATTTGCTTTTGCTCCTCAGTGAATGATCCGGACATAATGTTTTGAACAAACTGTCCGACAATATTACCCTTATTTCTCAATACAAAATTGAAATGGAATTTATTGGAAAGCGCCATCAACGAATCCTGCTTTGTTTTCAGGCGTTGTTTTAGTGCTTCATCGCTAGTTTCGTGAAACCGTTTGATCAGTTCTGCATTCACAAAATCGTACCTCATTTTACGGTCTTTCCAATACTGAAGCGAATCGTTAAGCGGAGTGCCGCGAACAGAACTGCGTTTATCCAGTTTCACGGTCAGATTACCTGGTTCGCGAACGATAAGCAATTCTTCCAAATTATACCGAAGTACAGGTTTGGCGCGAATCACACAAATTTCGGGTTTAGTAACAATACTTTCAAATGCGATAACCTCATTGGTTACAATCGTTGAATCGACATAACTCTTTATAGGATTATCGAGCGGAACAATGTAGATAATTTCGCCATTGTAAGTTTTATCAGGTAAATTACCCAGAATGGAAAAGTTTTCTCCTGATTGACAGGAACCCAGAAACAATAGCAAAATAACAACCCAATTCCTCATTATATCCATTTCAACAGGCTTTATTAACTTATTAACTCCGAGCATTTGAAATTAAACAAACCTTACATAAAAAATCAATATTGTGATACAAAAAGAGGACGAGCTATTAGCTCGCCCTCTTTCAATTTTTTAACCCGAAAAACTATTTATCAGTCCTAAACATCCAAAACCAAGCCGTTCCCCATGCTCCTGCACCTGGTTCGGGCCAAGCCAGGACAAGTTTTGAATCGGTTAATTTCAGAATATCATAAGAATAGATAGGAGCATTTCCTCCATTTGGAGCAACTCCTTTAAGTACCGTTACATTTTTGGTATTCAATTTGGCACTTGCCCAAACAGCGCCGTTACCATCTTTAGTAATAGCAGCTAAATCGAGACTTGCTGTTCCTGTTTCGGTTTTTGTACCATCAGCATTCGATTTTTTGAGAGTCAAACCCGACAACGAGAATACCATATAACCATTTGAGCCATAGTCCGGATCATTACCATCCATCGATGCTTTGTCATTAGTCCACCAACCGGGCGAAGTGTTTCCGAGATAACCACCATTACCCCAAACAGCTCCGGCAGTTTCGTCCCATACATATTTCTTTGAAGTGACACTTGCCGCAGGATCTCCAAAAAGAAGTTTGTATTCGGCTGGTAATGTAGTTAAGGCATCAATCTGGATATTAAAAGTTTTTGTAATCTTTGACCCGTCGGGATTTAACCCGGTGAAAGAAACACTAACATTCCCGGTTGACACAACCATTACTGTATCATAAGCTTTGGTTGAAATGGCTCCACCACAATTCCAGCTTGAAAGTACCGGACTATGGTTTTCCAGGATAACCATATTACCATTCTTTCCGTTCACTACAATTGGAGTTGCTTTTACATCCAGCTGGTCAGCAGTAATAGCGCTACCAATTTCATCGGTCTTAATTATCGGGTCGCAAGCCATAAATGCAACGGCCAGAATAAATAAAGAAAATATTATTGACTTTTTCATTTTAATTCATTTAGTAGATCGTTAAATACCTAAATTATTTCCAGCCAGTGTATTCCTGCGCAGAAGTGCCCCAACCATCGTTTTGTATAAGAACACCTTCAGAGAGGGCGATTTGAGCCTCAGGAATCGGGAAAAAACCTTTGGTTGCGTTATATCGAGCCTTGTAACCTCCACCAAACGATTTGGTTACATCAGAGGTAGCTTTGAAATAACATGGAATACCAATTTGCTTTTCGAGCAAGTCGGCAGCAATTCCCCAACGGCGTATATCGTTCCAGCGGGTTCCTTCAAAGGCAAGCTCCCATCGGCGTTCATTCTGCAAATCGCTAAGCGAGTAAGCAGCTTTTGGTGTAAGTTTTGCACGCTCACGAACTTTATTCATATAGGTAACGGTTCCAGTAAGTTCCGAGTGCATCAGATAAACATCTGCCAAACGAATAATTACCTGGTCCATAGTATTATCGAGCTGGAAGTTTTCAGCAGTGTTATACATTAACACACTGTAGGATGAAGCATAACCACCGGTAGTATTTTTTGCCGAAACCGGGCTGTATTTCTTTTGCCAGTAATCAGTTTCCTGAACAAAATCGGCCCATCCGCCTTTTGCATAGTTCGGTAATTCTGAAGGAATATTTATGATTGAAGCTTCACGACGAATATCGTTTGGTTCAGCGGTTTTCCAGTCGTTCCACAGAGTTGGGTTAACCGGGCCCATCCCCCAGCCTTGACCAAACGGGAAAGTTTTTCCTAGATCCTGGCCACCGCGAATTCCGAAGTAAAGGGCATTCTGGTTTGAATAACCAATAGTTGTACTCCAGCTGGGGAAATTCGAGAATTTAACCGAGAATAAGGTTTCTGGATTAACAGCGCCATCGTCTTCAACCCATTTTAATCCTTTTCCTTTGGTATAAGAATAATCTTCGACAGTATATTTATTGGTATAAGCCCAAAGGTTACGATAGTCGCCAACGAGTGTATGTCCGCTGTTTTTGATACAATCTTCCAGCCAGGTAACTACCTGATCTTTAGTTACAGTTGAACCACCAACCAAAGGAAGTGCATCTTTGCCATAAAAGCCAGTGTAAAATAAGTAAACGCGTGCCATTAAAGCTTCGGCGGCCCATTTTGTTGCATGACCTGCTTCAACCGAGGTATAAGGTTTTCCCGGCATCATTTCAATAGCCGTTTTCAAGTCAGAAGCAATCTGCGCATAAAGTTCTTCAGGAGAAGCCTTTGGAAGATTTACAGGATCTGTTTTAATTACCAATGGCACTTGACCAAAAAGAGTTGCCATTTCTGAATAGAAAAAAGCACGTAAAAAATAAGCCTCACCTTTGATTTGGTTTTTCTGGTCGTCGTTTTCGTATCCGGTACAATTATCCAGCGTTTCAATAGCCATATTGGCCCGGAAAATACCTTTATACCTGGTATTCCAGAAATCCTGGAGCATACTTGATCCGTAATTAAGCATAAGATCTAAAGCCTGAACCATTTTGTCGTTTTCGCCACCACCGCCGAAGCGATCGTCAGCAACCAGTTCCGAAACAAAATAGCTTGAGCTTGCAGGGCTTGCTACAGCATAATTCAGGTTTGAATAAATACCTGTGATCATTTGCTGGGCATCGGTTACAGTCTGAGGATAATTTGATGTATCCTTTTTGGTAAGATTTTTGGTATCCAAAAAATCTTCACAACTCATTAAAAACAGCGAGCAAGCTGCTACATATATATATAATAGATTTTTCATACAAAGAGAGAATTAAAATTTGATATTAACACCCATCAAAATAGTCCTCGGACTCGGATAGAATCCTAAGTCGATACCAGAGACCCAACTTTGAAGTTCGTTGTTTACAGTAGGAGAATAACCAATTTCAGGATCTTGTCCCGAATGTTTGGTGAACGTATATAGATTTTGTGCAGTTACATATAAACGAACTTGCCCGAAAGGTATTTTAGTGAACAATTTCTTGAAATCGTATCCTAAAGTCACGTTTTGTATTTTCACGTAATCGCCGTTCTCAATGTAGATGTCAGAAATTTCCTGCCAGTTTGCATTACTACCACTTGAAAGACGAGGTAATTTATTTGAAGTACCTTCACCATGCCAGCGACCAAAAATATCGGTAGCGTAGTTCTGTACTTTGGTATCGGCAAACGAACGGTACGATTTGGCAATCTGCTGGCCAAATGCCCCTGTTCCGGCAATACTAAAATCAAAACCTTTATATCCAAGGTTGATAGCGAAACCGATGGTGAAATCAGGATGCGGGTTACCAATTTCTACTTTATCTTTGGTATCAATTTTCCCATCGCCGGTGGTATCAACAAAGATCAGGTCGCCCGGTTGCGGGTCCGATTGCAATGTTGCTTTTGCATTCCTTATCTGTTCTGCATTCTGGAACACGCCTGCTGTTTTATATCCCCAGAAATAACCAATAGGTTTTCCTACCTCAGCACGATACATTTCAGTTGTTCCCTGGCTTAATATATTAGCATCGCCATGAATAATACCTTCACCATTATCGATACGGGTTACTTCGTTCACGTTGTGAGCAATATTGAAGTTGGCGCCATAGGTAAAGTCGCCAATTTTGTCGTTCCAGTTCAAAGCCAATTCAATTCCTTTATTTACAACGTCGCCACCATTGATGTAAGGTGCATTGGTTCCATAAGAACCTAGAACAGGAGCTTTTACCAACCAGTCGATAGTTTTCTTGTTATACCAGTCGAAGGTTAAACCTAATCGTGATTTTAAGAAACGGGCATCAAAGCCAAGGTCGGTTGTTGCCGAGGTTTCCCATTTAACATCTTTATTCGGAAGGATTTCAGCATAACCGCCGGTTGACTGGGTCGTTTTGGTATTTCCGAACGAATAAGCGCCGGTTAAATCGAAAGCGACAGTAGCAAGATATTGGAAATTATCGATAGATGAATTACCGTTCTGTCCCCAGCTTCCGCGTAGTTTCAGAAAATCGAGCCAGCTTTTTGTACTTTCCATAAACGACTCGTTTGACATAACCCAGCCAGCCGATACCGAAGGGAAATATCCCCAGCGGTGTCCACGTGCAAAGTTTGAAGAACCATCGGCGCGCATAACAACTGTAGCCATGTAGGTTTCCTTATAGTCGTAGCTCAAACGTCCGAAGAATGATTCCAGTCCACCTTGTCCCCAGGGGCTACCGCTAATTGTAGTGGTACCAGCTGTCAGTCCCTTTGTATTGTCGAGCCATGCATGTTCAAAATCGGTGAATAGAGAATATCCGTTGGTAACATTCATATTCTCTCCCATTCCCCATTTTTCGAGCGACTGGCCAATGAGGGCGCTGAATGAATGGTCGTTAATCTTTTTCGAATAAGCCAACGTATTTTCAAATGTCCAGCTATAACCCGAACTCATCGATTGGTTAACTTTATCGATTGTATTTATGCTCGAAGTAGAAAGCTCATAAATCGGAGTATATTGACGATAACTGCTGGAGCTCATTTTATAACCGAATGTACTTTTCAGGATAAGATTCTTAATTGGCTGGATTTCAAGAGAAGCGTTGGCGTTTAAATTATAGTTTTTCGACAAATTCTGTCCTCTGTTATAAACCATGCTGGCAATTGGGTTGGCAATATCAGGGCTTAGGTCGTCGAGCCCCGTCGAAGCTTTGTCGTCTTTATTAAAATAAGTTCCATTTTCGCCATAAACCGGCATTAACGGCACTCCAACCATCATATTGTGAATGTCGTTCCAGTAAATATTACCAATACCAATACCTTGTTTTTCGCTGTACCCAAAATTCAGGTTCTCTTCAAATTTAACTACATCAATTCCGGTGCTGCTTTTATAAAGCACATGCTCCGAGTTTAAACGGGCAGTATAATGTTTGTTTTCCGGTTCAACCGGTTTACCATAAATACCTTGTTGGTCGCTGTATGAAAAACCTAATGAAAATTTAGAAGCATCATTACCCCCAACCATATTGATGGCATGATTCTGAATGGCAGCATTTGAATTACGGATTTCTTTCAACCAGTTGGTACCTTCCCACCCGCTGTTAACTTTGTTATAAATGTCAGGCATCATTGTTTTCCAATCGTAAGCAGCAAGGCCTTCGTTGAAATTAACTTCGTCAAGAATTGTCATGTATTGTTTTGCATTCAAAAGCGAAGGTTCTTTGTAGGGGTTCTGAAAACCATAATAGCCATCATAGGTAATCTGCATTTTCCCCGAACGCCCTTGCTTGGTTGTTACCAGAATAACACCGTTAGCAGCGCGAGACCCGTAAATAGCTGATGAGGCAGCGTCTTTCAGCACGTCAACCGATTCGATATCGGCTGGGTTTAAAGAGTTGATATCACCTCCGGCAATTCCGTCGATAACATACAAAGGATCAGAATTGTGAATTGTTCCCAAACCACGTATGGTAACTTTAAAACCTTCGCCAGGCATACCAGACTTTTGAGTAATATTAACACCGGGAGACTGGCTCTGTAACGCAGTTAAAGCACTAACAGTGCTCATCTTCTGAAGGTTTTCGCCAGTTACCTGAATTGTAGAACCAGTATTTAATTTCTTTTTCTGGACTCCATAACCTATGGCAACAACTTCGTCAATACCAATAGCATCTTCTTCCATCACAATACTGATGCTGGATTTACCACCAACAGCAACTTCCTGTGTTTTCATACCAACAAACGAGAACTGAAGTATAGCATTCACCGGAACATTACCTAGTACATAGGCGCCATCCATTCCTGTGATTGTTCCGTTGGTTGTACCTTTAACAACCACCGAAACACCAGGAAGTGTAGCTCCGGTAATATCGGTTACCTTACCGGTAACTTTTGTACTTTGCTGCGAATAAGCGCTGGCATTATTATCGTTATAAAGAAGAATCTGGCGGTTAACCACCTTAAAACTTGTGCCGGTTCCTTCAAATAATTTCTGAAGAGTTTGGTCTATGTTTAAAGAGTTTACCTCAAGACTTACACGACGTTCAACATCAATCTGTTTATTGTCGTACATGAAAAAAAATTCCGATTGGTTTTCAATTTCATTCAAAACCTCCTTTATCTGGCTGTTTTGAAACTTCAGGTTTAGTTTCGTCTTTTGTGCGTAGCTACTCGAAAAAGCGCTAAAAACACTCAGAACCATTAGGAAAAGCGTTAATCGCATAATTAAGAGAATTTTTTGCGTAAGCGGATTTACCCGCCACACGTGCATTAATTTTTTTTTCATAATTTTGAATGATTTAGTTTTTGAATTTTTATGCACTACTTTTTCTCAGGAAGCATTCGCATAAAAAATTCGATTAAATAATTAAAACTAATTTAGAAACAGGGAGTCTCGACCACTTCCTGTTTTTTCATTTTGTACTACTTCATCTTCTTTTTATATTTTATGGTTATTTGTTCTCCTTCAATACGATACTCTATAGGTGTAATAACCGAGATTAACTCCATAACCTCACGCAAACTCTCGGTTTTTACTTTGAACGTATAATTATGCTTATAATAAAGGGTGCGATCAAGATGAATTTTAACGCCATACCATTTTTCAAGGTAGTGTATTACCTCTTCAAAGGGTTGGTTATCGAAAATCAGCATATTGTTTAACCATGCTGTCAGCGCTTCCATATTTTCAGCCTTTCGTACATGATAGTTTCCCTGGTTATAAACCAGTTGTTGCCCGGGCAAAAGTTCAGAAACGGGCTGGTTATCCAGGCTCAGTACCTGTACTTTGCCTGAAATTAAAGTTACATCAGCCGTATTCTTCGAAGTATCTTCATTGATGTTAAACCTGGTACCAAATACTTTAACCTGGAACTTCGACCCCTGAACAACGAATGGGTGAAGCGGGTCTTTCACTACATCAAAAAAACATTCACCTTTCATAGAAACCTTGCGGTTCTTTGTCGAATAATCAGAAGCATATTGAATTTCGGAACCCGAATTAAGCCAAACGTAAGTACTATCTGGAAGTACTATCTGTGTTTTATTGCCTTCTGGCGCTATGATTCGAGTGTAGGTAAGCTTTTTTGTGTATGGATTGAAACCATCGCCAAACCTTAATCCGGCCATAAATACCAATGCGAGCACGGCTGCAGCTGCCGAAATACGGAAATATACGGTTTGAAAAAATCTCTGTTTTGGGCGTGAATTTACCTTCTTCATCAGTTTTTTCCAGTTAACCGATAAATCGGGCTCATAAAATTCTGTCCTGGTTTTACTTATCGACCAAACATTTATTATTTCTGCCAATAACGAAGGGTGTTCAGGCGACAAATCCAGCCAATCCTGAACTAGTTTTTGTTGTTGCTCATCGGCCTCATTTTTTAGTTTGGACGAAATAGCATCCCAAGGTATGTCTTGATACTCCATATTGTTGTCTTTCGTACAATATGTCGCAACAAAAGAAAGAATCCCTCAAAGAAAATTAAGATTTTTTTAACTTTTTTTCACAAAAGAAATACATTACAGAGAAACAGGCACTTACTTATAAAAAGACATTATTAAAAACAAGATGAAAATTTGATGATAGTACGGACTTAATGATTCACGAAGTTTTCGGAGGGCAATACCTACATGGTTTTCAACCGTTTTTGGAGTAATTCCCATTTTTTCAGCTATTTCCTTATGCGAAAGGTTTTGTTCCCAGGCCATTAAATAAATCTGTTTGCTTTTCACCGGAAGTTTTTCGATAGCAGAATTAATAATCTCACGAAGTTCAACATTTTCAATAGAAAAAGCCGAGCTGGTATCTTCACCGGAAATCGATTGCGCATGATCGATTGATGTAAAAAGCTTTTTTTGTTCTTTACGATAAAGACTTATTGCTCTGTTTTTGGCAGAAGAAAACAGAAATGCTTTAAACGTTGCTTTTACCTGAAGCGTCTCCCGTCGTTCCCATACATAAGTGAAGATTTCCAGGGCAATTTCTTCGGCCAGTTCGCGCGAATGAAGGTAAATTAACAGGAAGTTACATAAATCGGAGAAATTATGATCAAACAAATAACGATAAGCCGTCATATCACCCATAGCCAAAAGCTGAAGGGCTTCGGTTTCGCTCATTGATATTTTTTTAAGCATAATGTGATCTTTCTTTCCTCCAATACAACAAATATAGGTTTCAAATTTGGTAATAATAGCAGAGTAAAATCATTTCATAAACTATTTTGTAATTTTTACAATTTGAAACCTAGTTAACTTCTTCTCCAATATTTAAGCTTTTAAAATCGCCAGGGTACTTTTCCTGGTAAAGTTCATAATAAAGTTTTTCAAAATTATCATAAACCGTATGTGCCAATCCCAATTTTCCCTGTCGCGTTAAAATACCTATTTTTTTTCTTAATGCCGGTTCGTTCAACGGGTCGTTTACACTTATGACTTCAGCCGTATCAAGCAATAAAGAATCATGCTTCCCATCCTGGAGAACCGAGAATAACGACTCGCCATATTCAATTATGCGCGAACTCACCTGGTTGATATACGAATCGAGCCACGATTCACTCTGGTTATGAAACAAAGGTCCGGTTTTCAAAATTGAAAGAAAAACAGGTAACTGGGCAATTAGTTTTTCAAGATCATAATATCTTTCATCTTTCAACCAATTCATAACAAAGTCATAATCGATAAAATAATCAGTTGAAAATTCAAAAAACCATAATTTGTCCTGAAAAACCAATTTTATACCCGGGCAAGGCTGTAATAAAGCCTTTAAGTTCTGAATGTTAGTACCCCTTATATTCTTTGTATTCTGTGGACTCATTCCAGGCCAGAGTAAATCTGACATTTCTTTGGAGCTGATCCCTTTTTTATCTCCCATGCTATGCAACAAAATCAAAACAAAAAGTTGTTTTATTTTGGGCGACATCTTTTTGGCTATATCAGTTCCGTCAGCTCCCCACACTTTCAATCCGCCAAAACAAAGGATATGTTCGCCAGCGCGACCAGATTGCTGAACCTCATTAACAATTGTCCTGAATGGTTTAATAAAATTGATTTCTGCCCGTTTCTTTTTCTTCCGAATTAATGCTAACCCAAAAACCAAACCTAAAAGCCCAATCAATAAGCTAAGCCCACCAATCCAGCCCACGTTCGATTGATTAATTGCGGTTATACTCCGGCTGTATTCAGTCATTATTTCATCATCGTTCAACTCGCGCTCCCATATTTTAATTTCAGACATATAACCTTTAAAAAACTCTTCCCACAAATTACTTCCAATCAACACAGTATAATCCGATGCAACATAAGGGGTCAACAACTTAATTTCATCAGTTAAGCGGCCATTCAGGTAAAACTTTATAATGTTTTCTGCATTTGAATGAACCAGGCTTACAAACGACCATTGATTAGCCGGAATTAATGTTTTAGCCGAAAAATAATCCCTAACTCCCTGGACAGTAAATGTTAGCTGTCCACGATGAATTTTCCATACAAAGTTTTTCCCCTTTCCTAAAATGCAGTTGTTGTTGCCAAGCTCTGTCGGATTAATCCATGCGGTAATCGTAAAATTAGGCATTAGTGCCATTCGGCTCTTTAATCCGCCATCGAGATAGGCCTTTCCGGTAAAGAAAGCACATTCACCTTTCTGACGATCGTATCCGAAACTTATGCCATATAAAGTAATTTCGTTGTCATTATTTCGCGCAACATTTTTTACATCGCCCGAAAAGCGAAATTCATCGGTTAGCCCGAAATCGTGATCAAGAGGTAAAGCATTAAACACTTTAAGGTTGAGTACATTCTCAGGCGATGGGAGAATAATGTCAGGAGAAAAGCGGTACCCGGGTTTATAGGGAGCAAAAGCCATACTTTTTGACTCGTCGATTGGAAAGCTAAAATAACCACTGGTTTTTCGATTCGGAAAATCTTTCCACAAGACATCAGGAAGTAGCTGGTTACCATTGCGTACAACCCCGAATATTTTTTGTTGGCTGTTTAACTGTTTTACCAACCTTGCCATGCGCATCACATTTTTGGTGTGAGCCGATAAAAATACAGGCTGACGTCCTTCCTGTTCCCAAATGTGCAAAATAGATTTTAAATTTAACAACGAATCGGGTAAAGCTTCAAGGCATAAATAAGTTGATTTACCTGGCAAACCAAATTTTTCGACAGACTTTGCCGGAACAGTAATATTTGCCAACAACTCTTTACTCGAACCATCATTTTTGTCAGAAATAAAGATGCAGTCTTTTATCAGATCAGGAAATTTATCCTTCAGCCAACTCTTTGATTTATTATCGGAAACCATTATTGCTAAAGGAATCTGATCTTGCTTCAGCGAATCGGTTAATCCGGGAATTAACTGTTCGGGCATTAATAATAAATGCGACCTGAATAAAAGAGAAAGACTTGCGCTATCGGCATCAGCATCAATGATTTGCCCTAAACAAGGAACCGTGAATAAAAAAATGGACAGCAACAACGCTAATCCAGTTTTTTTTCTTTTGTATTTTAGCAAAAACACATTCATTTCGGGCAAATTTGAAGACTGCAAATTAGGCAAAAAAACCGATGTTTCTTTTGAGAAAAATTGGATATTAGCAAACCTAAAATTTATTAAATGACAAAAGGAAAATTAAGAACCATAGTTTTTAACCTCACAACTTTACCGTTCTGGGTTGCGTTATTAACATTCGGCTTGACAGAGTTATTTACACGTTATCCTGCATTTACCGAAATTGTTTATTCTCAAACCATTTTCCCGGCGATTGCTTCATTTTTATCTTTTTTTAGCCAGTGGGTTTCATTCTCCCTTGATGACGCTTTTTATGCTTTGTTGATTGCATTTATCCTGACGATCACTTTATTGGCAATCTTAAGAAAAATAAAATTCAGGAAATTTCTATTGCTGCTTTTTCAGACTTTAGCTATTTGTTACGCCTTATTTTATTGGCTTTGGGGTTTTAATTATTACAGAAACGATGTAAACAATCGCCTCTCAATTACAAAAGCTCAACCCGATTCGGTTCAATTTGTAAAGGTTCTCGAATCGCTTATCAATGAGACCAACAGATCATATTGTTTGTTTAACGATGTTTCGAAACCCGAAATTTCCCGTGAGGTTGAATCCTCGTATCAAAAGCTTGCGCCATTTCTCAAACTAACGTATCCTCAAGGTGTACGTATGGCTAAACCAATTACATTGAGCGCTTTTTTTGCAAAAGCATCAATAGCAGGGTATTATGGCCCATTTTTTAGTGAAGTTCACTTAAACGACAACTTGCTGATGATAGAATATCCGCAAGTTCTGGCACACGAATCTGCCCATCAGTTTGGTATTACCAGCGAAGCTGAAGCTAATTTTTACAGCTGGCTGGTATGCTCACGAAGCGACTCGAAATATTTAAGGTACAGCGGAAATATCAATACGCTAACCTATTTTCTCTCTCAGGCAAAACGGTTGCACTGTTTTCCTGAATTAATCCACAAAATTGATAAGCCGGTTGTAAACGATATACGAATAATCCAGCAACACTGGGAACAAATGAGAAACGAGAAAATCGACAAAGTTGCCGGGAAAGTAAATGATGTTTACCTGAAGACCAACAAGGTAAAACGGGGAATCGAAGATTATTTTGGTATTGTCCAGTTTGTTATGGATTTCGAAACCGACACACTGGCAATGAAGAGAATTGGCAAGATGGCCCCATCCCCAACCCTTCCCCAATAAAAGGGAAAGGAGCCAGGCTACCAAATATTCAGATCATTTTGGGCCTTCTGAATTTCGCTTAATCAGAAACCGTTTATTATTCGAATAACTTGAGATTTTCCAGAAATCCAACTACCAACTCCCTTCCCTTTCGGGGAAGGGCTGGGGATGGGGCTTCTTTTTTCCTATTTTTACCCGCAATTAAAATTCAGAATATGCAAATTCATCCGATATACGCCGGAAAGTTCAGTTGCGACGGAGGTTCGTTGTTTAGCGTAATTCCAAAAGTAATGTGGAATAAGGTATATCCTGCTGACCAAAACAACATTGTTCAGTTAGTTATGCGCTGTCTTTTGGTTGATTTGGGCGAACGTAAAATACTGATTGAAGCCGGAGTTGGCCAACATTACCCCGAAAAAGTTTGCCGGAACAACGGGCACGAAGATACTGATGTGATTGAAAAGTCGCTGGCTGAAAAAGGCTACCAACCCAAAGACATTACCGATGTATTTTTTACTCATCTGCATTGGGACCATTGCAACGGTGCAGTTGTAAACTGCAATGGAAAGTTTGAATTACTTTTCCCTAATGCAACTCACTGGTGTAGCCATAAGCAATGGGAACATTCCAAAATTTCGAACATCAGAGAGCGCGCTGCATATTACCCCGAAATACTTGATTTTCTGAAAACCGCTGGTAACACGCAATTAGTTGATGACGACTGTGAATTGTTCCCCGGAATTTCGGTTCGGATGTTCGACGGACATACGCCCGGGCAAATGATTCCGTTTATTCAGTACCAAGGTAAAACATACGTCTACATGTCAGATTTGATTCCAACAGTAGCTAACATTCCTATTGTTTGGCTGGCGTCGTACGATTTATACCCGGTAACTTCGATGCAAGAAAAAGAAGTTTTCCTGAAAGAAGCCGCAGAAAAAGAGTACATTCTTTTTTTTGAGCACGATGTTTATACCGAATGTGCAACAGTTGAATGGACTGAGAAGGGGCCAAAAGTAAAAGAAAAGTTTAGCTTATTCAGCTAACTCCAACTGAATATATCCCCACTGCGGAACATTTAGCTTCAGGGTATTTCCTGCAATTTCGTATGTTGTTACTTTCTGTAGCATCGATGCAAGTTTTTCGGAGAATTTACTGTCGCAACAAGCCTCGGTACAAGCTGCCGATTCTATTTCGAGTTGATTATTATTTCGGGTTGCAAAATTTCCGCCACAACTATTGACATCCAGTTTTAAATGATAAGTTCCGGACGAATTGAACGTTAACAAGATTTTGGTATTCTCGTTTTTAGGATAGGCCACTGATTCGAGCGACATAAAATCTTTTGCTTCCCAGGTTTTGTAAAGACTGTTTGTAACAGAAGCATTATCTTTTGTGCAAGCAAATATGGCCAAAGCACAAACAAAAAGACTCAAAAGTACTCAGGGCAAACTCACAGTTTCATGTCCAGAATTTTGATTAGATAATCATTGTCAT
>CALGIG010000105.1 GCA_937915865.1 uncultured Prolixibacteraceae bacterium | reverse complement strand
TGCTGCTTTTTACTTGATTTTCAATGTTTTATTGAACTTGCGAAAATTGAATAAACGAATAAAATAATCAGAAAAATTTTTACTCCGCATGTAACGAATCGACCTTCATGAAGGTATTGTTCTCAGAAAAGCAATTAAAGCAACCCGATTTTGAAGATTTTATGACAGAGCGGTTAAGCGACGAACAATTGATGAAGCAACTTGCCGGAGGCAATAACCGGGCGGCGGCAACTTTGTACGACAGGTACTATAAAAATGTGTATGGCTACTTCGTGCGTATGACCCGCGATACCGAGGCCAGTCGTGACCTGACACAGAATGTTTTCATGAAAGTGATTCGTTACGCCCAAAGCTGGAAAGAAGACCGGGTATTTGCGCACTGGCTTTTCAGGATAGCCCGAAACATTATGGTCGATTATTTTCGTGGCGCCCGAAAGTTTTACGACCTGAACGACGAACCGGAAATAGCGATGCGCGACAACGACGAATCGGTAAGGGCAATGGAAGCTACAGAATCGATGGAATTTTTGCTCGAAGCTATGGCCAAACTACCGCCGGGTTACCGGGAGCTGATTGAGCTGAATCGGTTTCAGGGCTTTTCGTACCGAGAAATTGCCCAAACCATTGAATCGAATGAAAATGCCGTGAAAGTGAAGACTTTCAGGGCAATACAAAAACTGAAAGAGATTTATACCCAGATAATAATGGAATGATATGAACTGTGATGAAGTAAAAATAAATCTACCCGAATACATCGATGGGAAACTGGATGAAGCGACCCGTGAATTGGTGGAAATGCACATCGAAAGTTGCCCCGAATGCAAGGTTCAACTCAGGGAAATGAAATCGTTCCTCGCATTTATGAGTTCGGTTCCAAATCCTGAGATTCCGGAAGGAATGAAAAATGAATTCGAAAGTATGCTGGCCGGACTTGACACTCAGGAGAAAAAGAAAGTGCGGTTGCTACCAGCCTGGGCAAAAATTGCAGCTTCGGTTGTACTGGCTTTGGGAACCTATTGGATGGGCTACAAAACAGGAACCCACAAAAGCGAGATGGTACAAAATGAACTCACTTCGGAAATCTCGGTACAGAAACAACAGGTTTTACTGGCCAGCCTGCGCGACTATACCGGCCCGCAAAAAATTGAAGCTGTTTATAACATAGGCAATACAACAAAAGTTAACGACGAACTCGTTGATGCCTTGGTGAATACCATGAATAGCGATAAAAATACCAATGTTCGGTTGGCGGCTATCAGCGCCCTTTCAGGTATGATGGAAAAGAACAAACGAATAAAAACAGAACTAATTAAGTCGCTTACCATTCAGGAAAACCCTTTATTGCAAATATCACTGATCCAGGTTTTAACCGAAAAGGGAGTTAAAGAAGCCATGCCACAAATTGAATCGATTACCAACAACAAAAAAACCGACGAAAATGTGAAAGCTTATGCCAGAGATATGATGAAAACAATCATATAAATCGGGGAAACGATAGAATTGCCGGCTCAATTCGTCAACCCGATCAGGATAATTAAAAATAATAATGAAAAATTTAAAAGTCATGAAACGAATAATTACTATAATCGTAGCGTTTGCAATTCCTGTTGTAATGATGGGGCAAACCAAAAAATTTGAGTACATCCCGAAAGTGAAGGGGAAGGTTGAAATTACGAACCTGCTTGGCGAAGTTTCGCTGCAAAATACCAGTGGGAGCGCCATAGTTATAGAATCGGATTTCAACTTGGAAAAACCTGAACGTGCCGACGGGCTTAAACTGCTCGGCGCAGCTGAAGACAACACCGACCTGGGCATCAACGTGAGCGAAGAAAACGGTGTGATCGTTATACAGGGAGCAACCCGCCAGGTGCGCGACTACAAATACAAAATTTCAATTCCGGCGGGAATGGCTGTCAACCTGGATTATAACAGCCCGTTTGCTAAGAGCGACATCACAGTTGATTCGTTTAACGGAAGCCTGGAGATCAAGACTCTCAACGCCAATGTGAAAATTACCAAATCGACAGGTCCATTCACAATCAACACCATTAGCGGGAATCTTGAAGTTGTGTTCGATAAGCTCAATCAAAATGAGCCAACATCTCTGGCTACGATAAGCGGATTCCTGGATATTTCGTTGCCAACCAGCGAAAAGGCCAATATCGAAATCAACACCATCAACGGGAATGTGTATAATAACCTCGACTTAAAAACAGTTGCCAAAGAATCGGGAAAGGATAAACTGGCTTACGGGATGGACGTTATAAAAATGAAAGGTTCCAATTCATACACTCTAAATGGCGGCGGCCAAAAGCTATTTCTGAAGTCAATTTCGGGCAACATCTACCTTCGCAAAAAGTAAATCCGGGCATCATGCAAAAGTACGTTTTAGCTGCCATTTTGATGGTGGCCACACTCAGCGCGGCCTTTTCGCAAAAGGTAATAACCAAGATACTTGAAGTTTCAGGAAAGAAAGTTGGACTGAAATTCGACTTTGCTGACAGTATTCGAATCGAAGCCTGGAACAAAAGTACAATTGAACTGGAAGTTTCGGTTAATATTGACAACAACCGCTTTAACGAATACTACAAGCTGAATGAAAACAATTTCTCTGGCGACATTGATTTGGTTGAAAAAATTGATTTTGAAGGTATAAAAAAGATCAAAGGCAGCGGCAATAATTGCAACTTCGATAAAATGATTCGTTACACGCTAAAAGTGCCAACCAACCTTGAATTTAGTCTGAAAACCATTTCAGGACAGATTATTCTGGAAGGTTTGCTGGGCAAAATGTCGGTCAATTCAATCAGCGGATTCATCGATTACGCCATCCCGGCAAGCATGAAAACGAGAATCAACCTCTCTACCGTCACTGGCGATGTGTATTCGAACCTGAAGTTTGACAACAAACCGGAAAAAGAAGCCCAGTGGGTTGGAACCAAACGCAATCTGATACTCAATGGAGGAACACAATCCATTGATCTGAAAACGGTTAGTGGAAACATCTATCTCCGTAAATCGAAACTTATAAATTGAATATTACATAGAGAGTTAGTTTAAATTAAAAGGTTATTAAAAGTCAGAAGCCATTTCGGAAACGGGATGGCTTTGGACATAAATAAAGTATTCCCGAGAATTTGATTTTTTCTTTAGGGGATTTTTGAATAAAATTGGTTTACTTAGTTGTGAAGTTCGACGCTCCGCCTTCCCACCAATCCAGAGTGTCTCTTCAGAAAATAACTCAAACCTAAGCCAATGAAACTAAAGATTATCGTTTTTATTCTTGTCGGTATGGCGTTTCAGCTTGCCAACGCCAAAATAAAGCCAACACAACTTACGTGTGAATACCTGAAAAACATCCCGCTGGTTGATATTCAACATCCGCGCATGGCATGGATAAATATAGCTGATCCCGGAGAACGCGGACAGAAGCAAACGGCCTGGCAGGTAAGAGTAGCCACATCGGCGACCAATTTGCAGAAGCCCGACTTATGGGATAGTGGTAAAGTAAAATCAGAGCAATCAACCCGCGTTGAATACAACGGGATAACTTTACGCTCCGAACAGGAATGTTGGTGGCAAGTGCGGGTTTGGGACCGCAATGGTAAACCTTCGGATTGGAGCCAGCCCGCGATGTGGCGAATGGGATTGCTTCAGCCATCAGATTGGAAGGCCGAATGGATTGGCGCCCCGTGGCAAGGAGAAGAAGCACTTCCCAAACCCCAAAAATCAGGTGGAAAATTAGACCAGTTGCCTCCGCCTGCACCTATGTTCAGAAAACCATTCACTATTACGAAAAAGGTTAAGAAAGCAGTTGCTTATGTTACCGGGCTTGGCTATTTTGAACTTTACCTGAATGGCAAAAAGGTGAGCGACGACGTGCTTGTACCGAATCAGACCAACTACGGGAAACGCCCGAATCTGGTCAACGCATATATTTTTCTGCCTGATAACTTCCGCGAATACAAAGTGATGTACCTGGCTTACGACCTTACCAATCAGTTACGTGATGGTGAAAATGTTGTTGGTAGCATTCTCGGCAACGGCTTTTACAACCCTGCAAAATCGTGGACCGAAGCTTACGGCTCGCCACGATTTTTAGGACAGGTGCATATTACTTATGTTGATGGAACTGAAGATGTGATAGTAAGCGATCAGAGCTGGAAAGCATCAAAAAGTCCGATTTTGATGGATATGGTTTATTATGGCGAACATTACGATGCCCGGTTGGAGCAGCCCGGATGGTGTTCCGCCGGATTCGACGATTCGGCATGGCAACCGGTTATAAAGCGTAAAGCTCCTGAAGGGAAGCTGGTCGCCCACACCTCAAACACCGACAAAGTAATGCTTCGGATTCCGCCTAAATCAATCGAAAAAACTGCGTACGGAACCTATAAAGTTGATTTTGGTGTGGAAATTTCAGGTTGGCTCAAACTCCAAAACATTTCAGGACAAGCCGGCCAGAAAATTGAGATCAAATACATCTGCAATACCTATTCGGGCGACAATTCATACATCTGCAAAGGTGGCGCCCCTGAATCATACTCTGCCCGGTTCAACTGGTTTGTTTTTAGCGCCGTTGAAATTTCAAACTGGCCTGGCGAACTGAAACCTGAAAATGTTACTGCAGAAGCTGTAGACACTTATATTGAAGAGTCGGCCAAATTTGAAACCTCCAATCAGCTTTTCAACGACATTAATAAAGCATGGAAACGAAGCCAGCTCGATAATATGCACGGAGGAATTGCAAGCGATTGCCCGCACCGCGAGCGTTCGGCTTACACTGGCGACGGGCAGGTGTCGTGCGTAACAGTTATGCATAATTTCGATGCAAAATCGTTCTATTTTAAATGGATTAAAGATATACTTGGCGCTCAGGATGTTGAAACCGGTTATGTTCCTAACGGGGCTCCCTGGCAACCTGGATGTGGTGGCGGAGTGGCCTGGGGAGCAGCAATCTGCATCATGCCCTGGGAATTTTATTTGCACTACGGAGCGTTGGATATGCTGAAAGATAATTATGAGGGAATGAAAGGGTATATTCGTTACATGCAAACCTGGGTCGACCAGGATGGAATCATGTTTTCGCAACGAACCGGAAAAGATGGCAAACCGCTCCAATGGTTTAACCTGGGCGAATGGGTGGCTCCGGGCAAGACTGTGCCTGACAATTTGGTTCATACGTTTTATTTTTGGCGTTGTGCCGATTTAACTGCCAAAGCCGCCAATGTCTTAAATAAACCTGAGGAAGCAAAGTTTTATGCAAGTCTTGCCGAAAAAACAAAGCAGGCATTTCACAAAAAATTCTTCGATGCTCAAAAGGGAACCTATGGGGCCGGTGGCGGCAATATTTTTGCCCTTAAGATGGGTGTTCCGGCTGACCAGTATCCGCGTGTAATTTCGGCTCTAAAGGCCGACATTAAAGCAAATGATGGTCATTTGGATACCGGAATTTTTGGAACACGGTTTTTCTTCGAAGTGCTTTCGGATAGTGGTATGCACGATTTGGCTTACGAAGCGCTGAACAAACGCACCATGCCGAGTTTTGGCTACGGACTTGCACAAGGCGCAACAACCACATGGGAACAGTGGGATGGCAAAAACTCGCAGAACCATCCGATGTTTGGGGGCGGACTGGTTTGGTTTTATCGAAAACTGGCTGGAATGATTGCAGATACAGCGCAGCCGGGCTACAAACATATTATTTTCAAACCTCAGCCGGTAGCCGATCTCAAATTTGTTACTTACTCGAATATCACAGCTTTTGGTGAGGCCGGAATTACGTGGAAGAACGAAAACGGCCAATTCGAAGCAAACATTGAAGTTCCTGTAGGAAGCACTGCTACGGTATATATTCCTTCAGGAAACATAAATAGTCTGAAAGAAAGTGGATTACCTGTAAAACAAGCAAAAGGTGTAAAATTACTTTCGGTTGAAAATGATACAATAACGTTGGCTGTTGAGTCGGGAAAATATCTGTTTGAAGTCAATCGGAAATAGTAATCCGTATTGGAAATCAGAATCATAGTATTCTGATTTCCAATACAAAATGATAATTTACATTACAAATTCCCAAAAATTGTCGCGGGTTATGCTCTTGAAATTACTTCCGTAATTCTCGATCCAGGTCTGCGGAGCTTTGGTTTTAGGTTTGGTGTATTTTATCTCGTAGGCAAACAACTCACCATTTCGTTCCTCCACATAATCCAGCTCGGCCCCGGTGTAGGTTCTCCAGAAATTCGAATTCGCATTTATTCCATTGTTCTTAAGATACTTACCAGATGTTATAGCCATACGCTTCTTTTACCGGGCTCCAGCTAATCACAGAGTTACGCGGATCGGCTGCAGAGCGATTCACTTTAAAATTGCTCACTTGCGCCGGTTTCTCGCCTTTGGCCAGACCAAACACGCGGAAATCGCTGATGGCAAATGAGCCGGTTGGCGTATGGATATTTTCAATTTTCAGGTATCGGGTATTGACAGGCTTTTGCAGTTCCACATAGTCGTGCGGCACATCTCGGTCGTTATCGCTTTTGTCAACCAGCAGCGTCCAGTTTTTGTATGAGTTTTCGAAAATTGAGAACTGGTATTTATCTGTTTGTTTTTAAGGCATTTGATACAATCAGTTGTAATCAGATTCTCCCACAATTAATCGAATTCAGATACTGGTAGTAAAATGTTAGTCCTAAAACAAAAAAGAGTTACAACTTGTTGCTGTAACTCTCTGATTTTCTTTGGTGGAGAATATCGGAATCGAACCGATGACCTTTTGACTGCCAGTCAAACGCTCTAGCCAACTGAGCTAATCCCCCGTTTGAGGCGACAAATATATAAATATTTTATGTCCTTCAATCTTTAAACTGAAAGATTTTAGAAGTTAATTCAATTCAGACTTTTCTTTTTCAATAGCAAAAAAGGGCAGTTTTTTTAAACTGCCCTTTTTAAGAATATTAATGAAAAATAAATTTAATTCCGATCTGCATTTGCCAGCGTGACGAAATACTTATATAATCCTGAAATGTCTGATTCAGGACTGTTTGTGTCGATCCACTTCCCGCTGTACCTGAAGGAACATACGGGAATGTAAACGTTGGCGCAGTTGTAGCTGTTGGTTTCGATACCATTTTCAAGAACTGATATTGCTGATAACCAAGTACTGTTGTTTTTTCAACTCCCCAGTTTTTATTTAGCAAATTCCCAAAATTAACGATATCAAACGAAAGACGGAGTGTATTGCGCTTTCCTTTTGCGGATGTCACAAAAAAATCTTGAGAGAAATTCAAATCAACTTTATTAACATAGGGAGCAATACCTCCATTGCGTTCCGAATATTCACCTCTATGTTTACTCAGGTATGGATCTTGTTTGATGAAATTATTTAACTGAGCCCAAATTTCATCGGTCGTTCTTGGGTCGGCTGTTCCATCTTTAACCAAGGTAATTTGGCTCTGTGTCTCAGGTATAAAGATAAGATCGTTCAAGTTGATTCCATCACCATTTAAGTCTCCGTTGTAAGTATAGGAGAATCTAAATGGAGAATAACGTTGGAAAACAAGACCAATAGAAGTAGTAGTCATATTAAAGAAAGACTTGTTATAGGTGGCTGAAAGCAATAAACGACCAGGAAAACTACCTGCCGAATAACCAAGCTCTTCAGCATTTGGATTTATAGCTGGTCGATACTGCCATGCTGACTTAGCAACTGATGAGCTACCATCAGTTACACTTTTGGACTTACCAAAAGTATATGAAGCATTCAGATTCAACCCCTTAAGAGCATTCTGAAACTCTTTCTGAAGTTGTAGTGTTGTATACAATGAATATCCTTTTGAGGTATTTTTCATTAATACAGCAGAGTTAGCAACATTGCTTGTCGATGTTTTTGTGTACACAACTCGATTATCAGCACCAATCATTTTAAAAGCAAAGGTACTTGCATCATCTGGCAAGGCAACATTGGCATGATAAATACTGTGAATATCTTTGTTGTAAAGTAATTCTACAGTTGCAACCCAACCGTCTCCAAATTTCTTGTCGACAGCGACATTGGTTTTCCATAATTGAGGATATTTAAATTTCGGGTCCACAACGGCAATATCACCCTTAGGTGCAGTTCCAGATCCTGGTGAGTAACTTGCATCACCATCGAATCCTCTATTCACAAGCGGGCCCGAGCTTGGTTTAGTAAGTTGGGCAAACAACAATCCGTTGTTCCCTGCCTGATTCGAAATCCAAACATAAGGTGGTGTTCCCGAGAAGATACCAGTACCTCCACGAACCTGTAATGAACGATTCTCATAAACATCCCAGTTGAACCCTAAACGAGGAGACCATAGTGGTGCAGTTTTCGGATATTTTGATACATCAAGTTTTACACCTCCTTGGAAAGTCTCTGCTGCCAGAGCGTCGTTAGCCAACAAGTCAGTTAAGAAGATTGGCAAATCTACGCGCAAACCCAATGTGAGATTTAATGCGGGAGTGATATTCCATTTGTCTTGTCCGTACAAGCCAAGAGTTAAAACGTCAACTTTGGCATAAGGGAATTCTGGTTGCAGCGTGTATGCTTTGGTATATTTCGATGTTAGGCTCTCAAAATTACCCTGTTTACCACCAGCTACCCAGGCATTATAGTCATTTACTTCTTTGTAGAATGCGTCGAAGCTATTAAATTCCCAAACTCCGGCATAAGAGCGAGCATATCCATTTAAGAATTTACGATAATCGCTCTGTGTTCCCAATGTTATACGATGTTTCCCCTCATTAATTGTTAAGTTATCCTGAAGTTGCCAGATGTCAGTATTCAATTTATTGTTATAAGAGTTTTCTTCTGTTCCAAAAGTAGTGGCAATCAACGAGCCCTTTACATAGTCTGTACTCTTTGTGCCATTCGAATACGACCAACCAGCTCCGTTTAAAATGTCGACCTGAGGAAAATAACCACCGTCCATATCTCTGTAATCACGTAGCGCAGAATAGCCGATTTTTAAAGTATTAGACACTTTACTGTTGAAAGTTGTATTTAAATCGGCCATAATAATATTGAAATTATTATTAGTTCTGTAATACGAAGAAGAGAATGGAATCCGGTCGGCACTTGGACTACGAGATCCTCCTGTAGCACCTGAAGAACTTGGCATATTTGTATTGAACGACTTCAAGTAAAAATACTTAACACTCAAGGTGTTTTTTGGATTGATGTTCCAGTCTAAACGAGCAGTTAAACGATCAGCTTCAGTGGGAACACTCGAAGTACTATAACTACCTGGACTATAAGAAAACTTACTTTGTAGAAAGTCTGATAGCGTTTGTAAGGTTGCAACATCAACTATCGACTGACCATCACCCTGTTGTCCTTTGGCGGGACTAGGCTGCCAGCTTATCGGAGTTTCTTTTCTGTCCATTTCTCCGTTAAGGAAAATAAACAATTTGTTCTTAATAATTGGTCCTCCAACCGAAAATCCCTTCTGGTTATAAGTGTAATCGCTTTTCGCAACTTCAACGGTCTTTTGTTTCAGTCCTTCCAAATCTGGGCTTTTGAAGTAATAATAAGCTGTTCCTTTCCATTCGTTTGTCCCACTTTTTGTAACCGAGTTGATCCCGGCACCAGTAAACGATCCGTTGCGCACGTCAAACGGAGCAATCATTACCTGTATCTGATCAATCGCCTCAAGGCTTATTGGTTCCGTTCCAGTAGCGCCTAACGAAGACGAAAGACCAAACGAATTATTAAACGAAGCTCCATCAACTGTTACATTGTTGTACCGATAAGAGGTTCCACCAAAATTTCCTCCACTATTCATTGGGGTAAGCTTGGTAAAATCTGAAAGAGAACGATTTATTGTTGGAAGCTTTTCAATACTCTCTGTTGTGAAAACTTCTTGGGCTCCGGTTCTATTTGAACTAAATTTCTGATTTTTTGAACCCAACGCAATTACTTCCCCTAATTCAAGGGTATTTTCAGAAAGATTAAAATTCATTGTAGCTTCCTCACCGACAGTTAAGAACAAATTATCGTTTTTTTGAGCGTTATAGCCAACAAATGAAACTTCAATCGTGTAAGGGCCACCGACACGCATACCGCTTAAAATGTACCGTCCATCACTTGAGGCAATAGTTCCATAAGTGGTTCCTGTAGGTGTGTGTTTGGCAACAATAGTTGCACCAGGAAGAGGTTCTTTCTTCGCATCTAAAATTTTTCCACTAATACTAGCAGTCGTAACCTGCGAATACCCGGAAAAAACAAACGCAAAAAATGTAATCAGAATAAAATAAACTTTTAGCATCTTTTTCATAGAAAAACTAATTTAAATTTCTGGACAAAGAAAGATAATTGATATAATTAAAGATTAATTTGATTCTTACTATAATGTTATCTTTTAATTTCATTTCGATTAATCTTACCTAAGCTCATCGGCAACTGTAATGTTTCACCAACTGGTTTATTGATAACATATTGATATAAAACATTTTTGTTTCATAAAAATAATATGTGCCTGATGTAACGTTTATTAAAGTCGGCATAATAAAAGCATGAAAATAAACGTGATGAGCAACAGCTATATTTAATCCCCTTCTCAGTTGAAAATTACAACTAATTCATGATTCCCGAAAAGGGAATTATTAACATTAAATCTCTTGATAAATTGTTAATAAAAAAAATCATTTCAAATCATCGGTCATTTGTATTTTACGATCAAAATATTAATGGAAAGTTTTGAAACTGATCCTCTACGACCAATCCTCGTCTGAAACAATTCATATCCTGAGATGTTTTTATTTCAGAAAATCATATTTTTGCACGCTATTTTAGTGCGAATTAATAATTGCATGTAATGGAAAATAAAAATATCCGGCAAATGTTGGAAGAGAAAGGATTTATTGATGAGCCTGTAAGTCCGGAAACGAAATTGGTTGAGGAAATAAATCGGTTAAAAAAGGAAAAGAACGCTGTCATTCTCAGTCATTATTATGTGGAGAGCGATCTTCAGGATATTGCTGATTATGTGGGAGATAGTTTGGGGCTGGCACAGGAAGCCGTTAAAACAACTGCTGATTTGATTGTTTTTGTTGGTGTTCATTTCATGGCTGAAACAGCAAAAATTATTAATCCGTCGAAAAAAGTAATTTTACCCGACTTGAAGGCAGGGTGTTCTTTAGCCGACTCAGCTCCTGCTGGTAAATTTGCCGAATTTAAAGCCCAATATCCTGATCATTTGGTTGTTTCGTACATCAATTGTACTGCCGACCTGAAAACAATGACTGATGTGGTTTGTACTTCGGCCAATGCTCTTAAAATTGTTAATAGCTTTCCTCCTGAACAGAAGCTCATTTTTGCTCCTGATAAGAACCTCGGAAATTACATCAATAGTTTGACTGGCAGGGAAATGGTTCTTTGGGATGGCGCCTGTATGGTGCACGAAAAGTATTCAGTAGAAAAGATTATTGAATTAATGGACCAACACCCTGATGCCGAATTTATTGCTCATCCTGAATGCGAAAAGCCGGTTTTACTGCTTGCCAAATTCATTGGATCGACGACTGCGCTTTTGAATTACGTTAGTAAAAGCGACAAAAAGAAATTCATTGTGGCTACTGAAAGTGGCATTTTACACCAGATGACCAAAGCTTGTCCTGACAAAATTTTCATTCCTGCTCCGTCGGTTGATTCAACTTGTGGATGCAACGATTGTTCATTTATGAAACTTAACAGTTTACAGAAATTATACATCTGCCTGAAAAACGAATTGCCTGAGGTCATTTTGTCTGATGAAATCATCCAAAAGGCCCAGGTCCCAATTAAACGGATGCTCGAAATATCGAAATAACGAAAGTTCACAGAGAAAAGGGGAGTAATTTAAAGTTGCTCCCCTTTTTGTTGAATGTCTATATCGTCCTGAAAAACATTCAATCTCAAGGAGTTTGTAGATTTTATAAAATTCTGGTTCAATGATTTAAATCGTCTAAAAAAATCAAAAAAAAGCTTTTTTTTGTAGAATCACGATTATCGAATTATCCTATGACCAACAAAATTTTATCCTTACTCCTGATTATAATCTTGTTTATCTCGTGCACAAAAGATAAAACTTTAATTCAGAATCAGGAAAGGTTATCCGACATACAGCGTATGCTGACGGTTCAAAAACAGTTGACTGCCAAAAGTCGTATCCCGATTTGGAATATTTTCGGCCAAAAACTTTCTTTGGAAGAAAAACAGGCACTCGAATTCATCTATGCTTACGCACCGTTGAGTGATTTGGCCGATTATCAGCCTGAATTTTTTCTGAGGAATGTTAGGTATAGCCTGAAAGCCCGCGCCAAAATGCCCTGGGGAAAAAGTATCCCGGAGGAGGAATTCCTGCATTTTGTATTGCCATTGCGAGTGAACAACGAAAACCTCGATAATTTTCGCGAAGTAATGTACGCCGAAATCATTAATCGTGTAAAAGGGATGAGTATGAAACAGGCGGCGCTCGAAATCAACCACTGGTGTCACGAAAAAGTAAGCTACCGAGGGACTGATTCTCGTACCAGCGCGCCGCTTAGCACTGTGAAAAAAACTTTTGGACGCTGTGGAGAGGAATCGACCTTTACCGTAACTGCTTTGCGTACCGCCGGAATTCCGGCCCGCCAGGTTTACACGCCACGCTGGGCTCACTCCGATGACAATCATGCCTGGGTGGAAGTGTGGATCGACGGACAATGGCACTACCTGGGCGCCTGCGAACCTGATGTTGATTTGGATATGGGCTGGTTCAGCGAGCCTGCCAAACGCGTAATGTTGGTGCATACACGTGCTTACGGAAAATACTTTGGTTCGGAAGAAGTACTAACTCCTGAAGATCGTTTTTCGGAACTGAACCTTACTTCACATTATGCCACCACAAAAAAAATAACCATCTCGGTGAAAAACGAGGATGGCTCGCCAGCCGATACTAAAGTTGAATTTCAGTTGTACAACTACGCCGAATATTACCCCATTGCCACCAGTTTTACCAATCAACAGGGCTTTTCGAGTTTAACCACGGGCATGGGCGACCTTGTTATCTGGGCAGCTAAAAACGGAAAATTTGCTTACCAACGGTTTTCAATTCCTGAAAAAGATACGCTGAAGCTGGTGCTAACTCAGATAACTCCGGTCGATGCAGCCGAAATCTGGGATTTGGTTCCGCCTCATGCTGCCAAAGTGGAAAGTAAAGTCACTCCTGAGCAGAAGAAAGCCAACGACATAAGGTTGACCAAAGAAGATTCGATCCGTAATGCCTACATGAAAACCTTCAAGGATTCAGTCTGGGTAAAGAAATTTGCAACCAAAACTAATCTGCCGTTCGATACCATTTACCGCTTCATCAAACTGAGTTATGGAAACTGGGATCAAATTTCGGCATACCTCGAAAAAAATGCTGCTACAAACCGAAGCACTGTTCTTGAACTAGCCATTCAGCTGGCCGACAAAGATTACAGCGATGCTCCCGAATCGATTCTCACCGATCACCTGGTTCAAACAGCACAACTCGGGTTGCAGAAACAGGTTCCGAATAAAGAACTGTTCACCAAATACGTGCTTGCTCCACGCATTGCTTTGGAAAACCTAAGCTCATGGCGCAGTTTTCTGGCTACTTCGTTCGGTCCTGAAATTGCCAATTCGGCCCGTAACGACATTTCGGCACTCACCAGCTGGATTCGCGAAAACATCCGTATAAATACCGTTGCCAACAAACACTCGCGGGCGCCGCTTACCCCAATTGGCGTTTATAATTTGGGTGTTGCCGATCCGCTTTCGCGCGATATTTTCTTTGTGGCTGCCTGCCGCACCTTTGGCATACCGGCCCGTTTGAACCCCGAAACACAAATTCCGGAGTACAACAAAAACGGCCATTGGTTGCGCGCCGGATTCGAAGCCGAGGCAACTACTCAACCTGAAAAAGGCCTGTTGAAACTGACCGATAAAGGCAACGCAGTGGCACCTCAATATTACCTGCATTACACCATTGGATTCCTGAAGGACGGATTTTACCGCACGCTCGAATTCCCCGAAGGAGCCAGCCTGACCAATGAAACCAAACCCACTGAGCTCGAAGTTGGACACTATGCACTGGTAACCGGTAACCGCCAGCAGGATGGTTCGGTACTAAGCAAAATGACTTTCTTCACAATTGAAAAAGGTAGACAAACAATAGTGCCGGTAGAACTTCGGAAAGAGTCGGGAGAACTTAAACCAAGCGGGAAACTCGATTTTAATGCACTGAACCTGCAAAAAACGAGCGGGAACAAAACCGTAAGGTTATCTTCGTTGGTGGCTGGCAGATACAATGTTCTGGTATTGCTTGATCCCGACAAGGAACCATCGAAACACATATTGAATGACCTGGGTCCGTATGTCGATCATTTTAATAAATGGGGAGGTCAGTTTGTGTTTGCCATGCCAGCCGAAAAAGCCGGGCAAGCTGGCGTGCTGAAAGCCTATCAGTTACCCGCAAAAATCGAAAGTGGCATCGATCCGAATGATCAGATTTTGAGTGCAATTTCGACTATTTATGGCGCAGGATTAAAGGAAAAACTTCCGCTGGTCTTGCTCAGCGATGCTACCGGAAATGTTTATCTCTTTTCGTCGGGCTACAAAATTGGCATAGGCGAGCAATTGTTGAAAGTGATTTCGGCCATCGAAGCTAATCCTAAAATGGTTCAGCCTCAGGCTTCATGCAGCAAAAGTTCGATAAAATAACCGCTATGTTTTCTCAGGTTCAGAACCCTTCCATCAGAAAACATAAGGTATTGGCCTTTAATGCCATTTAGGATGCCTTCAATTTCAGGGTCTTTGTCGAACGAAACACTACTGATTTTATTGGGGAATTGCAGAACTGGGTAGTGGAATTCCCAAATATGGTTGTCGTCATACAAATATTGCTGCAATTCGGCTGGAAGTAATTGATAAGCATTCAGTTTTTCTTCCGGAAGGTCATACTCCTGAATATCTTTGTCCATAAGCATTGAGCGCCAGTTGGTTTTATCAGAAAAAAAGTTTTTCAGGTAAACCTCAATCACTCCTGAAATGTGCCGGTTGGGAGTTTTGGCCAGAATGATAGCGCGGCTTGCTCCCTGGTCTATCCAGCGCGTTGGAACCTGGTGATGGCGGGTAACGCCCACTTTCAGTTCTCCTGAAACGGCAAGGTAAACAAAATGGTCGATCAAATCGTGTTGGCGTGCCCATTCCATGTCGCGGGCAATGCCAAGGTGCGCTTTCGACAATTCGGGGCGCATAATGGTTTCGCTGGCTTCGGGCGATGTTTGAAGGCAATTGTAGCAAAAACCTTGTCCAAACGAAGTTTTGGTTTTTTTACCACAGGCAATACAATTGATTTGTCCGGTAAATTTCAGACTTATCTTTTTGCCAATCAATTCGTTCATGGGAACTTCTGTGTTACCCAATGGTAAAAAATATTGCACCGGGTCGGCATATTCCGACCGCATTTTAATGATATTTCCTGATGCAAACATGATTATCAATTTTGTAATAGTACAAAGAAAGGGAATGTTGATGAATTCAAAACAGATGGCAATGAATTAATGTTTTCATTCATATCTTCAACTACAGTTTTATCATAAACTCCGTCAAATTGCTGTCGGCATCCAGGTTAAGGCGTTTCCGCAGGCGATAGCGATGATTTTCGACACCACGAACCGAAATACCGAGCAATGGTGCAATTTCTTTCGACGACAGGTTCATACGTAGAAAAGCGCAAAGGCGCAGGTCGCTTGGTGTCAGGTCAGGATAATTGTCTTTCAGGGTTTTCATAAACTGCTCGTGTGCCCGCTCAAAATTTGTTTCAAATACTTTCCAATCGTCCTGACTGCTAATATTATCGTCGATCTTCCGAATCAATGTGTCGTAGTATTTATCGGGATATCGGGTTCCAAGTACTTCTTTCTGGTTTTTCAGGATTTCTTTCATATCCATCAAAAACTCGTTTTTCTTGATAATAGCCATCGTAGAACTAGCCAGTTCCGAACTTTTGAACGACAATTCGGCTTGTAGTTTTTCGTTTCGCAGTCGGATCAGTTCCCGTTCCTGTTCTTCGCGCTCACGGCTTTCCTTCAGTCGTGTTTTTGTAATGATACGTTTTCTGAAAAGCAAAAGCCCCCCTAAAATTGCAAAAACATAACAGAAATAAGCAACAACCGAAAGATACCAGGGAGGCAAAATATTCAATAAAGTGGTGTATTCCTGGCTCGATTCGCCCCAGGTATTTACTGCACGGATTCGAATTGTATAATGTCCTGAAGGTATTCGCTTAAAACTGAAAATTGGTTCGTCAATTGCATCCGACCAATGTTGATCCAATCCATCGATAAATGACTGGTATTTAATTTTATCGCTGCTAAAGAATGGGAATGAGAATTGCAGATGAAGATTATTTCTGTTGAAATGAACTTTAAAGCCCTTCCCGTCAATAGGCAAATCTGTTAGTTCATCGTTGTTCCCACTTACTGAAATTCTTCGTAATTCGGGTCTCTTTTCCGAAATAAGTGAGGCCGGACTTATGGTATCAGCATTCAGAACAGCGTATCCGTTTTCAAGACATAGAATAGCTTTGCTGGCATTTATCGGAAAAATATTTTCGTAACCGGTAACCAGTTGATTGTTAAAGAGCGTGACCGGATATTCCTTGATTTTCTTAACTAATGAATTTTGTATGTCGAAAAGCCCGAACGATTGATTGGTAATGAACCAATAACGATGTTCGGGTGCGGCAATAATTCGCGATGCCTTTTGGTAATCACCAAGTTTTTGGTTTAAGGTCGAATATTCAACAATGGTATCTTTCAGATCGTCGAAGGTGAACAGCTTTCCGCCGGTTGTAAAAACGATACGTCCTTCAACCTTGAAAACATGGATGTTATCGTCTTTCCCAAAAGCCGAATGCCCGTAATAACGATTGTAGATCAACGAATCACGGTTGTCGAATTTTAACCTGAAAACGCCCCTGTACATGTGGCCTGCCCAATAGTTTCCCAAATGATCGATTTCGAGGTAGCGTATTAAATCATTAAATTTATAAACAGTTTTATGAAGCACCCATTGGTTATTTTCTTTCCGATAAAACAAAAGGTTTGAATAAGTGCTCTGAACCAATGTATTGGGACTTAGTGGGTTTTCAATAATAGCAAAAGCTCCTGGCCCAAGGGTAAATTTAACTTTGTCGTTGTCTATTTCAAAAGTGCCTTTGTTGTGGTTTACAAACAAACGATCGTCTATTACTTTGCAATCCCATATTTGTCCCTGTGTTTCGGGAACAAGGTTAAATGGTTCGTCTGTACTGTTTACCGATCTGAAATAGAGGCCCTGGTTTGTTCCCAAATAAAGCTTGTCCCGGTAAACGGTAGCTGAGTATACAGCGCCAAGTTCTTTGCGTTCGATAATTGAATACGATGGATCGGAAGAAAAGGAGATGAAATCAATTCCCTTATCCAAAGCAATCCATATATTTCGGTTAATATCAGAATAAACGCCAAGTACGGTGTTGTTTTGCAACCCGTTACCTTTATTAAATCTATATAGTAAATTTCCCGCCTGATCGAAAACGGAAATACCATCCAATATTGTCCCTATAATAATTTGGCCACCTGCTGAAAGGCAAAACCGGTTGATGATATTTTTCCGAAAATATTCGTTTTGAGCCTTGTTCCATATTTCAAGCCTTTGTCCATCATATTTTTGAATCCCATCGTTGGCCGTTGCAATAAGTTTCAAACCGGACTTTAAGGAAACTACAAACCGGATTTCTTTCTGTCTGAAATAACTATCTATCAGAAAAGGAGTGATTTGCATCCCGGATATCTGATAAATTCCCCGGTCCATAATGTTGACAAATATTTTGTCGCCCCCATCTGAAATTGAATTTATAAATCCTTCCGGTTGAATTAATGTAAATTTTTGATAGTCGTAAACATATATTTTTGAAAATGACTGAAAATAAACCCGGTCTTTCTGAGCTATCACGTTCCAGAATTCCTCGTTAGTTGTAAAATCTTTCTCAATATCCTGTTTTAGTGAAAAATATTCCAGACGACCTTGCATGTTTCGTTTCCAGTAGCCCAATTCCCGGTAACCGGCTGTAAAAATGAGGTTGTTTTTATCAACAGCAACTGTACGAATAATCCCACCATTAGGCGATGGGTATAGAGTCCAGGTTATACCGTCGAATTCGAGAAGACCACTTGTATTGGCAAAGTACATGTAGCCGTTGCCATCTTGTGTAACCGACCAGTTTTGACTGGCAGCTTTGTATTCCTGTTTCGTGTAATTTTTCAAAAACAGGCTGGAAATGGCTTTTGCATCTATGTTATTTGCCAACAAAAAAAGAGTAAGAAGAGTGGAAAGGAAAAGTTGTTTTAGGTTTCCTATCATTGAATATTGCTTAAAAACAAATAAAAGTAGTAAAATTCAGAAAATTGATCTCCCGGGCTAATTAATTTCTCATTTTTCACTTCATCGGAAAAGCTTTTAATGTAATACCATTTTTTTGTGATGTAAAAATAGACATTTTATATTATCCAGATTTTTAGATAATTATCTCATTTTTAGACTTTCCTGATGTGGTAATTATGCAATGCTTCCCGTCATCTTTTTTGCCTGATGAATTAGAGGTGTATCGAATTGTTTTTAGTTGGAATTAGACCGTCATATTTTTGATTTGCGAATTTTTGATAACTAAAACAATGAATTTATGAAAAAACTATTTGTTTTACTGAACCTCTTGCTTTCAGTATCACTACTTTTTGCTCAAAACACAATTACAGTAAAAGGGAAAGTGACTGATGCAAAGAACGAATCGGTGCCAGGCGCGAGTATCCTTGTAAAAGGTACGATGCAGGGCACAGTTACCGACATCGACGGACAGTATTCTATCCAGGCCAATCCTCAGGCAACACTGGTTGTTAGCTTCGTCGGTATGCAAACCCAGGAAATTCCTGTAAACAACCGTACTTCAATTAACGTTCAAATGAAGGATGAATCGTTTAATGTTGATGAAGTTGTTGTTGTTGGTTACGGAACACAAAAAGTAAAAGACCTTACCTCATCTATTTCAACAGTAAAATCCGACGACCTTGTTAAAACACCTGCCGGACAAGCCATGCAATCGTTGCAGGGCAAAGTGGCCGGAATGCAGGTGGTAAGTAACGGTGGCCCCGGAAACTCGCCAACTATCCGCGTTCGTGGTGTTGGTTCTTATCCAACAAATAGCGATGGAACTTCGAATAATAACGACGCTCCTTTGTATGTTGTTGACGGAATGTTTTTTGACAACATCGATTTCCTGAACCCAACGGATATTGCTTCCATTTCGGTATTAAAAGACGCTTCGGCTGCTGCTATTTATGGTGTTCGTGCCGCAAATGGTGTTGTGCTGATTGAAACCAAATCGGGGTCTCTTAACCAAAAATCAGAAATTACTTATGACGGTTACTATGGGACCCAGGTGGCCCAGAATGTTTTAAAGATGTCGAATGCCGAACAATTCACCACTATGGCCATGGAGTCGGGATCGGCAGCCGATGCCAGCTATATTCTGAACGCTATGCAACGCTATGGCCGTAGCCGGGTCAACCCCAACGTTCCTGATGTAAATACCGACTGGTATAAAGAAATTATGCGCCCGGCACAAATTCAAAATCACAGTTTGGGAGTTAGTGGTGGAAACCAAAAAGCAACTTATTCTCTTGGCGCAAATTACTTCGATCAGGAAGGTATCCTGGATATGAAAAACGAATACCAGCGTTTTAACCTCCGTTCCAAAATCGATTTCAAAGTAAACAATTGGATGACCATTGGCGGAAACATGATTTTTAGCAATGCGCTAAAATGGAGTGAAGAGGCAGGTGCCTGGAATCTGGCATATTTTGCAGTGCCAATTCTGCCGGTTTACGACGAACAGAATGTGAATGCCTGGCCCGAAAAATTTGCCAATGCGCAGGATTTGGGCTACCGTAGCGGACAAAATCCAATGCCAACACTGAAATACAATTCAGATCGAATGAAAATCAGGAAAATGCTTGCCAATTTTTATGTGAAGCTTGACCTGATACCTGAAAAGCTTTCGTATAAAACTACATACAACCACGCATTTACTTCGCTCGACGAAAGAAAGGTAAACCTTCCATATTTTATTGGTAATAGTTTCCAGCAAAAAGATGCGACGCTTACCCGTACCATGACAAATTATTCGGACCAGATTTGGGATAATGTTTTGACTTACACCGATAGGTTCGGAAAACATGGAATTACCGCGATGGTTGGTACTTCTTTCAGAGACGAAGCCTCAAATGAGTTGAAAGCACAAGGCCTTAATTTCCCAACCGATAATGAACAATCGTGGTACATCGATCAATCGGGAACTAAAGTAGCTGATAAAGTTGGCGATAGTGGAACACATCAATACGGGTTCTCTTACTTCGGTCGTTTGTCGTATAACTTTTCCGATAAATACCTGGTGTACGGAACAATGAGGGCAGACGGTAGCTCAAAATATCAGCAAAAATGGGGTTACTTCCCAACGATTGGAGCCGGATGGGTGGTTTCAGAGGAAGACTTTCTGAAAGGTAATCCAGTGATCAACTTCCTGAAATTGCGTGCCAGCTGGGGCCAATTGGGTAACGACAATATTAAGGCCAGCGATGGTGCAACAACTACGAGTGTCTTGCAAACTGCTATAGGCGGAGTACTCGTTTCGGGAACAAAAACATCGAACACATTTTCGTCGCTAAAATGGGAAGTTACCGAAGAAACCAACATTGGTTTGACTTCAAGATTGTTTAAAAACCGGTTGGCTGTTGATGCCGACTATTTTATCCGCGACACCAAAAATGCAGCGATCAACGTAACTATTCCGGCTATTGGCGGAAGTGTCCTGAAAAACGTTGGCATCATCCGCAACCAGGGTATCGAGCTTTCGCTGAACTGGAGCGACGAAATTAATAAGGATATCAGGTATTCGGTTGGGGCCAACATTTCGACCCTGAAAAACGAAGTGCGCGACCTTTACGGACAACCTTACATTGACGGTGGAAGCGCTGAATTCCGTCAGCGTTCAATTGTTGGTCAACCGCTGCTGGCATTTTTTGGCCGCGAAGTAATTGGCGTTTACCAAACTCAGGCTGAAGTTGATGCCGATCCCGTTGCAGTAGCCAATGGCCTTGTACCTGGCGATTTTAAATATAAAGATGAAAACAATGATGGGAAAATAGACGACAGCGACCGTGTTGTTCTGGGATCATACTTTCCAAATTTCATGTATGGTTTTAACTTCAATATTTCATACAAAAACTTCGATTTGTCGGCCAATATGGTTGGCCAGTCGGGCAACAAAATCCTGAACCGTAAACGTGGTGAAATTATCTGGACTGCCGACGGTAATATGGATGCCGATTTAGCTAAAAACCGCTGGCATGGCGAAGGAACGTCAAACAAATATCCGTCATCGTCGGGATTGCGCCGGGGTTGGAACCAAAAAATGAGCGACTATTTTGTTGAAGATGGTTCATTCTTTCGTGTGCAAAATGTTCAGCTTGCTTATAACCTGAGGAAAAAACAGGTATTGGGGTTTGCACTTCCTGAAACCCGTATCTCGCTGACAGCCGATCGTCCGCTTACATTCTTTAAATACAACGGATTTTCTCCTGAAGTAGCTAATGGGATTGATACTCAGACTTATCCTATTCCGGCAGTTTATACACTTGGCCTGAACATCAAATTTTAATCCTCAAAAATCTAGCACTATGAAACTTAGAAATTACACCATAAAATTCACGTATGCCATTGCTGCTTTACTGGTAACAACAGCATGTCAGGATAAACTGGACGTACTTCCCGAAAACACTACGTTCACACAACAAATCGACTACACCATCAGCAGTAATATGGATTTACCGCTGAAAGGTGTTTACGCTACTTTTAATAACATTGCCTGGGAAAATTACCCGCTGATTTCGGTTCGCGGCGACGATGTAAATGCCGGCGGTTTGGGCGATCAGCAGGATTTTGCCGAAACCGATAAATTCAACTACAACAAAGACTACTGGATGTATAATTCGGTTTGGCAGAACTACTATGGATACATTTTTCAAGCACAATCGGCTATGGAGCAAATTGCCCTTTACAAGGAACAGGCAACCAACAAAACACTTGCTGATCAGTATATTGCTGAAGTAAAAGTTATCAGGGCATGGTGGTTGTTCACTATTTCGCGTGTATGGGGTTCAATTTTCATACCTACCAGTTCCGATCCTTCTGAGATGCTGGTTGCAAAACTTGCGACCAAAGATGAAGTGATGAAACACATTTCGGCCCAGATGGACGAAGCTATTTCGGCGTTACCTGCTGTTCATCCGAACAAACGAACCGATATTCCAGGAGGAGTAACCAAATACACTGCTTTGGCAATAAAAGCTTTGGCAAACCTTGAATTGAAAAATTACCAGGTTGTGGCCGATGCAACAGGCGAAATCATAAAATCGGGAGTGTTTTCGCTTGAAACTGATTATTACAACCTGTTCAAGATTAAAGGTAAACTGAACAACGAGAACATTCTGGAAATGCAGTATTCCGACTTCGGAAAAGGTTCGGGCGACAATTATGCCTATCTGTATGCTTTCTTTGGACCGCAAGGTTGGACTCCAAAAGTTGCAGGTGCCGGCGATGGCTGGGGATTCTTCGAGCCAAGTCTGAAATACATCAAATTTATGCTCGACCGCGGCGAAACTACCCGCCTGGAAACAAGCGTACTTTTTACCAACCGCGGAATTGCCGAAATTCAAAAGGATTCGAAATATACCACTTTACCCAGCTGGATTTCGAATACTACCCGTTCGGGTGATGTAATTAACGATTATGCACGAGCCTTGTTTGCAAGCGGTAAACATTATCTGCCGTCCGACCAACTTACCCCGGGGCGTACCGATTACGGAACCAACAAAAACTTCACCTGTATCCGTTATGCTGAAATATTACTGATGTATGCCGAAGCATTGACCCAGGGAGCAACCAACTCAACGATGACTGCACTTAATGCTGTTAATGCGGTTAGAACAAGAGCAGCAATGCCGGCCCTGACCAATGTTGACAATGCGGCCGTGATGAATGAGAAGTATGCAGAATTGGCGATGGAGTGGGGAACCCGCTATTACGACATGGTGCGTTTGGGCAAGTATTCGGAACTGAGCTACGATGGAAGAACATTTGCCGACACGAAAATTTTCCTTCCATATCCTCAAACCCAGGTTGACTTACTTCCTGCATTAAAGCAATAACTAATCTGACTACTAAAAGCGAATGAAAATGAAAAATATAAAAAATGTAATCGTTGGCCTGTTCATTCTCGTTTTTGCAGCGGCATGTAACGAAGGCATTGATCCAATAACGGCAGTGGCTCCGGGAACTGATGCTTCTGCCCCGGTTGTCACCATAAAATATCCAACTGAGGGTGTAAAAATTCAGGTTCCGGAATTGGTAACTTCGGTTAACATACAGTTTGAAGCTACCGACGACATCGAACTGAAATCGGTATCGGTTTTAATTGATGGAACTGAAATTGTTAGTTACTCGGAATTTAAAGATTATCGCCGTGCGGTGAAAGAATATTTGTACAATAAAGTAACCAATGGTGAACATACTTTGACGGTGAAAGCTACTGACCTTGAAGGAAAAGTAACCAATAAGTCAGTAAAATTTGAAAAGAAACCGCCATATACTCCATTGTATGCCGGCGAAACTTTCTATATGCCATTTGATGGCGATTTTGTTGAAAAAATCAGTTTTAAAGCTGCTACAGTAGTTGGAACACCTGGATTCGCCGGATCGGGATTGAAAGGTATCAATGCTTATGCTGGCGCTGCTGATTCGTACCTCACCTTCCCATTGGCTGGTTTGACGGGCACTGAATTTTCAGCTGAAATGTGGTGTAAATTGAGTTCCACTCCTGATCGTGCCGGAATTATTTCGATTAGCCCTGGCGGTGATAACCGGAAACAAGGATTGCGCTTTTTCCGTGAAGGCAGTGCTACTTCGCAACAGTTCAAATTGAATGTAGGCATTGGATCAGACGAAGTATGGAATGATGGAGGTTTTGTTGCGCCGTCAAATGATTGGGTACATTTGGCATTTACCATTTCAACTACAAAATGTACTGTTTATATTAACGGAGCAGTGGCTAAAACTGTAGATTGTTCGGGTATCGACTGGACAGGCTGTTCAACGATTTCTATTTTCTCAGGAGCACCAGATTTTTCATACTGGGATCACAAGTCAGACCAAAGTAAATTTGACGAACTCCGTTTCTTCAATAAAGCTTTGACCCAGGCCGAAATTCAAACCATTATACAAAACGATTCGCCTTATGTACCCAAATACAGTGGCGAAGTGTTCTATATGCCTTTTGAAGGAAATTATAAAGATCTGGTATCGAATACTTCGGCTACAAAAGTAGGTTCTCCTGATTTTGCTGATGGTAAAAAAGGACAGGCTTATGTTGGAGCAACCGATTCGTACCTCACTTTCCCTACAACTACTTTAAAGAGCAATAATTTTAGCGCCGTGTTCTGGACAAAAATCAATTCTACTCCTGATCGTGCCGGTATTCTGGTAATGAGTCCTGAAGACAAAACCAATGCAAGCTATCCAACAGTACAGAATAACCGTAATTCCGGATTCCGGTTCTTCCGCGAAGGTTCGGCAACTTCGCAAATCTTTAAACTGAATGCCGGAAATGGAACCGCTGATTCGTGGTTCGACGGTGGTTCTGCAGCCACAGTAACACCAATAACAAACGATTGGGTACATCTGGCCTTCACCATTTCAGGAACCGAATGTGTGGTTTACATCAATGGCGAGGTTGCCAAGCAAGGTTCGTTCGGTGGCATCGACTGGACTGGTTGCGACCTGCTTTCGATCATGTCGGGAGCGCCTCGTTTCACCGAATGGAGCCACTTCTCCGACCTTGGAATGATGGACGAGTTGCGCATTTTCAATAAAGCGCTTACCCAGGACGAAGTAAAAACAATAATGAACGCTGAAAAATAAAAGAAGCCCCCTCCAAACCTCCCCCGAAAGGGGGAGAGGAAGCCTCATCTCCAGCCCTTCTCCAAAGGAGAAGGGAGTAGGGTATCGAAAAAAAAAGTTTAGCAATTAAGAAATTAACTGCAAATGCAAAAACAAAAAACTACGCAAGTCGGTTCTTCCCCCCCTCCTTCGGAGGGGTCGGGGGAGGCTGTTTCTTTTTGGAGAGGTTTGGTGGGGCTTATCTATATCGCTTTGTTTTTTCTGGCATTTGGGTGCCGGAAGAATGATCAGTTTGATCCGGCAAGCGTTTCGTTTGGCTACAATTCTATAAAAATCAACGAGCTTTCGTCGGGAACAAGTTTTAAAGGATTGAATGAAATGCCGGTGATTAAAATGGCTTTCAATACCAAAATAGATCAGACCACAGCTAAAATAGCAATCACGTTGACCGATAAAAGTACCACAACTGTTCCTCTGAATATTTCTTTTGAAAATAGCGATTCAGTGATTTCAGTTAAGCCGGTTTCAATCCTTAATAATTTGACCAATTACACATTTATAGTATCCAATTCGTTGAAATCGCAAGCTGGTGGCCGCTTATCCTCACCTGTTTCTCTCAGTTTAACCACTGGAGTTGACCTGACCGATAAGTACGAAACCATCTCGAAGGATTCACTGTTGACCTTGGTTCAGAAACAAACGTTTAAGTATTTCTGGAATCTTGGCCATCAGGTTTCGGGCATGGCGCTCGAACGAAATACCTCCGGCGATATTGTTACTTCCGGCGGAACAGGTTTTGGCATCATGGCTATCCCGGTGGCGATTAACCGAAAATTCATTTCCCGCGCCGACGGTTTGGCAAGAGTTCAGCAAATTGTAAACTTTTTGACGAATAAAGCTGCCCGTTTTCATGGCGCTTTTTCGCATTGGATCAACGGTACCACTGGCGCTGTAGTCCCTTTCGGAGAGAAAGACAATGGCGCAGATATTGTGGAAACATCGTACCTGATGATGGGTTTGCTTACTGCCCGTCAGTATTTCGATGGTTCATCGGTGGCTGAAGTCAAACTTCGTACCGACATTAATGCCCTTTGGGATGCTGTTGAATGGGATTGGTTTCGAAAAGGTGGCGAAAATATGCTATACTGGAACTGGAGCGCCGATTACGGTTTTGCCGTGAATGTGCCGGTTCGCGGCTGGAACGAATGTTTGATTACTTACGTGCTGGCTGCTTCGTCAACTACCCATCCGGTTGACAAAGTTGTTTACGACACTGGTTTTGCCAAAAACGGGGCGATTAAAAATGGTAACAGTTACTATGGAATCCAGTTACCTTTGGGTGAAGCTTTAGGTGGCCCGCTATTTTTCGAGCATTATTCTTTTTTGGGCATCAACCCGTTTGGTTTGTCGGATGCTTATGCCAATTACCAGGCACAAGCGGTGAACCACTCGAAAATAAACTATGCGTATTGCAAAGATAATCCGCAGAAATACTATGGATACAGCGAGAATTGCTGGGGATTGACCGCCAGCGACATCAAGGATGGATACACGGCCAGTTCGCCAACCAATGACCAAAGTTTCATTGCGCCAACGGCGGCCATCTGTTCCATGCCTTTTACTCCTGAAGAATCAATACAGGCTTTAAACTTTTTTTACTACAAGCTTGGCGATAAAATCTGGAAGCAATATGGATTTGTCGATGCATTTAGTCTCGATAAAATCTGGTTTGCCGATTCGTTTCTGGCTATTGATCAGGGACCCCAAATTGGAATGATTGAAAACTACAGGAGTGGTCTGCTCTGGAAACTTTTCATGTCATGTCCCGAAGTTCAGGCAGGATTAACCAAACTTGGATTTACTTATAAGTTGTAAATATTTTCAACTCACCCCGAATCCCGATAAATCGGTCTTCCCCCCCTCTCTACGCGTAGAGAGGGGGAGAGCACCGCAGGTGCGAGGGGTGAGTTGTTGACAAAACCATGTGGCAATTAAAAATTAAAACGAAATACATGAATAAAAAAACACAAATACTTGCTCTCCTTTCACTACTGACCGGCAGTTTGCTGATTTCATGTACAGGAAGCGGGGCGAAGCAAAAGCAGGAAGAGAAAACTGTACAAAAACTTTCTGACGATTCGCTTCTAACCCTCATTCAGTACCGAACGTTCCAGTATTTCTGGGATGGCGCCGAACACAGCTCAGGAATGGCTTGTGAACGCATTCATACCGATGGTAATTATCCTGAAAACGACCAGACTGTTGTTACAACTGGTGGGTCGGGATTTGGTGTGATGGCAATTCTGGTTGGAATGGATCGTGGTTTTATCACCCGTGACGCCGGAGTTGAACGACTGGCAAAAATTGCCGGTTTTCTTGAAAAAGCCGATCGTTTTCATGGTGCCTGGCCGCATTGGCTGCATGGCGAAACAGGAAAAGTTAAACCATTCGGGGGAAAAGACAATGGCGGCGATATTGTTGAAACAGCTTATCTGGTTCAAGGCTTAATCTGCGTAAAAAACTACCTGAAACAAGATGTTCCGACGGAAAAAGCGCTTGCTGATAAAATTTCCAGATTGTGCAATGAGGTGGAATGGAACTGGTACCAAAACGGAAAACCAGCTTTGTTTTGGCACTGGTCGCCAACCTACAAATGGGAAATGAATTTTGCCATTGAAGGTTATAACGAATGCCTGATTGCCTACATTCTGGGAGCCAGCTCGCCAACTTATCCGCTTTCGCCCGAGGCTTACCACAAATGCTGGGCGCGCAGTGGCGGCATCAACGGCGAAACAACCAAATACGGTTATACCCTGAAACTGAAACACAACGGCGCTGCCGAATATGGCGGTCCGCTATTCTGGGCGCATTATTCTTACCTGGGGCTCGATCCGCGGAACCTGAAGGACAAATACGCCAATTACTGGGATGAGAACCGCAACCAGGTGTTAATCGATTACAATTACTGTGTAGAGAATCCGAAGAAATTTAAAGGCTACGGACACGATTGCTGGGGATTAACCGCCAGTTACTCGGTAAAAGGATACGATGCGCACCAACCGTCAAACGATAAAGGAGTGATCTCACCAACTGCCGCATTGTCGTCATTTCCTTATACTCCTGAAGAAAGTATGCGTGCAGCCCGCTATTTCTACGAAAAAATGGGTGACAAACTTTGGGGCAAATATGGTTTTTACGACGCTTTCAGCGAAACCGAAAACTGGTGTTTACCTCATTATCTGGCCATCGATCAGGGGCCAATTGTGGTAATGATTGAGAATTATCGCTCGCAATTGCTCTGGAAACTGTTCATGAAGGACAAAGATGTGCAGGCTGGATTGACAAAACTGGGATTTACATTCTAATTGATTGAACCACATAGACACATAGAACACATAAAACTAAATTTTAAGCCCTTGAAGATTAATAATTTGGACTTTTCTATTGTGACCTATGTGCCTAATGTGGTTTATTTTCTCATATTT
>CALGIG010000104.1 GCA_937915865.1 uncultured Prolixibacteraceae bacterium | reverse complement strand
TTTTAATCTCCGGGTTCACCCTATCAGGCAACAACAATCTTCGGATGACTGAAACATTTTCTGATCATAGCAGACAATATGCTTTGTTTCGTTCTTTCCAATGATGAGAATCTTCGGATGACTGAAACTGTTTTTTTGAATTCAGTTTTAGAGTTCACTTACTTTCGCCGCTATGCGGTTAAGTTGTCGGGTTTCATTTGGAATCTACCATATTATCGCCACTAATGCGGCTTTTCCAGGTACTTAGCGCCGATAGTTGACGGAACAATGATTTCGAGCCTTTCGTGATTTTTAGCACTACGAGCCTTGGGGCGACAAAACACTTACTTTATGGAAGATCAACTTTTAAACTCAGTTTGTAGTAAAGAAACCCTTTATATGGCTTGGCTCAGGGTAAAAGAAAAAAATACAGCCGGCGGAGTTGATTACAAAACGGTAAACGAATATGCTGTTACCATAGATATAAATTTAGAGGAGCTGTCGCGCCAACTTCGTTCCGGAAACTACGTGCAGCAACCTTACCGCGAGGTAATGATTCCGAAAAATGAAACAGAAAAACGGCGGCTTGGTTTATTAACAGTAAACGACAAGATTGTTCAAACAGCAGTTTCTTTAGTTATTACACCTCTGATAGAAAGAGGCTTTTTAAAGGTAAGCTATGCCTATCGCGAAAACAAAGGAGCTGTAAAAGCCATCAACCAGGTTCGACATTTGATTACCAACGAAAGGTACGTATGGCTGGCCTCGTGTGATATCGACAATTTCTTCGACAGCATCCCACACGATGCTTTGTTCGGGAAACTATCGGCTTATTTAAAAAGCCCGGGCATTACCGAACTTATCCGCATGTTTGTAAAAATGGGAAGAGTTGACCGCAACTACCGTTGGAAAGACAACAAAAAAGGGATACCACAGGGTGGGGTTGTGTCGCCCCTGCTTGCCAACTTTTACCTTTACCTGCTCGACAAATCGATGGTTGACCACAAATATGGTTTTGTTCGGTATGCCGACGATTTTATAATACTTGGGCACACCGAAGAAGAAGCAAAACTGGCCTTATCCGAAGCAACAGCTATAATTACCAATCAATTGGGGCTTGCCCTTAACGAAGAAGGGAAAATAGTACCGGTAAGCCAGGGGTTCGAGTTCCTGGGTATATACTTCAACAATGGGCAAATTGACTTATCCGAAAAAAAATATAAACGCCTGGTACAAAAAATGGCAGAAGCTGCTGGTTTAGGCCAGGGGCTGGTTACCCAAAAGCTGAAGGAGACCATACAGGGGATTGCTAATTTTTACGGACGATTAATACCACCAACAAAATTAGAAAGCCTCGACAATGAACTAATGGCTATTCTCAGGTTGCGTTCAGAAGCATTGAATAACGGAAAAATTAAGAAAGGCGCTGCAATTGAACAACTACGAACAATGCAATTTTTGGCACAAACCAACAACCTCAACAAAACCGCCTACATTGGCCAACAATTTGGATTATCCAACCCAAAAGGTACTAAGCCAACCCAACCAATAAAAACAATAAAAAGCAGGGAAGCTGTTTTATCCAGAAAACATGAATATCAAAAATTGGAAGCATCGGGATTCGAACTGGCAATTACCCAGCCAGGTTCTGTTTTAGGTAAAAGCGACAAAATGGCCACTGTTCGGAAACACGGTAAAATGATTAAAGAAATTCCATTGCTCAACCTGAAGAATATTACCGTTTTATGTAATGGCGTAAGCCTTTCGTCGAATTTGGTGCAAGCTTGTGCAGAAAATAAAATATCTATCGATTTTTTGGGCAACGACGGAATGCCTTATGCGATGATCGTTTCGCCAGTGTTTGTAGCTTCGCAAACCGGAGTGGCACAACTAGAAGCCTACAAAAATGGGAAAGGCTTTGAATTGATTAAACAATTTGTATATGGAAAAATAAACAACCAAGCCAATTTGCTTAAATATTACGGAAAGTATTACCTCAAACGACATGAAAAATTTAGGATCATGTTCCCGAAGTTTATAAAAAATATGGAGGGACATGCCAGCGCCTCACTCGAATTGCAGCACGATGATATGGACGAGTTCAGGTTAAAAATGTTTGCTATTGAGGGGCAGGCATCGGTTAATTACTGGGACATGGTCGAAATACTGATTCAATCCAAATCCGATTTCAAAGGTCGCGAACGGCAAGGAGCCACCGATCTGGTTAATTGCATGTTGAATTACGGCTATGGAATACTGTATGCCCGTATCACCGAAGCTATTATTCGCTCCAGGCTAAATCCATGCCTTAGTTATTTGCACAAACCCGAAGGCAACAGGCCATCGCTGGTATTCGATCTCATTGAAGAATTCAGGCAACAGGCAGTTGACCGTGTAATAATTGCCCTGATAATCAAAAATAAGAACCTAAAATCAGACAATGGAGCGTTGGACGACAAAACACGAAAATTGGTAGCTCTAAAAGTAATCGAACGGATTAACGCAATTGAAGTTTTCAGGAAAAGAGAAATGCGGTTCCATGAAATTATACAACACCAGGCCAACGCCCTGGCTAAGTTTATTGAAGGAACTGCCAAAAATTACAAACCTTACATTCCCAAATGGTAATACAATGAAACAATTTGTAGTAGTTGCTTACGACATTGCCGACGACAGACGGAGGCAAAAAACAGCCAAAATTTTGATACAATACGGGCTTCGTTGTAACGAAAGTGTTTTCGAATGTCTGCTCACCGAATCGAAAATACAGAACATGAAAGCTCAAATTGCAAAAGTAATTGACCAACAGGAAGACATCGTCCTGTTTTATTTCCTCTGCAAACCTTGTGTAATGAAGCGGGAAAACTTTGGGCGACGGTTGGGTTTTAAGCCCGAAACCGTAGTTGTATAGTTAACCATTTGCGAAATAAAAACAATTTGATTAAGACATTGATTTACAGGAAAAATAACATAAAATAACCATTAAGCACAAATAGTTTAAACTTTGAAAATTTCGCAAATGCTTATTGTACTCCGAATACAGGTTTACATTTGCGAAAAATGTAAAAAATGAAAATCAATAAACAACTGATTCTTAGGGTTAAACCCGAATCAAAATTGAGGGTTTTTCGAAAATGGCAAAAATTGCATCCGGCAGCATTGATTTTCGAAACCTACAACAACTGTAAAAATTTGTATTCGAGTGCTTTATACAAAAACTAAAAATGAAAACGAGAAATAATAGGATACAGATGCCGGCATTTGCGATTTTTTCTACAAAAAACTCCGTAAATGGCTGTTTAAGTGTCGAATATTGCATTAAATTTGATTGTTCGCTAAAACGCTTAATGAATGAATAGCTTGATAATGATGCTCTTTCCAATGATGAGAATCTTCGGATGACTGAAACGTAGAATGACACAATTGCAGGCCATAAAAGTTCATCTTTCCAATGATGAGAATCTTCGGATGACTGAAACGCTGTATTTTCTCTCAGCTAATGCTCCAAGTAGCCTTTCCAATGATGAGAATCTTCGGATGACTGAAACTTTTATCCACCACTTGTTGGAGCTCCTCCGGGACCTTTCCAATGATGAGAATCTTCGGATGACTGAAACTCTTGATTCTTCCAACCAGGTCTACTTCTTTTTTTATCTTTCCAATGATGAGAATCTTCGGATGACTGAAACTGATAATCTTTTTCCTGTGGTAAGGAGAAGTGCTAACTTTCCAATGATGAGAATCTTCGGATGACTGAAACAAATATTTATTTCTTCTAATTCAAGCAATTCTGTAACTTTCCAATGATGAGAATCTTCGGATGACTGAAACGGAGAAATGATAGCATATCTGCCATCTTGTGGATGGCACTTTCCAATGATGAGAATCTTCGGATGACTGAAACGGTTTTTTAACTTAAGTTTTGTAACGAAATCATAGCACTTTCCAATGATGAGAATCTTCGGATGACTGAAACATCAACACCAGCAACATCAACATAATAGATTGGTATTACTTTCCAATGATGAGAATCTTCGGATGACTGAAACGTTTCTTCCTTCTTCTGTGTTTGATTTCTTTTTCTTTCCAATGATGAGAATCTTCGGATGACTGAAACGATAGACATGCCGATAAAATTTTCGATCATGTTTCCAGCTTTCCAATGATGAGAATCTTCGGATGACTGAAACGTCAATGAACGAAGTATGTTATCCCATACATTGGACTTTCCAATGATGAGAATCTTCGGATGACTGAAACGAATCGTAATACTCTTCTTCAACGGCTTTTTCGATTACTTTCCAATGATGAGAATCTTCGGATGACTGAAACGATTTCGCTAATAGCGAATCTGACCTCACATAATGGCTTTCCAATGATGAGAATCTTCGGATGACTGAAACTAATTTTTAATTTAAAATCATTTCAACTCCCTCATCTTTCCAATGATGAGAATCTTCGGATGACTGAAACAATGGAATGCTACCAAAAATACGGCGACTGGCATCTCCTTTCCAATGATGAGAATCTTCGGATGACTGAAACAATATCCTCTGAGAAAATCCATTTCATGCTTGGAACTTTCCAATGATGAGAATCTTCGGATGACTGAAACAACAATACGGAACATATAAGGTAAATCCAATTTCCGCTTTCCAATGATGAGAATCTTCGGATGACTGAAACAGAAGGTTCAGTTTGTTCTGCTGGCTCTTGTGTGCCACTTTCCAATGATGAGAATCTTCGGATGACTGAAACAAACAAGCATCTTAAGGTAATTCTTTCTTTCAGAAACTTTCCAATGATGAGAATCTTCGGATGACTGAAACAAACTAAACGGGGAGGTACTGTTGTTTCATCAACACCTTTCCAATGATGAGAATCTTCGGATGACTGAAACGTTTTATCATAAATAGTATAAGTACCATTACTATTATCTTTCCAATGATGAGAATCTTCGGATGACTGAAACAAAATCTTCTTTTTCATTTTTATACTTTTTAAAGCTTTCCAATGATGAGAATCTTCGGATGACTGAAACTTTCTTGGCGATGGGACCATTATAACTGTTGGAGAGCTACTTTCCAATGATGAGAATCTTCGGATGACTGAAACAAAAACCGTTTAACCTACCCCATATAGGATATTTTTCAACTTTCCAATGATGAGAATCTTCGGATGACTGAAACAAACTCTGTATCTGTTAACTTTACGAGTTTACATTTACTTTCCAATGATGAGAATCTTCGGATGACTGAAACGTCCAAGGACTATCCTCTGAAGCAGAAAACAGTCTTTCTTTCCAATGACGAGAATCTTCGGATGACTGAAACCCAGGGTGCGGAGATTTTTAATCTCCGGGTTCACCCTATCAGGCAACAACAATCTTTGGATGACTGAAACATTTTCTGATCATAGTAGACAATATGCTTTGTTTCGTTCTTTCCTATGACGAGAATCTTCGGATGACTGAAACAGTTAGTATGTCTCATCACCCTCCTGTTTGGCACAGGCTTTCCAATGATGAGAATCTTCGGATGACTGAAACGTAGTATTCCAAATGATTATTTTATTAAGGCTAGCTTCCCAATGATGAGAATCTTCGGATGACTGAAACGTTTTTTGTTTAGTAAGTCTTTTTACCCACTTAATCCTTTCCGAATAACAGGATTAGCCGATCAGGGCGTTTTTTAAGCTTTCTCGCCTAAGGAGAGAGAGGTTCGGTGGGGGCTTTGTAAAAATTCATGATTATTCAACCCGTTCCGGGTTGGCTTTTGCGCGCGTACTCCTTTCCTCCAGCTTGGCTGGAGGAAATCAACAGTCAACTCCTTCGGAGTTGTTCAGTTCATCGCTTCGGGCAGTTGTGAAAACCAAAGTCAGGGTTTCACTTAGAGTGAAGCCCTGACTCAAGCTCAAAACCCGCAATCCGTAACTATTTCAACTTCAGCTTCAGGTTGGCCAATTCGAGCTTTAGCTTCTCCAAATCGGCCATCATGTTGTTTTTCGAGGTCGAATCTTCGAGTTGGGCTTTGTATTTCTGGAACAAATCTTTGTAATACTCCACACCTTTATTCAGGTTTTCCTGGAATGTTTCGAAATGTTTCTTTTGCTTGTCGGTAATTGGTTTCAGGGTGTCTTCAATTTTGCCGCCCAGGTAATCGATGTACATTTTCAGCTCCTTCACAAACAGGTTGGGCCTGTCGGTCCGCTCCATTACGTTGGTGCGCCCGTAAATGTGGTCAACCATCTGTTTCAGCGAATACGAGTGCGAGAAATAAGCCAGGTTTGGTCCCGGACATATACTCACCGCTGTTCCTTCCATTTTATGGTCCAGATTATTTGCCACCAGGGCCGAAGCAGTAAGCCCGTTGCACAAACAAGCCTTATCCGTTATTTTCTGAAGTTCTTTATCAAACTCCATCTGGCTCAGGTTTTTTTCCTTCAATTCCTGGATCTTTTTCTGCTGGTATTCTTTTGATGCAGTGCAGGTTCCCTCTTCAGTAAAAACAGGAAAGAGGGCCAGGTATTTTTTTGCACATGCAAATCCATATTTCCCGGCTTTATTTTGGGCTTCTTTCTTCAAATCCATGCTGTTACCACGAACGTTATTGAAAAGTACACCCATTGGCGACACATCGCTCAGGTAAAGGTCTTCTTCCTTCGCTTTGCAAAGCACCTCCAAAGTTTGTTCATCAACTGTTGTTGCCTCAGGTACAAGTAAAAATGGCGTTCCCCACCCTATCGAATCCAGGTTATAATAGTTTAACAGAAACTGATGTTCGGTATTGGAGCCAACTCCACCCTGTGCAGTAATTTTTGTTACAAGAGGTTTTCCCGGAACATGTTTTCCTTTCTCGGCAAGCGCTTTTACATAAATATCGTGAACAGTTCTGATCAATTCTTCTTTTTGACTTCGGAATTCTTCCAAAACCGGGCCCATCAAAAAACCATCGGTAGCAAAAGCATGGCCGCCGCAATTCAAGCCCGATTCGATGCGGTACTCCGACACCCATATCCCTTTTTTGGCCAGGAAACGTCCTTGTATCAATGCCGATCGGTAATCGCTAACTTTCAGGATTACTTTCTTTTTCAATTCAAAATTGGCATCCGGATAAAAATCTTCAAATTCTTCAAGATAGCTGTATAATCGTGGATTCATCCCGGCAGAAAGCACAATTGAAGAACTTAAATCGCTTTGTGCAAAACCCCGAAGCGCCGATAAAGCATCGCTGTAAACTGGCGCAAGTTTTTCCCCGTTTTCGTAACGGTCGCGGTCGAGTTTCGACATGATGTTCACATCAATTTCGCCAGCAACCAAATTCTCATTAATCCATGCCGAAAGCTTTTGCTTAACATCGCCTGATTTAATAAGCTGATTAAATTTAAGTTTTAAATCAGACATTTCGGGCAACATGTCGATGTATTTCCTAACGTCTTCCTCTGTTTGGGCAATCGAATTTTTCAGGTTTTCAAACTTTTTGATTACAATTTCCTGGATTGTATTTAAATAAGCAGTTATACGTTTAGCCCTGTGGTCTTCAGTTTTTGATGGAATCGATTGAAAAGGCAGGTTAAATTTGCCACAGTAAAATTCCCTCATCTTTTCCATTGTAATATCATCAACCAGCGAAATCACCGAAGAAATTCCATAATGGGCAACTTTTACAGGGGTATCCATGGTGTAGCACAATCCTAACACTGGAATATGAAAGGTGTGCGGGTTATTCTGAAAACTCATAGCTTACCTTATATATTTAATAAAGTCGCCAAAAGTAACTTTTTAGGAATTAAAACAACGAAACTTTAAGTGCATAAATCGAAAGTTTCAGCAAAAACAGGAACATACACTTCAATTGATACTCAAAGTCTGTTTAAATTTCATTGGTGTCCGGTTAAAATTTGTCCATCTGCTTAAAACGCTTATTGGGTTTAACCTCTACGAGGTAAAAGGCACTTAGGGCTTGTTTTTACTACAATACTGAATCTCCTATGGAGAATTTTCCGCGTGGCGGATAACGTATTGTAGTTCAACGCAAACGAAATTCACGTTTCCGCGTAGCGGATAAACTTTTTAATTTACCGGACAACAATGTTTAAATTTAATTTAAAACTCAATACTCACCCCGTCGTCCCGTTTAAAACGGGACGACGGGGTGAGTCAAAAAAGATAGAATTAAGGTTAAAATTCTTCAATAAAAAATTTTAAACAGTTTCTCAAAGTTGATGATCAAACATATAATTTAAAATCAACGCTATAGTATTCAATAAAAACACCCGTAATTATTTAACGTGAGCTCGACCTGAATATAACTGAAATTCTCTGTAAATAAGACAATAAGGTTTTGTGTTATGGAGATATATATTTTCTACTAAGGTCAAAAAATACATGATAAGGTTTTGAAACCTTATTTTTTGAATTCTACCTTAGTAGAAATTCCAGACACAAGTATTTTAACCTTATTAATTTGCAGTATTTCAGTCATAAGTAAATTACTCTCACATCGAACTCACGTTATTTAGAAAAACATTGTTGGCCTGTAAACCTAAAAGATTATCCGAAATTGCTAATCCGTTCCAGGCGTGCAATATCAAGTAAAACAACATTTTTGCATTGTATATCAATTAACCCGTCGTCTTTAAATTCTTTCATCATCCGAATAACACTTTCGGTTGACATTCCGGTTAAGTCGCCCAAATCGGCCCTGGAAAGAGGTAATTCAAATGTTTTACTTTTAAAAATCCTTGTAGCCATACAAAGCAAAATATCGGCCAAACGTCCGTGCAGCTGTTTTTGTGTCAACGAAAAAAATCTGCCATAAATCTGGGCCGTACTTTCGTTCAGAATATTGATGATCCGGAATGAGAAATCAGAGTTTTGCTTCAACAACTGTTTGAACATCTGGATGTCAATCATCCGTATTTTTGAATCGGTATAAGTTGAAATGGAATACGGTAGTTTGTTATTTCCTTCGAAAATTGAAGATAACCCAAGCAAGCTATGATTGGTTGACAAAGTAAGGATCAGGCTGTTATTTCTTTCTTCCAAATAAACCTTAACCAGCCCCTCCTCCAAAAAGAAAATATGTGATGCAAAAGCGCCCTGTTTACAAACAGTTTCTCCTTTTTTAAAAGCTAAGCTCACCGAATGTTCTTCAATCAATTGTTTTTCATCATCTTTCAACAAATCAAACCAGCTTTGTTCGAATTCAAAAATAGAGCAATGGTTATTTACACGGGATTCATCAGGTAAATTCATTTGGCAGAAATATAAAATCATCACTAAATTAACTGCTTTTCGTCAGTTTTTATATGACTAAATTAATCGATTATACCCGACAAATCAAAAACATCATTGCTATTTTAGCGTTAATCTTTTTAGTTTTGTCAATGTTTGACCAAATCAATCCTAATAAATAAAAGCATATATGATTAAACGATTATTTTTACTTCTACTCGTTGTATTTGCGGGTGAGGCAATTGCACAAAATCCGGTTATTTCGGCCAAAGATTTTGCCTCGGAAATTAAAAACAACAAAAATCTGGTCATACTAGATGTTAATGCGCCCGAAATTTATGCCAGGCAACACATACAAGGCGCATTAAATTTGTTTTTCAGAGAGCTATACCAGCCTAATGCCGTTGAAGGTAAACTTCGGCCATCCGCCGAGCTGGCAACCATTTTAGGAAAGAAAGGCATTTCGAATACTGCTAAAATTGTGGTGTACGAAAACGAATCGAACAAGCACAACAACCGCGTGTGGTGGATTTTGAAATCGTTGGGCGCCAAAGATGTTTGGACTTTACATGTTGACGCCAACGAATTTTCTGCTGCAAAAATTGCTATGAGTTCGGCCCCAACCACAGGAAAACAGACAACATTTGCGTTAACTGAAAGTCCATACAAATCATTAACAATGGATGAAGTAAAAAAACTGCCTAAAGGGACAATTTTACTCGATGGACGCGAAAAAGAAGAATTTGATGGCGTTGATGCAGCAAAGAAAAGCAAAGGCCATATTCCCGGAGCCGTTTGGATGAATTACCGCGAAGTGCTCACGCCAACCGGCGCTTTCAAAACCAAAGAAGAAATTGTTGCTGCTGCCGCGAAATTTGGAGCAACGCCCGAAAAGCCAATCGTGGTGTATTGCAACTCGGGCGTAAAAGCATCGACTTTATTTGTTGGTCTGAAAGAAATCGCCGGATTCCAGAATGTGCAATATTACGGTGGTTCGTATGCCGACTGGTCGTCGAACCCGTCGAACCCAATTGTGAAATAATTATCTCACAATAAACAACAAAAACCTGTGAATTCACAGGCTTTTGTTGTTTATTGTGCTTTCTAAATAATGTCGTACTTATGCTTGTATTTTATACAGACTCACCGCCTTGTGGACGTCGGGGCGAGTACAAAAAATACGACAATAAATTGTTCCTGTTACTTATTCTTCCAAACCCCAGTTTTTATTCGGCTCCGGCCCCAAAACAAGTTCCAGCCTACCGCCGTTAACAATATCAGCGTACATTAAATAGCACTTGTTATATACCTTTCCATTGAGTTTTGCTGACTGAATATACTTGTTTTGCAATGAGTTATTCCTGGCAGAAATGATGAACGTCTTTCCCTTGGCAAAAACCGGATCGGTTTGAATGACGATTTCGCTGAAAACAGGAGCGAAAATTTCGTAGCGGTTGTTCCCCGGACACGAAGGATGAAACCCACTGGCAGCCAACACATACCATGCCGACATCTGGCCAACATCTTCATTCCCGACCAATCCCTCAACACTATTGTGGTAAGCATTCTCACATATCGTTCTAACCCATTTTTGCGTCAGCCAGGGAGCTTTCCATTGGTTAAACAGGAACGGTGTAAGGTGTACAGGTTCATTCGGATGGTTGTAATAGTTGTTCCAGGTAAAAGTTTCAGGCGCTTTTTCAAAAAAGTTGGTCAAATCGGCTAAAGCTTTTGCTTTTCCTCCAAGTAAATTCGCCAAGCCATCCGGATCCTGCGGAACAAACCATCCTTGTTGGTAAGGGTTACTTTCAACACAGCCAAAATCCTGCGCCAAACGTCCTTCTTTAGGCAAAGCAGCCCAGCTTCCATCTGTTTTTCTGGGGCGAAACCATCCAAACTGCTGATCAAAAATATCTTTGTAACATTGCGATAATTCGCCGTATTTTTTTGCATCTGCGTTTTTATTCAGGCTGTCGGCAAAAACAGACAAACACCATTCAAAATAAGCATATTCCAGCGTTTTCGAGATTCCAAATTCCCCATCGGCATCACTCTTTACGCCTTCGGCAAGCTTTTTCAGATCGCTGTTGCCAAATTTATCGCAGCTGTTTTTAGCGAATTCAAAGCCCTTGGAAATATCGAATTTCCGGATGCCTTTATTGTAAGCGTCAACCATTACCGAAACTGCCGGATTGCCTATCATGCAACCACTATAAGCATTCAAAAATTCCCATCGCTCGAAATAGCGATTCCCGGTTTCATCGGCCAGCTCGATAAGCGAATTCACCATATCATTTACAATCGTTGGATTGATAATATTCTGCAAAGGAAACTGGCTCCTGAAAACATCCCAGCCGCTAAAAATTGTCCGCTTGGTAAATGCAGCGTTCTGATGCACTTTTTTATCGCCACCAATATATTTACCATCGACATCGGCAAAGCTTCGCGGATCTATCATGGTATGGTACAAAGCGGTGTAAAATACAGCTTTTTGCTCTTCAGTTCCTCCTGAGACAGTAATTTTTCCAAGCGCTTTATTCCACAACCCAAAGGCATTTTTCCGTACTTTTTCAAAGTCAAAATCCTGAATTTCTGAAGATAAGTTTTTCTTAGCCCCATCAATACTTACAAACGATATTCCCGCTTTTATCAAAACCTCCTCATTTCCCCTGGTCTCAAATTCAGTATAAAAGCCAAGATGTTTACCTTTCATTTCTTTACTCTGCTTAAATACTTGTGCTTTAGCAACCAACTCCCTAAAAGCATCACTTTCTATGTATTTACGGTCTCTTTTTATTCCGTCGGGAATATTGGCACTCCAAACTCCAAAATTTTTAAGCGGTTTACTAAATTCGGCATAGAAATACACAACATAATCTGCATGTCCGTCTCCGTTACCCCAACCACCACCTTCCGGCGGACACTTCATCCAGCCTTCAATGGCATGGTCGCCAACAACCTTCACATATTGCTCCGTTGAAGTTCCTCCAACCCGGCGAGCCAAATCAATTTGAATACGCGAAGTTTTGCTTTCGGGAAATGTAAAACGTATAATCCCGCTATGAGGAGCTGCGGTCGCTTCAACCAGAATATTATAATCAGTTAACTTTACAGAATAGTAACCTGCTACTGCCCTTTCCGATTTTTTATCATAAAGGCTACGATAACCTTCGCCTGGATGATCAGCCCGTCCTGAGGAGGTTTTTAGCTCACCAATGGTTGGCATCACCAAAAAGTTACCCAAATCGCCGTACCATCCAACACCACTCATCTGGGTAAAAGCAAAACCTTCGATGGTAGTATGTTCGTAGCTATACCCCGACCCGTTATCGCCGCCAGTAATAGTATTGGGGCTTAACTGAACCAACCCGAAAGGAGTAGCAGCTCCCGGAAATGTTTTACCAAGCCCATGATAAATTCCGGCCTTGCCTACACTGGTGCTGGCGCCTATAAAAGGGTTTACATATTTTGCCGGAGATTTTACTGTATTTTGGGAGCCAACGGAGCTGTTAACTAAAAGCAAAATTGTAAGTAGCTTAAAAAAACGAAGCATAGTAAATGATATTGAGATTTATTGTTAGTTTTGAAAAACACTGCGAATATATTGATTAATCGTCCGTCATTATTGCTTTTTTCTGAAATCTTTAGCCAAATAATACACCCAAAAGCACATTTACGAATCCGCGGCCCTGGCTCAGTATCTAATCATCCAACGCCATCGCCATCGCTCTGCTTTTCATCTGGCATAAGATCACCGATTGAATTCCAGCCAACCCGATTGAAAATTGCACCAATTTTCACCAGAAATAGGCAGAATGCCAGGAGTTTTTAGGACATTTTTTGTTGGTGTACATTTATAAATTTATTATGATTGTTTTAGACTAATTAATTAACTTTGACCAGAAAAAGCTTAACCAAGTAAGCTAAAGACAATCAACTAATGAAAATCAAAACCGTTAATACGTGGGAAGAATACAAGTCAGTCATTGCTGATCATTCTTTATTAGATTGGATTTTTCGAGGGCAATCCAATGCCGATTGGGAAATTAGAAGTTCTTTGGATAGAAGTGGTATAATTGAGAATTATGATGATGGAGAAGAAAGAATGTTATTCGAATTTCAAAGAGCATCCAAATATTATCTTAAAGGCAATGAAACCCCAGAAACTTTAATTGATTGGTTTGCCTTACTACAACATTATGGAACACCAACCAGATTAATAGATTTTACAAAATCTCCATATGTCGCAGCTTATTTTGCTTTCGAATGGGAGAATAAAGAAAGTGACTATGTTGCTATATGGATTGTAAATAAGATAGGTTTTTACCAGAGTCTCTTTATTATTTATCGGCAAAAGGATTAAAAAAATTCGACACGAAATATTATTCATTTAGAGACAAAACATTTAAAGAAATATTTGACTTGTCAAGAACAGGAGAGTATGATTGCATAATGCCTTTAAAATCACATTTAATGAATGAAAGATATTACTTGCAGCAATCTGTATTTCTATCACCCTCAAATCCTTATAAAACATTTAATGAGCAGCTTGATTTTCTTCATGAGTCATTAGATAATTCGTTGATTAAAATAAAAATACCAAAAACAGAAAGAAAAAAGGCGCTTCGAGATTTAGCAAAAATGAATATAACAAGGGCTAGTTTATTTCCGGGATTGGACGGTTTTGCTAAATCTCTTCACATTCATTTTAGCTCACTTTCAAATATTGAAGACATGGGAAAAAACATTCAAATCCTTAACGACAATGACATTATCAAAATATAAAATTACCTAACGCCCATACTCGTTGAAATATGTGAATGATTGCCGTTGAAAGAGCTGATTTATCAGCTCTTTTTATCGTCTGATTTTCAATCCAAATCAGACAAACCACACTTTTTACACCTCCCCGCGAGCGCCTTCTCCCAATCATCCAACGCGTTTTCCATCACTTTCGATTTTTCGTTGGGACAGGGCAGGCAAGTGCCTTCAAAACAAACCCTAAATTTGATATATTTGTGCTATGGATTTAGTAGAAAACAATATAGATGCAATTGAAGCGTTGTGCCAGAATCACTATGTGAACCGCCTGTTTATTTTTGGTTCTGTTCTAACCAACAGATTCAGAAAAAACAGCGACATTGACTTAATTGTTGATTTTCAGGATATTGATCTTTACAACTACGCTGATAACTATTTCGATTTGAAAGATTCGCTGGAGCGCTTATTCAACCGAGAAGTTGACTTATTGGAAGATAAAGCCATCCAAAATCCATATCTGCGCCAATCGATTGACTCTTCCAAACGACTCATTTATGGACATTGAAATTAAGACATGGCTGTACGATATTCTTCAATCAATTGGAGAAATTGAGAGTTACTTTGACGAAAAACCAAAGATTTTTGAGAACTACATCAAGGACATCAAAACCAAACGTGCAGTTGAGAGAAATATCAAGATTATTGGCGAAGCCACCAACCGAATTCTGAGGAAAGAAAAGAGCTTTCAGCTTGACAATGCTCAGAAAATAATTGGAACCAGAAATCGGATTGCTCACGGCTACGACAAAATATCCGACGATTTAATCTGGAGTATTGTTATCAATCACCTGCCGAAGTTGAAAGCAGAATTTCAGGATTTAATTCAAGCATAGAAGGACTTTCAATCAACTTTTGCTTACCATTTTATACTCCACCAGGCCACACTTTTTACTTCTCCCCGCCAGCGCTTTCGCCCAATCATCCAAGGCGTTTTCCATGACTTTCGATTTTTTCGTCAGCAGGTAAGACATCCCTATTACAACCAGCTAATTTTGATATATTTGATTGCATGATTATTTGAGAAAAAACGCGAAGAGAAAATGAACCTCAACTTAACTGAAAATTACAACCAATAAATTCACCAGATTTCAGAAGCTTACATTCAAGGTCAACGAAAAGCGATTGCTGCTGTAAATTCAATAATGGTTGAAACTTATTGGCAAATTGGCCGGTATATCGTTGAATTTGAACAAGGTGGAAAACAACGGGCAGAATACGGACAAGCCCTAATTAATAAGCTATCTGCTGATTTGTCGACAAATTTGGGAAAGGATTTAGCCGGAGTAATCTTATCTACATGAGGCTTTTCTATCTTGAATTTCCAATAAGTGAGAAGCCTTCTCACTTATTAAGCTGATCGCATTACGTTGAATTACTAAAGATATCCGACAAACTGGGACGCAGCTTTTACCTGCAACAAACGATCCTTGAGAATTGGTCAATCCCTGAGCTCAAACGACAAAAGAAATCTTCACTATTCCTTCGATTGGCTGCATCGAAGGACAAGGAAGGAATATTAAAATTAGCTGAACAGGGGCAGATTGTTGAAAAACCTACAGACCTGATCCGTAATCCATATATCCTCGAATTTCTTAAAATACCCGAGCCATACCATTTATCAGAAACCGATTTGGAAACCCGGCTGATTGATCATTTACAGCATTTTCTGCTCGAACTGGGAAAAGGTTTTGCCTTTATCGGTCGTCAATATCGAATTACTTTGGGCAACAGGCCTCATTATGTCGATTTGGTCTTCTATCATCGAATCCTAAAATGTTTTGTAATCATTGACCTAAAAAAAGAAGAAGCTGGTTACGAAGATATTGGACAAATGAATATGTATCTTGATTACTTTGAAAACGAAGAGAACACGCTTGGAGTCAATCCGCCTATCGGAATCGTGTTGGCAAAAGAAAAAGACGATTTGCTGGTTAAATATGCCATGCACAATATTAGCTCTCAACTTTTTGTCAGTAAATACCAGCTTTACCTTCCCGACAAACAAATACTTCAAGCTAAACTCACGACATTACTACAAAATCCAAATGAATAAAAAATAAATAGGCGTAGTGAAACAATCGAATTGTTAGTTCTGCCAACCACACTTTTTACTTCTCTCCGCCAACGATTTCTCCCAATTATCCAAAGCGTTTTCCATTACCTTCGATTTTTCGTCGTGGCAGGTCAGGCAAGCGCCAACTTGAAGGATTCGCTTTTGCTCGGCAACGGTAAACGGCCTCAGCCAGTCGCGGGTGGCGTAGGGTGGTTTGGCTTCCTTCAGGAAACCCGTCCAGGCATCTTCGGGCAAACCATCGCTTTCGTTCAGGGCAAAATGAGGCTCAAAAGTCCACTTGCCAATATTTCCTGAAGTTTTAAAAATCAGTTCACCGCGACCAAATCCAATAGCTAACGGATTGTTGTGGCAAGATTTACAACTGCGCACTTCCTTTTGTGTGGTGTGCCCAGAAGTTGGAGCATACAGCCGGTGAAAACTTTTGCCTTTCCCTTTTTCAAACGATTCATGGTCAATGCTCATTACCATGCCGGGCATGGCTGTAACTATCTGGTTGGTTTCGGTGTTGATGCCCAAAACCGGTGCTTCAGCCATTGTTTTTCCGGCAAATTCCACCCAGGCACCTTTGGTGCGCTTTCCGGTCAGCAGATCGAAACCCTGCGTTTCCTTTTCATAGGTATTGTGGCAACCGATACATTGCGGTACCCAGGCCGTGTGGCAGGCTTCGCAGCTTAGCCGGTCGTGTCCTTTCCCCCGTGTACAGGCCGTCGCTGTATGTTTCGATTCGTGCATTTTTCCTGAAAGTTTATCGATCAGGGTAATTTGGTTCAACGAATCAACTCGGGTATTCATCAGCGGACGAGCATTCTTTTCGGTGAGCACCACCCGTATTTTGGGATCAGTTTTATGCAGCCAGGCAATCATCTGCGATTCCTTATCCGGCAGCGAACTCACGACTTCCGAATTGACTTTCCCGTGTGGGTGACAATCTTTACACTGAATGCTCACTGCTTGTTCCTTGTGGCTGTGCGACTGGCCGTCACCCATCACATCGTACGAACCGTGGCAGTCGATGCAACTCATGCCTTTTTCGTGGTGCACATCGGCATTTACAAATTCCACCACGCGGTTGTCGGGCAAAATTTTGGTCTTTACCCCGGCCTGAACCGCCGATTTTTCTGTTTCATTCCAACCCTCGTAGCTCAGCGAAATGCGCCCGGAGCGACTGTGGCAGCTCATACAGCGGTCGTTCGAAATCTGAATGTCGATGGCCGGATGTATTTCTGCTATTCCGGTTGAAGTTTTGGACTGCATTCGTCTCATGCTGGCAGTGGCTTCATCGTTGTACAGCAAATGGCAGGTAGTACAGCCACCGCCCCTTTCGAGCCATTCGGCGTTTCCGGTTTTGGTCTTTTCGGCGCCCAGATGACAACCGGCGCACAAATTCCGCAAATGCTGATCGGCAGCCGAGTGCCCCAGGCTTTGTACATGAAAGGTATCGTTCATAGAAGCGGTTTCGCCAAACACAAATTTGTCGATGGCGATCACGCCGCTTTCGGTGGTCATCAGCGACTTTTGCATGCGGTTGGTAATATCCGGATGGCAATTTTGAGTGCCGCAGGTTTGACGGGCATTCGAGAAATTTCCGGGTACCAATATCATGTTCCGGTGTGCCAATGATTTATTCACCGAAAACGGATCGCCCTTGTGACAGGCGTAACAGCCCGTTACAGCAACGTTGTGCGACTCCGAAAGTCCTTCCATCCCGGCATGGCATTGCAGACAGCTTTCTATTTTTTGGTTTGGAGCACCAGAAACTGGCTTCGTTGCCAAACTAAAACCTACCGGATCAAAAATGATCAGTTGCTCTCCTGAAAGTTTTCTTTCCCGCAACGATTGCCATTGCCAGTTTTCACCACGAAAAAACAAGGCAACAAACGTAATCGCCAAATAAGTAATTCCACTGATTAACAGGCCCCACTTGACTTTTCGACGATTATCAGGCTTTAGAATTGGTAAAATCCAAATGGCTGCGAGTAACCCCAAAATCAGGATAATAACATACACCGGATGGCTGGTTAAATGAAGTATTTCCTGTATACCCACAAAAAACCACGGTCCTTTCACGATAGTGCTGTCGGCCAGACCAAGCGGTGCCCGAAATAAAAAACTCAAAATCAATAAGAATCCCAGCACAATCAACCACGATTTCCATTTGGGCCAAATGGTTTTCACATGGTCGTAAACCGCGATAAACAAAAAAATAGTTCCGGTAGCCACGTGCTGAATGTAAACAACCTGTTGATTATCTTCGGTTCCAGCCAACAAATCATTCAGCATTTTCCCTATAAACGGAATAGATTGAAAAAGAGAGGCCAATATTCTGCGGGCTTGTATTCCTGCCGAATCGCCTTTCAGTATAAAGCCTGATATCATTTCGTAGCCCAGGAAAATCAGCACAATGACCAGCAAAGTCCAGGTGCGGCGGTTACGGATGTTACTTTCAGTTTTTTTATAAAAATGATCGTAAACATGCAAAATGGAAAAAATAAAAAAAACCTGCGCACTCCAGTAATGCAGGTTTCGGGTAAAAGTTCCGGACGGATTAGAAAGCAACATTTCAGACAACGACTGGTGGGCATGCGTAAAATTGTAGGGAATGGCCAGCAAAACTCCACTCACAGCGCAAATTAGCAGCGAGGCACTGGCAATCCATCCTGCCGTGTCGAACTGAAAAAACTTTTTAATTCTTTGCCAATCCATCCGTTAATTATTTGAACCACAATAGGCACATAGAACACATAGTTTTAATTTTTCTATTGTGACCTATGTGTCTATGTGGTTTTACTAAATTTTATCACCCATTGATTCGTTTTTTCATCAAACCGGCAATCCAGTTCGGTCAATGGTTTAATAGCTGGGCCGCGCAAAGGTTTTCCGGTAGCAGCTTCAAACTGCGAGCCATGGCAGCTGCATTGCAAAACCGTTTCTGTTCCTTTTCCGATCCGGCATCCGGCATGGGTACAAGTAGTTGAAAATGCCCGAACCGACTCTTTGTTCCGAATGATGTAATACTTACCGTAAAAGCTCATTCCCATCGGAATATTCTTACTGTGCCAGTATTTTACGTTATTTTCTTTCTCTTCCTGAAACCGAGATAAAGAATGCCAAATCCAAACTAACATTCCAACCACTAATCCGGAAAGTATCCTGAAAAAAGTTTTACGCGACATAGATGTCCTTTCTTCTAACATGAATTCAAAACTATAACTTTTTACAAACAGTTTGAATCTTACCTACCCACTGAATCTGACTTTAAAAAGTTTCCGAAAAATTAAAACGACATTATCGCAGCTTTCAAAATTCCGAAAGGGATTGAATGTTAATCACCGGCGGCGAAACCGGTGGCATACACAACCAGACATTATTGAACCCCAAGTCAGGGGTTCAACCACGCTATTATTTCTGCTACAACGGGTTAACACCCATCGTCAACAACATTTAGCCCTACGGGAATGAAAAAGAATTAGAAAAATTAAGAAATGCTAAAAACGGTTTCCCACTTTTTACATTTCGACTGCAAACCCGCCTGTTTTTCAAAAACTGAGATAGATCAATTTTATTTATGACTCAGGTCATAAACTAAAATGAGATATTTAAACTAGACACAAATAACTATTTATCAACAACTTAATAAATCATTTATAAATATATACATATTTAGAGTAAAACTAATTTGTACACCTCATTAGTTCCAGTAATTTTGTTAAAACAGAAAACAACAAAAGCATATTCTAATTAAATTTAGCGTTAAAATCTCTAAATATCAGCGCAATGCATACGAGGAGGAATTTTATAAAAATTAGTTCATTGGGGTTGGGAGCAACATCTCTGGCTGGCGGAGCCATAAAATGGGTTACCGGAGCGCCTTCACCGAAAAAAATAAGCATTGGAGCTAAGTCAGCAAGTTCATTTAAGACGGTTTCTACCTACTGCGAAGTCTGTTTCTGGAAATGCGCAGGATGGGCCCATGTTACGGAAGATGGTCAAATTCAAAAGATTACCGGAAATTACAACGACCCGCAATGCAATGGTCGTTTGTGCCCTCGCGGTACGGGCGGAGTGGGTATGTTTTCTGATCCTGATCGGTTAAAAACTCCATTGATTCGCGTCACAAAAAACGGCGAACAAACCTACCGCGAAGCCAGCTGGGACGAAGCGCTCGATTTTGTGGCCAACAAAATGAAAGAAATCAAGGAAAAATATGGACCTGAAAGCATGGGTTTGTTCAACCACGGCACACCGGGCAAACATTTCACGCATTTACTGAATTCATTCGGATCGAACAACATTGGCGCACCTTCGTTTGCACAATGCCGCGGCCCGCGTGACACCGGTTTTGAGCTTACTTTTGGCGAATCAGTTTCAAGTCCTGAAGTTACCGATATCCGCGACACCCGCTGCATGGTGCTGATTGGCTCGCACATTGGCGAAAACATGCACAATGGTCAGGTTCAGGAAATGTCGGAAGCCATTGATAAAGGAGCAGTTATTATTACCGTTGACCCTCGCCTGTCGACTGCCGCCAGCAAATCAAAATTCTGGCTACCAATTAAACCATCAACCGATTTGGCACTTTTGCTTTCGTGGATTCATGTGCTGATTTACGACGACATTTACAACAAGGAATATGTAGCCAAATATGCCGAAGGGTTCAACGAACTGAAAGAGCATGTTCGCACATTCACTCCGGAATGGGCGTATGGCATTACCACAATCAAACCTGAGCAAATCCGCCAGACTGCCCGCGAAATGGCCAATGCCGCGCCTGCGGTAATTATTCACCCCGGACGGCACACCACCTGGTACGGCGACGATGTGCAGCGTTCGCGCGCTATCGCTATTCTGAATGCATTGCTGGGATCATGGGGAAACCGCGGCGGCATCTTCCTGAAAGAAGGTTTCAAAATTCCGGACTTCCCACATCCGGCTTATCCAAAACCAGCCTGGTCGTGGCAAGATACCATGAACGGTCGCTATCCGCTGGCAAAAGAATCGGTTACCAACACGTTGATTGAAGCATCCATTCCTTCAGAAAATAACAAGCACCAGATAAAAGGCTGGATTGTCGCCGGAACCAACCTGGTGATGGCCATCCCGCTAAAAGAACAGTTGATGCAGGCATTGCAGTCGCTCGAATTGCTGGTGGTGGTTGACACCATGCCGATGGAAATTACGGGTTATGCCGATGTGGTTCTGCCTGAATGTACCTATCTGGAACGTTACGACGACATCCGCAGCTCGCCGCACCGCGAACCAACCATCGCACTACGCAGTCCGGCTGTTGAGCCGATGTACCAAACAAAACCATCGTGGTGGATTGCCAAGCAAATTGGTGAACGCCTAGGCTTAGGCGAGTACTACAAATTCGATGATTTCCGCGAAGTGCTCGACTGGCAATTGAAACAGGTAGGTCAATCGCTCGAAGAATTGGAACGTGTTGGGGCAAAGAAACTTCCGAGGAAAACACCATTATATATTGAACCAGGAATGAATTTCCAATTCAAAACCGCTTCAGGAAAAATTCATTTGTTTTCGAAAGAACTGGAAGAATACGGTTTCGACCCGATGCCAGTTTATACACCACACGATCAGCCTGAAGAAGGTTATTATCGCCTGATTTACGGACGTGCCCCGATGCACACCTTTAGCCGTACGGCCAACAACCGTAACCTGGTGGCATTGATGCCTGAAAATGCCGTGTGGATCAATCCGCAGGTGGCAGAATTGTGGGGCCTGAAAAAAGATCAGTACGTGTGGCTGAAAAATCAGGATGGCGTGCTGTCCAATTTTCCGGTTAAAATCCGCGTCACACAACGCATTCGCTGGGATTCGATTTACATCGTACACGGATTTGGGCATCACCACAAACCTCTAACCTATGCTTTTGGGCGTGGTGTAAATGATACCGAGATGATTTCGAAAGTAAGCATCGACCCTATTATGGGCGGAACCGGAATGCGTGGTAACTTTGTCACTTTTGTTAAAGAAAATCCAAAGAAGGAGGTTGAATCATGAGATATGCAATGGCAATTGATACCCGGAAATGCGTAGGCTGCAGCGACTGTGTGGTAGCCTGCCAAACCGAAAATAACGTACCAGTTGGTTTTTGCCGCGACTGGGTAGTTGAAGTGGTTGACGGAACTTACCCAAATGTGAGCATTGAACTTCGCTCGGAGCGATGCAACCACTGCGATAACTCGCCCTGTGTGCGTTGTTGCCCAACAGGAGCAAGTCACTTCGAAGATGGTGGAATCGTGTTGGTTGAACACAGCAAATGTATTGGCTGTGGCGCCTGCATCCAGGCTTGTCCGTACGATGCACGGTACTCGCATCCCGAAGGTTATGTCGATAAATGTACCTTCTGCATTCATCGTGTCCGCGAAGGAAAAGACCCAGCCTGTGTGAGCGTTTGCCCCACCAGTTGCATGTATTTCGGCGATCTGGACGATCAGAACTCAAAAATTGTGAATGTACTGAAAAACCGAAAATTCAAATCGCTGGCACCCGAAGCCGGAACAAAACCACGAATTTTTTACCTTGTATAAACTGAAGAAAATTAACCACATAGATACATAGGACACATAGAAAAACGATTTAAAATTTAAATGTGTATTCTGAAAAAACAAACAAATGAAAATCAACAAAATACAATCTATGAGATTTAAAAATCTGCTCTATGTGCCTATGTGGTTCAAAATCATAAAACTATGAAAGAAGAATTGTTTGCAAGCGGACGTAATATCCCGAATATCGACCCGTATTTAAATATCTGGCACTGGCAAATTCCAAGCTACCTGTTTCTGGGTGGTCTGGCTGCCGGAATCCTGTTTTTTGCAAGCTTTTTCACCATTATGGGCAAGGAAAATGAGATGGAAGCCACCGTAAAAAAAGCACCAATGATTGTTCCATTTGCTTTGGTCCTCGGCTTGTTTTTCCTGTTTCTCGATCTGAAGCATAAACTCTATTTCTGGCAGTTATACACCACTGTCAGGATTCAATCTCCCATGAGTTGGGGAGCCTGGGTGCTAATGGCCATTACCCCACTTTCGTTTGTGTGGGCAGCCAGTTATGTGCGCGTATTATTCCCCAAATGGGACTGGAAATACGATATCCTGAAGAAATTCGAAAAATGGGTAATCGCCAACCGCATCCTGATTGCCTGGCCAATGGCGCTGTTATCAATCATTCTCGGTATCTACACCGGTATCCTATTATCAGCATTCAATGCCCGCCCACTTTGGAACACATCTATTTTGGGGCCGTTGTTTCTCGTCTCCGGAATGTCGACCGGTGCAGCAGTAATTATGCTGATGAGCAAAGACCACAAGGAACGCAAAATCATTGGACGGATCGATATTTTACTGATCATCGTTGAGCTGTTCTTCATTATTCATTTATTTATGGGATTCCTGGCCGGCTCAGAAGTTCAGATTATTGCTGCAAATCTTTTCCTTGGTGGAAAATTTACTGCTCCATTCTTTGCTTTTGTAGTCATTTTGGGCTTAATTTTCCCTGCTACTCTTGAAGCTCTGGAACTAAAAGGTTTTAAAGTTCCGATGGTAGTACCGGCAATCTTAATCCTGGCTGGAGGCTTAATTTTCAGGTTCCTGATGGTTGAAGCCGGACAAATCACACGCTATTTATATTAAAGAAGATGTTGAATTCGCCTTTTTTAAGCCTCCCCTTTCGGGGGAGGTTTGGAGGGGGCTTCAAAACACAACAAATATGAAAAAGATAAAATCCGATGGAACCACTTACCTCAACCCTTACTTAGGTGGGGTGATCCTGGGAACTGTGCTGCTTTTGGCATTCTACATTTCAGGGCGCGGACTTGGGGCCAGTGGCGCCGTTAAAAATACAGTAGCCGCAACGGTTAATGCGGTTGCTCCTAAACATGTTGAGCACAATGCCTACTACTGCCAGTTTGCCGGAAATGGGAAAGAGCCGATGAGCAACTGGCTGGTGTATGAAGTTTTAGGCGTGCTGGCCGGAGCATTCATTTCCGGAATTATTTTTAACCGTCTGAAATTTAAAGTGGAGCATTCTCCAAAAATTACCTCACGCCGCAGGCTTCTTTTCGCATTGGGCGGTGGAATACTCTTCGGTTTTGGAACCCAACTGGCCCGTGGATGCACCAGTGGCGCAGCTTTGAGTGGAATGGCTGTATTATCATTGGGCGGTTACATTACCATGATCGCTATTTTCGGAACGGCTTTTATTGCAGCCTGGATATTCCGTAAAAACTGGATATAAACATAAAACGCTAAATTATGGTAGGACCAATTATAACATCAGGAATGATCTCCCCAATGTGGGACAACATTTTTGCAGTAATCATCGGCATGGGTTTTGGCTTCGCACTGGAAGCCTCGGGTTTTTCGTCATCCCGCAAAATCATCGGTACTTTCTTTGGATACGATTTTGTAGTGGTTAAAGTATTTTTTACTGCAGCCATTGTCGCTTCTATGGGTTTGCTGTATCTTAGCTACTTCGGGCTGGTTGACTATTCACAATTGTATATACAACCCATGTTTCTGAGTGGCGCCATTGTGGGCGGAATCATTATGGGCATCGGATTTTCAATGGGTGGTTTCTGTCCCGGAACCAGTTTATGCGCCGCCGCTGTCGGGAAACTCGATGGAATTGTGTTTCTCGGGGGAATGTTTATCGGTGTATTTTTATTTTCTGAAAGCTTCCCGGTTTGGGAAAAGCTCTACTACAGCGGATCGCAAGGCTCCAAAACGATCAACGGAGCTTTTGGCATTTCTCCTGAACTGTTTACCTTCATACTGGTACTTGTTGCCGTTGGAATGTTTTATGGAGCAGCCTGGGTGCAGAAGAAAGTTAAAAAAGTAGAATACTAGAAAAAATGTCATTAGGAATTAGTCATTGAGAAATTTGAACCTGCTTTTTTTAAGCCCTCACCTTCGGGGAGGGTTTGGGAGGGGCTGATAATTTAAAAATCATGGAAAGAAAATATACTATTCTGGCCGTATTAATGATTGTGCTGGCTTTAGGCCTGGTACTTGTTCCGAAGAAAAAAGAACTGAAAGAAACCGACCCGAAAACGCTGCTTTTGGCAATTGCCGAAAAATCGCGCTATCAATCGGTTGACCAGGTGACCCACCGCATTATTGAAAACGATCCGACTTTGATGCTTATTGATTTACGTCCGGCAGATCAGTTCAAGGCATTTGCATTGCCCGGAGCTATCAATATTCAACCCGACTCGCTGCTTTCAGTCTCGACACTGGCTTTGCTCAACGAGCCCGGGAAAGACAAAATTTTGTACGCCAATTCCGATCAACTGGCCGAAAAAGCGTGGGTAACCGGAACGCGCTATGCCGTTAACCGGCTATATGTGATGAAAGGAGGCATGAACGAATGGTTCAACACCATTATTAAACCTGCTGAAGTTTCGGCTACAGCATCATCAGCTGAACACGATCTGGCCAGTTTCAGAACTGCTGCCCGCTTGTATTTTACAGGAGCCGGACAGGAAGCAGCTAAAACCGCCCCGGTTCAGAAACGAGAAAACATTCAGGTTGTGAGAAAAGCTCCTGAAGCCAAATCGGGTGGAGGCTGCTAGAATCAAGGCAAAAGGAAGAAGTAAAAAGGCAAAAATAAAATCAATCGACAATGAATCCATTTATAAAATCAAATAAACTCTGGTTAAGTCTACTCGCACTGGCTGTTGTTATTGTATTCCTGGCATTTCTGTTTAAACCAAAGCCGATAGAATTTCAGACTATGGCTAAGCAATCGGTAAACCTGATTTCAGATAAAGGATTGGAAGTTTCGGTTGCCAACCTTTCTGGCAAACAATTGATCGACATCCGACCCGCCGATCAGTTTGCGCAAGGTCATGCCGAACTGGCAATCAATATTCCTGTCCGTAACTTACTGGATAAAGAAGCGCTGGAATTATTCGACCGGTTGCAGAACAGTGGAGAGGAAGCTGTTTTGTACGGATCGGATGAGTTACAAAGTGTGTCGCCTTGCCTGTTGCTGCAACAAATGGGTTACATTAAAGTAAAATTCCTGAAAGGTGGTTTTAACGCCGATAATAAATTCTTCGAAACAAGCGGAGCAGCTACGGAAACCATGCAACTCGATCAGTCTGCAATGAAAGCAGGACAACAAACCGCAACTAAAGAACCGGAAAAGAAAAAACCGCAAGCTGTTATTCCTGTGCGCAAAGAAGCATCATCTGGCGGTGGCTGCTAAAAACCACATCACATATATCTATTAGAAGTCGCCTAATTGTGCGACTTTTTTGTTTTACATCACTTTTTTCCACCAAAATCAGAGCTTTAAAATCTCTCTTTCTAATTCTGCAAATAATCTTCATAGGTTATTCCCGATCAAAATTTCAGGATTTCAACTCATCCAAAGAAAAATTTTCAAAAAAATAAAAATTCCTTAAAATTTAAAATTCTGAATTTCAATTAATTAAAAATTATTTTGAAAATATTTTAAAATTTTTAGTACTTTGTATTGCATGGTATTAGTTTTTAGATATATATTTGCAGTACAAATAACAATGCAACAAAAGGTAGATTTTAAAAAAAAGTTCTATACATACTGTAACGAAATTGAAACTTAAGCGTCTATTAAAACAGAAAACAATTTACAGAAACAGAAAACAAGAAATTAATAACAGAAAAACTCAAAGCCATGAAAACAAATTTTAAAAACATCATCGCCATTAGTACAGTAGCATTTGCAGGAGTATTTAGTGTGAACGCAACAGAAAACAATTTAAAATTACCAACGGAAAGCACAACCGTTGATTACCGAACCGAAGCACAATTGATTACCCGTTGGATTGCCGATATGGCTGAAGCCAAAGCAACACAAAGAGCAATGGAAAGAAGTTTCGTGACCCCAGTTGAAGCATTTTCTTCATATACTGAAGCCAGGAACACATTCGAAGCCGCTGATTTTCTTACCGAAGCTCAATTGATGACACGTGAAACAGCAGACCGGGAAGAAGCTAAAGTAACCCAAAAGATAATGAACCGAGTAAGTATTTCTCCCGAAAAGACGATAAGTTTTACCGAAAATGAATCGGAAATGACTGATTACCGGTTGGAAGCACAGCTTATTACCAAAGAAATTGCTGACCGTGCAGAAGCTAAAGCAATACAGAAAGTTATGCACAATGAGTTGACCGAAGAAAATCTTGAAGAAATTGATTTCAGAGCAGAAGCACAATTAGAAATCCGTTTAATTGCAGATAAAGAAGAAGTAAAAGCTCTTCAGAAATTAGCATCAGAAGGCAGAATTGCAGAAACCAAATAAGTGTTTACCCCCGCGGTTTTTTTCATGAGCCACCAGAATTCTGGTGGCTATTTTGTTTAGCAAGAAATTCATCGTGACACTTATTGCACACATGACGACTCTTCTGATCAATATCTTCGACATAAGTACTTGAATGCATGACACACAACGGCTCTTTACAATGAATAAGGCCCAATGTATGTCCAAGTTCGTGATTAGCCTCTTTTATCAGTCGTTCTAAAAGTAATTGATTGTTCTTAGGCATTCCGTAGCGTTTGTTGTCGAGCCGGTACATTGAAACAATTCCGGCATTTCCGCCTAAATAAGCCTGACCAAAAATAAATGTAAGGATGGGAACAAATAAATCGACATTGAAAAAGGCCAAGGTTTTATCTGATTCAGGAAATGAAAGCAATTGAACTACTTTAATTAAAGCATTACCATTATATTGACGGCGAGCTGCATCAAAATATTCACTTAAGTCAATATGGCCATCGCGAATGGTTATCGCACAATGATATTCTTCTGCAACAGCTTCTGCCGTTTTTTCTAACAATTCTCTGTCGAAAGCGCCAAATGAAACGAAAGTGATGGTTTGCAGGCTCATTCCTGAATTTATTGATCGGCTAGTTTCAGATTGTATTTCTTAATCTTATTATAAAGAGTTACCCGATCTACCTTCAATGCCCGAGCGGTTTTCGAGATATTCCACTCATATTTATTCAAAATTTGTAGGATGAAGGCTTTTTCAAAGTCATCTAAACTCTCAACCGAACTGGTATTCCGTATTGTTTTATTTTCAGGCAAATCTTTCAAGGTAATTCTTTTACCATTTCCAATAACTATTGCTCGCTCAATCATATTTTCCAATTCGCGAATATTCCCGGGAAAATTAAATTCCTGAATACGATTAAGAGCGGCAACATCAATTGCGACAAGGGGTTTATTCATCGAAAGGCAATATTTTTGGATAAAATGCTCAACTAAAGCAGGGATGTCTTCTTTCCGTTCGCGCAATGGCGGTATTTCAATATTAACAACATTCAACCTGTAAAATAAATCTTCTCTAAAAACTTTATTTTCAACAAGTTCTTTTAAATCTTTATTAGTAGCACAAATTACCCTGAAATCAGAAATTATCTCTTTATTTCCGCCAACCCTCATAAATGTTTTCGTTTCCAGAACGCGAAGCAGTTCAATCTGCATTTTAGTAGAGATTGTTGCAATTTCATCCAAGAAAATTGTACCTGAATCAGCCATTTCGAAGCGCCCTTTCCGGTTGTACATAGCGCCTGTAAATGCACCTTTTTCATGGCCAAACAATTCACTTTCGAGCAAACTCTCAGACAAAGCGCCACAATGTACACTCACAAACGGATAAAATTTACGAGGAGAATTAGCATGAATTGCCCTCGCTATAAGTTCTTTACCTGTTCCACTTTCGCCCGTGATAATCACCGACGAATTAGTTTGAGCGACACTTTCAACCTGCCGGAACACGTTTTTTATTGCTACGCTCTTTCCTATTATATCTTCCACATTTTGAAGCGAAATGACTTTTTGTTTCAAAGTCTCGTTTTCTTCGGCCAGTGAAATTTGTTTGGTGGCATTTCTGATCAAATGTGTCAGATCATCAGGATCAAAAGGCTTGGTAACGTAATCGTAAGCTCCATCCTTCAAAGCTTTCACTGCTGTATCAACAGTTGCAAAAGCAGTCATTACAATTACAATCGAATCGCTTTTTATTTCTTTGATCCGGCGAAGCATCTCCAGCCCGTCCATTCCTGGCATTTTAATATCAGCAAGGATTATATCAAAACTGTCTGTTTCAAGCATAGAAAGAGCTTTTCGGGCATTTTCAGCACATTCAACCCTAAAACCATCCTCAATAAACCAGTTGTATAACGAATCTCTGACTGATTCTTCGTCATCAACGATCAAGATCGAAATTTTCTTTGCCATCCCTTGCTCTCCTTAACTTTTAATCAAAGGTATATTTATAGAAATTGTAGTTCCACGATTTAGCTCAGAATCAACGTGGATGCGTCCCTTATGGTTCTGTATTATTCCGTGAACGATAGCCAGTCCAAGTCCTATTCCACGCACATCCTGTTTGGTCGAAAAAAATGGTTCAAAAATATGTGGAATATCTTCTTCTGCAATGCCAACTCCATTATCAACTATCTCAAAAATAACCGATTCTGAATCAGGATTTTTTGTTCGTATTATAATCTCACCTTTTTCGGTCATAGCTTCTGAAGCATTTACCAACAAAGCAATACAGGCTTGTTTTATTTGATTTGGGTTACAATAAATCAGGTCAGCATTTGCAGAAAAATCATGATGAAAACCAATGTTTGCAATTTTTATCGGATGAGTCATTAATTCATACGTTTCTTTCAGAATCTCGTGCAAGTGTTTGGGTTCAAAATCATTCTGGTCTTTGCGCGAAAAATCAAGAAGTCCCTTAACAATATCTCCACACCGTTTTGTTTCCGATTCAATCAATTTCAAGTGCTTTATCATCGATTCGCGCTTGCTTGAATATAATTCGGGATTATTGGTCTGTTTTAATAGGAGTTTGGTATAAATTAATATTCCTGAAAGCGGATTGTTTATTTCGTGCGCAACTGAGGATGATAATTTTCCCAACGAAGCTAACCGTTCAACGTGCATAAGTTCATTTTGAGCCGCTCCTAATTCTTCCGATTTCTTCTGAACCTTATATTCCAACTGTTGCGACCAATTTTCAAGCTCGATTGCTGCATTATGCAAATTATCAAGCATATCATTAAATGCTTCAGACACCATACGCATATCATCCAATTGATTTGGCTTTATTTCGAGCCTGGTATTTCGATCTCCATTTGCAACAGCAACGCTTACTTTAACTAATTCGTTGAGAGGATCTTTTATCTTCTTCCTGGTAAAAATCAAAAGTAACGATGCCAGTAGTATAGTCGAGAATATGGCAAGTAAAAAAAACTCAGTCGACGATTTCTTGATGGCCTCATCCTGGGCTTTAAGCGGTATTTTTATAATCAATGATCCCAATACCGTATCAGTTTCCTTGTGAGCATGGCACGAACTGGTATAACATGATTGTTCGTTCATTATTGGCGATCTGATTAATAAATGCCTGCTACCGTTTTCGCTTTTATTCATCAAACAATCAGTATTCTTGTCAATAATTTTATATGACTTTTCGGTTGCAGGAAATATCTCCCGCATATTGGCATGACAATTCAGGCAATTCGGATCTGTGTGTTTTTTTACTGGTTCTGATGCAAATGAAGAATATACCAGATTATCATCATTATCATACATATTAACCTCATCAATTCCAGGTAACGTATTGATAATGTCAAGCGTATTCTGCAATGCCCCTTTATCATTTTGAAGCATTGAATGATACATTGCCCCCTCAACAATTGATCCTATATTATTACCATTCTGCCGAATAACTGTATTTAGATATTGCTCATTAACCGATTGAAATATAATATTAAACGATACAAATAAAAAAACAGAAAGAATGGCAATTATAAATACGACCCTGCCATAAATGGATGATCTGAACTTCACATAATGACTAATAATGGGGCTTCCAGCTATGTTTTCTCTTGAAACATGTTTAAACCAGTTCATAAATCTAAAAATAAAGTTCTGAAGTAGTTAGTAATTGCTAATTTACCAAAATTTTCAATTCTTGCTGAAATATGTCTAATTCATGAATAATTAAAAAAGAGCGATATCCGAAAACATCACTCCTTTTTGTTTATGGATAAATTTGGGTACAGCGCTAAATTTCCTGATCAGACTGGCCAAACCATATTTTGCTCTTGCAATTTTTCCTCTTACTTAAAAAGTCAAATTGAAATTCCTGCCAAATTTCATTCGGGAGACCAGCTAATGGTTTGTCGTGTAACTCTCCCCCGTCCTGTAATGTAACTGATGATGGATCAGGCGAATTTTTAACAACCGATTCTGCCAGAAAATCCTTAAAGCGTGATAATTCCTGACGAGCCCACATATCAGCATCTTCCGCCAGAAAACAAGAATGAATATCGGTAACCCAGCTGAACGGTTTTATTTTGAATATCCACCCTTGTTGATAAGGGTCAGTATTAATTAATTCAGGATTTTTATTTAATAATGGATTCACTTCCATCACTTTGCCAGCTATAGGAGAATAAACTCGAAGACTTTTTTCATTCTGAACCAATTCGGCAAGGAAATCACCCTTCTTAATTTTTTCACCCACCTCAACAAGCTTTCCTAACCTAACTTCTCCGGTAATATGAACAAGCAAATCATCGAGTCCAACCTTTGCTGAACCAGAACGTTCAAGATAAGTCCATGTATGATATCGGCTAAAAAACAAACCCTGAGGAATCTGAAGTGATTCGAGCGATAGAATGTCACTCGGCCTGTCAACCCGATTTTTCTTTCGGGCACGCTTATTCAGGAAATACAAAAATGGAATTAACAAAAGTAAAAATGCTATAATAACCAAATATTCAAGCCCTTTTGTTCCAAAAAAGTTATAATAAGAAAACTCATTCATGACAATATATTTTCAAAATCAATTTGTTTACTTAATGATTTTCAACCTACAAAAAGCGAACCGAAAGCATTGGTATACGGTTTATCACCTATGGGGAAATCCGTATTTCTGTAAAAATCACAGCAAAGGTAACAACAAATTCTATCCAGGAAGGAATATAATGGGTTGACATATCGCAACTAAACCCAATTATTGTCACATTTAACTTACTTACAACAGTACTCAAATTTGTCATCCATAACTCTGAAAGTTTCAACATCCGTTAAAGGTTCTGGCAAACTATAAGCTGTTGTAAACTCAAATTCTCACGTACGACGTCCGGTATACTTCGTTGAATCGTATAAATTCCAAAAAAAATCGGCTGAACTTACAAGTTAGCCGAGAGCAAAACTATTTTCCCTCAAATAAAAGTAAAACCAGTCGCTCCCAATATTTCCCAAAAAACCTCTTCGATTTAGATGCCTAAGCTAGTGTTGTGTTAATTTAAAATTGACGGATAAAGTCTTTTAAGTTTTATTC
>CALGIG010000103.1 GCA_937915865.1 uncultured Prolixibacteraceae bacterium | reverse complement strand
TCAAACTTGCTCAGTTTTATTGTGTACAGTACCATGAGTTTTTTGGTAAAGATACACCTTTAATACGTCATATCAAAATTAACTTAACACTTGAAAGCGGAAAGGGGCTAAAAAAATTAGCGGTCATGGCTATGGAGGCAGCATTAAAAATATTGCAGCTCCGCCAGGATAGGGATGGGCTGTGTTCTGTAAGCGGAGCAGTTGTTTTCAGTGAACAAGAGATCGAATTTGCGGAAAATGTGAGCCAGGCCAGATATGAGGGGAAGACACAATTACAGAAGAACCCGCACCCCAAGGGAACACTTGCAAGAATGTCCTGGATAATCGCCCGGATGGGCGGTTGGAAAGGGTATCAAAGCATGGGTAAGCCAGGCCCCATTACAATGAAAAGAGGCCTTGATAGATTTAACACCATGTACCAAGGCCTAATTTTAACTAAACATAACAAAGATATGTATAAAGAGTAGCTCGTGAGAGAGGAGTGGCGCATCGCAGGTGCGACGGGGTGAGTACAAGAAAAATCTATCAAGTATTTCCCGGTTGATCTTTAAAAGCGATTTCTCTGTTCAAATTTTCGAATGTAGGGGAATACGTGTTTTCTACTGATATTAGCATACATTATAAGTCGTCTTGCCAACTTTCTACAAATATTAAGCAGCTATGCTGCCTGTTTTTAAGCAACGTAGTTGCGGCATCTTTTTATGCCTCATTTTTACCGGACACCTGTGATTTGTTGGTTAGGTTCAGCAAATAAAGTTTAAAGCCTTGTCTTTTTTTTACTCCATGATACAAACTTTAGTGTCTTATTTGTTAGTCTGTTACATCAAATCGGAAATCGGGCTCAGGTTAAGAGAAAGAATTAAGTGTTGTTTTTTATGGTTCACTGCAAGGTGGCATAACTGCCTGCCGGTCATATAAGGAATGATTACTTTAAAGTTGCCTAAAGCTGAATGAATCTCAAGTGACCTTGCCGATGAGCTGAAAAAAGTAGTTCTTTGTGCGATGCGGGCTTTGCCCCAACGCTAAATCAATTAGGTATTCTATGGGATCAATAAAATTTAAATAAAACCCAGAAGACTTTTATATAGCGCCTCTCCTTCAGAAGTACCTATGCAATAACGAGTCTAGGCTTCACTCAGGAAATCCTGACTAAATTTTAGGAGAATTAATTGATGCGTTTATTTTTCCAGTTCTTCCAATAGCCGCAAAGCATGGTCGCGCAAAGGTTTCTGGCGTTTGTACCAGATCAGGTAGCCGATACTGAACCCAATGCCCAACATCAGTGAATACACCAGGAATGCAACAACAATGCGAGTAGCGGTGTCGTCAATATTCGGAATCATTTCTTCGCAGGCAAGAGCAACTCCAATGGCTGCCAGAAATGCCGGGAACATGGCTTTCGCCGTTTTTGTCTGCCAGATTTCGTATCGCTGCGCCGCTTTTCGCAGCATTTCTGTAGTAGGTATTCCGTAGTCAACAGATTTGTATTCGTTATTCAGATTCCGGAAGATGATGGCGAAAAACAGGAAGCTGGCCGAAAAGAAGAAAAAGCCAAGTTCTTTCAGTATGGGTTCGTCTTCATATAGCATGATAAGAAAAAAGATAAAATACAGTGGTGCAAAAATCCACATAATCCATTTAAAACGGTTGGTTAAATGCAGGTTCCGGTCGTCTTCGCGGCGAAGCCCTTCTATAAGCTCATTGAGGTCCAAATTGGGAGTATCTATTGTTGTTGTCATGGCGGTTATGCTTTAATTAACTGTTGTTTAAGGTTTTCTTTTATCCGGTGAATTTTCACTTTTACGTTCGGTTCGGTAAGCCCAATAATATCGGCAATTTCGCGCATCGAAAGACCTTCGAGTACCAGTGAAATAAGGGCTTTGTCGATGATCGACAACAAATTCAGTTCGGTTTCGAGCGCTTCGAGTTGTTGCTCTCTTTTCTGTTTTAGTTCAAGCTCGTCGTTATCAATCAAAATATTCAGGCTTTGAGGCGTTTGCTCCAGGTTCAGGTTCATGTTTCGGTAGGCTTTACCGGCAAAATTCAGCGAAGTATTCACAGCAATGCGGTAAATCCAGGTACTGATAGCTGAATCTCCACGAAACTTATCGAGGCTTTTCCAGATGTTGACTAAAATTTCCTGATAAAGATCTTTCCGGTTTTCCAAATTCGACGAGTAATACCGGCAAATACTCTCGATCCGGAGTTTGTTTTCTTCGATAATTTGCTTGAACCGAAGCTCTTTTGAATCGTTCATCAGTCGTGTTTTTTGTTATTTAGTAAGGGTAGGGCAGAATTGGTTACATTTTTTTGCGTGTTTGTAATATTAATACGAACTTATATACTTCATTAAGTAATGAAAATCAAATAATGTCGTACTCTAACCTGCATTTTTTGCGGACTGACCCCAGCGCATCGTTCGACTGAAACTTTGTCGTGAGCGTTCGACTGAGCTCACGACGAAGTCTCAGTCGAACGTTCATACCGAAATCTGCGATGCTTTGCCCCTTCTCCTTTTGAAAGGGGAGACATCCGGTGGGGGTGAGTAGTAATAAAATACGACAATAAATTGTTCCTATTACTTAAGATACGAAAGGTTGAAAACCAATCTGCTTTTTAGTTGTTCATTTGCAATATGTTTCACTTAAAATACAATTTATGAGTAAACTATTCAGATTTGGAGAAGATGTGCCGGGTTATGAAATTCCGGTTTTAAACGAACGCGAAATAAGGGCCGCCGCCGGAATATTATTTGTTTGGGCTTTTACTGCTGTATTGGCAGCAATTATGAAAGGGAGTTTTTTACTTCTTAAATATTTTATTCTGGCCTTTTTAGTTGACTTTTTAATCCGGGTTTTAATCAATCCGAAGTATGCCCCAACCTTAATTATTGGCCGTTTGATTGTTCGCAGGCAAACACCCGAATACGTGGGTGCTGCACAAAAGAAATTTGCATGGGTTATTGGGTTGGCGCTGGTTTTAACCATGCTGGTATTGGTTGTTTTTCTAAATACTTACAGTCCTATTTCAGGGATAATTTGCTTGATTTGCCTGGTCTTTTTGCTGTTCGAGTCGGCATTTGGGATATGTCTGGGATGTTTATTTTACGGTTGGTTTTACGGAAAGAAGGCGAAATATTGTCCTGGCGAAGTTTGCGAGATTAAGGACCGTCATGAGATTCAAAAAACATCATGGATGCAGTTATTCATTGTGCTTGCCTTTATCGGTTTTGTGGTGGTATCGGTAGTGTTGTTTAAAGAAACTTTTGGAGAAGCGCCACACAGTTTGTTTTAAGTAATAGTAAGAGTCTGTTTAAATTTTCCGGAGAGAAAATATATGGGTAGAAAAATGACCATTTATCGTTTCATTTTGTCCCGTACGGGACAAGAGATCATCTAAAATCATTCTTTTCCTACCCACATTTTGTTCCTAACGGAACGGTAAAATAAAATTTAAATAGTTTCTAAATTTTAAAAAGCAAAAAGTGCATGTCGTAACTACCGATATGCACTTTTTAAAATAACAAAAGCACTGATTAAATTCCCATGGCCGACATGGCAATATAAACTAGTCCGGCTATAATCATACTAACCGGGATTGTCAAAACCCAGGCTATCAGTAAATTATTTGCAACACCCCAGCGAACAGCAGATAAACGTTTAGTCATTCCAACGCCCATAATCGAACCTGAAATTGTATGAGTTGTACTTACCGGTATTCCCAAACCTTGAGAAACACCAAATAGGGTGATTGCACCGGCAGTTTCTGCAGCAACACCCTCAACAGGTGTAACTTTGGTTATTTTTGATCCCATCGTTTTTACAATGCGCCATCCACCCATCATCGTTCCTAATGATATGGCGGTATAACATGATATTGGTATCCAGGCAGGAACATGTAAATGGTGTTTGCCGGCGGCATCTATTGTTTCGGCAACGTGAACCCATCCTGGAATTGCTATTCCTTTTGAATTTAAATGCCCAATGTAAACCAGCATGGCAGCGCTGATAATACCTACTACTTTTTGAGAATCACTGCCTCCGTGCCCTAAACTAAATGCACCTGATGAAAATAACTGTAAACGTTTGAACCATTTGTTGGCATGGTGAGGATTAACCTTTCGGCAAGTCCAGAGAATTATTATGGTAATTATATATGAAATTACCATACCAATAATTGGCGCCAAAAAAATAAAGCCAATTGTTTTAAGAATAACTGCCTGGTTAATAACAGAAAAGCTTCCGGTGTGAGCAACAGCAGCGCCTGCAAATCCACCAATCAACGTATGCGACGACGATGATGGTATGCCAAAATACCAGGTTAATAAATTCCAGAGGATTGCAGCTATTATCCCGGCTAAAATTACCTGTAAGCTTATTACGCTTCCATCCACAGTTTTAGACACAGTATTAGCAACTTTTAGATCGAATATCCAGTAAGCCAGGAAGTTGAAGAATGCAGCCCAGAGTACTGCCGGTAATGGCGCCAGTACTTTTGTTGAAACAACGGTTGCAATAGAGTTGGCAGCATCGTGGAAACCGTTGATTAAATCGAACACAAAAGCCAAAACAATTATGAGAATCAGTAGTGTAAGCATAGCCTGTATTTAAAATTAAACTTAAGAGCCATTTCAAAAATCAGGCGTATTTTACCAATATTGTTTTTACAACATCCGAAACATCTTCCATCTTATTGGCTATCTTCTCAATATTCAGAAGAATTTCTTTTTGTTTGATCAGTTCAATGGGGTCCTTTTCGTTTTCAAACAGGCTCGAAATAGCCATGTGATAATATTCGTCAATGCGACTTTCAAGTCTATTAAGTTCTTTACAAGCCTTAAGCACTTTTTGGGAATTTTTGGTGTCTTCAAGTCCGCCAACTGCTACCTTTATTAGTTGACAGCCTTGCGCAATCAAAGCAACCATATCTTTCATAAACGTACTGAAAATTGTACAGCGATAAATTTCAATTTTACCTGAAGCGCTGTAAATCAAGTCAACTACATCATCAATTGTTGAGGTTAATTCGTTAATATCTTCACGGTCGAAAGGAGTAATAAACGATTTGTTTAAAACATCAAAAATCTGATTGGTGAATTCATCTCCTTTTTTTTCAATAGCTTTAATTGCTAATCCAAGCGCACGACGGTCTTCCAATTCAGCTGAATTAATTAATTTTTCGAATGCAACAGATGCCTCAATTGTATTTTCGGCAGCCTGGTTAAACATTGCATAAAACTTCTTTTCCTTTGGTATAAAATACTTAAGTAAACCTGAAAAATTCATATCTTATGTTTTAATGAGAAATAGTTTCAAAAAACCAGCACAAAGATGCGAATAAGAACAATTCAAGCTTAGAAAAAAATTAATTTTATTCTAATTTAAATGCAATATAAATTTACACAATTAATTGCCTCTTAATCGTTTTGTAACATTTTTGTAATAATTTTTTTGATGACAGTTTAACGGAGCTTTAGGATTGTCAGCTTTTATGCTGATAAATATCAATGATGTAAAGCTATTTGTTTTTATCGGAAATTGTACATTTGCTCATCTAAATTTTATTGAAAACGGTGTATCTGTCGTCTTTTGAAGTTTTGATGTAAACATTAACTAAACTTTATTGGAATGTTTTTCCTGGGATTATTATCGACACCATTGCCTTATTTGCTGTTAGCCGCATTTTATTTCTTCGGCTTCGCAATGGGTTTGTTCAATAATAAGACTGGAGATGAAACAACGCAAACAGTTGTGTCGGTTACAATATCTGCCGAAGTCAAAGAAGAAAAAACTGACCAGTCGTTTTTTTATTTTAAGGTAAATGATTACAAACAAGATAATTTTCGGACTGAATTAATTGATATTTGTAAAACGTTTCAGTTTTTCCCGGATACTGGTTTTGTTTCAATTCCACGATATTTTCTGAGGTCCTACAATTTTCTCTATTCAAACTCTTTATTTTGCCGACCTCCTCCCGTAATTAGCTAATCCAAAGGATTATGTTTATGTAAGGCTCTTGTTGCTGCATTTTGCAATTTTTAACATGATGTATTGTGCAACTTTTACTGAGCATTATTGTTTTATTATTAGCAATCCAGATTAAGTTATTATTATGATAGGGGTGATTGGCATTAGCTATAAAACAGCGCCATTGGAGGTTAGAGAGAAATTTTCGTTTTCCAAAGATGATATTATTCCTTTTTCGGAGTTGTTGCAGCAGGAAACAGAGATATCCGATTTGGTTCTTGTTTCAACTTGTAACCGTACCGAGATTTATTTCACGCAAAACAAACACGACAACCAGACTGCATTTGAGCTAATTTACGAAGCTGTAAAAAAATATAAAAAAATCCCGGATCATTGCTGGCAATATTTTTACCACAGATCGAATACCGGCGCCGTCAGGCATTTGTTTGAAGTTGTTTCAGGGCTGGATTCGCTCATTATAGGCGAAGACCAGATAATTGGCCAGGTAAAGGATGCTTATGTTACCTGCACCGAAATGGCATTAACTGATGCTGTATTAATGAGGCTTTTCCAAAAATCGTTTGAAGCTGGTAAACGCGTAAGGACCGAAACTGGGATCAAATTAGGTATTACTTCGGTGAGTAGCGCAGCCGTCGAAATGTGTGCAAGTATGCTTAATGGCGTTAATGATAAATCTGTTTTGCTTATTGGAACTGGTGAGACCGGAAATCTGGCCCTGCAAAATATCCACAAGAAAGGAATCCGGCAAATTGGTGTGGCCAATCGCACTGAGGAGAAAGCCAGGAAAACAGCTGAAAAGTATAATGGGATGGTTGTTCCATTCGAAGCTTTTGAAAAATACCTGCATGGGTTTGATATAGTGATGGTTGCAACTTCATCGGCTTTACCCATAATTACTGCTGAAATGGTTAAAAAATCCAGGGCAATCAGGCCTGAGCATAAACAAGTATTTTTGGATTTATCGGTTCCACGCAATATTGAAAGTGCAGTTGGCCAGATTGAAAATGTTGAATTACTTGGGGTTGATGACCTTCAGGAAATAGTAAATCAAACGACCGAGAAGAAACGAGAAAGTGCGCAGAAAGCTCATTTAATATTGGACGAATTAGTGACTGATTTTGCTGAATGGCTGGCCAGCCGATCGCTCCGCCCGGCAATTAACTTGATAACTACGAATTTACAGGCAATAAACCAGGAAGAACTTTCTACTTACCGTAAATTGGCAACCCCTGAAATGCAGGAAATAGTTGATGATTATGCGCAACATTTGACGCAACGTTATACCCGGCTATTAATTAAAAATCTAAAAAGTTTGACGGATAACGGAAAAAACATCGATTCGTTAAAAATCATCAATGATTTATTTAAATTCGACTAATTTATTTTCTTGCAAGTTTATTTGAATTTGCATTTGATTGTATTTAATGAAAAACATAATAAGAATAGGTACGCGTGGTAGTCAACTGGCACTGTATCAGGCTGAAAAAGTAAAAGCAACGTTGGAACATTTATTCCCGGAACTTGAGGTTGAATTAAAAATTATTAAGACAAAAGGTGATAAAATTTTGGATGTTGCACTTTCGAAAATTGGTGATAAGGGTTTATTTACTAAAGAAATTGAAAACGAACTTATAGATGGAAGTGTAGATATCGCTGTTCATAGCCTCAAAGATCTTCCAACTCGTTTACCCGGCGGGTTGAAATTAGGCGCGGTGCTGGAACGGGGCGAATTACGTGATGCTTTTGTAAGTAAGAATGGTAAAAAATTAGCCGAACTTAAACCGGGCGATGTAGTTGCAACTTCAAGTTTACGTCGAATCGCCGGGTTACTTAAAATTAACAACCAGATAATTATTAAAGATATTCGCGGAAATGTAAATTCCCGGCTTCAAAAAATGGAGGACGGCTATTGCGATGCTATGGTTATGGCTGCAGCCGGTCTTCAACGATTGGGATTTGACAGGTACATAACCGAAATAATCGATCCTGAAATTGTGGTCCCAGCTGTTAGTCAGGGTGCAATTGCAATTGAAACCAGGGATAACGATCCGGTAATAGAATCTTTAATGGCTAAAGTTAATCATGCTGAAACATGGAATGCTGTGATAGCTGAACGTGCTTTTCTCGCCACATTGGAAGGCGGATGCCAGGTTCCGTTAGGCTGTTATTCGCGTATCGAAAATAATCAATTAGTTTTATCGGGTTTTGTGGCTTCTGTTGATGGAAAACAATATTTAAAAGAAACTATTTCGGGTGAAGTTGGTGATGGCGCCAGGCTTGGAGTTGAAATGGCTGTAAAAATGTTGGAAAAAGGAGCAAAAGAAATATTGAGTCAAATAAAACCAATCAATAATATGCAGTAGATAAAATGGGTAAATTACTCGAAAACAAAGTATTTATATCCACTCGACCCACCGGACAATCGGTTGAACTTGAAAAACTATTGTCAGAAGAATCAGCCACTTTACTCTCTATGCCCACTATTGAGGTAAAACCATTGCCTTTAAGTGAATATGCTGTCCAGCAATTGAAAAACCTGGATGCCTTTAATTGGATTGTATTTACCAGCCCTAATGGTATAAATTATTTTTTTGCGCGCTTATTCGATTTGCAGAATAATTATGTTTTACCCGACCATTTAAAGATTGCTGTTGTTGGAAAAAAAACTGCTGCATCACTCGAATGTTATGGCACTTCAGCATCGTTTATAAATCTTGGAAATACAGCCGAAGATTTTGTTGCTGACTTTTTTCATCGCGTAAATTTGGGCGAACGTGTTCTTTTCCCTATTGGAACGCTTGCCCGTTCAGTGATTGAAGATAAGATATCGAAAAAAGCTGAATGTACCAGAATTTTGTTTTATGAGACCGTATTGCCTGACACCATTAACGAGGAGGCGCTGAACCTGATTATTCAGGATAAATACGATATGATTGTGCTTTCGAGCCCTTCGTGCTGTACCAACTTACTTCAATTAATCGAGGGAAAAGTTGATCCGGCAAATCTTCGTTTGGTTTGCATTGGCCAGACTACAGCCGCAGAAGTGATTCATCACGGTTTGGAACCTCTAATAACTGCAGCAACTGCTAATTCGCAGGGAATTCATACAGCCATTATTAATCATTTTCAGAAAAAACTACATTAAAAATTTATAGTCATGTCATTTCCAGTTACCCGACTCAGAAGATTAAGACAAACCCCTGTTTTAAGAAATCTTGTTCGTGAAACAATTTTAACCCGCGACGATTTGGTCATGCCTTTATTCGTTTGCCCGGGAACCAATGTGAACAACCCTATCAGTTCGATGCCCGGAAACTCACAGTTGTCGGTTGATTTACTTGTTGAAGAATGTCGTCGGCTTTATGGTTTGGGTATTCAGGCTGTTTTGCTCTTCGGTATTCCTGAACACAAGGACGAACATGGTTTGGTTGCCTGCGAACATAACGGCATTGTTCAGCAGGCTGTTCGTGCGTTGAAAGCCGCTTTGCCCGGTTTATATATTATTGCCGACATTTGCAATTGCGAATATACTGTTCATGGTCACTGCGGAACTATTGTTAATGGCGACGTTCACAACGATTTGACTTTGGTGACACTGGCTAAACAATCGGTTTCGCTGGCTCAGGAAGGGGTTGATATGGTTGCTCCAAGCGACATGATGGATGGCCGTGTTGGCGCTATCCGTAAAGCCTTGGATGAAAATGGATTTTACAATTTGCCAATCATGGCTTATTCGGCCAAATATGCTTCTGGTTTCTACGGACCTTTCCGCGAAGCAGCCGAAAGCGCTCCAAAATTTGGGAATCGTGCTACTTATCAGATGGATCCGGCAAACTCAAATGAAGCATTACGTGAAGTTGCTCTCGATATTGAAGAAGGAGCCGACATTGTGATGGTGAAACCGGCATTAAGTTATTTGGATATTATTCAGCGTGTTAAAACCAATTTCAATATTCCGGTTGCTGCTTATAACGTTAGTGGCGAGTATTCGATGGTAAAAGCTGCTGCCGCCAATGGTTGGATTGACGAAAAGCGCTTGGTTCGCGAAATTCTAACCTCAATAAAGCGTGCCGGTTCTGACATCATCATCACTTACCATGCGCAGGAAATAGTGAAAGAACTGTAAAAAAAAGCTCCCTTCCCGTTCCCCCATTGGTGGAACGCTTTCGGCAGTGATATGCTAAAATCCGCAATAGAACCAAAAAGGAAATGATACAACGGTAAAAATAAACACCAAATTTAATCAGGCTTTTTTAAGCCCTCCCTTAGGGGAGGGTTTGGGAGGGGCTTCGAAATAATTCAAATCATGAAAAACTACACCCAAAGTATAGCCGCTTTTGCTGAAGCGCAAAAACATATTCCGGGAGGAGTTAATTCCCCGGTTAGGTCATTTAAAAGTGTTGACGGTGATCCTTTATTTATTGCCAGCGCAAAAGGGGCCAAAGTGTTTGATATAGATGGACACGAATATATTGATTATGTTGGGTCGTGGGGCCCAATGATACTTGGTCATGCCCATCCCGATGTGATTATGGCTATTCAGAAAACAGTCGCAAAAGGTTCAAGTTTTGGCGCTCCCACTTTGCTCGAAACTGAAATGGCCATGCAAATCAAGAAAATGGTACCTTCGGTTGAGAAAGTTAGAATGGTTAATTCAGGAACCGAAGCCACCATGAGCGCATTACGTTTAGCGCGCGGCTATACTGGCCGTGAATTGGTTATAAAGTTTGAGGGCTGTTATCATGGGCATAACGATAGTTTTTTGATTAAGGCTGGTTCCGGCGCGTTAACTTTAGGTACACCTAACTCACCAGGGGTGACTTCTGGAACAGCAAAAGATACTTTGATAGCAGCATTTAACGATCTTGACTCGGTGAAAGAACTGTTTGTCAGGTATAACGAACAAATTGCAGCAATAATTCTTGAACCTGTAGTTGGCAATATGGGTGTTGTTATTCCTCAGCCCGGTTTTCTGCAAGGGTTACGAGACCTTTGCTTTCAATATGGTTCAGTACTTATTTTCGATGAAGTAATGACTGGCTTCCGTTTGTCGAAAGCTGGCGCTCAAGGACTTTACGGAATTACTCCTGATTTGTCAACTTTTGGTAAAATTATTGGTGGCGGTCTTCCTGTTGGCGCTTATGGAGGCAAACATGAAATTATGGATATGCTTGCTCCCAAAGGACCTGTTTATCAGGCTGGCACACTCTCTGGAAATCCATTGGCAATGTCGGCAGGGTTAACTACCCTGAAAATTCTGGATGAAACAGATGGTTTTTATGGGATGCTCGAAGAAAAATCAGCACGTTTGGAAGAAGGTATTAAAAAGTGCTTGGCTGACTTAAATTTCCCAGGAATTATAAATAGAGTCGGTTCGATGTTTACATTGTTCTTTACGGATGAAAAACAGATAGTTTCGTATACCGATGCATGTAAATGTGATACTGCAAAATATGCCCGGTTTTTTAAAATGGCATTGGAAAGTGGGGTTTATCTGGCTCCTTCTCAATTTGAGGCTGGATTTATGTCGGTAGCACATACTACCAAGAAAATTGATAAAACAATAGAAGCAACATACGAAGCTTTGAAAGTATTGAAAGTATAAAAAGTCAACGCTGCAATGCTTGATGTGTTGAAGATTGCCCTGAGTACTATCTCTTTTTCCATTGGAATTGGTGACTGTTTAAACTCTGGCAGATTTTTTGAAGTAGTCTTGTAAGCTGATTTACCTGGTTAAAATTCAGCAGAAACAGGAACCTATTAATAAAACGAACATGAAAACAAAAATTGTAATTTTAGTTTTGGCCTTGTGCACAAATTGCTTCACATTAAAGGCCCAGCAGATAAGGACTACTGCCCGTGCAACCGGTTATGATATTAGTGATAATCTCGACTTGGATGCGGTTTCTTCAATCTTTGCTGAATCGAAAAATCTGGAAGAATTTGAAAATCGCCTGAATGATCCGGATAATCGTATTTCTAATCTTGATTTGAATCAGGATGGTTACGTTGATTATCTAAGAGTTGTTGAGACTACCGACGACCGAAATTCGCTTGTTGTAATTCAGGCAATACTTGATGAAGATGTTTATCAGGATGTTGCAACAATTGAAATTGAGCGTGTTGCTGATGGTCGCCATCGTATTCAGGTAGTAGGTGACCCCTGGATTTATGGTCCTGGTTATATTATAGAACCGGTATTTGTACGGACACCTTTGATTTTCTCTTTCTTTTGGGGCCCGCGTTATGTCGTTTGGCACTCGCCATTTTACTGGGGATCTTATCCTCGTTGGTTTTATTATTACAAGCCATACCCTACATTTAGATATTATCGCCACGTAAATATTTATGTTGACAGAAGAATAACTTTCAATCGAATTAATGAAAGGCATTTTAATATTACAAATAGTCATTTCAATGATATACGTCGTAGAGATTTTGCTGATCGTCATCCTGACAACTCTTTCGAAAACAGGCATCGGGAATCAAGCAATTCTGGACGACAGATACAGCGTCAATCTTCACGAACCTACGATAACCAACCTAATCGAAGAATAAATAGCGGAAGTAGCTCACGAAGCAATGAAAACATTAGGCAAGAACAGGAACGGCGTCAGGTTAATCAGCAACAACAAAGTCAAAGCCAGCAACGTCGCGAATATAGTCGTCCCACTCAAACACAACAGAGAAATCAATCTTCCGAACAGCAACGTACACTTCAGAGTCGTCCTGAATCTCGTGAAAAGTTTCGTCAGCAAATTGATAATTCTTCACGGGAACGTTCAGTTAATATCAACCAAAAAAGTCGCTCGCGAAGTGAGGCAAAACAAAATAGCCAGAATACAAAAAAATCTGAATCTTCGAAAAAGGAAGAAAAAAAAGAAAGTAGGGAAAGAAGGAGAGAATAGTAATTTTAACAAACTGACATATTTTGACAACAAATTCAATTTTACTGAAGGCGCTTAGGGGAGAGAAGACTGAACGACCGCCAGTTTGGTTTATGCGTCAGGCCGGACGTGTGTTGCCGTCGTACATGAAAATTAAGGAAGATTACACATTCTGGCAGATGATGCAAAATGCTGAAATAGCCGCAAAAGTTACCCTTCTTCCGGTTGACGATCTGGGCGTTGACGCCGGTATTTTGTTCTCCGACATTCTGGTAATTCCACATGCGCTGGGAATGGGACTTGAATTTAATGACAGCGGCCCGTTGTTCGATCAACCGCTGGCCTATCGCGAAAATCCGCTGGCCGGGCTGAATCCTGATCCTTCAAAATTGAATTACATCTACGATGTGATCGATGAGATTATCCGCATTAAACGCGAGGATACTCCACTCATTGGTTTTTGCGGCGCTCCGTTGACGGTTTTGTTGTTCATGTTGCAGGGACTTGGTCGCAAAGGCGATTTTCCGGAAGCCATTAAATTTATTTACGAAAACAAGGCGGCTACGAAGAAACTCATTGGGGTTGTTACCAATCTGTCGGTTATTTATGCGCAGGAACAGGTCAATCATGGCGTAGATGTGTTCCAGTTGTTTGATACACATGCCGGATTGGTTCCAGCCGATTTGTACCACGAACTGTTTATGCCGGCAACAAGAAAAATTGCTGCGGCAGTTCGCGATAAAGGCATTCCGTTCATTTTCTTTCCCAAAGGACTGGGAACCGGAATTGCGCAAATCACGCCCGAAGATTGCGACTATCTGAGCATAGACTGGCAAACGCCGCTTAATCTGGCACGAAAATTAGTCGATCCGAAGATCGGCCTTCAGGGAAATGTCGATCCTCGATTGTTGTATGCAAGTCAGCCTGAAATTGAAAAGGCGCTTGAACCTTATATCGAATTTGGTAGCAAAAACCAAAACTGGATTTTCAACCTTGGACACGGATTTATGCCGGGCATTTCGTTTGAGAATGCCAAGTTCCTTGCCGATTGGGTGAAACGAACTGATTGGGGAAGATAAAGTAGTAGCCTCCCCCGACCTCCTCCGAGGGAGGGGGGAGATAACTGCAATCAATAATATTGAAACATCAAATGATGAATAAACAAAAAACTATTGCAGAGCTTCTTTAAGCCTACCCCTTTCGGGGGAGGTTTGGAGGGGGCTTTAAATTTACAACTATGACCAACCGCGAACTGCTCGAAAAATACAATTACCCGGTACCGCGCTATACCAGCTATCCACCGGCTAATTTTTTTACTGATACCTTCGGGACGGCTAATTATTTGAAGGCCATTGACGAATCGAATCAGTGGAATCCTGAGAATATTTCCATTTACATTCATATCCCGTTTTGCCTGAAATTGTGCTATTTCTGCGGCTGTAATTCGTATGCTTTGCGGAAAGAAGAAGTGGTGAAAGCATACCACGAAGCATTGCTTAAGGAAATAAGGATGGTCACCTCGCGACTGGACAAAAAAAGGAAAGTATCACAAATCCATTATGGAGGAGGTACGCCCAATGCAGTTCCGTATGAGTATTTGCAGGAAATTAATGGGTTGCTGTTCGACACCTTTGAGTTCATTCCCAACCCGGAAATTGCCATTGAAGTCAATCCGGCATACCTTACCTACGAGCAAATGACCGGATTGAAAAAAGCCGGTTTCAATCGTTTCAGTCTGGGGATTCAGGATTTTAATATTGAAGTGCTCGACGCGGTTAACCGCGAACAGGCTGCCCTTCCGGTGAAAGAAATTATGGCTTTCCTGAAACAGGATTCGCCCAACATGGCCGTAAACCTCGATTTCATTTACGGTTTGCCCAAACAGACAGCGGCTAACTTTTCTGAAACCATACAGAAAGCTATTGAACTGAAGCCGGACCGATTGGTGACTTTTTCGTATGCACATGTTCCATGGGTCAGTAAAATTCAGAAACAGCTAGAGAAAGAAGGGCTTCCGGCATCCGACGAAAAAGTAAAAATGTACGAAGTTGCTTATTCGTTGATGACACAAAACGGGTACGAAGCCATAGGGATGGATCATTACGCGCTAAACAATGACGAACTGAGCCTTGCCCGGCGCAACCGACAATTGCACCGCAATTTTCAGGGGTATTGTACCCGCCGCACCACCGGACAGGTTTATGCCTTTGGTGTAACCGGAATCAGCCAGTTGGAAGGCGTTTATGCGCAAAATACCAAGTCGATTGACGAATACATTGAATTAATAAATAAAGGTGAATTGACGACTATCAAAGGTTATGCGCTCACTTCCGATCAGATTGTGGTTCGCGAAGTGATTACCGAACTGATGTGCAACGAACAAATTGTTTGGGTCGATCTGGGTCGCATTCTGGGCATGACTGCTGATCAGGTAAAGTCGCACACGACTTATAATTCTGAGTTGCTGCAACAGTTTTCCATCGACAGAATCATAAGCCTTTCCGACGAGAAAATACAAATTACATCTGAAGGGCAGTTGTTTATTCGCAACGTTGCGGCATCGTTCGATCCGCTTTTAAAATCAGGGCAGACCAATTTCTCAAAACCAGTGTAAACATGACTGATTCGACTAAACCTTACGTTGTAATTATTGGTGCTGGCTTAACCGGCCTCACTATGGGTTATTACCTGAAAAAGTCAGGAATTAATGTAGTCATCATCGATAAATCGGCCAAAACCGGAGGAGTTATCCAAACTATCCGTGAAAAAGGTTTTGTATACGAAACCGGGCCAAATACTGGAGTTGTTGGCAATCCCGAGATCGCTGAATTATTTGAAGATATGGCAGGGAGATGTGAACTGGAGACAGCAAATCCGGCAGCGAAGCGTAGGCTAATATGGAAAAACAGTCAGTGGAATGCATTACCTTCAGGATTGTGGTCTGCCATTTCGACCCCACTTTTTACCTGGGGCGATAAATTCCGGATATTAGGCGAACCATGGCGCGCCAAAGGAACCAACCCGAACGAAACTTTGGCCGAATTGGTAAAACGCCGACTGGGGAACAGCTTTCTCGATTATGCCATCGACCCTTTTATTTCGGGAATTTATGCTGGAAATCCGTATGAACTGGTGCCCAAATATGCGCTGCCCAAACTCTGGAACCTGGAACAGGAATATGGAAGTTTTATCCGCGGATCGATAAAAAAGGCCAAATTACCCAAAACCGACCGCGATAAAAAAGCGACCAAAGAGGTATTTTCAGCTAAAGGTGGTTTGCAAAATCTCATTGACGCACTTACTGAGGCCATTGGTCCTGACAGCTTTTTATTGTCAGCTGACACCATGGTAAAACCTACAGAAAATGGCTTTCATTTGCAGATTACCACACCCGAGAATCTGATTCAGTTCGAAACAAAACACTTGGTAACTACCTGTGGTGGATACGCTTTGGCTAATCTTCTCCTTTTCCTGAATGAAGAAGAGATTGCCCCATTCCGTTCGTTAAAATATGCTGCGGTGACACAGGTTTTGATGGGATTCGAAAAGTGGAAAGGCATTAATCTGAATGCTTTTGGCGGATTAATTCCCGGTAAGGAAAACAAAAATATTCTTGGAGTGTTGTTTACATCGTCGTTCTTTGAAGGCCGTGCGCCTCAAGGCGGAGCGTTACTTTCGGCGTTTATGGGTGGAACCAAACGCCCCGACATTGCCCAAATGGATAACGATGAAATTGAAGCGCTGATTCGAAAGGATTTACCCCGAATGATGAGTAATCGTAGTTTTAGTCCTGATTTGATGCGTATTCACCGCTATCCGAAAGCTATTCCACAATATACCGAAACATCGGGCGCCCGTTTTGAGATGATTGAAAAACTTCAGCAAAAATATCCAGGCTTAATTTTGGCCGGAAATATTCGCGACGGAATAGGCATGGCCGACCGCGTGAAACAAGGACGGACCATTGCTGAAGAACTGGCAGGGAAAATATTGGGCCATTAAATTACTCCGAAGGAGTTGAATATTGATGACCGTCAGCAATGCTGGTGGAAAAGCAAGTAAATAAAAGCAACCCGGAACCGGGTTGAATTTCAACCCCTTAATAGGGGTTGTTCGTTTACATCAAGTTTTTTAGGCCCCAATGAATTGGGGGCATTAATATGGTATCCTTCGGATATGAATAATATAACGTGAGTTCGAACTAAATTTAATTGTAATATTCTGTAAATAAGGCAATAAGATTTTGTGTTATGGGGATTGCATTTTCTACTAAGGTTAAAAAGGTATTGTAAGGTTTTGAACCCTTATTTTTGAATTCAACCTTAGTAGAAATTCGAAGCATAAACATTTTTAACCTTATTAATTTGAAGTTTTTCAGTCATATACAATTTACTCTTACATCGAACTCACCTTAATATAGATAGAATAAAAGAATAACCCAAAAACAATTGCCGTGAACGTATCGAAAACTGCCACTCTTTACAAAAATATTCAGCAAACCATTTGCAGCATTTTAGAAGATGCCGACGGAACTGGGAAATTCACAAAAGATTTGTGGGAAAAGGAAATTGGTTCGGGCCTTACTTGTGTGATGCAAAACGGTTCGATTATTGAAAAAGCAGGTGTCAACTTCTCGCATGTGAAAGGAGATTTTAACGAAAATATGGGCCATCTGCTGGGCGAAAAAGCTTCAAAATTTGAAGCGACCGGCATTTCTTCCATACTCCATTCCAGTAATCCGTTCGTGCCAACTATTCATACTAACGTACGCCATTTCAGTCTCGACAACGGATCGTCATGGTTTGGTGGCGGAATCGATCTCACGCCAATGTATATCAATACTGACGAAGCCCGTTGGTTTCATCAAACGCTGAAAGATATATGTGATAAATACGATGCTTCTTTTTATCCGGTATGGAAAAACTGGGCCGACGATTATTTTTACATCGAACATCGCCAGGAAACCCGTGGTATTGGCGGAATTTTCTTTGATCGGGTTACTGTTCATCACGAATCGGACTACGAGAAAATGCTTAACCTGACTTCTGATTTGGCTAATGTTTATCCGGTTATTTACTCCGAACTGATGAAAAACAACGGACACCGCTCGTTTACCGAAGCCGAAAAACACTGGCAGAAAATCCGCAGGGGCCGCTACGTGGAATTTAACCTGATATACGACCGAGGTACCAAATTCGGGTTGGAATCGGATGGAAACACTGAATCAATATTAGTGAGTTTACCAGCAGAAGTAGAATGGGTTTACCAGTACCAGCCGGTCCCAGGAAGCGCTGAGGCCAAAACATTGGAATTACTGAAAAAGGGGATTGATTGGGTTTAGAAAGTTATTTACATACATTTTGTAATTGGAATTCTCGTTCTGTTTCATTATATTAGAGGTGTGCCAATCTCTTTAATAATAGATAAGAGGAAAGGGTCAAAGAGGTATAGGCTGATCAGATAAACTTAATATCGGGTTTGTATAATACAAATTTAACCGAAATGATCTATGACCTTAGAGATTCACCAACCAGCTAAGTATTCTAAGCTTTTAATTAAATGGCCTTGGCCTGTTTTACTGGCTTTAATTGCTGTAAGCTACTATTTTACAGCACGGTTAGGTTTAACCTTTGCGTTTGAAGGTACCAATGCGTCTCCGGTATGGATGCCTTCAGGTATTGCTTTGGCGATGGCCTTACTTGCCGGTTATAGGGTTTGGCCAGCTATTTTTATTGGTGCATTAATGGCTAATCTTCAGGTATTGTCTGTTTCAGAACTACCCTTTAGCTCTGCATTTTTTCTTTCCTCCATTACAGCAATAGGCAACACGATGGAAACCATTATGGGGGCATGGTTGATTTCGAAATTTTCTAATCACCCTAACCCATTTGAAACGTTAAAAGGCACTACTCTTTTTATCGTTGCCGGAGCATTGTTTGCAACGTTAATAGCTGCCTTCATAGGGTCTTTGTCATTTTGTGTATTTACAAACCACTGGATAGTTTTTGATCACATGCTGTTAAATTGGTGGTTTGGAGATACTTTGGGTATATTGATTCTGACACCAATCATCATCAATTGGAATCAAATAAAATTTAATTACTGGACTTTGGCGAAACTTGGAGAATTAGCCGGATTTATTTTTGTGTTGGGCTTTACATCCTATCTGATATTTTTCACAAAATATAACCTGATCTATTTGTTTATTCCTGTTTTATTGTGGTCTATATTCCGATTTGGCAAATTTGAAACAAGTGTGTTTGTTTTTATTATTAGCGGATTGGCAATATGGTACAGTATGCACCACTATGTAAATAATGCACTCCGGCAAAATGAATCTATACTGGTAATTCAAAGTTTTATTGGAGTTGTGGCCATCACTTTTTTGGTGCTTTCATCAGTCATTTATGAGCGAAAAAAAATGCAGTTAAGCCTTATTGAAAGCCTGGTCAAATACCGTACTTTGCTCGAAAATCTGCCTCAAAAGATTTTTGTTAAAAACAAGGAGCTGTTTTTTGTGTCTTGCAACGATAATTTTGCCAAAGAGATAAATATCCAGTCATCTGAAATTGGGGGAAAAACTGATTATGATTTCTTTTCAAAAGAACTGGCAGAGAAATACCGGAAAGAGGATTTAGATTTTCTGGAAACAGGCAAACCTGTTGAAACTGAAATGTGTGAGATACGTGACGGGCAAACCTGCTGGACTCAAGTGATTAAGGTTCCTGTTAAAGACGGAAATGGCTCTATTGTCGGAGTTCAGGGGATTTTCTGGGATATTACAGAAAGGAAACTTGCGGAGGAATTGTTACGGATAAGCGAAGAAAAATATCGGTTCCTATTCGAACGCAATCCTGTTCCATTACTGATTTATGATACGGATACACTATATTTTCTTGCAGTCAATGAGGCTTTTATTAAACAATATGGCTTTTCGATTAGCGAAGTGTTGTCAATGCAATTGCCCGATCTTTACCCGTCCGAAGAAAAAAATGCTATCATTCAGGTAGCTAAGAGCTTATATGGCCATGCTTATGTTGGCGAATGGCATCACATCAGAAAAGATGGCGCGGTTATTTCGATCATTGCTACTTCTCATGACATAGATTACATGGGGCGCAAAGCGCGGATAGCTGTAGTTATTGACATAACCGATCGAAAACTTGCGGAGTTGGAACTTGAAAATTATCGCAAACACCTCGAAAAAATGGTTGAAGAACGTACCGCTGAGTTAGAAATAGCTAAAGAACGGGCTGAATCAGCTGACCAATTAAAATCTGCATTTTTGGCCACTATGTCGCACGAGTTACGCACTCCGTTAAACTCAATCATTGGTTTTACCGGAATGTTGCTTCAGGAATTGCCTGGCCCCCTGAATGATGAGCAGAAAAAACAACTGCGAATGACACAAAAGAGTGGCCGGCATTTATTGTCGCTTATTAACGATATTCTCGATTTATCCAAAATTGAGGCTGGTCAGCTAAAATTGAGTACCGACCGCTTTAAAATTTCAGATGTAGTTCAAAATGTAATTGATATATCGAGACCATTTGCACAAAGTAAAAATTTAGTTTTAACATGTACAATCGACCCGGAATTGACAGAAGTTGTAAGTGATCAAATGAGGGTTCAGCAGGTAATTATTAATTTGGTAAACAATGCGTTAAAATTTACTGAGATTGGCTCTGTTAAGGTAAATGTATTCAAAAGGGACAATTATTTCGTAGTTAAGGTGAGTGATACAGGGATAGGAATTGACTCAGGGCAGCTTAAGACTTTGTTCAAGCCATTTATTCAGATTGACTCAGGTGTTGCCCGAAAACACGAAGGGACAGGATTAGGCTTGTCTATCAGCAAAAAACTGGTGACTATGTTGGGTGGAAGAGTATCGGTTGAATCGGAGCCGGGGAAAGGTAGTACTTTTATGGTTGAGTTACCTCTGGAAATCGTTGATCAGGTGTAAATTAAAGTTCAGAAAAATACCAGATATGAAGTTAAAAGTATTAATCATAGAAGACAACGAGCAAAATATGTATATGCTGAGTTTTTTGCTTGAAAAAAACAATTACGAAGTATTGCAGGCATTCAATGGCTTAGAAGGTATAAAAGCTGCAATTGAAAAATCACCGGACGTAATACTGTTGGATATTCAGTTGCCTGAAATGGATGGATACCAGATAGCCTTGGAATTACGAAAAAGAAACGACCTTAATAATATCCCGATTGTTGCTGTTACTTCACATGCCATGGTTGGCGATCGTGAAAAAGCAATCGCTTCAGGAGCAACCGGTTATATTGAGAAACCAATTGATCCGGATAATTTTATCAAAAGGATGGAGTCTTATTTTTCAGAAGAACTTTTGCAAAAGAGAAATAAATCATGAAAAAGGCCCTGATTGTAGATGATATCAAGGAAAACCTGTATTTACTTGAATCGCTGCTGAAAGCTTATGGTTATAAAACTATTGCAGCAAATAATGGTGCCGAGGCATTAGGGCTTGCTTTTAAAGAAATACCTGATATTATCATTGCGGATATTCTCATGCCTGTGATGGATGGTTATGCACTTTGCCGTGAATGGAAGAAAGATAAGGTTTTAAAAGATATACCTTTTGTTTTTTACACGGCAACATACACGCATCCAAAGGACGAAGAATTTGCATTGAATCTTGGTGCTGACAAGTTCATAATTAAGCCTCAGGAGCCGGAAGTATTTATGGCTATGATAGAAAAGGTATTATTTGAATTTAGAAACGGTAAAATATTGGTGACACAACCATGCGAATCATCTGAAGTTGAGATGTTAAAAGAATACAACGAAACTTTGATTCGAAAGATGGAAGACCGTATGCTAAAAAGCGAAGAGGCCGAAAAGAAAATAAGGATTTATGCCACGCAATTGGAAGCAGAAATTGAACAAAGGAAACAAGCAACTCAGGCATTAAAAGAGAGTGAAGATAAATATCGCTCAATATTTGAAAACTCAGGAGTTGCTATTTTATTAACTTCGATTGACGGAAGAATATTTTCCGCCAACGATTTTGCCTGTAAATTATTCGGTTGGAATGAAGACGAAATCTGCAAATTGGGTAGAGATGGTTTAGTCTTTGGTCCTGATCCATCCTTGTCGGCTTTGACTAACAAAAGGAGGCAGATAGGAGATGCCCACAGAGAACTTACTTTTATCAAAAAGGATGGTTCAAAATTTCTGGCAGAAGTGTCTTCAATTATTTTTCACGACAGGGAAGGAAATGAGCGGATAAGCATGGTTATTCGCGATCTTACGGAGCAAAGAATTGCGGAAGAAGCACTTAAAGAAAGTGAATTAAGGTTCAGAACATTAGCAGAATCTTCACCGGTAGGCATTTTTACAACTGATGGGCATGGTCTGATAAATTATGTGAATCCGCGTTGGTGCGAAATTTCCAAATTAAGCTTCAACGAAGCTTTAGGCAACGGCTGGCTTAAAGCTACGCATTATGAAGATCAGGATCATTTGGCTCTTTCCTGGCGCCAAACTTTACTTTCAGGTGATTCAATAAGTGCTGAATATCGGTTTGTTCATCCCGATGGTTCTGTTGCTTGGGTTATTGAACATGCAATTCCGCAGCGAGATGAGTCTGGCCAAATTTCTGGTTATATAGGTACAATTACTGACATTACCGATCGGAAAAAAATGGAGATGGATCTCATTCTTGCGAAAGAAAAAGCTGAAGAAAGCGATAATCTTAAAACTGTGTTTCTGCAAAATATCTCTCATGAGATCAGAACTCCGTTGAATTCTATTGTTGGTTTCTCCCGGTTAATTTCTGAGACAGGAATTACTTACCATGAGAAGGAACGTTATGCTGAACTTATCAACCAGAGTAGCGACCAGTTGACTTCGATTATTTCAGATATAATTCAGATTTCGACAATTGAAGCAGGGCAGAGTAAAATCCAAAAAAAGAAATTCAACGTAAATTCTATTTGCGAGCATGTTTATTCGCGATTCGATGCTGTAGCGCGGATGAAAAACCTGTCCTTGTCATATACTTTGGGATTAGCTGAAGATGAATCGTGGATAATTTCGGATGAAGATAAACTTTTACAAACGATGAATAATCTGGTGGGAAATGCTATAAAATTCACAAAGTTAGGAGGTGTATCGTTTGGTTATCAGAAGGATATGGATAAGTTTGTTTTCTTTGTTATTGATACTGGCATTGGTATTGATCCCGAAATTCATGACGTAATTTTCAAAAGGTTTAGACAGGTTGAAAATTCTACAACAAGGTCTTTCGGCGGATTGGGATTGGGGTTGGCAATTTGTAAATCGAACATTGAATTGTTAGGCGGGAAAATTTGGGTGGAATCGAGAATTGGGAAAGGCGCCAGATTCTTTTTTACTATTCCATCCTGAGTTTGATGTAAGATTTATTGCAAAAGTGATAATGATTCTCCATTAGATCGAATTCAGTTTATTTGATATAATAAAAAATTAATGAATTCTGATTCGGATAATTTTCTTCGTTTTCGAGGTAATTTTCACCCGGTCGTCCAGACGTTTGCCCATAATCCAGATTAGACGGTTACCGCTGGCTAAAATCCAGGCATTTTCTTTTTCAGGGATAGAATACTTCTCGTCGATAAAGAAATCACTCAGTTTTTTAAGGCCGGTCATGCCCAAAGGCTGAAAATATTCTCCTTCCTGCCAATGACGCAAAATCAGTGGAAATTCCAACTTGTCGAGATCAAAATCGGCAACATTTGGGTTAGTTGAATACCTGAAATCCGAAGTCCGTTCTATTTGTTCGATGGTAAGATGAACCGGGTAATTCAGCTTCCGGCAATTCTCTTCAATGTAAAACAATTTTTCCTGACCAATCGGATTAGGCGCAATCAGCAGGTAATCACGGTCTTTAATGAGGCGGTAATTTTCTGAATAAAACTTACGGCCCGACTCTTTATTTAGCGAATCAACAATATCGTCGATTTGTTCTGGCTGAAAACCAAATTCGCGGATAAGCTCAAATAAAATAGTTTTTAGCGGGCTGTAGGCAAGCAGTTTTTCGATATGGATCATGGCGCCCAGTTCGTCGTCTGAAAAAACAGTTGTACGGATTTCACTCATCCGTTGCAAAAAAAGCTGGCCTGTTTCGTTTAGCGTTTCAATTGTTTTCAGCGAATTTCGTCGAAAGGCTGAATTCACCTGTTCAAGCAATGGAATGATTTCATGACGAATCAGGTTGCGTTTGTAAATTGTATCCTCATTGCTCGAATCTGTATGGTAATCAAGGGAAATACGTTGGCAATAATCCAGAATTTCAGCACGGTTGGTGAACAGCATCGGGCGAATGATTTTACCTGATTTGGATGAAATACCGCTCAGTCCGCGTATACCGCTACCCCGCGACAGGTTTATTATGAATGTTTCGATTACGTCGTCCTGATGATGGGCTGTTGCCAGGTAATCGAAGTGATGTTGACGAATAAGTTCATCAAACCAGCGGTAACGCAATTCGCGGGCTGCCATTTCGATCGAAATGCCTTTCGAATCAGCATATTCGGTTGTTTCGAACCGTTTGGTGTAAAGCGCGATGTTGTGTTGGTCGCAGTAATCGGTAACAAACTGCTCGTCACCATCAGATTCTTTACCGCGTAACCCGAAATTACAATGAGCCACTGCCACTGAAAATCCGGTGCTGACAAACAAATGCAGCATCAGCATCGAATCGGCGCCACCACTCACTGCCAGCAAAATTCGTTGTGTTGGGTGAAACAGTTTCTCACTGCGAATATATTTCAGAAATTGCTCGATCATGTTAAAATGGTTCAAGTTTCAAGTTAAAAATCCTCCTCCAAACCTCTCTCGCCTTAGGCGAGAAGGCTTTAGGAAGTGCAAATTCACAATATTTTCTCTTCACTATAATAACTTCAAGCTTTGCTTTTTAAGCCCTCCCTATTGGGGAGGGTTTGGGAGGGGCTTCCTTTCGCCACCAGTTCGGCAATGCGCACAATTACTTCAACTGCTTTTTGCATCGACTGAACCGGAACAAATTCGTAAGGTCCATGGAAATTGTGACCGCCGGCAAAAATATTTGGGCATGGTAATCCTTTCCACGAAAGTTGAGCGCCATCGGTACCACCTCGAATAGCTTTAACCTTTGGTTTTACTCCAACTTCAATCATTGCTTGTTCTGCAATATCAACTATGTATTTCACAGGTTCAATCTTTTGTTTCATGTTGAAATACTGGTCTTTAATTTCCAGATTTACAGTTTCTTTGCCATAGCGCAGATTGATTAAATTACAAACTTCCCGCATCAGGTTCTTCTTTTCTTCAAACTTCACTATATCGTGATCACGTATGATAAACTCCAGTTTAGTTTCTGAAACATTTCCTTCAAACGAGGTCAAATGAAAAAATCCTTCGTAGTTGGTTGTGTATTCAGGACGCTGTTCCGGCGGGAGCATTTGTATAATTTGCATCCCCACCAAGGCTGAATTAATCATTGCATTTTTTGCATATCCAGGATGCACACTTCGGCCTTTTATCATAATTTTAGCACCGGCAGCATTGAAATTCTCGTATTCCAGTTCCCCAATTTCACCACCATCGAGCGTATAGGCAAAATCGGCCCCGAATTTGGTCACATCAAAATATTTGGTGCCTTGCCCAACTTCTTCATCCGGAGTGATGCATAGCCGAATTTTTCCATGCATGATGTCAGGATGTTGAATAAGGTATTCCATTGCGGTGAAAATCTCAGCTATTCCGGCTTTATCATCAGCGCCAAGTAGGGTAGTTCCATCTGTAGTCACCAAATCCTGGCCAACATATTTCAGTAATTCAGGAAAATCTTTCGGGCTTAAAACAGTATCTGTCTCATTGTTTAATACAATGTCGGTTCCCTGGTATTTTTTGATTAGCTGAGGATTAACTTTTTCTCCTGAATAATCGGGACTTGTATCCATGTGGGCAATAAATCCTATAACCGGCAACTCCTTTTCGGTATTTGCAGGCAAAGTTGCCATTACATATCCATATTGATCACGGTCAACTTCGGTTAAGCCCATGTTTTCCAATTCTTCTGCCAACTTATCGGCAAAAGGGATTTGTCGTTCAGTACTTGGGTAAGTCTGGCTATTGTGATCGGAGGTCGTGTAAACACGCGTATATCTTAAAAATCTGCCTAAAACCTGTTCCATTAAAACTCATCATTAATAATTTATAAATCTCTAAACGTCGTCGGAGTTAAATTTGAACCCTAATCGTTTGCCCGTCTGTATTTTAGAATTATTTATTTCGGTATGAACCTGCTCTACGGTTACAATTTTAACCTGATCGTATGGCGGGACCAGCAAGTCAAAGTCTACTGCATATTGAATTGATGTTTCCAGAATTTCTTTCATGTACTCTTTGGTCATTTGGTCACTTCCAAAATCTTTAACCAGTTCGCCTGACTGTCGTTTGCCTTCAACAAAGAAATGGTTTTCGCGGTTCACAAAAATACGGGCAATCAGGTAGCCTAAATCTTCCATACGGTTGTATCTAAAGCTATCAGTCAGGAAATTGTATATATTGAATACACCACAATATGAATTCATAGTGTTGGCCTTTATGTAGTCGAGTTTCCAGATGGGATGATCGCGATCGAAAACAAAAACATTTGAGTGCATACTAAAGATAAGCATATCGCCACCTATTTTAAATTCAGCTTCAAATGGACCCTTTTCCTGGTAAACAGGTAATACGTTGTCGTCTACTTTATTTTTAAGTTTTTCACGATATTCGTCTGCAAGTTCTTTTAAAACTTCTTTAAGTAGAGCAAAAGTACCAACCGATTTTCTGTAAACTTCCTGCTTTAGGTTGGTTTTCAATATCATACTATCCAACTGGGTTATCTCTTTTTTCGTTTTTGTCATAGCTACTGTTTTGTATGCTTAAAAATAAGAAAAGCAGTCGTATTTGACTGCTTTCCGGCGTATGATTTAAGCTTTTTTAGTAAGCCAATGCAAACAATACTCTTCCTTTCGATGGTTTTCCTGAATAAATACACTTACCTTCCTCAGGAACCTGATCAAATGGAATGCAACGGATAGTCGCTTTGGTTTCATCTTTGATGGCTTGTTCTGTTTCAGGAGTACCATCCCAGTGAGCTGAAATAAAACCACCTTTGTTCTGAAGTACTTCTTTAAATTCTTCATAGGTTTCAACAGGTGTTGTCATTTCATTTCTGAACTTTAAGGCTTTATTGAAGATGTTAAATTGAATATCATCCAGTAATTCTTGAATATGGATTTCAATTCCCTCCATCGAAACTACTTGTTTTTCCAAAGTATCGCGGCGTGCAACTTCTGCTGTACCATTTTCCAGGTCGCGTGGACCAATGGCAATACGTACAGGAACTCCTTTTAGCTCATATTCAGCAAACTTCCAGCCTGGTTTTTTTGTGTCGTTATTGTCGTATTTCACCGATATTCCAAGAGCTTTCAGCTTGGTGGTAATTTCTTTTACTTTTTCAGAAATGGCATCCAGTTGATCTGCTTGTTTGTAAATAGGAACAATAACAACCTGGAATGGAGCTAACTTTGGAGGAAGAACTAATCCATTGTCATCTGAATGCGACATGATTAATGCACCGATCAGTCGGGTAGAAACGCCCCAGGAAGTTGCCCAAACATAGTCTTCTTTACCCTCTTTTGTTGTAAAACGAACATCAAAAGCTTTAGCAAAATTTTGACCAAGGAAGTGTGATGTACCAGCCTGTAATGCTTTCCCATCCTGCATAAGGGCTTCGATACAATACGTTTCCAATGCACCGGCGAAACGTTCGTTAGCTGATTTGGCTCCTTTAATTACCGGAATAGCTAGAAATTCTTCATTAAATGTAGCGTAAACATTAATCATCCGGTTTGTTTCTTCCAATGCTTCTTCACTTGTTGAATGTGCTGTATGCCCTTCTTGCCAAAGGAATTCAGCTGTGCGGAGGAATAAACGGGTACGCATTTCCCAACGAACGACATTGGCCCATTGGTTGCAAAGAATTGGTAGATCGCGGTACGACTGAATCCAGTTTTTATAGGTATTCCAAATGATAGTTTCAGAAGTTGGGCGGACAATTAATTCTTCTTCAAGCTTTGCTTCCGGATCAACAACTACACCTTTCCCATTCGGATCGTTTTTTAACCGGTAGTGGGTTACAACAGCACATTCTTTGGCAAAGCCTTCGACATGGCTTGCTTCTTTACTAAAAAATGATTTTGGAATAAAAAGAGGGAAATAAGCATTAACATGCCCGGTTTCCTTAAACATTCGGTCAAGTTCAGCCTGCATCTTTTCCCAGATTGCATATCCGTATGGTTTTATCACCATACATCCTCTAACAGCAGAGTTCTCAGCAAGATCGGCCTTGACTACCAGATCGTTATACCACTGAGAATAATTTTCGCTGCGTGAAGTCAATTCTTTTGCCATTTTTAAATTTTTGGTATGGTATTTGCGTTTTTTCGTATTAGTTTTAACGCTTACAAAGAAAGTAAAATTATCTCATTCTATAAGGAGGGTCGACTATGAAAACTAAACTTACAATCATCACTCTTGTCGCCATAATGGTTAGTGCTTGTACCACGGGAACTCGCCTGACCAAGACGTATGATGATGACATCTATTTCTCTCCCGCAGATGTTCCTCCTGTTGTAGTTGCAGCTGATCAGTCAACGCCAAAAACTCAGTCGGACAATAATGATGCCAGGGACAAGAAAATTGTTATGAGTCAGATTGGACGAAACGTAGATGGCTCAGCTACGGTAAATAATTATATTTATCAGCAGGATAAGAACGCAAGCAATTCTGATATTCAGTCGTATGATATGAATAATCAGGAACTTGTTGATTCAGACACTACTCGTTATTATAATGACGACGATGTGAAAACTGTCATCAATAATTATTACGATAGTGATGATATGGATTACACCTATCGTATTCGTCGTTTCCATAACCCTTATTATTACAGCCCGTTTTACGATGATTGGTATTATGACGGATATTATTCGCCGTGGTATTCTGGTTACTATGGTTTGAATTGGGGTTGGAATTATGGCTGGGGATATTACGATCCCTGGTATTCATGGGGGTGGGGATATCCCTATTATGGATATGGATATTATTCGCCGTTTGCCTTTGGTTTAGGTTATTGGGGTTGGGGCAGCTATTACGGTGGCTATTCCGGTGGTTACTATGGTGGCGGCTATTACTTAGGACATAGAGATCGCGATAACGTGCGTTATGGAAGAAGTTCGGATTTATCAAATTACGCTATTGGTCGTAATGGTTTGGGTAGAAGTGCCAACGGTTCAATTTCAGGAATAAATTCTGTTAGCCGTTCGGTTAATGGCGCGAGTGATTTAAAGAATGCAACTTTGGTCAATGACCGCCGAACATCGACAAGTGTTAATGGTCGAAGAGTGAGTAACGCCCCGGGTCGTGAGATAAGTAATCAAATACAACAAAACGCTGTTTCTGGAAATATTCGCAGGGCTTATGAGCCATCTACTACCGGAAGAACATACGATCAGAATAGTTCGGTTCGTCAGAATAACTATACACCCAGTTATAACCGGCCTCGTGTTGTTAATCAATCGAACTATAATAGTAATAGTTATTCACGTCCGCGTACTTCGGTTACTTACGACAGATCTTCAGTTAGAAATAGCAACTCAGGTAATCAATATACCGAACCACGTAGTTCTTCGAGCATGAGACAAACTTACCGGTCTAGTTCATCATATTCTAACGGATCAAGTTCGTCAGGATATAGCCGCAGTTCTTCTTCTGGTTACAGTCGATCTTCTTCCAACTATAGTTCATCTCCCAGCTACAGTGCACCAAGCAGAAGTTCAAGTTCATATTCCGGTGGGAGTAGTTATAGCGGAGGGTCAAGTGGTTCTGGTTCAGCAGGTTCTGGTAGCGGTGGTAGAAGTGGTAGTGGTGGTAGAAGATAATTGTTACAATAGTTGAGAAATTAATTTAAACGAAAAGTCATGAAATATCTAATAAGTATAGCGATATCATTTTTTTGTATTTTTCAAATGAACGCTCAGACAATATCGGATGCGTATCTCTTGTCAAATCAGAAGATTAGTGGTACTGCCAGGGCTGGAGCATTGGGAAATGCTGTTGGGGCAATTGGCGGTGACTTTACATCATTTTCAATAAATCCAGCTGGAATTGGTTTATATCGGACAAGTGAATTTGTTATTACACCTGTGATAAGATCAAATAGTTCAGATTTAACTTTAGGAAATCTCACATACAATGACAATAAATTCCAGGTTAAGCTAAGTAATATTGGTTTTACAGGAGTAATTCCGACGAGTAATAGTAATTCAGGAATTGTAAGCTTTAATTATGGAATTGGTTATAACAATGTTTTGGATTACAGTCAGAATTTCTATGTTAATAATAATAACTCATCCGCATCTTTTCTGGATAATATTGCTTCCTATGCAAATGCAGAGAGATTGTCAAATTCTTATTTAAATCAGAAAATTGATCAGATTGAATATCGTGATTGGCCAACAAAACTTGCTTGGGATACTTACCTGATTAATCCCAACCTGGATAGTGAAGGAAAAGAAATAGATGGTTCGTATTCTTCATTGTTATATGCTGATGAAAAAGTAAATCAAAGAAAGAGTTTTTCAAGAAGTGGAGGAATTAATGAATTTGTTTTTAGCGGTGGTTTAAATATTAATCATAAATTATACCTGGGAGCGACATTAGGTTTTCAGAATGTTGATCTTCGTCAGGTTTCAGAGTATTCTGAAATTTTTGGGGATAATTCTTATACTTTTGGAGAAGATTATAAATTAACAGGAACGGGCTATAACTTAAAGCTTGGAACCATTTTTAAACCTCAAAATAATATTCGGTTAGGTTTGGCCATTCATACTCCCACTTATTTTGTTTTAAAGGAAGAAAAACAATTATACATGGATTCAAGGTTAATTAAGAATTATAGCTCAGACGGAATAAATATATATGAATATAATCTTTATAGCCCTTGGAAAACTGTATTTAGTGGTGCTTATGTGTTTGGTAAAAAGGGACTGATAAGCTTTGATGCAGAATATTTGGATTATTCGAAAATGAAGTACAGAAAAAATTCTTCCTATAATGAAGATTTAAGTGATGTGAATACTGAAATTACAAACGGTTTCAATAATACGTTAAATGTGCGAGTAGGTATGGAATATAAGGTTGCACCTCAGATTAGTATAAGAGGTGGTTATCAAAGTTATCCGAATGCGCAAAAGGAACCATCAGGTGATTATTATTATCCGTTAACCAAAAAGAATAACTCAGTGTACTCGGCTGGTCTGGGATATAATTCAAGTGGCTTTTTTGCGGATATAACATATAGCAATTCCGTGGAAAAATATTCTTTAAACGAAATTCAACCGAATTTACAGTCTATGATTCTGAAGAATAGCAACAGCAGTATAATATTTACAATTGGGTATAAATTTTAGATGAGATAATTAATTGATTTAAAGCCGGTTGAATTTCATCCGGCTTTTTTGTGCGATAAAAAATCATTAAACATTTATCTTAGAATTATTGATTTCTTTGTGATTACTTTTTTTTAAGCGTGCTTTACCTTAAATTAGCTTAATGATATACCCCCAGACATGACTCATTTTATTGAAGTTGATTTTAAAAAAACCTTGAATTTTTCTAAATGGGCTGAATTCAGCGATATAAGAATGCGAACAGGTGAGTTTATGATTTCTACATGGCTTCAACGTAATATTTTAAACTTTAATGAGGCTATTGGATTTTCGAAATACTCCACCGATTTAAAATTTGTTTTGGTTGGGGCAAGGCCGAATGAAGATTTTGATATTTATTCTCAGAATAAAAAACATGTTATAAATTTGTGGGCAAAATTTAAAATCACTAATTCATTCCAGTTAAAGGTATGATTTTAACTTTTGATGATCCGATTGGAAGAGCAGTTTACGATTACCACTTCAGCTCAATAAACCAACCTATAATAGTTCATTCTGAGGATTTTGATGATGATCAGATTGAGACATCTTATTTGTTTCGGTCGTTTAAACAAATGCCTTTTCTTGAGAAGAAAGCATTAAAGCTTTGTTCTGGTTCTGTTTTAGATGTTGGCGCTTGTGCCGGGGCTCATTCTGTTTATCTTCAAAACAAAGGTTTGAACGTTACAGCGCTCGAAATTTCTGCTTTTTGCTGCCAGGTTTTGGAAAGCAGAGGTATTAAGAATGTCGTACGGCAAGATATTTTTAAGTTTTCCGGAAATACGTTTGATACTATTTTGTTGTTAATGAATGGAACGGGTATCGCAGGTACATTGTCCGGTTTGGATATGTTACTTTTTCACTTAAAAACCTTATTAAATCCTGGAGGTCAAATTCTGATTGATTCTTCTGATCTGATATTTTTATTTGAGCAAGAAGATGGTTCAGCCTTGATTGACATTATGGCTGAGAAATATTATGGAGAACTTACTTTTCAAACTGAATATGGAATATGGAAAAGTCAACCTTTTCCTTGGTTATATGTAGATATTTCTAATCTCGAAAGGTCCATTTTAAAGAATAACTTAAAATGTAAACAAATAATCAGGGGTGAGCATTACGACTATCTAGCCCAAATAACCTTATAATATGATAAAAATGAATCAGGAGTACAGACAACTTTCTTCATCAGAAGTAGAAACACTTCTAAATCAGGGATGTTCTGCTTTAAATTGGTCTGATGTTTACGTGAGCAATGTTTTCATTCCTGGAAATGTTAGGAATGTTCAATTTTCAGGAGTTGTTAAAATTGGAGATAATTCAGGAACTATTAATTTCCCTGGTGGATTAATTCGTAATTGTGGAATTTATAATGCTACTATTCACGATTGTGTGATCGGTAATCGTGTGTATATCAGTCATGTGTTTAATTATATAGCAAATTATCAAATTTGTGATCATGTTATTCTGGAGAATGTTGAGATCTGTTTTGTTGAAGGAAAATCGAGTTTTGGAAATGGGATAAAGGTTTCAACATTAGATGAAACCGGTGGTCGGGGAGTTATGATATACGATAAATTATCGGCTCACCTGGCTTATTTTCTTGCCTGGTACAAGCATCGGCATTGTTTGATTCAGGAATTGGAAAATAAAATAGCGGTGTATGCCGAATCAGTAAAAAGTTCGCGAGGAACAATTGGCGCTTATTCTGTTATCAGAAATTGCAGGCAAATTAAGAATGTAAAGTTTGGGCCTTATAGTCAGGTCATTGGCGCGAGCAGATTAGAAAACGGTTCGATAAATAGTAATGAATTTGCTCCTGTAAAAATTGGGGCCGGAATTATTGCAGAAGATTTTATTATTTCTTCAGGTTCTGAAATTTCTGACGGAACTATTGTCTCTCATTGCTTTATTGGCCAGGGTTGTGTTTTGGGAAAGCAGTATTCTGCTGAAAACTCGTTGTTTTTTGCTAACTGTCAAGGATTCCACGGAGAAGCTTGTTCTATTTTTGGTGGTCCATATACAGTAACCCATCACAAATCAACTTTGCTCATTGCCGGAATGTTTTCGTTTTGTAATGCTGGAAGTGGTTCGAATCAAAGTAACCACATGTATAAATTGGGTCCAATACATCATGGTGTGGTTGAACGTGGTTCGAAAACAACCTCTGATTCGTATATACTTTGGCCTGCTAAAATAGGAGCATTTACGTTGGTGATGGGGCGTCATTATAAAAACACCGATACGTCTGATCTGCCTTTTTCTTATTTGGTTGAAAATAAGGATGATAGTTGGATAGCTCCTGGCGTAAATTTACGTAGTGTTGGTACAATCAGGGATGTGATGAAATGGCCACGACGAGATAAACGAAAAGACCCGGAAAAGCTCGATTGTATTAACTTTAACCTGCTGAGTCCTTTTACAATAAAGAAAATGCTTAAGGGCTTAAATATTCTGAATAGCTTGAAAGAAATATCGGGTGAAACGACCGAGGTTTTTGCTTATCGAAATACAATGATGAGTAAGAATTCGTTGGAGAAAGGAGTTAACCTATACGACAAAGCAATTTATAAATTCCTTGGAAACTCAGTAATTTCACGTCTTGAAAAGTGTAATGTTCAAACATTGGAAGAGTTGATCTTGTGTCTAAAACCCAGGCACGTAATTGGCGAGGGAGAATGGAGTGATCTGGCCGGATTGATTGCTCCTAAAACAGAGATTGTCAATTTAATTAAGAGGATTGAACGAAAAGAATTTCAAAGTCTTGAGGCTATTGAAAAGGAATTCAAAATTATGCACAATAATTATTACGAATATGAATGGACCTGGGCTGCAGAACTTCTTTCTGAAAAATTAGGGAAACCGATAGAAAATATTTCCGTTAAAGATGTCATTTCTTTAATCGAGAAATGGAAAGAAAGTGTTGTGTGGCTGGATGAGCAATTGTATGAAGATGCGAAAAAAGAATTTCGGCTTGATTCGATGACCGGATTTGGCATGGATGGAAATAAAACTACTCAGAAACTTGATTTTGAAAGGGTAAGAGGTAGCTTCGAAAATAATGATTTTGTCAATGAAATTGTTAACCATATCAGGCGGAAGACGGAATTGGGCGGTATTATGATTGAAAAATTAAAATGTATTAAATAACCAACTGAAATATATTAATTATGAGACTTATTATTCAGGAGAATTATGAACTTGCCTCAAAGTGGGCTGCAAATTACATCACCAGAAAAATTGTTCTGGCAAATCCAACCAGTGACAAACCTTTCGTTCTTGGGTTACCAACAGGTTCGTCGCCGCTTGGAATTTACAAAGAGCTTATTAATCTTTATAAATCAGGTGTTGTATCTTTTCAGAATGTTGTAACATTCAACATGGATGAGTATGTGGGTATACCCAAAGAACACCCTCAAAGTTATTATACGTTCATGTGGACTAATCTTTTCGGTCACATTGATATTAAGCCCGAAAATGCAAATATCCTAAATGGCAATGCGCCTGATATAAAAGCTGAATGCCAGTCTTATGAAGATAAAATAAAAGCTTTTGGTGGAATCGATTTGTTTCTGGGAGGTATTGGTCCCGATGGGCATCTTGCGTTTAATGAACCAGGTTCGTCTCTTGCCTCTCGCACACGGGATAAAGAGCTAAATTATGACACAAAAGTAGCAAATTCCCGTTTCTTCGGTAACGATATAAGTAAGGTTCCTTCTTCATCACTTACAGTAGGTATTGCAACAGTTATGGATGCCAAAGAAGTTTTGATCATTGTTAATGGCTATAATAAAGCGCGTGCATTACAACATGCAGTTGAAGAAGGTGTAAACCACATGTGGACAATTAGTGCACTGCAATTGCATCCTAAGGGAATGATAGTTTGCGATGAACCTGCAACTTACGAGTTGAAAGTTGGAACATACAAACATTTTAAATCTATTGAAGAAAAGAATCTTGATCCGGATAGTTTGCTGAATTCTGGTTTAGTTTGGTAATTGTGTTTCCTCGGATGTTTTGAATTGTTTTTATGATTAAAAGAATTGTCGGATTAAATATTTTTTTGGTACCACTTGCTATTATTGTCGGTTGGTCTTTCTCCAAAGCAACATTAATAGGTAAAGTAGGTATTCATTTTCTGCATAAGGAATTAACGTTTCTGAATTCGTGGTGGAAAGGTGCTGTATTTATTTGGATGATTTGGATTATACTTGAATCAATTCAATTTCTGGTATGGAAAAGGTGTAGTAAGAAATCAAATTTTGTTGTACAAGGCTCACTTATTTTGTGTGCTTTATTTGGTTTGATATACACCTATTTTGATTTTAGAACATTTACACACAGCCTTCTTGGTGAAAGATTTCATATTGGAGGCTACCTTTTCTGGATAGCCTGGGGTGTGATTTCTGTCGTTTTTATAACCCAGCAGCGAAAGATGGATCATGAAGAATTGCTGGAGTAGTAAAAACCTACTCACATAATAGAAAAGCCTGAAACTTTAAGTTCAGGCTTTTCTATTATGTGAGTTTGAAAACTATTGCAGGGTTGCCAAAGCAGCCTTAATTCGGTCGAGCGATTTTGTTAAATCAGCTTCCGATGCGGCATAGGAAATTCTGATACATTTAGGAGCACCAAAAGCTTCACCGGAAACAACACCAGTATAAGCGTTCGAAAGAATAAACAAACCCATATCATCGGCATTGTTAATGGTCACCTTGCCATCCGATTTTCCAAAGAATGAGGAAATATCAGGGAACACGTAAAAGGCGCCATCTGGCTTGCTGACTTTTACTCCTTGAACTTCAGCAAGTTTTGAAAGTACAAGGTCGCGACGTTTATGGAATTGTTCAACCATTGCGTAAACAGTATCGAGTGGGGCATTAAGTGCGGCGACTGATGCAATTTGGGAAACTGAGCATGGCCCTGAAGTATATTGCCCCTGAAGTTTATTGCAAGCTTTTGCCAACCAAAGTGGTGCGGCAATATAACCAATACGGTAACCTGTCATTGCAAAAGCTTTTGATACGCCATTAACAACGACAACCCGATCTTTTATTTCTGAGAATTGGGCGATGCTTTCATGTTTTCGGCCATAGACGATATGTTCGTAAATTTCATCAGAAATAACAATTATGTTCGGATATTTTACGAAAATATTGGCAAATGCTTTTAGTTCGTCTTTAGTATAAACGCTTCCTGTTGGATTACTTGGACTACTGAACAGGAACGCTCTTGTTTTTGGAGTGATTGCAGCTTCGAGTTGTTCCGGAGTGATTTTGAAATCACTTTCAACTGTCGTTGGAATTATTACATTTTTCCCTTCGTTCAGTTTAACTAATTCGATGTAAGTTACCCAGTAGGGTGCCGGAATTATAACCTCATCGTCTTTATTTATTAATGCTTGAAGTAAATTGGCAATTGAATGTTTGGCACCATTCGAAACGACAATCTGGTTGGTATTGTATTCCAGCCCGTTGTCTCGTTTCAGTTTATCAGCAATAGCTTTTAATAATTGAGGATATCCGGGTACCGGAGAATAGGTTGAATAGTTATCATCGATAGCTTTTTTAGCAGCTTCCTTGATGAAATCAGGGGTATTAAAATCTGGTTCTCCAACACCCAGACTAATCACGTCAATGCCTTTTTCTTTCAATTCTCGGCTTTTCTGCGCCACCGCCAAAGTGGCCGATTCGGATAGACATGCTACTCTGTCTGATACTTTCTCCATAACTTATATTTATAATAGATTAATGATCGTTAAATGCTGGTGCAAGATACGAAAAAAATAAATCGGATTCGAGACTCTGTTTTAATTTATAAAAAAATAGGTATTAAAAATTACGATTTGTTATTTTAATAGGAGTGATTTAATGAAATAACTTACAGTTTTCTGTAATTGAAAATAATCTTCGATATTTCTGAGTTCTATTAATTGAGAATTAGGAATCAGGCTGTGCATCTCCCTGGCAACGTCAATAGGGTGCCCAGGGTCATTCGGATCGCCAATGATTAGTGTCGGAATTTCAACTTTTTGTAACTCTTCACGTAACGGAAAATCAGAGATTGCTCCACCGTGGTAAATACTATAATAATAAGCAGGGTGAAAACTCATTCGCATATCGAGAAGCTTTTTACGTGTACCTGGAAATTGCTGTTCATAGAATTCAGGAGGATCCTGATTGCGCTGGATTATGCGTTTTAAGAAATCAGGTAGGTGATCTGGTCGGGCTTTTGATGCGATTTTTTCGTAAAGCGCTTGTGTGGCGGTGCGAACTTCCCATGCTGGAGGTGGAGTAACCAAAATCAATCCTTTTACAAGTTCATGGTGTTGGATTGCTGTAAGAAGCGCTGTTCCTGAACCCATCGATACTCCTCCAAGAATAGCTTTCTCCAATTTAAATGATTGGAGAATGGTTTTTAGCTCGTTAACCAATCCATTCCATGAGTAATCGCCATCGATAGCTTTATCGCAAGCATCATATCTTATAAGTTGGATATTTTCCGGCAATCTGGAAAAATCGATCAGAGAATATATTGAATCGGATTCGACTGAATTTAGCATTCCGTGCATCCATAAAAAGGGTTGACCAGAACCGGTGATGTGTAGTGTAGGGATTTTCAAGTTATGGAGTTGTATTTATTATCATTGTTGTCTTGTTGTTATTGTTGTTGTTTTTTTCGATGAAAACTTTAATGCAATTACAACAACGACAACCGTTTTTTATTCAAACAGACCTTCGTCACGAATGAGCATCAGAATAGAAGAATGAGGGAGTATGATGTATTTTTCTTTGTTAAATTCGATATCCCAACCGCTTTTATTCAGGAAAATAGCCAAATCGCCAACTTTTGCCTGAAGCGGAACATATTTTACTTCATCCTTCTTTTCTTTCCACGGTTCATCGGCATCGGCCATAGCCGGTATGGGGTATCCTGGACCGACTTTAACTATATAGCCACTCAATGTTTTTTCATTTTCTTGAACCGACGGCGGTAAATACAGACCAGAATTTGTTCGCTCTTGTGGATTTTTGGGGCGTATTAAAACCCGGTCGCCAATCAGGATAAATTTATCAAGGTCTTTTTCTTCAATTACGAGTGACATTGGTTCTTTTTTAGGTTTTGCAAAGATAAAATAATAGGCTTTATAGATGTCATTTCCTCAATAAATGAGTTTTATCTTATTAATAAAAGAATTTACTGTGATGTTAGTTTGTTGAATAGTAGATGTTTATGGATTAATTTGAAATTTCTATAAAAATATTACTACTATGCGATGCAAGGAACCATATAAAATATATATATTTGCAGTACAAATAACAATGCAAGGAAAGGTAGAATCTTTAAAAAAGTTCTATGTTATTTGTAACTGAATAGAGAAATAGGCGTCATAGAAACAGAAACCAAAAACAATTAAGGAGGAGAAAACATGAAACTCGAACAAACAAAAGAACAAATGAGAAAAGGGATTTTGGAATACTGCATCCTTTCGGTGCTGGGAAACGAACCTCTTTATATCAGCGATATCCTGAAAAATCTTCAAAAATCGGAACTGATTACAGTTGAAGGGACGGTTTATCCGATGTTGGTCAGATTAAAAAACGAAGGTTATCTTGGGTATTGTTGGAAAGAAACACCACACGGTCAACCCCGGAAGTATTACGAACTAACAGAGCCAGGAAAAACTTTTCGTAATGAATTGGGGAAATTTTGGAATGAACTGAATGAGGCTGTTTTACACATCAATAGCCAGAATTAAACAGATAAATAAAAGATTTTAGAAACAACAGAAACAATAATAGCCATGAAAAAAACAGTAACAATAAACATCAGAGGCAATGTTTTTCACATTGAAGAAGAAGCCTATCAAACATTAAGTGATTATTTAGAAAATCTAGCCCAACATTTCTCTAGCCAAAAAGCCGGACAGGAAATACTTCAGGATATTGAATCCAGAATTGCTGAATTGCTACAAAGTAAACTTCAGGAAGGAAATGAGGCCATAACCGAAGAAATGGTTGACGAGGTGATCCGTCGTATGGGAAATCCTGAAGATTTTATAGATGAAGATGAAACAAAAACTGAAAATAGAAATTTTGCCACCGAAATTCCGCCTAAGGCAAAAAAACGTTTGTACCGTGATGGTGAAACTCGCGTATTAGGTGGGGTTTGTTCGGGTATGAGCGCTTATTTTAATATCGATCCTGTTCTTTTGCGTATACTCTTTGTTTTGCTTGTTTTTCTGGGGATAGGTTTCTCTGGAATTATTTACCTCATTTTATGGGTTGTAGTACCGAAAGCAAAAACAACAGCTCAGCGGCTTGAAATGAGAGGAGAGGAGGCTACCATTAAGAATATAAAAAAATCTGTTCAGGAAGAAATTATAGAAGTAAAGAAAAGCTTTTCGGAAAGTGGTGGCGCTGAAATGATTAACCAGGGGAAAAATGCGGGATTGAAGGTAGTTAATGGATTAGGTCGGTTTTTTGCTGTAATATTTGGATCGTTGTTCATTGTTACCGGATTTTTTGGACTGATTTTCTTCATGATCTCGGTTTTAATGGGAAACACCGTTTTACATACCACTGTTTCGGGAACCAACCCTGATGTTGATCTCGCCGGAGTACTTGGCTTTATGGTTAGTCCGTCAACAGTAAGTTTAACCTTGCTTCTTATGATACTAGTGGTAGGTATTCCTTTACTTGCTATTCTTTTTATTGGAACCAAATTGGTTTTCAGGTATAAAACAAATAATAAAGTGATTGGCCTGGGTGCTTTTGGAATTTGGTTACTGGCATTACTCTCTGTTGTGGCAATAGGCGTTGGACAAGCAGACAACTTTAGCCATAAAAATTCAGCTACTATTGTGAAGCCTTTGAACCTTCAGAATGCAAAAACTCTCTACATTGATTTAAATACATTGCCAGAAACGATTGATGAGTACAATACAAAATTCGATGAATTTACCTTGTTAAAGTTGAATGATAACCTTGTACTTGCTGGTCATCCAGAAATTAAAATTGAGTCAACTACAGCCAATGATTTTTCAGTTGTGATTGGTAAACAGTCAAGAGGAAAGAATAGTGATGATATTCAAAAGAATTTGAATCAGATTGGATACAGTTTTTCAGTCAAAGATTCAACGCTTTTACTCGATCGCTTTTTTATACTCGACAATCAGACGAAATGGAGGAAACAAGAAGTTACTGTAACGTTAAAAGTTCCGGTTGGGAAGCAAGTTTATCTTGGGAAAAGCCTGGAATACATGGATTTGGAGATTGACAACCTGAACAATATTTGGAGCAAAGAAATGATTGGTAAAAAATGGGAAATGACAGCCGAAGGGCTTTCCATGAAATATTAAAATTGGAATACAGAAACAATAAACAGAATATAAACAATTAAAAATTTAAGCCATGAAACGTTTAACTCGCTCAGATGAAAAATTGGTTGCTGGTGTTATCAGCGGAATATCAAACTACATCAATCCTGAACTTGATCCGGTATTATTTCGGATTGCTTTTGCCTGGTTTGCTTTTTATAACCCATTTTTAATCCTGATTTATTTTGGATTAGCATTGGTTTTACCTAAAGAAAAAATAGAATTTGCTCAACAATAATAGTTTTATTTTTTTTGAATGCCGGTTTTTACCGGCTTTTTTGTTTAAAGAAAATGTCATTTGTGATTTGGCCAGGTAAGATATTCAGATAATATAAATTGGTTAATAAAAAACGTATTTCGGAACAATTAAGGAATATTAAGGAATCCTGAATTAGGTAGGCTCTTTAATTAATTTATCTTTGCTAATTCATGAATCTCAATTATTTTAAATGATGGGATTTGGTAATATCAAGTTTTATGCAATTCAGAAAAATAGCTTTGTTGGTGGTTGTTACCTTTACTGTTTTTGCAGGTAGTAACCGCGTTTTGGCCCAGGATGTACAGGAAAATGCCATGAAATTTGGCCGGTTGCTTCGTTTGGTTGATAGTTATTATGTCGATTCGGTCAAAGTTAATGATTTGACTGAGAAAGCTATAGTTGAGGTTTTGAGAAATCTCGATCCTCATTCAGTATACATTTCGAGGGCAGAAGTTGAGAAAATGAATGAGCCACTTCAAGGTAATTTTGAAGGCGTTGGTATTTCGTTCAATGTTTTTCGCGATACATTAATGGTTGTAACTACTGTTCCGGGCGGTCCTTCCGAAAAAGTTGGGATTCGGGCAGGCGACCGTATTATCCAGGTTGATGCCAAAGTGATTACAAATATTGGTCTGAAAAATACCGATGTGTACGACCTTTTGCGGGGGAAAAAGGGTACCAGGGTTGATCTTAAAATTAAAAGAAAAGGAGAGCCTAATGTACTTGATTTTACAGTTATTCGCGACAAAATTCCAATCAACAGCCTCGATGCTTCATATATGCTCGACGATAATACGGGCTACATCAAGCTCAACAAGTTCTCGGCAACAACCACCAGTGAGTTTATTGATGCTATAAAAGCCTTAAAAAGTAAAAATAAGCTTAGTAACCTTGTGCTCGATTTACGTGGAAACGGCGGAGGCTACCTGAATGCTGCAGTCGAACTGGCCGATCAATTCCTTTCGGCTTATAAGCTTGTTGTTTATACCTCGGGCTTACATTCTGAAAAGAAGGAATACAGTTCAACATCGGCTGGCGAATTGGAACAAGATAAATTGGTCGTTTTAATTGACGAGAACTCGGCTTCGGCCAGCGAAATTGTTTCAGGAGCTATTCAGGATTGGGACCGGGGCGTGCTTATTGGCCGACGCTCGTTTGGAAAAGGTTTGGTACAGCAGCCATTCCCTCTGACCGATGGTTCACTCATCAGGCTTACAACTGCACATTATTATACTCCAAGCGGAAGATGTATTCAAAAACCTTATACCGATGGCATTGAAGATTACCAGAAAGATTACTTACACCGGATGGAAAAAGGTGAGTTTTTCTCGAAGGATAGCATTGTGTTAAATAAGAAGGATAAATACGAAACCAAGGTGAATAAACGCACTGTTTATGGTGGCGGCGGTATTATGCCTGATATATTTATTCCTTTGGATACCTCGAAATACTACATTTACTACAATACTTTAAGCCGGAAGAATGTAATTTATCCTGCGGCTTTGGATTTGGTGGATAAGAATCGTGCTGATTTTCAGAAGAAATACGCTGACTTTAAAACCTTCAACGATAAATTTGAGGTGACCGACGAAATGGTCAATAAAATTTTGGACGACGGCGAAAAAGAAGGCGTGAAAAAGGACGAAAAAAGTGTAGCTTTTGCCCGCCCTTTACTGAAAAAACAGGTGAAAGGACTTATTGCCCGCGATTTATTCTCGGTTAGCGAATATTTTGAAGTGATGAATGCCGATGATGAAGCCATCAAAAAGGCCGCACAGATTTTGAGCAAACGCGGCGAATATGAGAAAATACTGGAAGGAAAAGAAAAGTAATTTGAATTGTTGCGGGTTGAAGGTTACGAGTGAACAACCCGTAACCTGCAACCCGTAACCCGCAACAAATATCGCATGGATCAGATCATTAAATGGCTTTCAGGAAACTATATCGAACTCCTGGGAGCCATTTTAGGTATAGCCTACATCTTTTTTTCAATCAAACAGAGCATTTTAACCTGGCCCATTGGGTTGGCTACATCGATGCTTTATGTGGTTGTCTTTTTTATTTCGAAACTGTATGCCGACATGGGCCTGCAAATGTACTATGTGGTGATCAGCATTTATGGCTGGTACGAATGGTTGAGAGGAAGCCAAACAACGCACTCCGACCCGGTTGAAGTTTGCCACATTTCCCGAAAGCTTGCGTCAATATTAAGTGTTGTCAGTTTATTGCTGTTTTTGCTGATTTGGTATATCCTGAAGGAATTTACCGACTCGCCGGTGCCAATTGCCGATGCACTGGCAACTGCATTGAGCATTGTGGCTACCTGGATGCTGGCCCGCAAAATTTTGGAGCATTGGCTGGTCTGGATTTTTGTCGATGCGTTTTCTTCCGGGTTATTTGCTTATAAACAGCTTTACCCGACAGTAATTTTATTCGTAGTTTATACCGTTATGGCATATATTGGTTACCGGGAGTGGAAACGTGATTTAAGTTCAAAAGAAACGACAGCAACAATTAAATGAATAACTTCCGACAAATACGCATCGCAATAACCGGCCCTGAGTCAACCGGGAAAACCACTCTGGCTACTCAACTTGCCGGGAAGTTTGGCGGCTTGTATGTGCCCGAGTATGCCCGCGAATACGTCGAGCAACTCACCGGACACTACACGTTTGCCGATGTTGAAAACATTGCCCGTAAGCAGGTTGATCAATATGCCGAAGCTAAGAAACGTCCAGAAAAAATGGTTTTTTTCGATACATGGCTGATTATTACCAAAGTTTGGTTCGAGTGGTCTTTCAGGAGAGTTCCTGAGTGGCTTGATGAGGCAATGCGCAATTGCCCGGTCGATTTGTATTTGCTCTGTTTGCCCGATTTACCCTGGGAAGCCGACCCGGTGCGCGAAAATGGCGGCGAAAACCGGTTGAAACTGTTCAATTGCTATCGCGATGAGCTAATACAGCGGGATCTTCCGTTTGTCGAGATTGGCGGGACAAACGATGTGCGTTTAACCAATGCCATCGACGCCGTTCGTAAATTTTCCGGTGAAAAATGAAACTTTACCTTCGATTAATTTGATTTCGTACCTAAAAGTATGATTTTTGTAAAATTTCGATATTGAATTAACCTCTATATGTTTTAACCCCTAAAAATTAAAAGGTTATGAATGCAGAAAAGAACATAGAGCATAAGATGAGGAATGCCGTTGAGCAGTTATCCGATTCGAGCTTACTGAATATTGTTTGCCACGAACACCACATTGGAGAGCCCTTGCCATCCATCGAAAAGCTTACCCGTGTAGTGGGCATTATTCGCGAGATTATTTTCCCGGGTTACTTCGGAAATACCAGCTTGCGACAGAATACCATCGGGCACTACATTGGCGTGTATGTCGATGAGCTTTTTGAGTTGCTGTCAGAACAAATTTTGGCCGGACTATGCTTTACGTGCAAGAATCCGGAAATGGTTGATATGCAGGAACGTTCGCGGTTTGCGCAAAACCTGGCGTCCGATTTCATTTCGTCGTTGCCCGAGATTCGCCGCCTGCTCATTACCGATGTTGAGGTTGCTTATTTGGGCGATCCGGCTGCCAACAGCAAAAGCGAAGTGATTTATTGCTATCCAACGATTCGCGCCATCATCAATCACCGGGTTGCACACCAGTTGCTTAAATTAGATGTGCCGCTTATTCCGCGTATTATTTCCGAGATGGGCCATTCCGAAACCGGAATCGACATTCATCCGGGAGCGCAAATTGGAGAAGCATTTACTATTGATCATGGTACAGGTGTTGTAATTGGCGCAACCTGTATTATTGGCAACAACGTGAAGCTTTACCAGGGTGTTACGCTTGGTGCAAAAAGTTTTCCGCTCGATAAACAAGGCAACCCCATTAAAGGGATTCCGCGCCACCCGATTGTGGAAGACAATGTAATTATTTACGCACAGGCAACTATTTTAGGCCGGATAAGGATTGGCGCCAATTCGGTTATAGGAGGTAACGTATGGGTAACCAATAGTTTGCCGCCTCATACCAAGCTTATCCAATCGAAAGCCAAAGAACCCGATTTTGTGGATGGCGGCGGCATTTAATCCGGAAAATCAATTCTGAAATGAAAGAATTGTTGGGTTATATCAATTCGTTTCAGCCGTTGGATGATCATACCGAAAGGGCAATTCTTCATTTTTTTACAGAAGAGATTTACCTCAAAAATGAGTTTCTGGCAGAGGAAGGAAAAGTTTGCTCGAAAATCAATTTCATTAAATCGGGACTTGTTCGAAGATATTATGTGAACGATGGTGAGGAAATAACCAGGTGGTTGTATCACGACAATCATTGGATTGCCATCATGTCGAGTTATTTTAATCAGAAACCATCTCAGGAATATTTGCAGGCTTGCGAGGACACCATTGTTTATTCGATGTCGTTCGACGATGAAAAGAAGCTGCTGGAATACCCGCTTTTCTTTAAGTTTTATGCCCATTTCTTCAGGTGTTCGCTCGCAAATTTCGATGAATTCCATTTTGTTTTCGGATCGTTAACCGCTCAGCAGAAATATAAATACCTAGTCGACAAGTTTCCGCTAATGATACAGAAAGCGAAACAAAAACACATTGCTTCGCTATTGAATGTTAGTCAGGAGACATTAAGCCGGATTCGCGCCTCAATTTATTGACTTAACATCAACTTAAATCACATTTATTTGAGCGACATTTGCAGGCTGATTTTAAAGCGAAAAGTATGATCTCGAAAACTGCTATCATTGGGCGAAATGCTAAAATTGGGAAAAATGTTCATGTCGGGAATTTCACGACAATTGACGATGATGTTGTAATTGGCGATAATACCCATATCGGAAATTGCGCCGATATACAGGCTGGTGCCAGGATTGGCGAGAATTGTCTGATTTCATCGTGTTCGGTAATTGCCGGGATTCCGCAGGACCTGAAATTTAAAGGCGAATATACAACCGTTGAAATAGGCAACAATACCACCATTCGCGAGTATGTTACAGTAAACCGGGGAACCGCCTCGAAAGGAAAAACAGTTATAGGCAATCATACCTTGATTATGGCTAATTCGCATATTGGCCACGATTGCTCAATTGGCGATCATTGTGTTATCGGTTTTAATGTTGGGATGGCCGGAGAGGTAATTGTTCACGATTGGGCAAACATTAGCGGGTTGACTGGTATTCACCAGTTTTCGAGAATTGGCGCGCATGTTATGGTTGGCGGATTGAGTAAGGTTGCAAGAGATATTCCGCCTTATATTATTGTTGCACGTGATCCGCTTTGCTACGAAGGGGTAAATCGGGTTGGTTTGCTTCGGAGAGGATTTGATTCGGATAAAATAGATGAACTAAAAGCAATTTATCGCGTGATATTTCAGGAAAAGAGAAATTTAACCCATGCTTTGGAAATTATAAAAGCTAATTTTGCCCCGACGGTTGAACGCGACGAAATACTGAATTTTATTGAAAATGCCGGAAGGGGGATTGTTAAAGGGAACAAAGTTCTGGATGGCAATGTTTGACAGCAATTCAGTCATCCTGGTATATTGCTGATATATTGATTCACCTTTTTCGCATCTGTGAACGTTGGGGGAGAGTAAAGAAAACATTACACAAAAAAGAATAGATAATTGAATACACAATCTTATACTGCCACCACGCTGGCTGGTCTCGAAGAAGTTTTGGCTAAAGAATTAATCGACCTTGGTGCCAACGAAGTTCAGATTGGTCGCCGCTCGGTTTATTTCAAGGGCGACCTGAAAATAATGTACAAAGCCAACTACTGCTTGCGCACGGCTTTGCGGATTCTGGTTCCGATTGATTCGTACAAAATACATACGGCCAATGATTTGTATCAACGAGGGTGCAATTTCAAGTGGGAAGAACTGTTTGATGTGAAACAAACTTTTGCCATTCAAAGTACTGTTTTCTCCGACTTGTTCAACAACTCGATGTATGCCTCACTTAAATTGAAAGATGCCATTGCCGACCGTTTTCGCTACAAGTTTGGCGAGCGTCCCAATGTTGATTCGAAAGATCCCGATGTGTTGATCAACCTGCATATCAGCAACGGATATTGCACCATTTCGCTCGATAGTAGTGGCGATTCGTTGCACAAACGTGGCTATCGTCAGGCACAAAACGAAGCGCCAATCAACGAGGTTCTTGCGGCTGCTTTGCTTCAGCTCAGTAACTGGGACTGCAAAAGCACCCTGATCGACCCCATGTGTGGTTCGGGAACCATTGCCGTTGAAGCCGCCATGCTTGCCAACGGAATTTATCCGGGAACAGTGCGCAAAAGCTTCGGTTTTATGAACTGGATTAATTTTGATGCCAGGCTCTTTCAGCGCGTGGAGCAGGAAGCCAATTCAGGAGTAACCAACACTACAAAAATACTCGCTTCGGATATTTTGCACCGGAACATTGATATTGCTTCGCGCAATGCGGAGGAGGCAGGAGTAGCCGATTTAATCGACTTCCGCGTTGCCGATTTTATGACCCTGGAACCACCGGTGGAAAACCCGTTTTTGGTATTCAACCCGCCCTATGGCGAACGCCTGACGCCCGACGATACCAACTTTTACACCGCCATTGGCGACCGACTGAAACAGCATTACACCAACGCAACGGTTTGGATTGTCAGTACGCCCAATTGCCTGAAATCAATCGGGTTGAGGCCATCGCGTAAAGTCCCGGTGCTGAATGGTTCGCTCGAATGTAGCTTCCGTAAATACGAATTGTATTCGGGTACACGGCGCGTGCAGGGAGCCGACGAAAAGTAAGTTATAAGTAAATCAGGATTGGGTTTTGACTTGAATCATCATCAGGGGGTGTCACCAAAGTCAATCAAAGCGTCATTGCGAGTACGACGAAGGAGTACGAAGCAATCTGCTGTGAACCTTTTCCATCGTTGCATCTACATGGAAAGAAGAGGGAAGTAATCTATATATTGATAGATTGCTTCAGTTGTACCTCCTTCGCAATGACGGAAGATTCGATGCTTGTCACTTTTTCAAGCATCCTTATAAAAACAAACAATATAGAAATAAACCAAGATTGGGTTTTAACTTAGATCATAATCTGATGACATCTCCAAAGTCAATCGGAGTGTCATTGCGAGCACGACGAAGGAGTACGAAGCAATCTGTTGTGAGCCGCTTTCCAGAATATCAATACCTTCAACTGTATCTGTCGTTCAGCCCTTCACCATTTAGTATTTTTTCGCGGCACTTTTCAATGCGGTTCATTCTGGTTTTTGTTTCTTTCGACTGCGAAAAATAAAGGATGTAAGCCCGCTGGCGTCCGGGTGTCAAGCTCTCAAAGGCTTCTTTTAATCCGTCGTATTCTTCAAAAGCAGTCAACAATTCGTCGGGCATCGGCTCCGGTTCTTTTTTAAACTGAACCTTTTTCCCTGCCTTTTCAATGGCTATCGCTTCGGCAATGTAGGCTTTAATTTGCTCTTGGTGCGCAACAATTCCGGCAAGGTCGGTAAACTTCAGGTAGCGCATGGCCTGCGAGTTTTCGCCCGGACTAACCAGCACATTGTCTGCATCCTTCATGAGCGAACCTTTGAAAAAGCTCAGCGAGCAGTACTCCTTAACCGCGGCTACCATCAAAATATTCTTCCCGTTGTCGGTGTAGCAAGGCATTCCCCATTTCAAATCTTCGGTTAGTCCCAACTCCAAAACCAGGCGCCTCAAGGCGCTAAGTTCGTCTCTCCAGTTGTTCACTTTACAGTTGGACGTTGCGCCAAACTTGCAGCGCATACACCCGTCAACCAGGTATTTATCTACTTTCGGATTGGTTATTGTTTCCATGTTTCGTTTTTCATTCCATTCAACGATAAAACAGTTAACAATCTGAATGGTTTTTAAACCTTATATTTTGCATTCTACCGCGACATAATAGGTACAGACTAAAGACCAACCTGTCGGCGCGATGCGCCTTTTTCCGTTCTCTTGGACTTATTTTATCTACCAAACTCTCGGTGCGATGCACCTGAATAGCCGCGTTAGCGGCGATAGTTTGGTATAAGTGATGTTTGTGATCTTTTAGAAGCTTCGCACGATCCCAAGATGGTTTCGCGCGTTCTTTAGACGGCTCCGCACGGTCTTAAGACAGTTTCGCGAACTCTTAAGACGATTTCGCATGTTCTTAATACGGTTCCGCGTGACAAAAAAAGGATCCGATCTTTCAAAACAAAGATCGGATCTTCGTCACAGTTCTTATATTTTTAGCTATTCCAAATCTCCCAGGCGCGCAGGGCTTGCAGGTGAAGCATTTCCAATCCGTTCTTGGTTTTCGCGCCACGCTCTTTCCCTTTTGCTAAAAACAGGGTTTCCTGCGGGTTATAAACGAGGTCGTACAAAATATGGTCGGGGGTAATGAGGTCGTAGGGCAGGTAAGGGTAGGTGTCAACCTTGGGGTACATGCCCAGCGGCGTGGCATTCACAACAATCAGGTGTTCGCTCATAATGGCTTTGGTGAGCTGGCCGTAGCTAAGTTCATTTTTGGCAAGTTGCTCCTTGGTAGTGGCCGAAATGTAGCTGATGCCCATCTTGTCGAACAGGTATTTCACGGCTTTCGAGGCGCCTCCCGTTCCCAGGATCAACGCTTTTCGGTGTTTTTCCTTCAGCAACGGGCGAATCGAATGTTCAAATCCGTACAAATCGGTATTAAAACCTTTCAGCTTTTGCTGTCCGTCGGCGTTAATAATCTTCACCGTGTTTACCGCGCCAATAGCGGCCGCTTCCTCGTCAATTTCGTCGAGGTAGTGCATAATTTGCTGTTTGTACGGAATGGTGCAGTTTAGTCCGCATATCGTTTTGCCCTGGTTAAAAATAGCAGGAAACGCTTCGATGCTATCCAGTTCGAAGTTGATGTATTCGCAATCGTTCAGCTTTTCGTTTTCGAACTTTTCGGTAAAAAAGCCCTTCGAAAACGAGTGCCCCAGCTTACAACCAATTAATCCGTATGTTTTCATAACCATTCAGTTTTTCTTCGCGCAAAGTTCGTTTATTGTTTCGGGTTACGAGTTGCATGTTACGGGTTCTGTGTTTATTTTGGCAACGCCCATCTCGCATCTCAGAACTCGCATCCCGCAACGTTTTATTTTAAGCCAGTTCGCTCAGTTCCAGCCAGCGCATTTCCTTTTCTTCGAGCAGTTCGGTGATTTGCCCAAACCGGTTCGATTTTTCAACCAGTTGAGTGTTGTTTAACGAGCCCGAATTCAGTTCCTCGTCCAATTGCGCTTTCTCGGTTTCGAGCGCGGCTATATCTTTTTCGAGCTGCTCCAGTTCTTTCTTCTCGTTGAAAGTCAGCTTCCGTTCCTTTTCTTTAACCGGTTTTGGCGCGGCTTTTACTTCAGGCTTGCTTTCCTTTTTTCGCTTTTCTTCCTCCTCCAGTTGCTTGTTTCGCCATACAGTGTAGCTCCCCGGAAAATCTTTGATCGTGCCTTCGCCATCGAACACAAACAGGTGGTCCACAATTTTATCCATAAAATAGCGGTCGTGCGAAACTATAATTACGCAGCCCTGGAAAACGCGCAGGTAATCTTCCAGAACGGCCAGAGTCATAATGTCGAGGTCGTTGGTAGGCTCGTCGAGTATCAGGAAATTGGGGTTTTGCATCAAAATGGTGCACAAATACAAGCGTCGTTTTTCTCCTCCCGAAAGCTTCTCCACAAACGAATACTGCGTATCGGGCGGAAACAGGAAGGTGGTGAGCATTTGCGAGGCAGTGAGCTTGCGACCGTCCTCGAAATTAATCACTTCGGCAATCTTGTTCACCACATCAATCACTTTATCGCCCGGGTTAAACTCAATCCCGTTTTGGCGGTAATAACCAAACTTAACCGTCGAGCCTATTTCAATGGTTCCTTTGTCGGGTGCCAAACTGCCGGTAATTACATTCAGGAACGTCGATTTGCCCGTGCCGTTTTTTCCGACAATACCCACTTTTTCGCCCTTCTGAAATTTGTACGAGAAGTCGGTAATCAATTTCAAATCGTCGAAAGCTTTGTCGATATGGTATAAATCGAGGATTTTGTTGCCCAGCCTCGACGAGTTCATGCTCAGTTCAATGTTGTTTTCATTCAGGTTCTGGCCTGCCTTGGCAATCAGGTCGTCAACGCGCTCCATGCGGTATTTCGATTTGTGCCCGCGTGCCTGGGGCATCCGTCGCGCCCATTCCAGTTCTGTGCGAAGCAAATTCTTCGCCTTGTCAATTCCGGCTTGCTGCATTTCAATACGCTCGTTCCGTTTTTCCAGGAAATACGAATAGTTGCCACGGTGACGATAAATCGTATTTCCTTCCATTTCCAGAATTTCGTTGCAAACCCGATCCAGAAAATAGCGGTCGTGCGTAACCATGAAAAGTGTAATCTTTGTTTTCTCCAGGTAATTTTCGAGCCATTCAATCATTTCCAGGTCGAGGTGGTTGGTAGGCTCGTCGAGCATCAGCAGGTCGGGTTCGTTTATCAGCACGTTGGCCATCGCCACCCGTTTGCGCTGCCCGCCCGACAGTTCGGCAATGCGCTGGTCGTAATTGGTAATCTTGAGTTGCGTCAAAATCTGCTTCACTTTCACCTCGTAGTCCCATGCCTCATGGCGTTCCATCAGTTCGGTGTATTTGGTAATGTCGTCCTTTCGGTTGTGCAGCAAGGCATCCTCAAAGTTTCTGATCACAGCTACTTTCTCGTCGCCCGATTGAAACACGGTTTCAAACACGGTCTGATTTTCGTCAAGCTCCGGTATTTGTCTCAAATAGCCAATCCGAACGCCGCTGGTTTTGGTTATTACTCCCGATTCGGGCGTGTCGTTTCCGGCCAGAATTTCCATGAGCGTGGTCTTTCCGGTCCCGTTGCGGGCAATAAGCGCTACTTTTTGTTGCTCGAATATAGTGAATGAAATGTTTTCGAAGAGAAGCTGTTCGCCAAAGCGCTTCGATAAACTTTCAACCTGAAGATACGGAGTCATAAATTTTTTCTGCAAAAGTAATATTTAAAGAATAGAGGGCAAGAACAGGAGATTTGAGGATTTGGAAATTTGAAGATGAAAATGAATGGTTGTATGGTTATTTGGTTAAATTGCTAGAACCAACAATTCAGCCATTAAACAATTTAGCAATCATCTATTTTTTCGACTTCGAACTCCTGTTTCTTTTTGTAGTTTTGAACTCCTGAAAAAATGCGACTATGGAACGAAAAGAACTGTTTGAAAAGGTTATTCAATATTTTCAGAAAGAAATGCCCATTGCCGAAACCGAACTGGAATATACGAATCCGTATGAATTGCTTGTGGCTGTAATTCTTTCGGCACAATGTACCGACAAACGGGTGAACCAAATTACGCCCGATTTGCTTCGGCGGTTCCCAACTCCTGAAAAGATGGCCGAAGCCGAAGCGGAAGAAGTGTTCGATTACATCCGCTCGTGCTCGTACCCCAACAATAAATCGAAGCATTTGGTGGGTATGGCCCGAATGCTGGTTAATGATTTTGGAGGTGTAGTTCCTGACGATATTGACGATTTGCAAAAACTGCCAGGGGTTGGTCGAAAAACAGCTAATGTTATTGCCTCAGTGGTTTTTAATAAGCCGGCGATGGCTGTTGATACTCATGTTTTTAGAGTATCGGCTCGCATTGGCCTTGCTGTTCATGCTAAAACACCCCTTGATACCGAAAAGCAACTTGTAGAGTATTTCCCTGAAGAATTACTTCCTTTAGCTCATCATTGGTTAATCTTGCACGGTCGATACACCTGTATTGCCCGTTCGCCAAAGTGCGGTAAGTGTGGTTTAAAAGGTTTATGTTCTTATTATCTTGCCATGGGCAGTGTCGGAAATAAAGATAAGATTTAATGTATTTTATTTATTATCAATAGATTATTGGATGTGATAAATTACTTAAGTATTTCTTTTTGATTTTCGACCAAACTTTATAATTTTGCTGAATATAAAACCTAAAAAATTGAGTTATGGCTTATAAAATTTCCGATGAATGTATTGCATGCGGTACTTGTATTGATGAATGTCCAGTAGAAGCTATTTCTGAAGGGGATATTTATAAAATTGATGCAGATCTTTGTACTGACTGTGGTTCATGCGCTGAAGTTTGTCCGGTTGATGCAATTTCTGTTCTTGAATAATTTATCCGGTCAACATAGAGCAAAAAGAAGCTGATCTAAGTTTAGGTCAGCTTCTTTTTTTTGTAAATGCAACTATATGGTCTGATTTTTGTCTTTGTTTATCGAAAACAGAAATAGATCGCATGAAATAGCCATAAAAGCAAATGCTCATACAAACCGAAAATGAACAATTGGCTATTCCATTTCGTTGTGACATTCAAAAAAAGGAAAATGCTAATACGCAGATTATAAGACGATAAACAAAAATTTATACGAATGAAAATAATATTTACATTCCTTGTTTTATTCACTTTTATAACTGACAGTTGGGCTCAACAGAAAATTGCATCAGAAGTAAAAGGTTCTGTTAGCAATACCGAATTGTCTCAACAATATTCTATTTCAAAAGTTTATCCTAATCCTGTAAAAGATTTTGTTAATATTGATATTAAAGCTTCTCATAATGAAACTTTTAGAGTTAGTTTGTTTAATATCCTTGGCGTTGAAGTAAAAGTATGGGACTCAATTTTCATCCCCGCAGGGGGACAAATTATAAATTTCGATTTATCTAATTATAAATCAGGTGTTTATATCTTAAAATTCAATAATGGGAATTGTGTAATTTCTCAAGTAATCCGAAAATTATAAAAGGTTTATTGAAGTAAAATTCAAATAGGCAATTGTTTTATTTATTTTTATCCGATATATTATAATATCGTTTAAATCAACTATTACTTAATTTGGAGTTTATGAAAAATGAATTAAATCGTAGAGCTTTCCTTCAGCGAGGATTGTTGGCGAGTGTTGGTCTTTCGCTTTTTGGTACTGAAGATTTATTGGCTATTACGAAAAAGTCAGGAATGAAGCTTGGTTTGGTAACTTACCAATGGGCAAAAGACTGGGATTTACCAACGTTGATAGCAAATTGTGAGAAAACTGGTTATGGCGCAGTTGAATTGAGAACAGAACATGCACATAAAGTAGAAACAAATCTTTCGGTAGCGCAAAGAGCTGATGTTAAACGTAGATTTGCAGACAGTAATGTTGTTTGTTTGGGCTATGGTTCCAATTTTGAGTACCATAGTACTGATCCGGCTAAACTGAGATGGAACATCGATCAGACAAAGGAGTACATAAAGTTGTGTAAAGACATTGGGGCAACCGGAATTAAAGTGAAGCCCAATGGAATTCCGACAGAAGTTCCGCGAGAAAAAACAATTGCCCAAATTGCGGCTTCTTTTAATGAAATTGGAAAATTTGCCCAGGACTTTGGATTATTAGTTCGTGTTGAAGTTCATGGAAATGTTAGTCAGGAAATTCCGAATATGAAAGCAATGTTTGAGCAAGTAACTGAAAAAAATGTAAAAATGTGCTGGAATTGTAACGACCAGGATTTACTTCCACCCGGACTTAAAGCTAATTTTAATTCGGTGAAGAAATGGTTTGGCGATACAGTTCATGTCCGTGAATTGAATGTGGGTGAATATCCATATCAACAGATGTTCGATTTATTTAATGGCATCAATTACAATGGATGGTTTTTACTTGAGGCCCGAACCGATCCGGCAGATAAAATTGAAGCGATGAGAGAGCAAAAAAAGTTGTTTGATCAAATGACATCTAAAAAATCATAAGTTTTAATAACGGATTAGAAAACCTGTCGATTTTTGGCAGGTTTTTTTTTGATTTATATGTTGTTCAGCTTGTTTCTTAATAGATTTAATCTTTCGGCTTTTCAATTTTGAGCAGCTTGTTTAAAATTTCATCAAATGCGAATTTTTAAACAATTTTTGTAAGATAATGATAATCAAAAATATATACTTTTATTTTAGTTGATGTGTTGAAATTTTACACAAGTACCATTTTGGGATATTATTGCTGTATTGTTTAATGTATTGATAGCTAGGTGATTGTTTTATCTTATAGAATTGGCACCGGTTTTGAAATTTGATTGGTATTATTTAAAAGATCAAAATATGAAAACCAGGGTTTTAACATTCACTTTATTTCCGATATTTTTCTCTCTTTTTTTCCTGGGAAATGTTGGAAAATTAAATGGCGGAAATACCTCGAATAATGCTGTTACGATCAATACATCAACTGAATTTCTTAGCTTGGCAAATGGCCTTATCCAAGAATATCAAAAAGGAAATTTAAATCAAAAATTTATTTTAAATCAAATATCGCGTTCTACTGATCTTTATCCTGATGCAGGTTCTCTTTCTCTGATGAACGATTATCAATTTAAAACTGTTTATAATCAGAATATTAGAGGTGTGGTTGTAGGACGCGATATTGTCGTTCCTGTTATTAGTAATAAAAATCCATATTTCGATGCGTTAGTTAAACACGGAGTTAAAATTCAAAAACTGAAAAATACTTTATCTGTCTCAATGAATTGGGGCGATTTGTTAGATAACTCTTCAATTGAAAAAAATGTTTCTGTTTATACCGTTAAAGATCATACTGTTAGTTCTATTTTGTTCAATTGGCTTGAAGGGAAAGAACCAATAATAGAGTCGATAAATTGTTTAGAATTGCCAGAAATTATTCAAAAACTGCAACATGAACCTATGTCTTTGGCTTTTTGTAAATTGTCGCAAATAGTTCAACCAGACAACGATAAATATTTAAGTGGAATAACAATTCTTCCAATTGATAAAAATGCTAATGGGAAAATTGATTACATGGAAAATTTTTACGACAATTTGCAAGCATTTTCCCGTAGTGTCTGGATTGGAAAATATCCACGAGAATTAACTTCCTCTGTTTATGTTGTTTCTTCATCAAACCCACAGTTCGAGTCAGAAATTGCTTTTTTAAAATGGGTAGTTACCAATGGTCAACATGTAATTGCTACATACGGATTAACTAGTCTTAATTACAATGAACAACTTGTACAGCTTGCCAGGTTTGACGAATCTAAACCGTTGGATGATATTCATTCCAACCGGGCAGACACATTGATATCGGCTTTATTACTCGTTTTAATTGTTATTATTTTAGGCGGAGTATGTATCGAGTTGATTTTTAGGGCTTTTTTCAGAAAAGTTAAAAAAGAAAATGTTAGGGTGGAAAACATAACAGCTTTTACAGAAGAGGTTGTTAATGTTCCAATGGGTTTTTATTTTGATAAATCTCATTCATGGGCTTTCATGCGGAAAAACGGAACGGTCAAAGTTGGAATTGATGACTTTCTACAGCACATTACCGGTAAGATTACCAAGGTTGAAATGAAAGAAATAGGCGTGAAAATCAGGAAAGGTGATTTGTTATGTTCTGTATCAAGGAAAGGAAAAGTTATACATGTATATTCACCAATAACTGGAAGAATTCAGGATATAAACCAAAAGCTGAGTTCAAATTCTACATTGCTTAATTCTGATCCGTATTCTGAAGGTTGGATTTATGTGATAGAGCCAGTAAACTGGGAACTCGAACTCCAGTATTTACAAATTGCCAATAAGTTTAAAGCTAATCTGAAGAATGAATTTCTTCGGTTGAAAGATTTCATAAATTCAAGTTTAAAATCAGTTTCTTCTGATTATGCTTATGTTATTTTGCAAGATGGCGGCTCACTGGTTGATCATCCATTAGCTGAACTTGGCCCTGATATTTGGGATGATTTCCAAACTAAATTTATTGATGCAGCCAAATAAATTTACAACATTTAAACTAGTGTTAAGTTAATTTTGATATGACGTATTAAAGGTGTATTTTTACCAAA
>CALGIG010000102.1 GCA_937915865.1 uncultured Prolixibacteraceae bacterium | reverse complement strand
AGGTTGAGATGAGCGTCAATTCTGCTGTTGCCGTTGCCCACCCCAACATTGCCTTTGCGAAATGAGGTCAATAGACCCCCAATTCGCATCACCGCGCGATTGGAAATTGCAGAGACAGTGAACCAAAAGAAAATATAATTAAACCGGGCAGCCAAATGTGCTGTCCGGTTTAATTATGTATTACGTAAAATCTACATCGGATTGTATCTCTGAGTATGATTGTGAGGATGATCCATCCAAAAGTGAAGCACTACCGGCTAAAGCCGGTAGCTTCAGATTGCGGCTAAAGCCGCCTTAAAGCTCCCCGACCTGAAAGTCTTCATCTCCGACTGATGGCTTTTCTCCTTGCGATTCTATGTATTCCCGGAAAAATAGATTTTAAAACCCGGTGATATTTCGCCGGGTTTAAATAACAGAGGTCGAGTTATTGCAGTTCGATTTTATACATCAAAGGATAGTCTCTGAATAGCAGGTTATCAAGTTTAACTCCTTCGGCATTATTATCAAAAGTTAGTCCCTGCATATTCATCAAGTAGGGATCATATGCGATAACTGCTCCTGCTGTTTTTCCTTCAATAATGAGTGATCCTTTTACATCCTGACTCTCTACCATGGCTTCGCCGTCATTCCAGATGAAGACATACAAGTTACCGTCATCATCCTTGAAGGTATAATGGCGAATTAAATCAGACTCTGATTCAACTTGTAAGTCAAACGGGAATGCTTTCAAGCCGTCCAGCAAATAAGCCATGTTTCTAATCATCATGGCTTCAATCGGACGTTCGATTTCATTGGTTCCAGATGTCCCGACTGATATATTCATTCCCTGATTGATGGCGATCATTCTGGCAAAGTATTTTGCAGAAATTTCTGGTTCATAGGGGTGGTAATTTCCTTCTTCAGGTCCCAAGACAGCCAAGCTGTAATGAGATCGATAGTTTAATTCATCAGCATAATATTCACCCTTAAAGCCGTGCAGTTCAGCCGTTTCTTTAATACCATTCCACATTTCGTCATATCCATAGTAGTAATCGCTTAGAAAAACCGGCGATGCATCATTATTGACCGTGTGTAGTGAAATGATATCTCCTAAAGGAAGAATATCTGACTCCAAGATCATTTTAGAGTATTCCTGACAAGGAATATCAACATAGCTGCTCGTCGCGGCTAATACAATTCGTGCATCTGGATCAATTTCTCGAATAATCGGGATTGCGCGTTTGGCGACTGCAATATAATCTTCCGGTTCAATACGTTGATACCAATCGGTGTTGGCATCAGGTTCATTCCACAATTCGTATTCACTTACCAAGCCTTTTAAATCAGTCACCACCATGCGCACATATTCGAGATAACGTTCTATTTCATCTTCACTGCTCAACCGCTGTTTGCTGATAGAGCCGCCATTTTCCCGATTTTCCAAATCCCAAAATGAAAGGCTATAACGAGAAATGATTCCGGCTTCTTTCATCGCCTGATATATTTCGATATATTCAGGTGGAGTGGTATTTTCAATATCTCCCAACGAGGGGTCTACTGACAAACCATCAGACGCATTTAAGGTTATTCTGGCTCGGGTGAAACCGAAAGGCTTCATCCGTGGAATATCACTGATCCAACTATCAACCGGTGTTTTAACGACTCCGCTTACCAGATTGCCGATTCTGGAATCGTTCAATTCAGAAGAGTCTTTCAATTTATAAAAAGTAACAAAATTAGGGCTCTCTTCTTGCATCATTTTAAGAACTTTATAGTCAATATTTAGACTAACACTTTTTTGATCAGCATCCAATTGAACAATTTCGCCAACACAGTCTTCAACCATTTTTTCAGAAAGATAAATTTCACCGTTTTGTGTAAATGCAGGATAATCACTTTCAAACCAGAAGCTTCCTTCTGTATCATTTGTGTATGAGTTAGGGCCTGTACGGCCAATCCAGAAATGGCAATTCGAAAACTTGCCTTCCGCATTGTTTCCACCCGTTGAAATGAATTCATCATTAACGCTGACCTCTTTGCGATCCATGAATTGAAACAACTCAATGGAGGGTAACCACAATAGTCCATCTTTAATCACTATTGGGTTTGAGAATGCATACGGGGCGCCATTGACAGATAATGAGATTTCGGGTTGTGAGGTGGAAGTTGCGGTTGGATTCCCGGCAGTAGGGGTTGCGCTATCATTTTTTTCAGTCATTGCCGTTTCAACTGGCAAGCTCTCGATTTTGGTATTGCAAGCACTTACCGCAAATAACACAATAAACAAAGCAATTACACAAATTCGTGAAAACTTCGGTATCTGATTTTTGAACATATTCCCTCCCAAGGATTTTGTTTTGGTGCTTTAAGCAACCAATATTATCCTAGTCTTTTAGTATGAGAATTTTATTAGATATTCTTCTTTTTAACATAACCGAAAATCCACGTCTGATATATTGTTACCAACAAATTCGCCCCAGAAGGGGGATGGTTGTGGCTGAACTCACTTAAGTTTAGCATGATTTCCTCCATAGTACAGCATTTTTAGCAGATTTTTAGCGATCCATTTTATAAAATCGGATATAGAAAATGATTTTTCTCGGCCTTGCTTAAATACAAACAACAGGTTGGGACATAAAAACGTATTTTTTCAGGAAAGACAATTTGCATAGATCTCTTGATAAGGATATTTTTTTGAGAGTTTCAACACAACACTCCTTGCCATTCTGATGATCTTCCCGGCCAGAAATATGTACTTCAAGCGAAAGGTTTTGATTTGCTGCCGGTATTCCGTTCCATTTGCAAAGTCCATTTTGAACAGCAGAAAAAGATTGTAGGCCAGCATCATCAACTGAAAGATGGCTTCATTGGCCCAAAAAGATTGAAGCAGGAGATGTCCAACGGCCATATCATACTTGGCTTCCTTGATGTAATTTTCAGCGTTGCCGCGTTTTTCATATGCAATAACTGCTTTTTCTGAAGGCATTTCGGTATTGGTCACAAAGTAGAAGTACTCGTATTCATCACCTTCCAGCAGGGATAATTGCAACCTGTCTTTTTCTGGTTTCAATACCCGTGAGACAACAAACCTTCGGTTTTTGTCCCAGGTATCCAGTTTGGTAACAAGCTGGGTCGTTTCCCGACCTTTATCACCTTTCGTAAATGAAATGGTTGGTGCTGTAACTTGAGAGGCGAGTGTTGGATACTCCTTTCCCTTTATCAAATACTTGCAACCAGCTGATTCGATCACTTCAATAATTTCCTCGTCGAAATAGCCGCTGTCCATGCGAAATAGGATTTCTAAATCATCGGTTTTAATATGAGCAATGATTTCTTTGATCATTTCAGCCGCTCCGTTTGCAGTATAAGTGTTTCCACTTCGTACAAATCCGGTGACATAAGCCTTCAATTCATCGCAGAAGGCGAACTGGATGTTGTAACAGTTGTTCCCAGGCCTTTTAGGATTGTACCCTCTGATAGCCCCTTCCTGGTGGCCTTCTACATTGATTACACTGCTGTCAATATCAATAGTGATGACTTTAAGCTTGCTCTTTCGCAGCAGCTTTTTGAAGACCTTGAAGTTGATTTCTCTCAGCATGTGGGTTGTTTTGTAGCTGAAGTTTCCCAAAAATCTTGATACCGTTTCTGGTTCTTTGATCGAGATGGCAAATTCATTGATCAACGGATCGCTTTGTAGCAATTTCAATCGCTCCAGTTTATCAATCCCAATGAAGTTGCCGCACAACATGGTCTTGATATGGTTTATTTTGATTTTGTTGGTCGATGAATTGTCAAACACCAGATCGTGATCAATCAGGTCAAAAATCCTATTCTTGTTGGCATGTTCGAGCAGTAGAAATAACCCGGCATTGGAAGTAAGATTTTTGGCAGAGAATTCGATTTTATTGATCACGGTAGTATCCTCACAGCAGGTTTTCTTATCCTAAAAAATTTTAACATGGTATCTCTACCAAAAATATCCGATTCACTTTTTTAGTGAAATTCTGCGAATGCCGATAAACTAAAAATAACATCGAAAGTGGGTGATAAGTGGTTATTTTGGCTGTAAATTCAAGTAATTTTGATTTAAAAAGCCTGTTTTTGTATCAATAGTGGGGGAACAATCCAGATTCTGCAATTTGACTGATTTGACGACGTGGAATCCGGGTATTATCCATACCCCTTGGGTACATACTTATAGGTCACATCGATCCGGGCGTGACCGAGCAATTCAGACACTTTGAGGCGGGCTTCTCGTTCATTCATACCTTGTGCCAGACAATCTTGATATTTATTTTGGGCAAAGTTAGCCCGCAACCGATGCACACCGCTGATCTCAATTCCGAGTGCGCGCGAGGCATCTCGCACCGTTCGCCGAAAGCCGGCCCGCCAGGATGCACTTGGGGTAAACAGGTATTGTTTGGAGCGATTCAGGTGGCTGAGTAAATCGTCAGGAATTGGCACTTGGCGGTAACGACCTCCTTTGCCAGTGATATGCAAAAGCTTTTGTTCTCCATCGATATTTTCGCCTTTCAGTCCGGCAATTTCATCCTCACGCAATCCACACCGCAAGGCCAGTTCCGCTGGCAACGCGAATACAGATTTTTTATCCCTCAAATGGGCAATCACTCTCTCAGCGTCTTCAGGTTTGTAGCCAAACCTTGCCATTCGTACATCGCTATCGTCCCGAAAGGATTTTACCCACTCACGCAGTTCAGCAGTAATCGGGCAAGGTGCTTTAGTCCAACCAAGTTTGACACAACCGAGATGAACCTTTTCCAGCGCGGCCAACAGCTTGTTGACCGTTCCCGGTGCGGCCTCGGTGTAGTGTTCTTCAAAAGTGGTCATGATAATATCTGAATCCAGCAATTTGACCAACAAACCCTCATCGGTGATTTCCTCAGCGCGTTTGAAGAACAAAGTTGCGGTTTGAAAATAGGTGCGGCGTGTGTTGATGCCCAGGATGACCGGTAGTGGCTGCGTGGGATCACCACCAGGTCGCAGCGCCTTTTTGACTGAAGCTACCCCCTGCTCGGCCTGGTACTCAGCAATTTGGTCTTTATCCCAGGTAACTTTTGCCAGGGCATGATCGACCTGGTTAGAAATGGATGATAACGACAAGTTACACTTCCTCCGACGGCTTTGGATTGCGTTTCCAGCCGTTTCTAGTAATAAGGACAATTTTTCCGGATGTGCCGTTGAGCCTTTCGTCGAAATAATCTCGACGTACGCGTGCCCTGTTAGGGGTACAACAGGGTTTTGCACTTCGCGATGCCGGCGACCCTGAAACGCCCTGCCTGGCATCTGCGGACTGGTGTTCGCCTGTCATTTCGTTACAGGCCGGCAAGCGCAGGTCTTGCCTATTACCCCATAAATAGCCAACGTTCAAATTATTCTCACGAAGTGCACAGTCGTGTACGATATGGGAACCAGCCAACGTTGAGAAAGATGATTTTGTCTGCTATGAGACAAGATGTACTTTTACTTAACCATAAAACCATAGTTTATTTCAAGTACCCTCTTTTCAGGAATTTGATACTTGATTAAGTAATACAATTGTATTACTATATAAATAACACTATTCACAGGAGACCAAAATGCCCAAGAAAAACTCACCCACCAAACCAGTGCGTTCTTTTCGACTAAGTTATGAGTGTGTTCGCCAGTTGAAAGACCTGGCTGGTACGATGGGGCGTAGTGAAGGTGATGTCGTAGAGGTTTCTATCGACCGGATGTACCGAGAAGAACTGAGATTTGGAAATTTAATGATTGGCGAAGGTGGGAAGCCAGAAGACAGCTACAAAACTGGAATTCAGAAGGAGTAAAGATGATCGCCGGATTCTTTCACTTCATATGGAAAATCGCCTGGAATACGATAATAATTCTTGTCTGCTCCAGCTTGATTTTTATTGGATACAAAGCGAACCAGCCTATGACAGTTACTGGAGTACCGGACGGTATAACTTATGTTGAGTTCATCCAGGATCGCCTGGATGCAGCTAAAACCATCAAACCCTCGCAATGTGGGTGGGGAATGATACTGTCCCTGGCAACTCTTGGACCAATTTATAGTGTGGTTTATACGGACGTGGCGATTCATCCAGGCAGTTTTCTGGATAAAGTCACAGCGCCAGATCCTGATATTCCTACAGGGGTAGCAGGAGCGAAGTGGTATGAAATCCCAGGAATTTGGTGGGATGTGGTCGAACGGTTATCCTGGACGATGTTGGGGAAACAAAGCTCGTTTGGATGCCAGTTCCGGCCAGTAGCAAATAACGATTAATACCTCTTGTAATTTTAACTTATATATAGGATAATAGACAGTAAACGTCTATTATCCTATATGAAATCAGAAAACCTTTCCTCACTTGAATCTTTTCCATACTTTACCATTGAAGCGGTAAAACAGCTTCTTGGCGATGAATCTGTTGCAGCCGGCACAATTCAAACCGCGCTGTACCGCTGGATGAAAGCTGGACAAATCATCCAGTTGAAAAAAGGCGTTTACATGACACGCCGCTTTTTCGAACAGCATCGTGCGGACGCTGATTTTGCACCCATGGTCAGCGCGATTTTGATCCCCCAGTCCTATCTATCGCTGGAATATATTTTACAGCGCAACGCCATTCTCACCGAAATGACGTATCCGGTTACTGCGGTCACGCTCAAACAGACCCGTATATTCGAAAACAAACTGGGGACTTTTACTTACCGCAATATCAAAGCAGATCTCTATCAGGGCTTTATATTTTCCGAATACATGGGCATTCCAATAGCCCAGGCGACGGTGGCGAAGGCACTTTTTGATTTTCTCTATTTGCGCCCCTGGAGGGGAGGCGGACGGTTAGCCGGCTATGACCTGACAGAAGATCTGCGTCTTAACCTTGAAGATTTCTCAGAAAGTGACCAGGTTGAATTTGCAACCTTCGTGGAGACCAGCAACAGCAAAAAGATGGAGCAGATATTGAAAAACCTGAGGAAAACCGTATGGCGACCTTGATCCAGTTGATGCAAAACGCCCTGTCACAAAAAGACCCATTACTGCCTAATGAAACCAAGCGGGTAATCCTCAAGGAATTTTTACAGGCGTATACCCTCGATTTTCTCTACAATCACCCGG
>CALGIG010000101.1 GCA_937915865.1 uncultured Prolixibacteraceae bacterium | reverse complement strand
TAGACCCTTTTTTTCCAATTTCCCAAACCTTTCACTATTCTTTTTTTTGATTCTTTCTTCCAATTATTCCTCTACGACTGACCTTCAACAAATTAAGAAGCATATTTTTTTGAAAAAAAATTACAATTCTGATTTCAAACACCACTTTCAGGAGTAAAATATTGGAATCTGAAAATTCAAAAACATCAGAAAATGGTTTTAATGCGATAAAAAAAGAGCCGATCCTTCAACGAACCAGCTCTTGTATAATCGTAAATCAATTGATTTGAATATCTATTCCAACTCAATTTTATATGAAGCTAAATCTTCAACAATAGATGTTCTGATGACTTCGGCATGGCCTTTAACAAGTGATTTGGCAAGTTTAATGAAGACCTTGGCTGAACGCGTAAATGAGGCATCGCGGTTGGCATCGATAACCAACAGGTAGCTCATTATGATATATCCGGCCATTTCGACCAGACGGCGAGCATGAAAATCAATAAACTCATTATCATTGCTATCAACTACCTTGGCGACTGACTGTTCGTAATCGTCAGTTAAAATAATTAAGGTGCGACGTAAATATTCTAACTCATGATTCAGCTTTTGTGCCTCGTATTCGCGAATCTGGGTCAAATAACCGCCCGTTGTTACCCCGCGGATGGCTGCCACCACCTGTAACTGGGTTGTTCCTTCATAAATTGATGTAATACGGGCATCTCGGTAGATACGTTCAACCGGATAATCCTTCATGAAACCAGAACCACCATGAATCTGAACAGCATCATAAGCCAGTTGATTACAGAATTCACTGGAAAGACCTTTGGCCAGCGGAGTATAAATATCGGCCAACTTCTGGTATTTCTTCATCTCGTTCTTTTCTTCTTTATCTAACGCACGTTCTTCTGATATGTGCATGTATGTTTTATACACATCAACAAAACGAGCAGTTTCGTATAAAATCGTACGAGAGGCATCTAATTTGGCCTTCATGGTAGTGATTATTTCATATACTGCGGGGAACTTGATGATTGCTTTTCCAAATTGCATACGTTCTTTGGCATAGGACAAAGCTTCGCGATAAGCCGCTTCGGACACACCTACCGATTGAGCTGCAATACCTAAACGGGCGCCGTTCATCAACGCCATTACATACTTAATCAGTCCCATTTTACGATCACCAACCAATTCGCCTGGAGCATCTTTAAAAACGAGTTCACAGGTTGGCGAGCCAACAATACCCATTTTGTGTTCGATACGACGAACAGTTACACCGCCATTACGTTTGTCGTAAATAAACATCGACAAGCCACGACCATCCTTCGTTCCTGGCTCAGATCGGGCCAAAACAAGCGAAATATCGCCGTCGCCGTTGGTGATGAAACGCTTTACACCATTCAACAACCAAACTCCTTTCTTTTCGTCCCAGGTGGCTTTTAACTGAACAGCCTGCAAATCGGAACCTGCATCGGGCTCGGTTAAATCCATTGCCATCGTTTCTCCGGCACATACGCGGGTCAGATATCTTTCTTTCTGATCTTCAGAAGCAAATTCGTTGATGGTTTCTGCACAATCCTGCAATCCCCAGATGTTTACAAAACCAGCATCTGCACGCGATACAACATCGGCAGCCATAATGTAAGGCACAATCGGGAAGTTCAAGCCGTTGAAACGACGCGGCAACGACATCCCCATCAAACCAGCTTTACGCAAAGCATCAATGTTACGGGCGGTACCGGATGCATAAACCACATGACCGTCAACAACCTTTGGGCCTTCGGCGTCAACACCTTCAGCATTTGGTGAAATAATATCACCACAAATTTCGCCGACTACTTCCAATACTTTGTCAAAACTATCGAAAGCATCTTCATAATCCATTGGTGCATAATCATATTTTTTCGTTTCTTCGAAATTCCGTTCTTTCAGGCGAACAATTTTCTCCATTAACGGATGACCTAAATGGAATTTCAGGTCTTTATTGTCTGTATAAAAATTAGCCATTGTTGAAAAATTATAAGCCCCTCCTAACCTCCCCAAAGGGGAGAAATTAAAGTCAAGGCCTTGGTTAAACAATATTCATAATCACATGCAATTTTCCTACTCTCCCTCTTGGGGAGGGGGTTGAGGGAGGCTCCTCTATTTTGTATTTGCTTTATAATATTTAATCATCTTAGGAAGAATCTCAGCCACATCACCTGTAATCACATAGTCGGCAATAGAGTTGATTGGCGCTTCGGGATCGGTGTTGATGGCAATGATCTGGGCCGACTCTTCCATACCTGCGCGGTGCTGGATTTGTCCTGAAATACCACAGGCGATGTACAGTTTTGGGCGAACGGTTGTTCCGGTCTGGCCAATCTGACGTTCGTGTTCGATGTATCCGGCATCAACAGCGGCGCGTGATGCGCCTACTTCGCCACCCAACACTTCGGCTAATTCGAAAAGCAGGTTGAAATTCTCTTTCGAACCTACACCATATCCTCCTGAAACGATAATCGGAGCGCCTTTGATGTTTACTTTGCTCTTTTCGATATGACGCTCGATGATTTCGCAAACAAAATCGGCATCGGTCACATATTTCGACACGTCGAGTTTTACAGTTTCGCCTTTATAGGCAGCATCGTAAATCTCTTTTTTCATTACACCTTCGCGAACGGTTGCCATCTGCGGGCGATGATCGGGATTAATAATGGTAGCAATAATGTTACCACCAAAGGCCGGACGAATCTGGTACAACAGGTTTTCGTAAACCTTTCCGGCTTTTTTGTCTTCGTGGTCGCCAATAACCAAACTGGTACAATCGGCAGTTAAACCACTATGCAGGGCCGATGAAACGCGAGGGCCCAAATCGCGGCCAATGGAAGAAGCTCCCATCAGGGCTATTTGTGGTTTTTGTTCTTCGAATAATTTCACCACGATTGATGTATGTGGCAATGTAGAATAAGGAGCCAGACGTTTGTCGTCGGCTACATACAATACATCAACGCCGTAAGGAAAAATATCCTTACCAATATTTTCGAGCTTATGACCTATTGCAATGGCTTCGAGTTTACATTTCAATTCGTTTGCCAAACCTTTTCCTTTGGTTAACAACTCCTGGCTAACCTCTGCAATTTGTCCGTCTTCTATTTCGCAATATACAAATACGCTGTTCATAGTTTTTTCAATTATTAAGGTTAACCAATGGTGTGACTTGCAATCAATTCTTTCATCAAAGCGTCGATATTGTCGTCAGCCGAAGTAATAACTTTTGCTTCTTTAGCCTGAAGCACAACGTTCTCAACAGTTTTTACCTTGGTTGGAGAACCAGACAAACCCAATTCTTCGGGATTCGACTCGATGTCGTTTACTGTCCATTCCACGATATTGAGGTAGGGACGATCGTTATAGAGATGAAGGTAATCTTCGTTCGAATTCTGAAGTTCGCTTACCGTTTTTGCATGTTTGTATTTCATGAGCAACCTGGCATTGCGGGCGCGGCAATCGGGGGCGCTGCTGTTTACAGTAATAACCAATGGCATCGGACAGCTTACTACCTCTACCCCACGTTCCAAACGGCGTTTTACGATTACTTTGCCTTTTTCAATTGCTTTTACTTCTTCGACGTAAGTTAACTGCGGAATACTTAACTTTTCGGCAACCTGTGGACCAACCTGAGCGGTATCTCCGTCGATAGCCTGACGACCGGCTATAATGATATCGAATTTACCAATCCGTTTCAGGGCCTGGCCCAAAGCATAAGAAGTAGCGAGGGTATCAGATCCGGCAAATGCACGGTCGGTTAATAAAATACCATCGTCGGCACCACGGAACATTCCTTCGCGAATAATTTCGGCAGCACGGCCCGGGCCCATGGTTAAAATGGTAATGGTTGTTCCGGGGAAAGTATCCTTGATACGAAGCGCCTGTTCCAACGCGTTCAAATCTTCAGGATTAAAAATAGCCGGAAGAGCAGCCCTATTCACTGTTCCATCGGCTTTCATTGCATCTTTGCCAACATTCCTTGTATCGGGAACCTGCTTGGCAAGCACGATAATTTTATAACCTTTCATACTATAATAATTTGTTTTTAAATTGCTATAGGAACTCGCCACCCTTTCAATCCCATACGTGAGAAGCTATCTTTCGTGGCTCGTTTCATTCGTTGCTATTTAGTTAATTGTATTGTTTCGGTTCAAAAAAAACGAAAAACATTGTCGGGCATTTCTCAACTCACCCCTCTCATCTGCGATGCTTTACCCTTTACAAAGCCGCCAAGCGGACTTGGGGTGAGTCATATTATTTTTTTACAATAATTTATGCTCGTTGCTTTACCCTAATAAAATCGCCCTTTCTGAAATCCGCTTAGCCATCCAGATAAAGCCATCCATCGGAGCCTTTTTTTTTAAGGTGAGCAAATATAGGTATTCAACCCAAAGAAATCAAACATCTTTTTGCGGCTGTGAAACATACCAAAAGGCAATAAAGACTAAGGAAAGCGAAGATTTACCGAATTCAGGATTTTAAATATTCGGAACCGCTGACAGGGAAAGCAATTAAAACAATCGCCGCTATTTTTCAAAAAATCCTATTTCAGAAAAAGAAAAAAATAATTTAGATTGAATTTAAGTAAGAACCTGAACCATGCACCCGAAAAATCGACCTTATGACCCGAAAAGAACATGGATTGTATTTTTTTACATGGCAGAGGACTAACCTCGCGGCCTGCCGGAACCAGTATTACCCGGCATACATGTAAAAGGTGCAGCGTAGCAATGATGCAACGGGATGTAGCTGGCAAGTTCTGAAATGTAGTTAGCAGTTTCCACCGGGCAACTGGCAACTTCTATTGTGCCGCTGGTAATTTCGGATGTGCCGGTGCCAGTATCTTATATTCCGGCGATAATATCCCCAATGCCGGTGCCAGTATTCTTTATTCCGATAACAATATCCGCCATGCCAGTGAAATTATCCTACGAGCGGATGACAATATCTGATATGCCGATGGTATTTTACGCGGTACCCGCCATAATATCCGGCCGGCGGGTGATAGTTTCCGGTATGTGGGTGGCATTTCCCGAAGTGCGGTTAACTGTTTCCAGGAGGGTATCATCTCATTTCCAAATCTACTTCGAAACAAACAGACCGCCATTGCCTAAACGACAATTGCAGTCTGTTTTTGCACCATGCGCTCATATAATTTGAAGGGCGAAGCAGCAGGTTTGCACCTACGTCTTGCGCCTTTTAAACCTCAACGACGAAACTTGTTTGTACTGAGGGCTTGTTGTACCAAAGAGCGACAGAATGTAATTCTTAACGTCGAATGCAATATCGACTAAGCCAATAACTTCTTTGTAAAGAATATCGTCGCGTGTAATACGGGCATTGCTTAGTGTTGTGGTTGCATTGACAACTGCTGCATTTTTTGTTTTTAAATCGTTGTACAGGGCTGTTAATGCTGCTACTTTTAAATCGGCCTCGTTGGGGGTATAAAGCGGCAAGGTAGATAACAATTTAATGAGTTTGTCGAAATTGTCTAAACGCATGTCGTAACTCATTTGTGTTGATGAAATTTCTTTAATTTCTTTTCCTTCGGCTTTTGCGGCTGCCTTTTCTTCTTCGGTTTTTTTGGCGGTAATCCGTTTCCCCTGGATCTTGTGAACCAGGCTGTTTGCATTTTCATTGATCGGCCCGGAGGTGTCGGTTGCTTTAAGGGAACTGTTTACCCGCGTAACGAGCTTGTTTAAGGGTTGAAACGCTGTTTTACGCGCAGCAACCGCATTACCTAATGCTGGGATTGCAGTATTTACCGCATTGATTGCATTTTTAGAGCTGGTTGAAAGGGCTTGTAAAGCAGCTAATTTGAGAGAAGCTTTTGAAGGATTGTAGGTTGCTCCGTAACCTGTAACAAAAGAAATTAATTCGTCGAGGTTGGCCAGGTTTTTTACATGGCCGGTTTGTGTTTTACTTACCATAGTGTAGTTTTAAAGGGTTAGAAAAATAGGTAAATAACTAATCGAAATATAAGAGGTTTTATTGTAAAACAATAGTTGGTTTACAACTTTTATATCAACAAGTTATTAACAGGATTAGGGCGAGTCGTTATTCGGATGACAGGGCAGAAATTACTGGGGTTGCAACGCACAATTACGGGATTGGAAAGCTTAGGTTTAAAAATGCAGGTCGCAAAATTATCAATAGCAGTATGTTCTTCTATTCTTAATCATCGTCAGTTCCTTCGTAATTAAACTCAACTTTGCTTTGAATCACTACTTCTTCAAGAATTTTGTTTAAATAACCTTGACTGACCGCCTCATTAAACCTTTCATTGAGAGTTGGAATATTTATGATTTCCTCAATGCAATCCATATACTTGTCAACGATGGCTTTAATTGAATATGTTTTTCTTGCGTTATTTTGGATTTTCGTTAACAAGTCGTGTACCGATTCGTTTGATTTGATTACAAAAGTGATTGGATACTTTTGAATTTTATCAATGTCAAGAAAGTACTTTTTGAAATCCAATGTCTCTGTTACTTGGAAAAATCGTCCAAGTGGCTTCATTACAAAGTCAATACCACCGTCATTTGCATTGGTTCTTCCTGTTTTGTATAGTTTCAAATTTTCTTTGTTCAACTTTTCAAGTTCATAGCCCCAAAATATTTGTTGGTCGTGATAGAAATATTTGAGAATTGAATAACTTACAATTTCAAAAAGTCGTGCATCAACATTTAGCGCAAGTAACCCAATTACAAACTCCTCAATTTTTTCAGGAGTTGTATTACCAATCTCTTGCAATTCTTCACAGGACTTTACAAAACGTTGAAAAGCATCTTGCTTAGTTTTTGCATATTCGTCAATAATATTGATGATAGCCTTTGCGATGTTGATGTTGGCTTTACCGATCGTAATTTTCAAGAGATTTTCATTTATCCAATAGCGATTGGTTTCGAGGTTACGAATAATAGGAATGAACTCTGAATTTGGAAAATACTTTTGAAACTCTGAATTCATTCTATTATTCAAAGCATGATTTTGAAGTTTACTTCCAAACGGCAATTCTCTTTGTCTCGCAAAAAGTTTATTAAACAAAGCTCCTTCATACTTTGAGTAATCACCCTTAAGGTCGTATCCATTGGTGATATAGTCCTCAATAATAACATAGATAGCATAAAGATTTGCAAAACTGGAGCGCGATTTTGAACCCTTATTTGCAGAGCGAGTTTTCTCGTTTATATATTGAATAAGTTGATTCTTTTCGAGAATATCATTAGCATATTCACCAAAGTGTTTTTCTAAGACTGATTTAATGGTCGTTGTGAATGTATGTTCCATTGGGTTCAAATAATGTTGGCTGATAAATGTTAGCTATTTTTTCAGTTTCAAACGTTCTAATTTCTTTCTGTAGTTTTTCCCCTTTAAACTCCTTAGCTATATGTAATCTTCGCAAACCTATTTTCACATATTCATCTTGTAACTCAATACCAATAGAATTTCTACCAAGTTCTTTTGCAACAAAACAAGTTGTAAAAGTTCCTGAAAATGGATCCATCACTAAATCTCCTTCGTTGGAACTCGCTTTGATAATTCTTTCAAGCAAAGCAACTGGTTTTTGTGTTGGATGATTTTCGTATTCGTCCATACGATAGCGAACTCGTGCAAACTCCCAAACATTACCTGGAACTTTCTCCGAATTATAAACTGTCGGAACTGCTTTTCGGTAATCAATCAGTTTGCGTTTGGCTCCTGTTTTTGCTTCAACTAAAATGTTATTTGAGTTGAATGTATAATTATTCTTGTCCTTCACGCAAAATAAAATTGGTTCATACATTGAACCATAGTACTTTTTAGCTTGAACGCCCGAACTGTCATAATACCAAATAAGGCGAGACAGGATGTCCAACTTTTTACGAAGATAGATATCAAAAAAAGGCATAAACTGTGTTGCAGTCATAACATAGAAGCTACCGTTTGGTTTAAGTTTTTGAATACATAAGTCAAGCCATTCATAACACCACTCCAAATATGCTTCTTCAGTTTTCCACTTTTCAATGTGACCGTTAAAGTTTTTGCCGATGTTGTATGGTGGGTCAGCAAATATTAAGTCCACAGAACTATTCGGTAGCGTTTTTAATGCCGCCAAAGCGTCTCCATGAATAATCTTATGTTGTTCATTACCTAATGTCTCCATTGTCAAATTTAAGAATTATTACAGACTCAAAGATAGTCAGAAATAAAGGTTACCCATTTGCAGCCTTGACTGTTTTTATCCACAACTTTTCAGTAATAATTCTATTCTCCAAAATGACAGATAAATTACGTAGCGTTGATGCAGTAAAAAAGGAGCTCTGGATTTTCTATTTACTCCAATGTGGCGACAAGCTTGATTTCACAAGCCGGTTGATGTGCTATTTTTGCTACATGTAAAATCGCCCAACCTCATAAATACCAATAACCCAAGGTGAGAAAGATTTGAACAAGGGAATAAAAAGAGGGATTAAGCAATGGAAATGAAACATTGTAGCTATTGAATCTGCATTTTCAGCTTGACTCACCCCAAGCCTCTCCGGGAGAGATGGGCAGGCCGAAGCTTGCGACGGACAGGGTGAGTACGATTTAAAAAAACATTAATTCAAACAAATTGCTCTGATAACATCGAAGTCATCAGAGCAATTATTACTGTTATTTATTTCATTTTTTGAATCACCTCTTCTTTTAACGGAGGCAAATGTCGTTTAATAATGGCCCATATCATAGAAGGGTCAACCGCATCATAAGCATGAATCAAGCGATTTCGGAATCCAACTATTTTCCTGGAATTTTCAAGAGTTAACTCAGAGTAAATGCTTTCAAACTTGTTGACGGCCTCACCAATTATACCCAATTGCCTTTCCACAGCACTTTGGGTCTTTAGATCGACCGCATATTCTTCAAAGTCTGCAACCGACAGCGTAAATTCTTCAATCAATTCTATCGCCCGCAAGATATCAGACAAATATTTGAGACCCTTTTCTGTCATAAAGCAAAACTTTTGTTGAGTCAATATTTTTTCTCAGGTAAGGATTCTTCACGGAGGAATCGGTGAGCAGATCGACTTTACGATGAAAAAAAGCCTCGAAAGTGTCCCACAACGATAAAAGTTTCTCTCCTCTTTCTAACGGATCATTGTCTTCTATCTCTACCAACAAATCAATATCGCTATTCTCAAAGTTGAATTTATCGGTAGTTGATGAGCCAAAAGCATACAAATAGCTAACGTTGTGGTTTTGGCACAATGTTTTGAAATCTGTCAATCGTTTTAATATCTCGTCTTTTACTACCATATTTCATATTCGTATTATTGTTTTTGCTTTATTAAACTTCGGCACGTACTCATGGAATAGCCATTTATTCATTTTCCGTTTAAGCAGGCGTTAGCATATATGGCTATTTCAAAAGTACAACATTTTTTAAACAAATTGCTGAGGTTAAAAACAGTTATATTATTTCTTCGTCACTTCGATTTTCTGGGTAAATTCGCTTTTGGTTTTCAGAACGAACAGGAAATTCTCCAGCTTTTTGTTGATTTCGAGGTTCGATTTCATTTCGAACGATGTTACCATGTTGTTTTCGGCGCTGTAAGTTAGTTTTCCTTGTCCGCCACCATTTCCGGCAAACGAGTTATCCATGCGCAACTGGTTCATTTCGTAGTTCTGGGTAATATTGAAATTTGCCAACCCATTAGCCACACTCACCAATTTATAAATAGTCGAAACGGTAATCTCCACGTGCGATTTTTCCATCGCGATAGTCAATGTCGATTCAACAGTGAACTGCTCTCCAATATTTAGTCGCTTTTCAGGCAGTGATAAACGTGAAAAATTGTTCTGGACGCCCTGCAAAAATACTTTTTCGTCAATCGTCGCCGGCTTTACTGAAGCAATAGAACTAAATTGGGGCATATTTCCATTCACACTTTCGCCGTTAACGCTTATTCCCTGGCTTATATCGGGCAGCCCATCGCTACCATTACTTTTAGCGATTTCTAGTCTAACCGGAATATAGTTATCGAGTAACTTTTCGGTTTTTAAAATCATTTCAGACTGAGACTGACGGCTCATCACATTCGGGTTTTTTACGCCCATACTCCGAAGTTTGTTCATTGCTTTCTCTTTCCCCTCGTACCTCACTTCTGTTTCATACGAATTTTTGGTCACCAAAATATATTTATATTCAGGTTTAATCTTTATACTAAACAAAAGTCGATTGTCTTTAGGCTGATTCGATGTACATGAAATAAAAACTACAGCCAGCAGGAAGAGTAAAATTTTATTCATCATTTCTAAATATCCTGATTTAATATCTATTGTAACGGATGTGAAAACAAAAAAGCCCGTTTTTCAAATCCCAGTTTCTGGTAAAACTCATGTGCTTGCAAACGATGAAAGGCAGAATCGAGTTCGAGGCGCTTCATTCCCCTTGCCTTTGAATCGTCGATAGCTTTTTGCACCAGCATCGTTCCAAAACCTTTTCCACGATACTTTTCATCAACTACCATTGCATACATGAACGAGATGTAGCCTGCCTGCCACAGATTATTAATAATGGCATAGGCACAAAAGCCAATCACCTCGCCACAGTGTTCAAGGCAAAGTAATTCGTCGGTTTCAGAATTTATTCCGCGATTAAATACAATTTGAAGTGCATTTTTGTCCAGTTTTTTGGTTGGCCAAAGTTGCTCAAACAGAAGGTAGACAGAGGTAAAATCTTCGATGGTAGTTTTTCTGATAATTGTACTCATGAGTTTGTTTAATTTGTACGACAAAGTAACAAAATAAAATGCCGTTCCAACTTTCGATGAAACGGCACTTATTTGATTTTTGAATAAGTTTTAAGCTATTGGAGCAGGACCTCCGAACGACATTGGAGGAAGTAACGGATCGTGTCCGCGCACATTTTTAATTGGGCCATTTACTGCCTCAAATTTCTGAATGTTATCCTGCAAAGCCATCAGCAAACGTTTGGCATGTTCAGGAGTTAAAATAATCCTGGACTTAACATTTGCTTTGGGGATACCTGGCATTATTCTTACAAAATCAAGAACAAATTCGGAACTTGAATGTGTAATGATGGCCAGATTAGAGTATATACCCTGAGCAACTTCTTCAGTTAACTCAATCTGCAATTGATTTTCGAGTTGATCTTCCATGAATTTCGAAAATTAATAACGATCGTTTTTCGAATCAACCATTTTATCATATTCGTCACGCGAACCAACAACAAGGTTTTTGTATTCTTTTAAACCTGTACCTGCAGGAATCAGGTGACCGCAAATTACGTTTTCTTTCAAACCATCGAGGTAATCAACTTTACCCTGGATAGCAGCTTCGTTCAATACCTTAGTTGTTTCCTGGAATGAAGCAGCCGACAACCAGCTACGGGTTTGCAATGCAGCACGAGTGATACCTTGCAAAATCTGGCTCGAAGTAGCAGGAATTGCATCACGGCCTTCGACCAAACGTTTGTCACGACGACGAAGATTTGAGTTTTCATCTCTCAACCGACGTGAAGTAATAATCATACCAGGTTTTAAACTATCAGAATCGCCAGCATCAACAACTACTTTTTTACTATAAATCCAGTCGTTTTCGTGCAGGAATTCATGTTTATCAACAATCTGTTTTTCAAGGAAACGAGTATCACCCGGGTCATCAATCTCAACTTTACGCATCATCTGGCGAATAATTACCTCGTAATGTTTATCGTTGATTTTCACACCCTGCATACGGTATACGTCCTGAACTTCGTTCAAAATATATTCCTGAACAGCAGTTGGACCTTTGATCGCCAAAATGTCGGATGGAGTGATAGCACCATCTGAAAGCGGGGTCCCTGCTCGAATATAATCGTTTTCCTGAACGAGAATCTGGCGTGAAAGAGGAACCAGATAACGTTTAACTTCACCGGTTTTTGAAGTAACGACGATTTCGCGGTTACCACGTTTAATTTTACCTAGTGAAATTTCACCGTCGATTTCGGATACGATTGCAGGGTTTGATGGGTTGCGGGCCTCGAACAACTCAGTTACACGAGGCAGACCGCCAGTGATGTCGCCTGCTTTACCAGCTGCACGTGGTATTTTCACCAAAACGGCACCAGCTTCAACCAACGCACCTTCATCAACAGCCAAGTGGCCTCCCACTGGTAAGTTGTAGGTACGGATAGTATCTCCGTTTTCATCCAAAATTCGCAACGATGGGTTTTTAGTTTTATCGCGGGTTTCAATGATCACTTTTTCCTTATAACCAGTCTGTTCGTCCGATTCTTCACGATAAGTAATACCATCGAGAACCTGTTCGAAAGCGATTTTACCTTTAAACTCGGTAATAATAACGCCATTGTATGGGTCCCATTCACATATCTTCATTCCTTTCTTCACTTCCTGTCCGTTATCGATGAATAGTTTCGATCCGTAAGGAATGTTGTGTGTTGAAAGTTGAATTCTTGTGTTCTTGTCAATGATTCTCAATTCAGCCAAACGACTAACTACAACGTAAACCTTCTCTCCAGCATCGTTGTATTGTTCAACAATACGTAATTCATCGATTTCAGCAATACCTTCGTATTTTGATTCAATTGTAGACTGTGTTGAAATGTTACCAGCGATACCCCCAACGTGGAATGTACGCAGTGTCAACTGTGTACCAGGCTCGCCGATTGACTGTGCTGCAATTACACCAACAGCCTCACCGCGTTGTACCATTGTGCTACCGGCAAGGTTCAAACCATAACATTTTGCACAAACGCCCACTTTCGATTCGCAGGTCAATACAGAACGAATTTCGACTGATTCAATTGGAGAATCTTCAATTTTCTTTGCAATATCATCAGTAATAATTTCACCTGAAGCAACGATCAATTCGCCAGTCAGCGGATTGAATATATCGTGAACAGTAGTACGTCCAATTATTCTTTCTTCCAGAGAGGCAACAACCTCTTCGTTATTCTTAATGGCAGAAGCAACAAGTCCGCGTAATGTTCCACAATCTTCTTCCTGAATAATAACATCTTGAGCAACGTCGACCAAACGACGGGTCAAATAACCAGCGTCGGCAGTTTTCAAAGCAGTATCAGCCAAACCTTTTCGGGCACCGTGAGTCGAAATAAAATATTCCAAAACCGACAGTCCTTCTTTAAAGTTTGCCAGGATAGGGTTTTCGATAATCTGCGAACCGGTAGAACCAGATTTCTGAGGTTTAGCCATCAAACCACGCATACCGCAAAGCTGACGAATCTGTTCTTTCGAACCACGAGCTCCAGAGTCCAACATCATATAAACCGAATTGAATCCCTGACGGTCGGTACTCAGTGTTTTCATTACCGAGTTGGTAAGTTTGGCATTGGCATGAGTCCAAATATCAATAACCTGGTTGTAACGTTCGTTATTGGTAATGAAACCCATATTGTAGTTCATCATCACTTCTTCAACTTCGTTGTAACCAGCATCAACAATTTCTTTCTTATCAACCGGAACAACTACGTCGCTTAAGTTGAATGATAATCCACCTCTGTAAGCCATAGTGTAACCCAAATCCTTAATATCGTCAAGGAATTTCACTGTTACAGCATTACCTGTTCTCTTATATATATCAGAAATAATTGTACGTAACGATTTTTTAGTCAGCAACTGGTTAATATAACCGACTGTTTTTGGTACTGACTGGTTAAAGATGATACGACCAACAGTTGTTTCGATGATGTGCTTGAACATCTCGCCATTTTCGTCAACATCTTCAACTTTCACTTTCACAATAGCATGAAGATCAACAGCACCTTCGTTATGCGCAATGATAACTTCCTCAGTGGAATAGAAAGTCATACCTTCGCCACGAGCGCCAGGACGCGGTTTGGTCATATAATACAAACCGAGAACCATGTCCTGCGACGGCACAGTGATTGGCGCACCATTAGCAGGGTTCAACAAGTTGTGCGAAGCAAGCATCAACATCTGTGCTTCCAATACTGCTGCGTTACCAAGCGGTACGTGAACAGCCATCTGGTCACCGTCGAAGTCGGCGTTGAAACCCGTACAAACCAATGGATGCAACTGAATAGCTTTACCTTCAACCAATACTGGCTGGAAAGCCTGAATTGACAAACGGTGCAGCGTGGGCGCACGGTTCAACATTACAGGATGTCCTTTCAATACATTTTCAAGGATATCCCAAACAACCGGATCCTTACGATCAACAATTTTCTTTGCCGATTTCACAGTCTTTACAATACCACGCTCTATCAGTTTCCTGATGATGAATGGTTTGAAAAGCTCGGCAGCCATATCTTTTGGCAAACCACACTCGTGCAGTTTCAGTTTTGGGCCAATAACAATTACTGAACGGGCGGAATAGTCAACACGTTTACCCAACAAGTTCTGACGGAAACGACCTTGTTTTCCTTTCAAACTGTCGGAAAGTGATTTCAGCGCACGGTTATTCTCCGTTTTAACTGCATTCGATTTTCTTGAATTATCGAATAGTGAATCAACTGCTTCCTGAAGCATACGTTTTTCGTTACGCAAAATCACTTCCGGAGCTTTGATTTCGATCAATCGTTTCAAACGGTTATTACGGATAATCACACGGCGGTACAAGTCGTTCAAGTCAGATGTAGCGAAACGACCACCATCCAGTGGAACTAACGGGCGCAAATCCGGAGGAATAACCGGTACAACTTTAACAATCATCCATTCAGGGCGATTGATATTTTTGCTGGCACGGAAAGCTTCAACGACCTGAAGACGTTTGAGCGCTTCGTTTTTACGTTGCTGAGAAGTTTCAGTGCTGGCTTTGTGGCGAAGGTCGAACGATAATTCATCCAATTCGAGGCGCTGCAACAAGGTGTACAATGCTTCGGCGCCCATGCGGGCAATGAACTTGTTTGGATCTTCGTCGTCGAGGTATTGGTTTTCTTTTGGCAAGGTATCCAAAATGTCGAGATATTCTTCTTCAGTAAGGAAGTCGAGATATTTCACACCATCCTGAGCTTTAACACCAGCCTGGATAACCACATATCTTTCGTAATAAATAATTGCATCGAGCTTTTTGGTTGGTAAACCTAAAAGGTAACCAATTTTGTTAGGCAGCGATTTGAAATACCAGATGTGTGCTACCGGAACTACCAAAGAGATGTGCCCCATACGTTCGCGGCGCACTTTCTTTTCGGTTACTTCAACGCCACAACGGTCGCAAACGATTCCTTTGTAACGGATACGTTTGTATTTACCGCAGTGACACTCATAATCTTTTACAGGACCGAAGATGCGTTCGCAGAACAAACCATCGCGTTCGGGTTTATAGGTGCGGTAGTTAATAGTTTCTGGTTTCAAAACTTCGCCATGCGAACGTTCAAGGACTTCTTCAGGCGAAGCAAGACTGATACCAATTTTGGCAAAGCTGCTTTTAACTTTATTGTCTTTTCTGAATGCCATATATCGTTGGATATTATATCAATTTTTAAACAGGAAAATCAAACTGATTCGCCAAAAATTAATCGAGGTTTACACTTAAACCAAGACCACGTAATTCGTGCAACAATACGTTCAATGATTCAGGAATACCTGCCGCAGGCATTGGTTCGCCTTTCACAATTGATTCGTAAGCTTTTGCTCTTCCAAGAACGTCGTCTGATTTCACTGTCAGAATTTCCTGAAGTATATTTGATGCTCCGAATGCTTCGAGCGCCCAAACTTCCATTTCTCCGAAACGCTGACCCCCAAACTGAGCTTTACCTCCAAGAGGCTGTTGAGTTATCAAAGAATACGGTCCGATTGAACGGGCGTGCATCTTATCTTCAACCATGTGTCCAAGTTTTAGCATATAAATAACTCCAACAGTTGCCGGTTGGTCGAATGTTTCGCCAGTACCACCATCGCGCAGGTAAGTTTTTCCGTAGCGAGGAACACCAGCTTTATCTGTGTATTCACAAACTTCTTCGAGCGAAGCACCGTCGAAGATTGGTGTTGCAAATTTCAATCCCAACTCTTTTCCGGCCCAGGCCAATACTGTTTCGTAAATCTGTCCAAGGTTCATACGTGAAGGTACACCAAGTGGATTAAGGACAATATCTACAGGAGTTCCATCTTCAAGGAATGGCATATCTTCGTCGCGAACAATACGAGAAACAATACCTTTATTCCCGTGACGACCGGCCATTTTATCACCAATCTGAAGTTTACGTTTTTTAGCTACATAAACTTTTGCCAGCTGAATGATTCCTGCAGGAAGCTCATCTCCAATGGTCACATTGTAACGTTTACGTTTGGCAACAGCCTCAAGCTCTTTATATTTCATGATGAAATTATTGATAAGAGCGAAAATCATATCGTTCTTATCTTTATCTGTAGTCCATTTTGATGGATTAATAGTCAGATAATCAATTTCCTGAAGTTGTTTGAGTGTAAATTTGTTCCCTTTACCAATAATGTCTCCGCCATAGTAATCTTTTACTCCCTGGCTGGTTTTGCCGTTTACCAGTGTGAATAATTTATCCTCAAGTTTAGCGCGTAAAGCAGATACACCGCGGTCAAATTCTTCGTCGATAGCGTCGAGCAACGGTTTTGTTGCCATTTTGCCTTTCTTGTCTTTTACGACGCGAGAGAATAATTTTTTATCGATTACTGTTCCATTCAATGAAGGAGAAGCTTTCAAAGAAGCATCTTTCACATCACCTGCTTTATCGCCAAAAATAGCACGAAGCAGTTTTTCTTCCGGCGATGGATCTGATTCTCCTTTTGGAGTGATTTTACCAATAAGTATATCACCTGGTTTTACTATTGCACCTACACGAATAAGACCGTTTTCATCCAGATTTTTAGTAGCTTCTTCGCTAACGTTTGGTATATCTGAAGTAAATTCTTCAACGCCACGCTTTGTATCCCGAACTTCAAGAGCATATTCATCAACGTGAATGGAAGTGAATATATCCTCACGAACAACACGCTCTGAAATTACAATAGCATCCTCGTAATTATAACCCTGCCAAGGCATGAATGCAACTTTAAGGTTACGACCTAATGCGAGCTCTCCACCCTGTGTTGCATAGCCTTCAGTTAAAACTTGTCCTTTGGTAACGCGATCGCCTTTGAATACAATAGGTTTCAGGTCGACTACTGTACCTTGGTTTGTTTTTTGGAATTTTGCTATTTTATAAGTGACAATTTCCGGGTCGAAGCTTACAAAGCGTTCTTCTTCGGTTTTGTCGTATCTGATATGGATTTCATCGGCATCAACAAACTCAACCACACCATTATCTTCAGCAACAACCAGAACGCGTGAATCAATGGCGGCACGTGCTTCCAAACCGGTACCAACAATAGGTGCTTCAGGACGAAGCAGTGGAACCGCCTGGCGCATCATGTTCGATCCCATCAATGCACGGTTGGCATCGTCGTGTTCAAGGAAGGTGATCAAAGACGCAGCTACAGATGCAATCTGGTTAGGACCAACGTCCATCAGGTTAACTTCAGAACGGCCAACAATTGGATAGTCACCATCCAAACGAGCTTTTACTCTTGGATTGATAAAGTGACCATCGTTGTCGATAGGCGCATTTGCCTGGGCAATGATTTTACCTTCTTCTTCTTCAGCAGTAAGATAAATAACACCATCTTCCGACAAATCAACTCTTCCGGTTTCTACTTTACGATAAGGTGTTGCGATAAAACCTAAATCGGTAACTTTTGCAAAAACACAAAGCGAAGAAATCAAACCAATATTTGGCCCCTCAGGAGTTTCAATCGGACAAAGGCGTCCATAATGAGTATAGTGAACGTCGCGAACCTCAAAACCTGCTCTTTCACGCGAAAGACCACCAGGACCTAAAGCCGACATACGACGTTTATTAGTCATTTCAGCCAATGGATTTGTTTGATCCATAAACTGAGACAAAGCATTCGTTCCAAAGAATGAATTAATTACAGATGACAAAGTCTTGGAATTAATCAAATCGATTGGAGTGAAAACCTCATTGTCACGTACATTCATACGCTCACGTATTGTACGTGCCATACGAGCTAATCCAACACCAAACTGGTTATACATCTGCTCACCCACAGTACGAACGCGACGGTTGCTCAAATGGTCAATATCATCAACGTCGGTTTTCGAATTAACCAGCTTGATTAAATACTTGATGATTTCGATGATATCTTCCTTGGTCAGAACCTGAACGTTCATCTCAATATTAAGATTCAGTTTCTTGTTCATTCGGTAACGACCAACCTGACCCAGGTCGTATCTTTTTTCAGAAAAGAAAAGTTTGTCAATTACGTCTCTTGCAGTAGCGTCATCCGGCGGTTCTGCGTTACGCAATTGCCTGTATATATGTAACACTGCTTCTTTTTCAGAGTTACACGGGTCTTTCTGAAGCGTATTGTATATAATAGCGAAATCTTGTAAATTCTGATCTTCTTTATGCAAAAGGATAGTTTTGGCTCCAGAATCAATGATTTCATCAATATGATCATTATCAATAATTGTTTCGCGGTCGATCACAACTTCGTTACGTTCAATTGATACCACTTCACCGGTATCTTCATCAACGAAGTCTTCTACCCAGGTTTTCAAAACACGGGCTGCCAGCTTACGACCTACGATTTTCTTTAAACCAGATTTCGATACCTTAATTTCATCAGCAAGGTCGAAAATTTCGAGAATATCTTTATCGCTTTCGAAACCAATTGCACGTAACAATGTGGTTACCGGAAGTTTTTTCTTGCGATCAATATATGCAAACATAACCGAATTGATGTCGGTTGCAAATTCGATCCATGATCCTTTAAAAGGAATAATTCTAGCTGAATAAAGTTTTGTTCCGTTGGCGTGCATACTCTGGCCAAAGAATACACCAGGAGAACGATGCAACTGAGAGACAACAATTCGTTCCGCTCCATTAATAATAAAAGAACCTCTTGGAGTCATGTAAGGCACAGTTCCAAGATAAACATCTTGCACCACTGTATCAAAGTCTTCATGCTCAGGATCAGTACAATAAAGCTTTAATTTTGCTTTTAATGGAACGCTAAAAGTTAAACCACGTTCAATACATTCTTCAATCGAATAGCGTGGTGGGTCAACGGAATAATCTACAAACTCTAAAACGAAGTTATTTCTGGTATCGGTAATTGGGAAATTTTCTTCGAATACCTTCCACAAACCTTCATTTTTTCTCTGATCTGGTGTAGTCCCAAGTTGAAAAAACTCAACAAATGATTTAATTTGAACTTCGAGAAAATCAGGATAATCAAAGACTGTTTTAGTTGAAGAAAAGCTAATCCTCTGGTTTTCAATTTTTACTGACATCGACGTACTTTATTAATTGAACTTATTATGCAAACATATAAATAGGAATAGAACCCCACGAAAGTGAGGTTCTAAACCATATTAACCTATTATTAAGGTTTTTAGACTTTTATTTAAGTTCAACTTCAGCTCCAGCTTCTTCTAATTGACTTTTTAATGATTCAGCTTCGTCTTTAGAAACTTTTTCTTTGATTGCTTTAGGAGCAGCGTCAACTACTTCTTTAGCTTCTTTCAAACCAAGACCAGTTAATTCTTTAACTAATTTAACAACAGCTAATTTTGATTGACCTGCTGATTTTAAGATAACATCAAATTCAGTTTGAACTTTTTCTTCTGCTTCTTCAGCAGCGGCAGCGGGACCAGCAGCAACAGCTACAGCAGCTGCAGCAGGTTCGATACCATATTCCGATTTTAAAATTCCGGCTAATTCATTTACTTCTTTTACAGTTAAGTTTACCAACTCTTCCGCAAGTGCTTTTAAATCTGCCATTTCAGTAATAATTTTTATTATAAATTTTAAACTAATTTTATTCTCTTTCGCCCAATGTCTTCAACACGCCATGAATAATGTTACCACCTGATTGCAAACCACCCAATACGTTTTTGATTGGTGATTGTAACAATCCGATAACTTCTCCAATAAGTTCGTTTTTAGACTTAATTGTAATTAATACATCCAACTGATTTTCGCCAACGTATACCGATTCCTGAACATAGGCACCTTTTAAAATTGGCTTCTGATGTTTCTTTTTAAACTCTTTAATCAGTTTTGCAGGAGTATTTGCATCTTCGCAAAACATCACTGATGTATTACCTTTTAGTACTCCGAAAAGCTCTTCTGCATTCTTGTTAGAAGCTTCAATGGCTTTACGTAAAAGCGTATTCTTTACTACAACCAATTCTACATTCTGCTTATTGCATAAACGACGTAACTTGCTAGTTTGATCAGCGTTTAAGTTTTCAATGTCAGTCAAGTAAAAATGGCTCGATGAATTGATCTGCTCCGTAAGGCTACCAATAATCTCAAATTTTTCTGATTTTTTCATAATTGTCGTTTACTTTTCAGAGACAGATTTCGGTTCTACTTGTATACCAGGACTCATAGTACTTGACAGATAGATACTCTTAACATAAGTACCTTTAGCAGCAGATGGTTTTAATTTTATCAATGTATTAACGAATTCGGTAGCATTGTCAGTAATCTTATCGGAAGTGAATGAAACTTTACCGATCGAAGTATGAACAATACCAAATTTATCAACCTTGAAGTCAATTTTACCAGCTTTAACTTCTGCAACTGCTTTTCCTATTTCCATTGTAACTGTACCGCTCTTTGGGTTTGGCATTAATCCACGAGGACCAAGAATACGTCCAAGGGCACCAACCTTACCCATAACAGGCGGCATAGTAATAATCACATCAACATCGGTCCAACCACCTTTGATTTTCTCAACGTAGTCATCCAGACCTACATAATCAGCTCCAGCATCTTTAGCTTCCTGAACCTTATCAGGAGTAACCAAGGCCAATACACGTATTTCCTTACCAGTTCCATGAGGTAAAGTAACCACGCCTCTAACCATTTGATTAGCTTTTCGTGGGTCAACTCCAAGGCGTACATCAATATCTACAGATGCATCAAACTTAGTAAAGCTAATTTCTTTAACTAAAGCTGAAGCTTCTTTTAAGGTATAGATTTTACCCTTTTCGAGTTTTGCCAGAGCAAGCTTTTTATTTTTTGTAATTCTGCCCATTTTTAAAATTTTTATTTGTTAAATGTTGGGCGTACACCATCGATGGTAATACCCATACTTCTGGCAGTACCAGCCACCATGCTAATTGCTGCATCAAGTGAGAAACAGTTCAGGTCTTCCATTTTTGTTTCGGCAATAACCTTTACTTGTTCCCAGTTTACAGAACCAACTTTGTTTACATGTGGCTCTGCAGAACCTTTTTTAACTTTTGCAGCTTCGATTAGTTGCACAGCTACTGGGGGTTGTTTAATTACAAAATCAAATGATTTATCAGCATAAACAGTAATAACTACCGGCAACACTTTTCCTGCAAGGTCCTGTGTGCGGCCATTAAACTGTTTGCAAAACTGCATGATATTAACCCCTTTAGAACCTAATGCTGGGCCTATTGGAGGTGAAGGGTTAGCAGCACCCCCTTTTACTTGCAATTTAATGAATCCAGCAATTTCTTTAGCCATAATAAAATCGATAAATGATTTATTACTCCTTCTCTACTTGCATGAAGCTAAGTTCAAGAGGAGTTTTTCGTCCAAAAATTTTGACCATTACTTCAAGCTTCTTCTTTTCTTCATTAATTTTCTCAATGATTCCATTGAAGCCATTAAATGGTCCATCAATAACCTTCACAGTCTCACCAACAACAAATGGGATATTCATTTCCTCTGCCGAATCAGCTAATTCGTCGACACGTCCTAAAATACGGTAAACTTCTGACTGACGCATTGGAACAGGTTCTCCACTTTTTGTATCCCCAAGGAAGCCGATAACGTTAGGAATATTTTTCAAAATGTGAGGAACTTCACCCACAAGACAAGCTTCTACCATAACATAACCAGGGAATAAATTACGCTCTTTGCTAATTTTTTTCCCGTTACGAATCTGGTAAACCTTTTCTATTGGTAACAGTACCTGCGAAACAAATTCCTGGAGGCCAGCATTTGCTATTTCGTTATCAATATATTCTTTGACTTTTTTCTCTTTTCCTCCAATTGCCCGAAGAACATACCATTTTTTTACGTTTTCGCTCATGTTGTACTCCAAAAGGAATTAATAAAATAAACTGTACACAAATCTCATAATGTGCTCAAAAGACGAGTCCATTACAAAAACGATAAGTGCTATAATAAAGGAAGCAACCATTACAATGAAAGCACTATTTTGTAATTCTTTCCAAGTAGGCCAGGAAACTTTATGAACAAGCTCGTTATAAGCTTCTTCAAAATAGACTTTAAGTTTCATCTTATAAATTTATAATTTGGTACGGAAGGTAAGATTTGAACTTACTGTAAAAAACTCCCTTTGAGTTACATCCGTAAAAAGTCCCGGACATAAAAGTCCGGGACTTTTTCAGAATATTTTATCAGAAATTATTTTACAATTTCAGTAACCTGACCAGCACCTACGGTACGACCTCCTTCGCGAATAGCGAAACGAAGACCGATATTAAGAGCTACTGGATAGATCAATTCCACTTCAATAGAAACATTATCGCCAGGCATTACCATTTCGCGTCCTTCTGGTAAGTGGATTTCGCCAGTTACGTCAAGTGTACGCAAGTAGAACTGCGGACGATATTTGTTGTGGAATGGAGTGTGACGTCCACCTTCTTCTTTTTTCAGGATATAAACCTCAGCTTTGAATGTAGTGTGAGGAGTAATTGAACCTGGTTTAGCAAGAATCTGACCACGTTTGATTTCTTTTTTGTCAACACCGCGAAGCAACAAACCTACGTTGTCACCAGCTTGTCCATCATCCAAAATCTTACGGAACATTTCAACACCAGTACATACAGTCTTACGACCTTCAGCGCCAAGACCAATGATCTGTAATTCGTCACCTGTGTGAACTACACCAGTTTCGATACGGCCAGTTGCAACAGTACCACGACCAGTAATCGAGAATACATCTTCTACCGGCATCAGGAATGGTTTGTCAACATCACGTGGAGGAAGTGGAATCCAAGTATCACAAGCATCCATCAATTCCATCACTTTTTCTTCCCACTGTGGTTCACCATTCAATGCTCCAAGAGCAGAACCCATGATAACTGGAGAATTATCGCCATCAAACTTATAGAAGCTTAATAATTCGCGAATTTCCATTTCAACAAGTTCAAGAATTTCAGGATCATCAACCATGTCAACTTTGTTCATGAAAACAACCAAACGAGGTACATTTACCTGACGGGCTAACAAGATATGTTCGCGAGTTTGAGGCATAGGACCATCAGTTGCTGCAACTACGATAATAGCACCGTCCATTTGGGCAGCACCAGTAACCATGTTTTTCACATAGTCAGCGTGTCCGGGACAGTCAACGTGTGCATAGTGACGAGTTGCTGTTTCATATTCAACGTGAGCAGTATTAATAGTAATACCACGTTCTTTTTCTTCTGGAGCACTGTCGATTGAATCGAATGTTTTAATTTCACAAAGACCTTTCTTTGCCAGAACCATTGTGATGGCAGCAGTTAAAGTGGTCTTGCCATGGTCAACGTGGCCAATAGTACCAATATTGACATGGTCTTTCGCCCTGTTAAATTTTTCTTTAGCCATTTTGTGTAATTTTAATTTATCTTTTAAACTTTAATCAGAGCTGAGGGCGAGATTTGAACTCGCGACCTCTTCCTTACCAAGGAAGCGCTCTACCCCTGAGCTACATCAGCATCGCTTTTTAATTGAGCGGGAGACGAGATTCAAACTCGCGACCCTTAGCTTGGAAGGCTAATGCTCTATCGACTGAGCTACTCCCGCATGAAAAAGATTAGAATTTCGAATCTTGAATCTCAGAATTATTCTAAAATTCACTATTCTACCATTCCAATTTGTGGGGAGAGCAGGATTCGAACCTACGAAGACGTGCGTCAGCTGAGTTACAGTCAGCCCCAGTTGGCCACTTTGGTATCTCCCCAAAACAATAATGTTAGAATCTTGAATGTCGGAATTTATTTTTTCGAACATCAGATGAAAACGAATTTCTCATTCCAATATTCATCCTTCCAACCTTCCTTTTTGAGCCGAATCACAGATTCGAACTGTGGACCCCGAGATTACAAATCACGTGCTCTGGCCAACTGAGCTAATTCGGCAATTTACACATACACAACCTTATTTCTCTCAAAAACTTGAAAATAAAGCTCTTATTGAGAAAGGTCCGTAACACAAAACCTCACCTTGAAAAAAGGTTTGCAAATGTATAAATATTTTGTTGGAAAACGCAATAAAGCGACAATTTTTTAAATTTATTTATCCTTTTGCTTTTCTTTGAATTTGGCTAATTGTTTCCGAATAGCATCAATAGCAAGATCAATAGCTTCCTCAAAGGAGTCAGCTTGCTTTACAGCAAATAAATAATCAGAACCTGGTATGGATAATTTAATCTCAGCAATTTTATTATTTGCTGTTTCTGGCTTACTCACTTTCAAAATAATCTCAGCGCCAATAATACCTTCGAAATATGTATCCAATTTTGGTACTTTTTTATTGATAAAATCAACCAATTTCTGATCGGCTGAAAAATGAACAGTATTGATCTGAATATTCATAATTAAACCTCCTATTAATTTATGATCGCGGATGTGCTTGTTGATAAACTTTTCGAATCTTTTCGAGAGATATATGAGTGTAAACCTGTGTTGCTGAAAGATTTGCATGACCTAACATTTCTTTTACGGCATTTAAATCAGCTCCACGGTTAAGTAAATGCGTTGCAAAAGTATGTCGCAATACATGCGGACTTTTTTGATCTATAGTAGTTACCATCGCCAGATTTTTAGTCACAATACGATAAATCAGCTTCTCATAAACTGGTTTTCCTTTTGATGTTAAAAAGAAACATCCAACAGTAGAACCAAATAAACGCTCCCGCTCAATTTTGTATTGTACAATCAATGGGTTCAAGTTGTGAGGATACGGAATAACACGTTCTTTGTTCCTTTTACCTAAAACTTTAATCAGATATTCGTTGATAAAAATATCAATATCTCGTAAATGCATTAATTCCGACAAACGAACACCACTACCATACAACAGGCTAACAATTAATTTATCCCGCAAAGCTTCAAAATCGTTTCCAAAGAACCCATCATCTAATAAATGATTTAAACTTTTCTCTTCTACAAATTGAGGGAGCTTCTTTCTAACCTTTGGTACGATAACATTTACCAATTTGTTTTCATCAATAATCTCTAACCTCAACAAGAATTTATAAAACGACTTTAATGCCGAAATTTTCTTATTTACCGTACGAGCAGAATTACCCTTATCCATCAGGTCGACAACCCACATTCGGGCTACTTTATCATTTATTCCTTCGACATTAAAATCCCCGACCGTTTGGACAAAAAACTCTTCAAACTGATCGAGGTCTTTTTTATAGGCAATAGCAGTTAAATGCGAATACCTTTTTTCGTATTTCAGGTAATTGATAAATGATTCCTGATACAACATTAGTAAACAATTTTTATCTCAATGCCAGGAACCTGCCAGAAAACTCTAGTCGTCCTGACGAAGCAAATTTTCAATATAAATGGCTTTCTTAATTTCAGCCCTTCTTTCAACAGATGGCTTTGTAAAAGCCTGTCTTTCACGAAGTTCTTTTACCACTCCTGTTTTTTCAAACTTTCTTTTAAATCTTTTTAGCGCTCTTTCAATGTTTTCGCCTTCTTTAACTGGAATAACGATCATAGAATTACTTTTTTCTTGTTAAAATTTGAGCCGCAAATTTATGAATTAAACATTACTAATCAAATTTATACTAAAAAAAATAATTTTAAAAATTACAATCTCAATAATATAGTCGTTTTCAATGAAAAACATTTATAAAATCAAAAATAAGGCTTTATCCGTTCATATTCTTCATTTGTAATTACCAGACTGTCTTTCAGAATCATCAAATCATTAATTTTCCCATATTTAGACCTAAACTTCAGTATTTTTAAAGCTAAATTTCGCTTGAGGTATGGATGTCGGGAAAGATCATTTAAGTCACCAAAATTAAAGTCAAGTTTATGAATCTTAGATTTATCGATTAAAAAGCTGGCTTTTATCTTATTAATATTAACTTCTGACAAACCATACACTTCATTTAATTGGTTGATTGAATAATAACCGCCAAGTAAATCGCGGTACTTGATTATTCTCTTGGATAAGACTTTCCCTATTCCTGGGAGTTGCTCTAATGCCAGAGAGTCAGCCGTATTAATGTCTAAAACTACTGGGGTACAATTCACTTTTTCATTCACAACAGAAGTGGATGTTCCTGAAATTTCAACATATTGAGATAATTCTGACTTTTGACCATCGGATATAATTCTCATTCTAAAAAAATCGTCTTTACTTTTGAAAACAGCCCCCTTTGATATATATTTCCGAATCGCTTCAATCTGTTTATTCGAAAAACCCAGTTTCAAAAACATGCTATCCGAACATTTGTTGGGATCAAATTTAAATAGTTCGTGTTTCAAATCTGTTTTTATATTTTTCGGAAAATATTTTCGTGAAACCGACTCCTCGTCTACATTATTTATGGGTTTAGACTGGATTGCCCGTAATTCCAAATTAACAGAATCGCTGTACTTAGCCAATCTTTGTTTAGACGAATCGAACATTGCTTCGTCAATTTTTTTAGGCTTCTCAAAATAAAAGATCATTTTATTGGCTATTGCCAAGATAAATATTATCAAGAGCAAGACAATAACACCTTTTCGCTCATTTCTGTTAAATGTAAAATAATCGTGAAAGAATTGTTTGAAGTTCATAGGGCAGAATTTTAACAAATTTACTCATTTTATGTGAAAAAGAAAAGCCTGAAAGTAACTTTCACACGGCTGTTCAATTCTACAAAAAGTGTTGATAACTATATAAGCTATAATGTGA
>CALGIG010000100.1 GCA_937915865.1 uncultured Prolixibacteraceae bacterium | reverse complement strand
TGCTGCTTTTTACTTGATTTTCAATGTTTTATTGAACTTGCGAAAATTGAATAATAATTCAATAGAAACTATGCGATCCATTAATCCATATACTGGACAAACTATTCAGGATTATTGCGAGTACACTCCTGAAGAAGTGGAACAAATCATTATTGAGGTTGACCAAGCGTTTCAATGGTGGAAGAAAACTGGTTTCGAACAGCGGTCGGCTTGCATGAAAAGCCTTCAGGCTAAACTTCTTGAAAAGAAAAATGAGCTGGCCAACATTATTGTTTCAGAAATGGGGAAAGTAAAGCGCGAAGCCATTGGAGAAGTTGAAAAATGTGCCTGGGTTTGTGGCTACTATGCCGAAAATGCCGAATCGTTTTTGCAAAAGGAACCGATAAAAACAGAGGCAACAGAAGCGTACATTTCCTATCAACCTATCGGAACGATATTGGCCGTAATGCCTTGGAATTTCCCGTTTTGGCAGGTTTTCAGGTTTTTGGCTCCTGCCTTGATGGCTGGGAATACAGGTGTTTTAAAGCATTCGTCGAACGTAACTGGTTGTGCACTGGCTATCGAACAACTTGTAGTTGAGGCTGGTTTTCCAAACAATGTGTTTCGTACTTTGGTTATAGGTTCACAGCAGGTGAAAACGATTATCAAAAATCCGCTTATTAAAGCTGTTACTTTAACCGGAAGCACTCCTGCAGGGCGTTCGGTTGCGGCCGCTGCCGGCGAGGCGTTAAAAAAATCGGTGCTTGAATTAGGTGGAAGCGACTCTTACATTATTCTGGAAGATGCCGATATTGGATATGCAGCAAGGCTATGTGTTATTAGCCGGTTGATCAATGCAGGGCAGAGTTGCATTGGAGCCAAACGATTTATTGTTGCCAGCGCTGTTTATGAGGAATTTAAAAATGAGTTTGTTCGATTAATGAGTGAAACCAAATTTGGAGATCCACTAAATCCGGATATGTCAATTGGCCCATTGGCCCGAATTGATTTACGTGATGAACTTCATCAGCAAGTTGAGAAAAGCCGGGAATTAGGGGCTACTGTTTTGATTGGTGGTTTCATTCCCGAAGCGGAGGTGCCCTATTATCCGCCAACTATTCTGGAAAATGTACTTCCCGGAATGCCTGCTTATCATGAAGAATTATTTGGGCCAGTCGCTGTTTTGTTCAGGTTTGAAAATATAGACGAAGCCATCAGAATTGCTAACAGTACAGTATTCGGCCTTGGATCAGGAATTTTTACCTCAGATGTGGAAACGGCTAAAATTCTGTCGGAAAAAGGATTAGAGGCTGGTTGCGTTTTTGTTAACGACTTTGTGAAATCCGATCCTCGTTTGCCTTTTGGCGGCATAAAAGAAAGTGGTTATGGCCGCGAATTATCTACAATTGGAATTAGAGAATTTGTGAATGTGAAAACCATTGTTATAAAATAGTGATACTACATTCTTCTGCATTTATTCCGGATGGCTGAAAAAATGTTATTTACACTCCTTCCTGAATGTTGAAAACAGATACTGCCAACTTTTCTATATTCCTTTGTAATTTAAATTCGCAGGCATAAACTGCTCAATTACTTCACACGAAACGCCTTTGCGGCGGGCATAGTCTTCAACCTGATCTTTGCTAATTTTTTCAAGACTGAAATATTTGGATTCAGGATGTGCAAAGAATTCTCCACTAACGGAGGCAGTTGGGAGCATCATAAAATGTTCAGTCAGGCTCATGCCAAGTTGTTCGGCATCCAGCATGGCAAACAAATTACCCTTTTCGTGGTGTTCCGGACAGGCTGGATAGCCCAATGCCGGACGGATTCCCTGGTAATCAACATGCAATATTTCTTCCAGAGATAGTTTTTCTCTGGAAGCATACCCCCAGTACTCCTTGCGCACTTTTTCGTGCAACAGTTCGGCAAATGCCTCGGCCAACCTGTCGGCCAATGCTTCGAGCATAATCGCATGGTAATCGTCGTGGTCGTTGTGGTACTGCTGCAACCATTTTTCGATGCCAATCCCAGCGGTTGTAGCAAAAGCGCCAAAGTAATCGGTTCGGCCGCTTTCTATTGGTGCCACAAAATCCGATAAACAATAATTTGGAGAACCAGGCTTTTTGGCTTCCTGCTGCCGCAGGTGGTAGAAACGTCCAACCTTATTTTTGCTGGATTCGTTGTCGTAAACTACAATATCGTCGCCATCAGCATTAGCAGGCCAAATACCGAAAACGGCATTGGCCTGTAGTATTTTCTTCTCTGTAATTTCGTCGAGCATCCGGTTGGCCTCGGCATACAACTTTCGGGCTTCCTCACCTTGTCGTTCGTCATTCAGGATTGATGGGTATTTGCCTTTTAGCTCCCAAACCATGAAGAAGAACGTCCAGTCGATGTATCTCCGAAGTTCCGAAATGGGAAAGTCGATCAGTTGCTTGACTCCCACAAAATTCGGTTTATAAACAGGCGTATGTTTCCAGTCGATCTTCAGTTTGTTGGCACGCGCTTCGGTTATCGACAAATATTTTTTTGCTTTTTTCTGGCCGTGCATTTCACGCACTTGCTGGTAATCCTCGTGTAACTCGTTCAGAAATTCGTTGTTTCCTGAAAGTAAATTGGCTACTACACCCACCGCACGCGACGCGTCTTTCACGTATACCGCCGGATGTTGATATTGAGGCGCAATTTTCACTGCGGTATGAATTTTCGATGTTGTTGCGCCGCCAATCAGCAGAGGTATATTCATACCACGTCGTTCCATTTCGGCTGCCGCTTCAACCATAATTTCGAGCGATGGCGTAATGAGTCCGCTCAGCCCGATGATGTCCACTTTTTCCTGAATAGCGGTATCCAGTATTTTTTCAGTAGGAACCATCACGCCCAGGTCGATCACACGGTAGTTGTTGCAGCCCAAAACTACGCCAACAATGTTTTTGCCAATGTCGTGCACGTCGCCTTTTACGGTAGCCATAAGTACCGTTTTGCGGTTGTCGGTGGTATCTACTTTATCTTTTTCAGCTTCGATGTACGGCAACAAAAAGGCCACCGCTTTTTTCATTACGCGTGCCGATTTAATTACCTGCGGAAGGAACATTTTCCCGGAGCCAAACAGATCGCCAACCACGTTCATGCCGTTCATCAACGGGCCTTCGATAATACTCAGTGTTGGCGAATAATGCGGCAAAACTTCGGCCAAATCTGCTTCGATGAAATCGGGCAAACCTTTTACCAGCGCGTGTTCCAGGCGTTTTTCAACTGGAAGGCTACGCCATTCGTCTTTACGCTCTTCTTTTGCATCCTGTTCTTTCAGGGTTTGGGCAAATTCAAGCAACTCTTCAGTTGCTTCTGGTTTCTTATTCAGTACCAGATTTTCCACTTTCTCCAGAAAATCTTTTGGAATCTCATCGTAAATCTGCAACATGCCAGGGTTTACAATGCCCATATCGAGTCCGGCGTGGATGGCGTGGAACAGGAAAACCGAATGAATGGCTTCGCGAACCTGGTCGTTTCCTCGGAACGAGAACGAAAGGTTGCTGATGCCTCCGCTGGTTTTGGCGTGTTTCAGATGTTGCTTGATCCAGCGAACCGACTCGATAAAGTCAATCGCGTAGTTATTGTGTTCCTCGATCCCAGTTCCGATAGTCAGCACGTTGGTGTCGAAAATGATGTCCTGCGGTGGAAAGTTGATTTCGTGCACCAGAATGTTGTAAGCGCGCTGACAGATTTCGATACGGCGTTCGAACGAGTCGGCCTGACCTTTTTCGTCGAAAGCCATCACAACCACTGCGGCGCCATACCTTTTTAGTAAAGATGCATGATGTTGAAAAATTTCTTCGCCTTCCTTCAGGCTGATAGAGTTTACAATGGCTTTGCCTTGCAGACATTTCAGTCCGGCTTCAATCACTTCCCATTTCGAGGAGTCAATCATCACCGGAAGTTTGGCAATGTCTGGTTCGGCCATTAATAAGTTCAGGAAGGTGACCATTTCTTTTTTGGCGTCGAGCATGGCATCATCGAAATTCACGTCGATTACCTGAGCGCCTTCTTCCACCTGCTGGCGGGCAATGGCAAGCGCTTCCTCGTATTTTTCTTCACGGATCAACCGGGCAAACTTGCGCGATCCGGCTACGTTGCAACGTTCGCCGATGTTCATAAATACCGACTCGTGAGTCAGCGTTACCGGTTCGAGACCACTAAGAATAGTGTGTTTATCTTTTTTCCTTCGAATGTGTGGTTCTGCTTTTTCTGCAATTCTGGCCAGTTCACGAATATGATCGGGCGTTGTTCCACAACAACCACCAACGATATTTACAAATTTGTTGTCGAGAAAATCGCTGATCTGATGGCCCATTTCAACCGGAGTTTCGTCGTACTCGCCAAATTGGTTGGGTAAACCGGCATTGGGGTAAGCGCTGATAAAAAACGGCGCTTTTTTCGAAAGTTCTTCCAGGTACGGACGTAAATCACGGGCTCCAAGCGAGCAGTTGAGTCCAATGGAAAGCAGGTCGATGTGCGAAACTGAAGTCAGGAAAGCTTCAACCGTTTGGCCAGAAAGGGTTCGCCCACTGGCATCGGTAATTGTTCCTGAAACCATGACCGGCAGGCGAATTCCTCGTTCTTCCAGTTCTTCTTCAATGGCAAACAAAGCAGCTTTAGCGTTGAGTGTATCGAATATGGTTTCCACCAGCAACAAATCCACGCCGCCATCGAGCAGTCCTTTTACCTGTTCGCGGTACGAATCTTTCACCTCGTCGAACGAAACGGCGCGGTAGCCAGGATCGTTCACATCGGGCGACAACGACAACGTTTTGTTCATCGGACCAATGGCTCCGGCCACAAACCGCGGTTTCACAGGATTTTTTGCAGTGAACTCGGCGGCCACCTGAACAGCTAGTTTGGCTGCCTCAACGTTCATTTGGTAAACCCAGGCTTCGGTGTGGTAGTCAGCCTGCGAAATACTGGTGGCATTAAAGGTATTGGTCTCGATGATGTCGGCACCAGCTTCCAAAAATTGTGCATGAATCTTACGGATGACTTCCGGCTTGGTAATCACCAGCAAATCGTTATTGCCTTTCAAGTCGTTAGCAAAGTCAGTAAAAACCGTTCCGCGAAAATCAGCTTCCGTCAACCGGTATTTCTGGATCATTGTTCCCATGGCTCCGTCGAGCACCAACACGCGTGACTCAAGTTCTTTTTGTATATCTTTTTTTATTGTCATCAATTTTATGCTTTAGTGAGCGGGTGACTTCGAGTCACCCGCTCACTAGTTCTTTACTATTTTAATAGCTTCATTTCAAATTGTCCGCGGATGCCGATTTTGTCGCGGCAAATAATCACTGCCGAGAGAATCTCCGGAAACCGTTCAGTTTGTTGTGTCACTTGCTGAACATCTTCAGGAACCTGCACCTGGTTACCAAAAGTTGTTGCCAGTGCATCGGCCAGAGCTGTGTTGTGGCAAACAATCATGGTGGCATCAGTCTTGCCCAGGCTTATCGATGGACCAACCGTTCCGGCAGAAGTACATACTCCCAGTGGCGATTGATCTGCCGGAATTTCAATCCCGATTTTCTCCGACAAAGGTGAATTTCCGGCATAAACCGACATCAATAAATTTCGGTTTATTTTTAGAAATATATCACCTCCATTTTCAACCACAATTTCCTGAATGGAAAACTGTTGCATCAAATATTGGCCAACTGTTTCTGAAAAAGCCCCAGCCACTGCAGCCATTGGTCCAACTCCGGCTCGATGGGCTGCTTCGGCCATCCTATTAACAATCTCCGGCGCATTCGGTTTTACCTGAAGTGGTTCAAAAGTTTTGCCAAAAATCGGATCGATCAGCAAGTAGGCTTCCATTTGGGTTCGCAGTGCAATGATTTTTTCCATTGCAGCTTCGTACATTTCTTCGCGAAACGAATCCGGGTCAACGCCAATCCACAAATCGGTTTCCTTATAATTGACGGTAAACGACCGAAACCGACTGGAAGAAAATTGGGAACGATAAGCACGAAATACCACTCCAAAAGCCTCAAAGCCTCCCCCTGCCCCCTCCGAAGGAGGGGATAAAGAACCGGTATTCGTTGAATTGTACTCTTTCACTAAATTTCGTTTAAGTGACCAAACCTTCAAAATTTCCACTTGCCAAACTCCCTTCTCATTTGGAGAAGGGTTGGGGATGAGGCTGTTGCTTCCCTATTCTCTGAAATCAATCTTAAACAAATTCAGAGGACAAGCCGGAACACATAGCTCGCAAACGATACATTTTTCCGAATCGAATTGCAATTCCCAGTTCACAGGATCCATTTGCAAAGCACCGGCAAAACAAACAGCCGTGCAGTTTCCGCAACTGATGCAACGTTTCTCGTTCCAGGTAATTTTCTTGTTTAGTGGTTCGCAGCTTACCTGATTTTCTTTCAGGTAGGCGATTCCTTGCTTCAGGTTGTCCGAAGTCCCCTCCAGTTCGAGCACCAAACTTCCGGTTTTTCCCGGCCAAACTTCGGCACGAAGAATATTTATCCGGATATCGAAATCTTTTACCAAATGATAACTAAATGGCTGATCACCACTTTGTGGTGGAAATTTCAATACATATCTTTTTTTCTGCATTTTTAAAATTTTAAGCCCCCTCCAAACCTCCCCCGAAGGGTGAGGCTTAAGAAGTGCATATTCACGGTATTTTCTTTTATTACAACAACTTCAGAACTTAGTCGCCTTAATTCCCCTCCTTCGGAGGGGTTAGGGGAGGCTGCTCTTTAAGCGATTTCAATGAGGTATTGGTCGGGAACATCTGGATTGGTTTGGTGATCTCAAATTCCCCGGATTGTATTAATTTTTTAAGCAAATCAGCAATTTTGCGTGCTTTACTTAAACTTGAAACAGGTGCAGTGCGAATCTTCTTTCCCTGTACCTCAATTTCTCCAGAACGTAGTTGCGCATAGTTCACGCGGCCTAAAGCGGGAGTCCCAGGCACGCCGTAATCGCAAACTGTGGTTTCAATTTGCTCATTACGGATAGAAACGCATTTGGCAATGTCGGCATTTAGCACTGGTATAGGGATGCCAATACCGACGAACAAACTCACGCCGTATTTTTCGTAATATGCTGCCTGCAAAAACTCCGAAGACATTTCCTTCAGGTTACCAATCACCGCCAGCGTGGCCGAATTGCTCACCGGAACGCCATGTTCATTTTTAGGCTTCGATGTATTGAACTGTGTTCCTGGCCAAACTACAAAGCCTTGCGTTCCACCCAAAAAAATGCGGGTACCAATGCCAATTGTTTTCATTTCAGGGTCGTTTAATAGCGGGCTCAGTTCTCCTGAAGTTGAGTAAGTCGCATTGCGCATGTGGGGAAGCAAGTTGCCCATGTATGTATATTTCATTTGCGCGGTGGAATTCACAGCCACATTGTAATTCTGATATGCGTTACGCGGATTGAACAGTATCATTTCGTTAACCGTTTCCTTATTAATAATGGTTTTGATGTGTTTCCGCGGATAACAGTCAGTACCCTTTCCCCAGGCTTCCAGTTCGATGTCCTTCCCTTCAATTAAATCCTGGATAACATGTGCCCCACCATATTTGGGGTTTTCGGGATCACAGGCAGTAGCGCCAATATAGGTGTCAACGGCAGCCAATCCTTCATAGGCCGGAACGCCATTTAATCGTATTTTTTCCATCCTTATAGGCGGATTTGCGTGACCAAAGTTAACAATTGCTCCTGATGAACACATGGCGCCAAAGGTTGCGGTAGTCACCACATCTACTTTTTCGGCAATTTCTTCAGGCGAAGCTGTAAGCGCCATTTGCGAGACTTCTTCGGCGGTAAGCACCACGGCTTCGCCCCGACGGATTTTCTCGTTAATTTCTTCGTATGTTTTTTGAATGCTCATAGTATGAATATTTTATGCTTAAACACAAAGCCACGAAGGCACTAAGTTTCATTTCTTTCGTGTCTTTGAGTCTTCGTGTTGAAATTTTTACGCGACTTAAAATGTGGAATTAGCACATACACCCGTTTGCGAAGTACATGAAGCTGAGAAGATGCAAAATTGAAAGTTGTTTCATTCTTTTTGTTTCAATTATAATTCCGTTTCCGGCCGGGTATTGGCACCTTTTCTGTTCGTAATCAGATGGTTGCCAGAGTTTCGCTGAGCCCGATCTCTCCGCTCTTCTTTATAACCAAACAACCTGTTTTTGTGAGGATTATTTGATAATGAGGCAAAAGTAATCCCAAAAAACCGATTTGGCAAACAAAACGAATAATTGCCGTAATTTTAAAATGAAAATTTAAATAAACGATAATCTTTTCAGTTTATATTTGGTGAAATCGCAATTTTCGGATTAAAGTTGCGATTGTAACCGCAAAAATTAAATGAATTTTGCGATTTGGCTTTACAGGCAGTTTCATACCAAATCCTTTCATCATAAATTTTTACATTTGCAGCATCAAAAATTTAAAGGTCATGATTCAGGAAATACAAATTTACAACACTCTTACCCGCAAAAAAGAAGTTTTTGAACCACTGGTTCCCGGCAAGGTTGGGTTGTACGTTTGTGGACCTACCGTTTACGGGCCGCCGCATTTAGGTCATGCCCGCTCTGCCATTACGTTTGATTTGCTGTTTCGTTTCCTGAAACAGATTGGCTACAAAGTGCGCTACGTTCGCAACATTACCGATGTGGGTCACCTTGTGGCCGATGCTGACGAAGGCGAAGACAAAATTGCCAAACAGGCCAAACTCGACGAACTTGAGCCCATGGAAGTGGTGCAGAAATACACGCTGATGTACCACAAGGCAATGGAATTGCTCAATTTGGAAGCTCCCAGCATCGAGCCTCGCGCTTCGGGCCACATCATCGAGCAGATTGAAGATGTGAAGCGCATCCTGGCTTCAGGATTTGCTTATGAAAGCAACGGTTCGGTGTATTTCGATGTGGAAAAATTTGCCCAAAGCCACGACTATGGAAAACTTTCAGGCCGAAAAATTGAAGACCTGATCTGCAATACACGCACGCTGGACGGTCAGGACGAAAAGCGCTCCGGACTGGATTTTGCCATCTGGAAAAAAGCATCGCCTGAGCACATTATGCGCTGGCCATCACCGTGGGGCGAAGGTTTCCCTGGCTGGCACATGGAATGTACGGCCATGAGCTGCAAATACCTGGGCGAAACTTTCGATATTCATGGTGGCGGAATGGATTTGACATTTCCACACCACGAAGCCGAAATTGCTCAATCGGTTGCTGCGCGCGGCCACGAAGCTGTTCGCTACTGGATGCACAACAACATGATTACTTTGAATGGCCAGAAAATGGGTAAGTCTCTTGGAAATGCGATTTCGCTTGAACAGTTTTTTACAGGCAACCATCCGTTGCTCGAAAAAGCTTACAGCCCCATGACCATCCGCTTTTTCATGTTGCAGGCGCATTATCGTAGTACGCTCGATTTCTCGAACGAAGCGCTTCAGGCGGCAGAAAAGGGGATGGAACGCTTACTAAAAGCCGTAGCCAAAATTGAATCATTACCCGTTTCAGATACGTCTTCAGTAAATATTGCTGAACTTTCGGCCAACTGCTACGCCGCCATGGCTGACGATATGAACAGCCCGATTGCCATTTCGTATTTGTTCGAAGGCGTGAAAATCATCAACTCGGTTGCCGACGGAAAAGCAACTATCACTGCCGCAGACTGCGATGCCCTGAAAACATTGTTCGACGCGTTTGTGTTCGAAATTTTAGGGTTGAAAGCCGAAGCACAATCTGAAAGCGGAAACAGCGAAGTGCTGAATGATGTGGTTTCTCTGCTTATGAAACTTCGCGCCGATGCCAAAGCAAACAAAGATTGGGCAACATCCGACAAAATCCGCAATGAACTTTCAGCAATAGGCTTCGAAATTAAGGACACCAAAGAAGGCATGAGCTGGGAGCTTAGAAAATAAAAGACGATATTAACATTGAGGGCTTCACTCAAAGTGAAACCCTCAATAGATTTTCAGGTAATTATCCAATCTTCACCGATGTCATGGTGAGTGAGCCCATTACGGGTTTGTCGTTGAAAAATGAAACCGGTTCGTTTTTATCCTTCAGAGCCAAAGCATAGAGTAATGGCAAATAATGATCTGGAGTTGGAATGGCCAATTGAACCTCGCGTCCCAAACCAGAATAATTAATCAGGTCCTTATGGTTTCCGTCCTGAATTAATTGTTTGAACTTGTTGTTTGCCGTGATGGCCCAATCATAACCATATTCAGCCAAGTTAACTTTGTCCCAAGCCACCATGCGAAGGTTATGCACCAGGTTTCCACTACCAATAATCAGTACCCCTTTATTTCGCAGTGCCGATAGTTGTTGAGCAAGCTCGTAATGATACTGCGGTCCCTGCGTGTAATCCAGACTGAATTCGATGACCGGAATATCGGCTTCCGGGTAAATTCGCCTTACAACGCTCCATGCGCCGTGGTCAAGTCCCCACTTTTCATCCAGACCAACCGACGTTTTTGTAACGATTTGTTTTGCTTCATGAGCCAAATCGGGACTTCCGGGGGCAGGATACTGAACGTCGTACAGCGCTTTGGGGAAACCACCAAAATCGTGGATAGTGGTAGGTTTCTGGGTAGCTGTTACATAAGTTCCACGTGTTTCCCAATGCGCCGAAACCACCAGGATAGCTTTTGGTCGGGGCAGTGTTTTCCCGAGGTTTCGCCAACCCTGCACAAACTCATTTTCTTCGATCGCATTCATCGGGCTGCCGTGCCCGACAAATAAAACCGGCATTCTTGGTGTGTTTTCACCGAATGTCAACAACTGACTAATTTCTTCTGATTTCATGGCTTTTACTGCAAAGGGTAACATGAATACTGATCCGATAAAAGACCGGCGTTTCATAATAAATTGAATTTAGATTAACTGATAATTAGCCCCATCCCCAACCCTTCCCAAAAAGGGAAGGGAGTTTTGGTGTCTTACGTTTAGAAGAAATTCACCCCGAACTTGTAAGCTATAAAGTCCCCCAATTGGGGGATTTAGGGGGCTATTAGTTGGCAACTTTTGCCAGTTCAATGTCGGCATTTAATTTTACTTCTTCACCAACCAATACACCACCTGCTTCAAGGGCAGCATTCCAGTTCAGGCCCCAATCTTTGCGGTTAATTTTTCCTGAAACTGAAAATCCCGCTTTTACATTTCCCCAAGGATCGGTACCAATTCCACCAAACTCAGCCTGAAGTTTAACCGGTTTGGTCACATCTTTAATGGTCAATTCACCAGTTAATTCGTAAAGATCGTCGCCTAAGTCTTTCAGCCCGTTTCCGGCGAAAGTCAATTTTGGGAAATTTTCAGCGTCGAAAAAGTCAGCGCTTTTCAAGTGTGCATCACGATCGGCTACTTCGGTGTCGACAGATGCAGCACTTATTGAAAATGAAATTTGGGCAGTCGAGAAATCATCTCCCTCGGTTGTTGCAGCCCCTTCAAATTCTCTGAAACTACCTAATACATTCGAAATCATAAGGTGTTTTACCTTAAAACTAACTTTACTGTGTGTAGGGTCGATTACCCATTTTGTTTCCTGTGCTTTCATGATTATAAATTTTAAAATTTGTATGATCTATTTGTTTTAAATTGATGATACAAAGATGCAGCATTGAAAAGGGCAAGTGGTAACAGTTTCAGGAAAAGGAGTGGTACTTTTAGGAAATCATTTCTTTGGTCATTTCTCGAAAACGCGATGGAGTGACACCCATCTTGGCGTGGAAAACCCTTGTAAAATAAGACTTTTCGTTGTATCCAAGCTCAAAACCGATCTCCGAAATCGTCTTCTCGCTGTGCAATAAAAGGTTTTTTGCCTCGATTAATTTGCGGGTTTCAATAATTTCTGAAACGCTTTTCTGAAAGTTATTTTTGCAGATCAGGTTCAGGTTTCGTTCCGACATGTTCATCTTTTCGGCATAAAACGAAACACCCATATCGCGCCGGAAATTTTCTTCCAAGATTCTCAGGAAATTATTGAATGTGGTAATCTGGGTGATTTTCGACACATTTTCGATGGGCAGATTACGCTTCCGCTCGGCATCAACCATCGACAGCAAGCCTTCGGTAAGATGTTTCACGGTGGCCAGATCGGCAAATTCCTGCGCATATTCGACTTTAATAATTTCACAAAGCTTCACGAAACGGTTCAGGCAATCGCCCGACGGAAGCGGCACATTGGTTGAGGTAAAAAAGTTGGAGTAAAAACTTAGCTTCGAATCGGGGATAAATTCAGGTTTATAATTAATCACCCAGCCGCGCATATCCTCGTGCGGAACCAGCTTGTGCATTTTATTCATGGAAACATAGCAGGCGGCAGGCGCTTCAACCACTTCCACTTTAAAATCGATGTAGTGCTCCAGGCTTCCTTCATTCAAAATGATCAACTCTTCGAAATCATGAAAATGCGCGTCGTAAGTGCGTTTTACGATGTCGTCAACTAATTGCTGCGTGATCTCGAATATGCGAAAAAGCTTTTTCATTCTTTAAATTTACGATGAACCACATAGGGCACAATAGAATTCACAACCCCAATAAACATTGGTCAACCTGAGCAAAAGGAATTTGCAGCTCCAGCTAAAATTACAAAATCAGCTTTATATCTTTGTTTAAGTCCTTTTTCAAGCTGGCTTTAATTTTGTAACTCCGTTCTCAATAAATTCGGTTGGAGTCCCAGTAAAAATTGCCGTCCACAAAGCATTTGCATAATTCTCGTGGTTTGATGAAACAAGAAATTGAATCTGGTTATCTTTTCCGTCATAGATCACTTTGACATTCCGACCCGCTATCCTGTATGCTGTCAAACCCGAACCGAAAGAATAAGGTGCATAGTTAAACTCCAACAACTCAAATTTAAACTTGTCTTTTAGTTTGTTCTCAAATTGCTCTTTTATTTCTAAAAAATTCATTGTCTAATTTCCTTATTATTTTTCAATTAGTTTCGAATTTGTATAGTCGCAAAAGCATGTTTATAACTTTTAACTATGTGGCCTATGTGGTTCAAAATTATCTTATTTCTTCGGAACCATCAGCATGGCGGGCAAAGCGGCCTTTTTCGCGCGGGTGAACCTGGTCGCGCCGTGGCCACGGCCAGCCTCCAAATTCGTTTTGCTGGTATTCCATCATCGCCTCGCGAATTTCTGCCTGAGTGTTCATCACAAATGGTCCGTATTGCACCACTGGTTCGTTAATCGGCCTGCCTTGCAACAAGAGGAATAATCCTTCCTCACCGCCATTTTCGATGCGTGTTTCCACATCGGCTTTCAGTTCTATGGCTTTTTCCTGACCAACTTTTTCTCCTGAAACCATGATGGTGGAGCCACTATAAAAATACAGATAACGGCTTATTCCTTCACTTGCCGCAGGTAAGACGAGTTTCGCGCCAGCTTCCATTTTGATTGTCCAGATGGCCACTTCGTTTGCAGAATCAGCCGCCCACGAATCGGGTGCCGGAGCCAGCGCCTGAACGGTTCCAAAATTCCCGGCAATCACATTTATTTCGGATAACTTCCCGTTTTCATCCGTGATTCGCGCAACCGGAATATCTTCGGCCCACAGCATTTTAAAATGCGGATCGGCAAACTTTTTCGCCTTAGGCAAATTGAGCCAAACCTGAAAAAGTTCAGCAGGGTTTCGCCTTTCGGTGTTCAACAACGGGAACATTTCGCTGTGCTGCAATCCGGCACCGGCCGTCATCCACTGCACATCGCCACCACCGTAGCGGCCTGCCTGCCCATGCGAATCGGCATGATCGACCAAGCCTTTGGTAACCACAGTCACCGTTTCGAAACCGCGGTGCGGATGTGCCGGAAAGCCCGGGATGGTATCGCCGTGGTACATGCGCCATCCGTCTTTAATGTTGAAATCCGAACCAATTTGCCGACCTCTCAGCAACGATTTCTCAGGCGCCATTTCTGAGTTTCCTGCCGGAAAATCGTCGAGGTGATGGGCACAAAACAAAAACGGGTTGGAAACCGGCCACATAAAACCGAGTGGCTTAATGCTTATAATTGAACTATTTTTCATGACTCAAAATCTTTTTCAGAATAAACAATTCAAAGCTGGTTTTTCCTTTTGCTACTATTCAACTGCTATCAAATAATGCTGCGTCCTAAAATATAAGGTATTTCCGGAGATAGCAGGCGTGGCCATACAGACATCTTTCATCGGATTTTTAGCCAGCAATTTAAATTCGGGACCAGCCTGAATAACAGAAATATTTCCTTCTTCCGAGCTGAAATATAATTTTCCGTCAGCGGCAACGCCCGAAGCAGTGAATGCTTCCTTCAGGCTATCTTTATATTTTAACTCACCAGTCAGCGCATCGTAACAAGTAAATTGGCCGTTTACCTGAAGGTTGTACAAAAAGCCGTTGTAAACCAGAGGTGTTTGCATGTATGCTCCACCGCGTTTGATACTCCATGGAATGTATTGGTTTTTGGTGCTGTCGGGCGCAAGTGTGATGTCGCCAACAGCATTCGTTTTAACGGCCAGAATCGGAGAGAACTTTCCATGTGCGCTGTTCAAGTATATCAGGTCGTTTACGATAACTGGTGTTGGTGTCGGAATATCACCATTATCTGCCAGTTTCCAGATTTCTTTTCCTGTTTCAAAATCGTATCCACCAGCATGTTTAAATCCATTGACTACTATTTGAGTTTTACCATCCTTCTCGAAAATTGCCGGCGTTCCGTAAGTTTCAACCTCGCCTTCGCGCGATGTTCTCCAAATTTCATTTCCGGTTGCCAAATCAAGCGAAACCAGGTATGGTGTTTTTGGAATATCGCACAGAACAATGATCCGGTTTTTATAAATGACTGGAGAACTCGAATATCCCCATTCTATTCCAGGGGCCGCAAAAAATCCTGGATTAATCAGTCCCATGTCTTTTTTCCATATCAGGTTTCCGTTGAAATTGTAGCAATACAGTCCTTCCGAACCAAAATGAACAACCACATATTTACCATCGGTTGTGGGAGTACAGTTTGCCTGAGAAGCTTTGGTATGCCTTTTCGATTTTGGGATTCCTTTGTGCGCCAATCTTTCCCACAGAATTTTTCCAGAGTTTTTATCGAGGCAATACACTTTAAATTCATGAACCGCGCTGTCGTTGGCTTCGCCGATATCGCCATACAAACCCACCTTGAGCGAGGCTGCTTCGGATGTATTTACTGCTGTTGTCACAAAAACGAAATTGTCCCAAACAACAGGGGATGAGTGACCAAGTCCGGGGATCGAGGTTTTCCACTTGATGTGTTCGCCGGTTTCGATATTCCAGTTTGTGGCTGGTTTGGAGTTATCGATGTACCCTAATCCATACGGACCTCGAAACGAGGGCCATTGTTGTTTATATGGCGTTTGCGAGGTAGCATTCAGAATTAATAGACAAAAAAGAATCAGGATGAAATGTGTTTTCATGATTGTTGGTTTTATTTTCAGGAATAGTAAGGGAATTGGGAATAAAATTACGCCTTTTGAGTATCATTCTTATGCTTGCTTTAAAATAAAACTCGGCAGGTAGCAAAAACACCAACAGTAACCAGAACAAAAGGCGCAGGTTGACCCACAAAATACCACTGGAAAGCGCTTACCTGCACATAATATAGTGATGATTGTTACAGGAAATTATAAATAAGGATATAACTGATTACCAATAAAATGAGTGGTTTGAAGACAACAAATCACTATAAGTTACTTAGATTTTAGATACACTTTTGAGAGTCAAATTCAATCTTGTTTGTCTGAATGTCAACGCTGTATATTCCTGGTTTTGTTTAGTACTAAAAACCGTATGTCATTGTATTGATAGCTACAGTTAGAACCCAAATATTCTTGGATACATGATAGCAAGCGTAATGGTAGTGACAACAAGTAAACCTAAACCAATAAAGAACAAGACTACTCCAATTTTATATCTTTTGTTTGATTTTACTAATTCGGTAACTGAAGTAATTTTATTGATTTTATTAACTAGCTTTTGAAGCGCCATCTGATCTTTCACAATATAATCGTAGGCTCCGTACTTCATTGTATTTATGGCAATGTCAATACTGTCTTGCCCTGAAAGAAAAATGAATTCAACGTTTGGATTCGTTTTCTTTGCTTTAATCAAAACTTCAATCCCGGTCATTCCTTCAAGCAAGTAATCCTGAATAATAATCTCCGGATTCTTATGCATATTTTTCAAAACTTCTTCTCCTGACAAGTACGATTCAATATTTGTAAATTTATTGGTTTTCAAATAACTAACAACCAACTTATTGTACATCTGGTTGTCTTCTACAACAAATATCAAAGGATTCTTGGTGTTTTGCATGTTTTAACTGTTTATCCAAAAAGTTGAAATATAAAATTAGTAATTTCGTTTGTAACGATGTCGATTCAACAATATAGCAATAATCAAATTTAGGAAAAAAAAACCTAACAATAGTTAGCTTCCAAAAATAGAACGTTTAATTTTTATTTTCTAATACAACAAACATTCATTTTTTACAATTTTGGGGACAACTAGCACAAATTATTTAAAGTTACAAAACATAGAAACAACAGAAATGACAAGTCTGATAATTGATATAGGTAACACAAACATTGTATTTGGTGTTGCCACAAAGGAAACCTGGATAAAAATATGGAGAATTCAAACCGATTGGGCAAAAACGGCAGATGAATATGAAGCCATTTTCAGATCATTGCTTGGTGGTTCGGAGGTTGATTATGCTTCTATTTCACGTACTATTTTAAGTAGTGTAGTGCCAAGTTTAGTCAGGCCATTTAAAGAAATGATTACACGGGTATTTGGAAATGAATTGCTTGTTGTTGGACCTGAGATGTATAATAAGTTACCAGTTAAAGTACTGAATCCGTATGAAATAGGGACTGACCTGGTTGCTGATGCCACTGCTGTTTATATAAATTATGGAGGTCCGGCAATGGTGATTGATTTTGGCACTGCGCTAACGTTTACAACAGTAAGTAAATCGGGTGAAATTTTGGGTGTTGCCATTGCGCCAGGTTTACTGACAGCTTTAAAATCCTTAACCGGAAATACAGCTCAGTTGCACGATGTTCAGCTCGATGCACCACCTTCGGTTTTAGGTGGAAATACTGTACACGCTATTCAATCGGGAATTGTGCTGGGTTTTGCTGGCTTGGTTGATTCAATTGTTTCGCGGACGGAAAATGAAATTGGCGCAAAACTAAAGGTGGTTGCAACGGGTGGTTTGTCGTTCGTACTGAAAGATGTTTCTGAGAAAATTGAAATAGTCGATGAAAATTTGACGTTGAACGGGCTTAAATATATAGCTTTTAATGCTTAAACGAGTTGTAATAATTATCAACTTTTTTTATCATCCTGGCTTTGCTTTTTTCGTCGAGAAAGCTTGCTGCAAAAGAGTTTTTGGCCAGAATAGTTAATTGTTCTGCCGATAAATCTAATGTTTCGGCAACTGCCGAATAATTTTCATTCACATATCCACCAAAGTACGCTGGGTCGTCGGAATTAATTGTAGCCATCAAGCCTTTTTCGAGCATCAGACGAAGCGGATGCATTCGTAGGTCTTTTACAACTTTTAATTTTAAGTTTGATAGTGGGCAAACTGTCAATGGTATTTTTCTTATTGCCAATTCTTTTACCAGCATTTCATCTTCCAGCGATCGGTTTCCGTGATCTATCCGATCAACTTTCAGAATATTAAGTGCTTCCCATACATACACAGGCGGGCCTTCTTCTCCGGCATGAGCTACAATTCGAAATCCTTCATTCCGGGCAGCTTCAAAAACTCGTTCAAATTTATGTGGTGGATGACCCATTTCCGATGAATCTAATCCAATTCCGGTAATCCAATCTTTAAAAGGCAGAGCTTCTTTCAGGGTTTCAAAAGCCGACTCTTCGGAAAGATGACGTAAAAAACACAAAATTAACCGGTAGCTTATACCCAGTTTTTGGTACCCATCTTCGAGTGCTTTACGAATTCCGGTAATTACCGTTTTAAAAGAAATTCCACGAGAAGTATGTGTTTGCGGATCGAAAAATATTTCAGTATGAAGTACATTTTGCGAGTGGATTTTTTGCAGGTAAGCCCATGTCAGGTTATAAAAGTCGTGCTCTTGAATTAATGCATTAGCTCCGCTGTAGTAAATATCCAGAAATTCCTGAAGGTTATTGAAGTTGTATGCCGATTTCAATTCTTCAACTGTAATATATTTCAGCTTAATTTGGTTTCGGTTAGCAATTTCAAACATCAGTTCAGGTTCGAAAGTTCCTTCGATATGAACATGAAGTTCGGCCTTAGGCAAACCTGATATAAAGTTTTGAATTGCTAACCTGTTCATATTTCTTTCTAAATTGTTACTTTTTCACTTTACCCAACAGTAAGTCAACCAGATTGTTGGCCGCCTTTAAATTTTCAAAGCTACCCGGAAGCATTACATGGTCTATATATTCGTTGTACAACCACGGATCGCCAACAGCTAAAACATAACCTTTCCCAAAGGCAACTTCGGCAATAAATACGGCTCCGGTTTCTGCATCGTTCAGCACTGGTTTTGCATTTTTAGAAAGCGTAATTCCCGAAACTTCTTTCATATAAATTTTCTGAACTCCTTTGAACAATGGATGATTTGGAAATTTGGTTTCAGCGCCCATTTCCCAATCACGGTTCAGTACCGGATTGAGTGTTTTTGGATTAAAATGAAGTCCAAATTCGGATGCCAGCTGGTTAAGGTGCGTAAATTCACAATTTGGTCCATCGTTGGCCATCAATAAAAGGACGCCACCTTTGCTTACCCAATTTTTCAGAAACTTAATATCGGTTGGTTGTATATAATTTGGGTTTGGGTTTTCTTTTGTGGTATCCGGATCAACGATGATATAAACGTTGATTCCTTTCATCGATTTGCTGCTTGGTGCAGAACTTATGGTTTTTAATTCGGCGCCACGTTTTTTAAAAAGGTCGCCTAATTGCGAAAAACCACTGTTTTCAGTGTCGTCCCAGGTGTAGTGATAAATCTTCCCGGTTTTTGGATGAGTTTCGTGATTAAACCAGTTGTCGAGCCCTACGTTTTTTTGAGCAGAACTTACTGCAACCATGGCAAAAAGTGCAAATGTTAATATTACTATATGCTTCATATTCTTATTTATTAGGTATTTGATTTCAGATTGTGTTTTGCTGACAAATTTGTGCAATCGATTTCATTTTTGCAAATCTACAATTATTCAGCAGTAATTTTAGTTACTCATTCCTTTTTTCACATTCCGAAATCAACCGCAATATTTGTTCAGAAGCTGATGACAGTAAATTTGCTGTGTTATTTTTTGATTCTTCCAAACTCATTGGTTTGTTTGCAATAGTAAAAGCGGCAGTTAACCCTTGCTGGTACAATTCGGATAAATTGCCTGAAACCATCCCGGCCAGGGCTGTTAGCGGAACTTTGTGTTTGCGGCATAATTGAGCAATTCCACTAATTGTTTTTCCATAAGCTGTTTGCGAATCGATTTTGCCTTCACCGGTAAAAACCAAATCTGCCTGACTTATTTGTTGTTCGAGTTTAGTCAATTTGGCAATTAATTCAAATCCTGGACAAATTTTTGCATTGCAAAAGGCCATCAATCCGGCGCCCAAACCACCCGCTGCCCCTGCTCCCGGGAATGTTGCGTAATCGACACCAAAGCTCTGTTTTAATATTTTTGAATAATGTGTCATTCCTTGTTCCAGAGTTTCAATCATTTCAGGTGTTGCTCCTTTTTGCGGACCATATACTACAGTTGCGCCTAATGGGCCAATTAACGGATTTTGAACATCGCAGGCAATCGTAATCTTTACCGAAGAAAGAAGTGGGTGAATCTCCGTACAATCTATTTCAAACAAATTGGACAGTGAGTCTCCTCCCAAATCAATTGAACTGCCACTTTTGTCGAGTAGTTTAAATCCCAGCGCCTGAGCCATTCCTGAACCGCCATCGTTGGTGGCGCTACCTCCAATGCCAATTATTATTTCCTGAAACCCAGCGTCGATAGCAGCCTTCAGGAGTAAACCGGTTCCATAGGTTGAGGTAATTCGCGGATTCCGTTCCTGTGCCAAAAGCAGTTCAAGTCCCGAGGCTGCCGCCATTTCAATGACAGCTGTTTTGCCATTGCCCAATACTCCGTAAAACGATTCAATTGGGCGATTTAGCGCATCAACCGAGGGAACGGAAACTATTTTTCCTGAAGTTGCTGTGACTAATGCTTCAACTGTTCCTTCGCCACCATCGGCCATCGGTATGCAAATTATATCAGCTTTTGGATCAACTTTTTGAACACCTTCAGCAATTGCGAAGGCGACTCTACTGGCCGACAGACTTTCTTTAAACGAATCGGGGGCAACAACAATACGCATGAGTCAATAGTTTTTTATAACAGCGGAAAATACTGAAATACTTTTAAACTTTACTAGGGTAGGGTTTAAACTTTGTCGTTCGGATCAATACAAAAAAATAAATGGTTAACAGTCATTAAATAAGAAGTTATGCAAAAGGTTTTATATCAGGTTTTGGCCATTGTTTTATTATTATTTGTTCAGTTGGATCTTCAGGCACAGGAAAAAGCCCCGGTTCAGAAGCTGAAAAGTATAACGGTTCAGGAAGAAGATTTTGCAAAAGCCAACGGAAATAAACGTCTTGAATCGGAAACAACTTACGACCAGGCCGGAAACGTAATTGAAGAAAAGCAATACAAAGATGGCAAATTCGACTCGCACGAAAAAAACGAATACGATAAAGATGGTAATAAAGTTAAGGTTACTGAATTTGATGAATCGGGTAAAATACTGAAATATACAACCTATCAATACGAAAAAGGATTGAAAACCGAAAAAACGATATATGGGGCTAACCATAAAATAAAGTCGAGAAAAACGTACCAATATAGGTTTTACTAAATTTTAACTTCGGCAATCTTTAACTATCAGCTAATTCAGGTTAATCCGATCATTTTCCCACATTTTATCAACAGCCCATAAATCGGGTATCGAAATTGGTAACTTTACTTTCCTGAAAATTCAGGATTGAAGGAAAATAGAAATTTGATTTAACTTGTTGGTATGATTCCTTTTACACATTTACACGTTCACTCACAATACTCTATCCTCGATGGCGCGGCCAGCGTAAAAGGGCTGGTTTCGAAAGCCAAGAATGATGGTATGGCCGCCCTTGCATTAACCGATCATGGAAACATGTTTGGCTCAAAAGAATTCTATGATGTTTGTAAAAAGGAAGGTTTGAAACCTATTATTGGTTGCGAAACTTATGTAGCCGAACAATCGCGCCACAACAAAAAAGATGCAAAGGTCGATCGTTCAGGCTATCACCTGATTTTGTTGGCAAAAAACAAAATTGGTTACCGTAACTTGTTGAAACTTGTTTCGTTGGCGTATACCGAAGGTTTTTATTATAAACCACGTATTGATAAGGAAATTCTGGAGGAATACAGCGAAGGCCTGATTGTTTCGTCGGCGTGCCTTGGTGGCGAAGTTCCGCAGCATATTATGGCCAACAACATTAACGATGCAGAAGAGACCATCCAATGGTTTAAATCAATTTTTGGCGACGATTATTACCTCGAATTACAACGTCATCCGGCTGCTTCGCCCGAATTACGCCAGAGTGTTTACGATAACCAGGTATTAGTAAATGCCAGGATTCTGGAACTCGCACAAAAACACAACGTTAAAGTTATTTGCACCAACGACTCGCATTTTATTAACGAAGAAGATGCTGATGCACACGATTTGCTGATCTGTTTAAATACTGGAAAAGACCTTGACGACCCTAGCCGGATGCGCTATACCAAGCAAGAGTGGTTTAAAACTACTGCCGAAATGAACCAGCTTTTTGCTGATGTTCCTGAAGCTTTGGCCAACACCCAGGAAATTGTGGATAAAGTAGAGAAATTCGATTTAGATTCCGACCCAATTATGCCGGTTTTCCCTATTCCTGAATCTTTTGGGCGTGAAGAAGACTATCTTGGGAAATATTCCGAAGCTAAGTTAATCGAGGAATTTAGTGAAGGGGCATTTAATCGCCTTGGTGGTTTCGACAAAGTTTTGCGCGTGAAATTCGAGTCAGATTATCTTGAATATCTTGCATACAAAGGAGCCTATATCCGATATGGAAATCCTCTGCCTGAGGATGTAAAAGAACGTATCGACTTTGAGCTGAATACCATTAAAACAATGGGTTTCCCAGGGTACTTTCTTATCGTTCAGGACTTTATTAATGCTGCACGCGAAATGGGCGTGCTGGTTGGCCCTGGTCGAGGTTCGGCTGCCGGAGCTGTTGTTTCTTACTGTGTGGGGATTACTAATATCGACCCCTTAAAGTACGATTTGCTTTTTGAACGGTTCTTGAACCCCGACCGTATTTCGATGCCCGACGTTGACATCGACTTCGACGATGATGGCCGCCAGATGGTACTCGACTGGGTGACCGAAAAGTATGGAAAAGATAAAGTAGCGCATATATGTACTTTTGGTACAATGGCCACCAAATCAGCAATTAAAGACGTGGCACGGGTACTGAAACTATCGCTTTCTGAGGCCGACCGATTGACCAAGCTGGTTCCCGATGCGCCAAAGATGAATTTCGGCATCGCCTTTAAAGAAAGCCCCGAGCTAAAAGAAGAATTAAGTTCTCCTAATGAATTGGTTCGCCAAACCCTGAAATTTGCGCAAACGCTGGAAGGTTCGGTACGCCAAACAGGTGTGCATGCCTGCGGAATTTTGATCAGTCGTGACCCGCTTACCGATCATATTCCGGTAATGCCAACCAAGGACGAAGATTTACTGACGACCCAATACGATGGCCATTTTGTTGAGGCTATTGGCTTGTTAAAGATGGACTTTCTCGGATTGAAAACACTTTCCATCATCAAGGAAACTCTCGAAAACATAAGGCTTTCAAAAGGAATTGATATTGATATTGATAAAATTCCGATGGACGATCAGGAAACTTACGAGTTGTTTAGCCGGGGCGATACTACTGGAGTGTTCCAGTTTGAGTCGCCCGGAATGAAAAAGCACCTGCGCAACCTGAAACCCAACCGTTTTGAGGACCTTGTGGCCATGAATGCGCTTTATCGTCCAGGACCAATGGAGTATATTCCACAGTTTATTCGCCGAAAACATGGTCAGGAGCCCATCGAATACGATCATCCGCTTATGGAGCCTTATTTACGCGATACTTACGGGATTACTGTCTACCAGGAACAGGTAATGCTCCAGTCGCGTGCTTTGGGCAGTTTTACCCGTGGCGATTCCGACTCTTTACGTAAAGCCATGGGGAAAAAAATTAAGGCTATGATGGACAAACTGAAAGGCCAGTTCAAGGAAGGATGTTTGAAAAATCCGGAATTTATGAGCGGCCTTGATGGTAAGAAAAAACCTGATGATTTGATCGACAAAATTTGGGGTGACTGGGAGGCTTTTGCCAGTTATGCGTTCAATAAATCGCACTCGGTTTGCTATGCTTATGTAGCTTATCAAACTGGTTACCTGAAAGCTCATTTTCCTGCCGAATTTATGGCAGCCAACATGAGCCGAAACTTGAGCCAGATTACTGAAATCACGAAACTAATGGAGGAAAGCAAGCGCATGGGACTGGATGTTTTAGGTCCTGATGTACGTGAAAGTTACGCCAAATTTACAGTAAACAAATCCGGGAATATCCGTTTCGGAATGGCAGCTGTAAAAGGAGTAGGCGAGGGCGCTGTCGACGATATAGTGAAAGCCCGTAAGAATGGCGAATTTAAAGATATTTATGATTTTGTTGAGCGGGTGAACCTCCAGTCGGTGAACAAGAAAAACCTGGAGGCATTGGCAATGGCAGGTGCGTTCGACTCATTTAAGAGACATACCCGAAGCCAGTTTTTTGCAACAGACGAAAACGATCAGACCTTTGTTGAAAAGTTGATTAGGTACGGCAATAAAATGCAGTTCGAAAGCGCCAATATGCAACCATCGCTTTTTGGCGAGGTAATGGCTACTCAATCTGTTCAAAGGCCCGAACCTCCAATAGTTCCGGAATGGGTCGATCTGATTTTGCTTGAAAAAGAACGAAGTTTGGTGGGGGTATACTTAACTGCTCATCCGTTGGATAAGTATAAGGTTGAGATTGACACACTCGCTACTAAAGATGTTTCGTTGAAAGATTTGAACAACGGTATCGAGGCTTTAAAAGGCCGCGAGATGACTTTTGTAGGAATGGTAAGCGAAGCCCGAGAAAGTTTCAGTAAAAATGGTAAGCCATTCAGCTATATCGTTTTGACTGACTACACCGATTCGTACAAGATGTTTTTCTTTGCCAAAGATTACGTCGAATATGGAAAATTCTGCAAACCAGGGCTTTACCTGATGGTTCGCGGAGTTGTTCAAAACCGTTTTGGTGGAGAACAGCTCGAATTTAAAGTAAACCGTATTGAATTGATGGACGAAATTCGGGAGAAATATTTCAAAAGTATAACCATACAAATACCTTTGCCATCGTTAACAAGTAACTTGGTTAATGAATTGAGTGAATTAACTTTAAATTCGAAAGGAAAGACATTACTCAAATTTGATGTCTGGGATACTGAAACAAAAATGATGGTTAATCTGTTTTCAAGAAACACCCGGATTGAAATAACAGATGACTTGTTGTCCTATTTTGAAAAGCATGATGATCTTGCTTTTAAAATTAATTAGGCTATTTTTGTAATGGTTCTCAGATACGTACAATATTCACAAATAAAAATATTTAAAATGGCTTTAGAAATTAATGATGCAAATTTTGAAGAACTGGTTCTTCAGGCAGATAAGCCAGTTCTGGTTGATTTTTGGGCTGAATGGTGTGGACCATGCCGTATGGTTGCCCCGATTGTTCATGAACTTTCCGAAGATTTTGAAGGAAGGTTAATCGTTGGAAAAGTTGATGTTGACAGCAATCCAGGTATTGCTTCAAAGTTCGGGATACGTAACATTCCAACAATTCTCTTTTTCAAAGATGGCGCTGTAGTTGACAAGCATGTTGGAGCTGCTCCTAAATCAACCCTTGCAGCCAAAGTTCAAAGTATTGTATAGCTTGGTAATAGTTTGAACAAAAAGGCATAGGAAATAAAAATTCTTATGCCTTTTTTGTGTGAAGGAGAAGTCATTCGTCATTCGAAAAATGACTACTTTTTAGAATAGCAGGTTATAAATAACTCATGACTTTTTACCTTTACACACTAAATTGGAAAATAATCTTCTGTTTTTGTGAATAAATTACTTGATATACAGCAATTTCAGCAATTCGACAATCTCGAATTTATTTCGAAAGAAGTGGTTGAAGGTTTTATTACCGGATTACACCGAAGCCCTTTTCATGGTTTTTCGGTTGAATTTGCCGAACATCGACTTTATAATACCGGAGAATCGACCAAGCACCTCGACTGGAAGTTATTTGCCCGTACCGACAAGTTATTTGTCAAACAATACGAGGAGGAAACCAATCTTCGCTGCCAACTGGTCATCGATACCTCCTCATCAATGCTTTTCCCTTTCGAAAAAGGGAAAGTATCCAAAATGAATAAACTGGCATTTTCGGTTTATTCAGTGGCTGCTATCATGTACCTTTTGCGCAAACAGCGCGATGCTGTAGGGCTTTCTTTTTTTTCCGAAGATATTGAATTTCATTCAGAAGCCCGATTGTCGTCGGTGCATATTGATTTATTGTACAGCGAATTAGCTAAATTACTACATCAAGAACACGCCAGACTTAACCGAAAAACAAATACCGTTGATGCTTTGCACATGATTGCCGAGAATATTCACAAACGTTCGCTGGTTATCTTATTTACCGATTTAACCGGACAGGAAAATTTGGATGAGTTTTTTGAGGCCTTGCAACACATGCGCTACAATAAGCACGAAGTTTTGTTGTTTCATGTTACCGATCATTTGCACGAAAAACAGTTTGATTTCAAGAACCAGCCACATCGCTTTGTTGACTTGGAAACTGGTGAGCATTTGCGATTTTCGCCCTACGATATGAAGAAGAACTTTGAGCAGGCAATGAACAGTTATTTCGAAGACATGCGTGTGCGGTGTGGACAATACCAGGTTGATCTGGCCGAAGCCGACATAAATGAAGACTTTAAGCATGTGCTTTTTTCCTACCTTTTGAAACGGAAACGTTTGTATTAACGTTATTCTAAGTTCGGCGTGCTTAAGTGAGCTAAAGTTCGAAGTTGAAAAAGGATTCGCTGAATAATCTGTTTATATTCCTATGTTGGCAATTGGGAATGGCAACTACAACTGCGACTTTGCTTTTCAGAACCAATAGCCAAAACTTGCCGAGAATGTAGGTTTTTCGGTTGATCCGGAATAGCCCAGAGTTAGTTCCAATGGCCCAAGAAACGATTTGATTGAATATCTTAAGCCAATGCCATAAGTTGTTGTCACATCGTTGGTTAATAACATATTCGAATCTTGCCACATCGTGTTGAATAAAAAGGAAGCATATTGTGCATTCGTTAACCTGAATCGTAATCCGGCCAGACCGATGTATGTGTAATTTTGGGCTATGCTTAGGGCAGGAAGGCCAACAAATGGAAAATGATAGTTAAAGTATTGGGTGTACGGTTCACCTCCAACCAATGTCATACGAGCCAACGGAAAGTCAGGTTTAAACATGGCCCTTCCATATACATCGAGCAGTAGAGATACATTCTCGTCGAGAGGAAGTACATTTCGCGATTTTAGCATTACTGTTGGTTTAATACTGCTGTTATGATGCAAGTCGGTTATCAGTGAAAATTCGGCGTAAGTATTTGATCCTTTCGTTGGAAAATAGAAATCGTCCATATTATCGAATGACAAGTACGAGTAAGCATTCGTCAGGAAGAAATCTATTTTTCCAGGGGCTTCGGTTGTGTTAATTTTGGTGAAGATATTTCCACGAAAATATTCTTCCTGGATACCCATTCCAAGGCTAAAGCGGTGCATAAAGGGCTGATAGAAATACACTGATGCCGCGCTGTGGAAAACATTAGCCTTGAAAAGTTTTTCACCATCATCAAAAATATTGTAATTCTGATACTTGCCTTTTAAATTTAGTCCGAGTGTAGGCAAATTGGTTTTGTTGGTTTCGGCAGTCAGGTTTATTTCGGGGTTTACTGATACCTCGGCGCTTGCCGATAAGTATCCGAATATATTACTGTAGTTCCGTTGGGTTGAATTAATCAAAATTGCAGCACCATCGGTTGTATTTGCTTTAAAACCTACATTTTGTGAAAAAAACCGCTTGGTCGATATATTCAGGTTTAATGTTTTACCTTGTTCATTGTCAATTAGTTCATAATAGATCCGATCAAAACCGCCCAGGCCATATAATTTGTCAATAGCCGCTTTAATTTCGTTGGCCGAATAGTATCCAGGCAGGTCAATACCAAGTGTTTTCATCAAAAAATCTGATTCCAGGTGATGAGTTCCTGTAAATGAAACATCGGTAATGTACCATCGGTCTGGTTTAACCAGGTTTCGCTGTTTTTGGTGATATTGTAACTGATATTTTTCTTTAAGTTCCTTTAATTGCGGGAGTACTTCACGGGCGGCATGTTCACCTCTTAAAATTAAAGAATCAACAGCCTGTTTGTTGAAACTTGATACAGAAAATCCACTAATGTCAGGTTTAATAATTATATTACAAAGACTCTTATTTATCGTATCTTTTGCATGATCGAAAAAATTAACTAATTGTCCGATAACGTTATTAAATGAATTTAAACTTTTGCGATCATAATAATCTCGTCTAATGTCAACGCCAATAATTATATCGGCGCCCATTCTTTTAGCAACGTCTGTCGGAAAATTATTAACCACCCCTCCATCAACTAAAAGTTGCCCGTTATAATCGAACGACTGAAAAGCCACCGGAATTGCCATGCTCGAAAACATGGCTGTTGGAAGAAATCCGTTTCGTAATATTACTTCTTTTCCTGTTTCAAGGTTAGTTGCAATGCAGGCAAACGAAATCGGGAATTTCGAAAAATCGGCGTCCACCGGAACATTGCCCGCTAAACCACAAAGAATATTCAGAACATTTTGACCTTTTATTACGCCTTGCGGAAGGCTTAACTTACCGTTTATGGGCAACGAAAATACGTATCGTTGTTTTAACTGCTGATCGTTTCTTGATAAAAAAGCACGGTTGACATCGTCGGATAAAGTCGTTTCCCAATTCATAGATTTGACCAGTTTTTCCAATTCATCTGCCGAATAGCCAATTGAGTAAATGCCGCCAACCAAACTGCCAATACTTGTACCAACGATTAAATCAACAGGAATACCTTCCTCTTCCAGAACTTTTAGAACTCCAATGTGAGCAAACCCTTTTGCACCACCACCACTTAATACCAATGCAATTTTAAGCTTTCCCTGTTTCGTTGTTTGATCTTGGGAACGCAGAACGTTTGGTTTTAGGAAAAAGATGCCAAACGAGATGAATAGCAGTATGGACAGGCTTCGGCGTGCCATTAGTTGTACAATTCGAGTCTCTTCTTTACAAAGTTAATGGTACTTCCAATTGTATTCAACTCGGCATAATCTTTTTCGCGAATATTGATTTTAAAATAGGCGCCAATGTAAAATGCCAGGCAAGTGAACTGAAATTCTTCGAAATCGAAATCTTGAACAAATGAAGCGTTTTCGTGAATTTGTTCTCTGGGAATTCCCATGTACTTTAGAATTTGGGTAAATTTTTCTTCAATAGACTGCATGTTTTTTCTTTTAATTTATAGTGTATTATATTACTAAGGTCGATCATCTTTTAGTTATTCCCGGGCCAAATACCGGAAGAATAGCACCGATAAACGGCTTAGGGATAACTAACTGTTTCCTGAACTTATTATTACTTTTTATTGATGACGATTATTGCCGGTTCATATTGTATAAATCGAGTCTTTGTGTTAATTTTTATACAAGTGGCTTCTATCATTGGCAGACATTTACAAAATAACCAACCAATTATGTGAAGCAATGTCAAAGAGTTTTAATAAAAAACAATGATTTGAAAAATTTGTTAAACTGTTGTTTTATTGTATTTTATCATATTTCCCAATTGCCTGCATATATTTCGATTCAGCAATTTTATATGTGCACTTCGAATTGATAAGATTCTCGTTGGTCGATTGAAACAAAGCCTGAGCTTCAAGCATATCAGAAATACCAATATTTCCTGAATGATAATTATCGCTGGTAACTTTCAGGTTTTCTTTGGCTTGCTCTACGGCTTTTTCTGCAAGTTTTATCTGGTCCATACTTTCGCTAAGCTCGTTGCGCGATTGTTCTATTTGTAAAGCCAACAATTCAGAAGTTTCGTTGAGCTTGTTTTTTGCCTTTTCAATCTTTACCTGTTGTTGCTTAATTTTATGCGAACCACCCCACCAATCCGAAATTGGTATATTCAAACTAACCAAGGCAATTTTTTGAGTAATGTTCGAATTCATAACATCAACAGTGGCAGCCATTCCGGTTACAGCAAGCTGTGGCATTAATTCTCCACGTGTCATTTTCAACTGAAGTTCTTCAGCTTCGGTGGCTTTATTTAGCAATTTGTATTCGTCGCGATTGGATATAGCTTCTTCGGAATTAATCTGTTCAGGTAAAATACCTTGATTGACAGGCTTATCCGAAAAAACAATGGTTGAATCGTATGGAACGCCTATGTGTTGACATAAAGCTCTTTTTGTAAGTGTTATTCCATTTAAAAGTTTTAACCGGTTCGATTGCAATTCATTTTGTTTCAACTGAACTTTAAGTAAATCATTTCGTTGGGCCAATCCTGCTTTGGTAAAGTTGCCAACATCTTTATTTAATGTCGCAAGTAATTCACCATAACTGTCGAGTGTTTTAAGTTTTTCGGTCAAAGCAACTACGTTCCAGTAAAGTTGGTCTGTTTTTGCCAATACTTCGGTTGTTGTCATGGCTTGTTGCCTTAGGCTAACCTCTTCGCCAAGCGCCGCCAGTTTATTTCCATTCCTGATTTGTCCTCCGGCATAAATAGGTAGCGAAACTGAAACGCTGGCTAAATTCATATAATCGAGCATATTTATTGCTGTAGCCGGGAAATACGCGAATTGAGTTGGGTTAGCCAGGTTTGCCGAATTTCCATCGTATACCGGAAGGTTCATTTCAGGAATTTGCCCCTTGACCAAATAGTCGCTCGATTTCATTGCCATTGCACTGGCGCTAACCTGCGGAAAATAGTTCGTAAAAGCATTTTTTCGAACTTCTTCTGATGTTTTTACATCGTACCCTGCTTCAATTATTCTTTTATTGTTTTGGATGGCCAGATGTTTGCAAGAGTCGAGACTTAAGTTTTGCGCCTGTACGAATGAACCTGAAATTGAGGTGAAGGCTATTACTAAAAATAACGACACTTTGTCTTTGTGTTTTTTTATTCTGGGCGGAATATCCCAAAAACCATTGTTCGACATTTGTCTGTCAGAGTAAGCCAACGAATACATTATTGGCAAAATATACAATGTAAGGACCATGGCTACAAGCAATCCGAAACAAATAACTGTTCCAACAGGTCCCCAAAGTGGTGAGCGGCTGATAATCATCGAAATTACACCGGCCGAAGCTGCTGCCGAAGTCAGGAAGATTGGGCGCATACGGCGTTTCCCGGCTGCAATTGCAGCTTCGTGTACGGGCATTCGTTGTTTTTCTTTAAGTTCGTTAGCATAATCAATGAGTATTATACCGTTTCGAACAACCATTCCGCAAAGGCTAATTATACCAATAAATGCTGTAGTACTGAACGGGTATTTCATCAAGGTTAATCCAAGGGCAGTACCGGGAAGTGTTAAAATCATGGTCAGCATAATGATAACCGATAACTTAATTTTCTTGAATTGGAAAAGTATAATGAAAAAGATAAGTAAAATACTTAGCGCCAATGCATAAGTCATAGGAATAAAAGTTTCTTGCTGACCTTCATAATCGCCGCCATAATTAATTGATGTTCCTTCTGGCAGTTTGAGTTTGTTTATTTCACCACGCACCTCTTCAAAAATTGCCGAGGCGGCACGATTTGCCTGGTTGTCAACTAAAATAGTCAGTGTTCGTGTTCCGTTTCTGCGGACAATAGTTCCTTCGGTCCAATCGGGAGTAAAATTGGCAAACGATCGCAAAGGACTTCCGGTGAAACCCATTGGAGAAGTAATATACTGGTTGGCAAGGGTATTAATGTCTTTTCGACCTTTTATTTCCTGCGATAACCGAACATCAACAGGGTAATCGTCTTCCCAGATGGTTGTTAAAGGCAGTCCATCGAGGCCAATCATCAGCGAAGTTGAAACCATGGATTTTGAATAGCCCAGCAAATTTGCTTTGTCGCGGTCGAGATTAACCTTCAGTATTTGTTGTTTCTGGTCCCAGTCATCGCGGACCCATCCAACCGATTTTGTTTTCTTTAGAATATCGTTTATTTGTGCCTGTGTCGAACGAATGTCGTTAATTGAGTCCGACGAAATCCGGATTTCAATTGGCGCCTTCGATACTTGCATGGCTAAAATCTTGAATTTAACATGTGCATTGGCAAAACCATCCGAATATTTTGGGCTATAATCATTTACAATCTCACGCGTAGCCTCATTCGAAATAGTATTTATAAGTAATTGTCCGTAGTTGGGAGATGGCATGTTGGGAGCATAAACCGTATGAAAACGAGGAGAGCTGGTCCCAATAAAGCTGGTGACATTAGTTATCCGGTTATCTTTCATCAGTACTTTTTCCAAGCTGTCAACAACCTGCTCGGTACTTTCGAGTGATGATCCTGTTGGAAGATAAACTTCAACAGCAAACTGGTTTCTTTCCATCTCGGGAAACATTTGCTGATCGAGGTTTTTAAACAATACAACAGCCAGTATAATTGAACCTACTCCAGCAGCCAATACTGTTTTTTTATTTCTAAACGACCATTCCAGCGACTTATCGAACCAACCTTGAAGTGTATCCAGAAAAGTTTTTCCTTGTTTGTCGGCTCCTGTTTTTTTCAATCCTTTTTTAATGAAAACAAAATCGAGGTATGGAACCAGCAAAACAGCAACAAGCACCGAAACAATTAATGCTATACTGATCACAATTGGCAATGGGCGCATAAATTCGCCGGCAGTTCCAGGAACCATAAAACCAAGCGGAATATAGGCCGCCATGATTGCTAAAGTTGCTGTTATTATAGGAGTTAGCAATTCTTTAGCACTTTTAATGGCCGCGTGCCAGGGCGAAATTTGATGATCAATTTTCTCTACATGATTATCGATGACCACAATCGAATTATCAACAATCATTCCCAGAACAAGGATTAGTCCAGCTAACGAAACGGTATGCAATTCAACTCCAAAGAAATATAAAAAAGCCAACGTAATTAAAACCGCAATTGGAACAGTAATTCCGGCAACCGAAGCCACTCGCAGGGGTAGCAAAAGCATGGTAACCAATATAACTGCAATGATGGCAATCAGGAATTCGTGCATGAAATTCGATACTGATTCATCGACATATTTAGGTAACTCCGAAATTTTCGTAACTTCAATTTTGCTGGAAGTATTTTTCCTGAAATTATCAATCGCTTTGTCAACATCGGCGCCATATTCAACAATATTGTTCCCGTTTTGCATTTCAAGTGAAAGAAGTATCGTTTTTTTCCCATTTTGTCTGATGAAATTATCAGGGTCTTCGTACTTACGTTCTATGGTAGCAATATTTTTGAGGCGTACAACATTTCCTTTGGGGTCAGAATAAACGATCTGGTCGGCCAGGTCTTTTTCCGATTCGAAATTCGGCGGAAGGTGAACCGCCAAATTATATTTGCCATCTTTTAAAGTACCTGCATAATTTACCATTCCGTTTGGCATGTACGATCCTAGTAAGGTGAGCGATTTGATATTGTATTCATTCAGCATTTCAGGTTTTACGTTCACATATATTTTTTCTTTCTGCAACCCGAAGTGTTTGATTTTTGATGTTGCCGGTATTTTTCGGCATTCGGCTTCCAGTTTTTTCAGCTCCTTTTCAAGCTCTTTGTAACTTTTGGTGTCCGAAGAAAGGGTGATTAACAAGGCCGATGTATCGCCAAAATCGGAATTGGCAATAAGGGCCAAAACTCCTGATGGCAAAGTACTTTTCATTTCACTCAAACCATGCTTTAGCTTCGACCAGAACTGATCGGCGTTTTTTACATCATCGTTTAGTTCAACAAAAATGTACATGATACCTTCTCGTGAGTAGGAGTACGTTTTAGCTTTTTTAACTTCAGAATAACCAAATATGTAGTTCTCAACAACTGTTGTTAGCTGCGATTCAACTTCTGCTGAAGTAGCCCCTGGATATACGCCAACAATAACGCCTTGTCTGATTGTAAATTGCGGAAATTCGTTTCGGGCCATTTTCTTCAAGGCAATTCCGCCAACCAACATAAATAATATGGCAATTAGTATAACAATGTTTCGATTCCGCATTGCAGCCTCGATAAACCCAGTCTTTTTGTGGCTCATATTACAGAATGATTTGACTGTTATCAGTTAATTTTTCTTTTCCTTCAACTACAATAGTCTGATTTGCAGTTAATCCGCTAAGAACTTCAAGTCCGGTGGTTTGATACCCGCCAACCTTAATTATTTGTTTTTTTACACTCTTCTGGTCATTGTTAACCACGAAAACAAATGAACTCCCTTCTTTATCTTTCGAAACAGCATTGTATGGTACCAAAACCATTTGCTTTTCGGCTGTCGAATCCAAAACCACATCGCAAACCATACCTGGTTTTATTTCCAATCCCGGATTTTTTACTGTGATTTTAACTTCATACGTACGCGAGAACTGGTCGGCGACAACACCTACATTGGTAATTATTCCTTCAAATTGTTTGCTGTCAAGCGCCGAAATGGAAAATGAAGCATTCATCCCTTTTTTAATTTTCCCAATTTCATTTTCAGGAACCGATATTTTGACCAAAACCGTTTCAATTTTTACCAGTTCGAGTGGAGCAAAACTCGACAGAGCTGATTGGCCTGGTTCTACATTTCTTTTTCCAATAATTCCACTTACCGGTGCGTACAAATTGCATTTATCTAAACTATTTTTAGCCACTTCCAGCTGCGATTCGGCTTTCTTAAGGTTTGTTTCCATTTCAACCCATTTTACTTCCGACAAACTTCCATTATCGTGTACTTGTTTCAGGCGGTCGTAGGCATCTTTAGCCTGCTGGTACATAGCTAACGACGAATTGTAAATACTTTGATTGTCGGTTTTGTCGACACAAGCCAGTAATTGTCCCTTACGAACAGCATCGCCTGCCTGAACCAGCACTTTTTCAACAGTTCCTGAACTTTGGAATGAAAGTGGAATTGTTTGAAAGGCTTCAACAGTACCGCTGTACCTCAGATTCGATAAGCCACTGGCTGTTTGAACTGACTGTGTCTTCACTTTAATAGCTGTAACTTCTTGTTTTGTAACTTCCTGTTTCTGTTTGCAACCGAAGAATACAATCACGATTGCCGAAAAGATCAATTTTTTATGCATAACTATCATTGTTTAATTATTAGATACTGAACGATTGGTATGTATTATTCAATTAAAGATACTGAACGATCAGTATGTTACATCGATAATAAAATTCATTCATCATACACTTAATTTTTTAAATTATTTCTTTATAAGTTTATAAAACTCAGATGTTTGCTTTTTAAGCAATTCAATTGCGTCTTCAATCGAGATATTTCGCACGAGGTTTCCTGCCAGTCCCATAGTAATGGCAAAAAAGTTGTTTGCAACTAATGACGGATCAATATCTTCCCTGATTTCACCTCTTTTTATTGCATTTTTTAAAACCTGAATTGTTTTTTCGATTTCGCTGTTGATGAAATTTCCTTGATTTTCAGCATATCCGGGATAATGTCTAAAAGCATCGGCAATCATCGAAATGTAATTTATCGGAGAAAAGGTCATTGAGTGCTGAAATAGTGTTTGGAAAATCTTTTCAGTTTGTTTTACTGATAATTCAATGAAACGTTCAAGACTCATCGAGTCAAAATTTGATTCAAAGCCAACAAAACGGATGTATTTATCAATCACACTAATGAATAATTCTTCCTTGTTTTTAAAGTGGTGGTAAAGCGCCCCTTTGGTCAGGCCAATAGCCTGGCTTATATCGCTGATTGATACTGCCTCATAGCTATGGTTCAGAAATAGCTTGAATGACTCGTCTATTATAAATTCTTTTGTATTATCCATAGTAAAACATACTAAACGATCGGTATGCAAAAATAAATTCTTTTTTTATATAAAAATAACTTAATCGAAAAAGATACATAAATTTAATATTTGAGTGAAGGTGATTGAAACAACAAATGTCCTTTTGTAGTTTGATAATCAATCGCTTTTTGCAGTAAATAAATCGCAGCTTATGGGATAATGATCGGAGTGGTTAAGTGTTGAAACAGTAAAATTATAACTGGTGAATTTCGGGCTATAAAGAATGTAGTCAATTCGGAATGAAGGTAATTTCCCGTTGTATGTGTTGGCTGTTCCTTTTCCCGAATCAGTAAACGAGTCATTAAGGTCACCCCTGACTGTTCGGTAAGTAAACGAAACAGGAGTATCATTAAAGTCGCCGCAAACAATAACAGGGTATTTGCATTGATTTAAATGCTCGCGTAAGGTAGCTGCCTGTTCAGCTCTTTTAATAACCGCATTTTTAAATTTTAAGGCTAATGCCTTTAGCTTTTCTTTACTTTCATTATTGTTTTCAAAATTCAAAGAATCAATTCGGTTAATTTCGGTTGGCATAAGCTGATAAGACTGTAAATGACAATTGTATACACGAACGGTATCCGAATTAATTATCATGTCAGTGTAAATAATCATGTTCCCCGAATTCTTAAATCGTATTTCGCCCATATAAACAATTGGATAACGTGTAAAAGTTACTTGTCCGCCAGCATGGCTGGAATGAGCTAACTGCAGGTGATTGATTTGAGGTAACTTACTGGAGGTTACATCAAAGATCTGACGCTTATTCAGTCTAACTTCCTGCAGACAAATGATATCAGCATTACATTGGCGTAAATAATCTAATATATGATCAGCATTTTCTTTTGAAGGGAACTTATCTGTCCCCATGAAATATTTTACGTTATAACTGATGATCTTTATTCCTGTCTTATCTGTTTGCTTTCCGTAAAATTTCAGATAGTTTCCAATCTGGTTAAATCCGACCAATATTACAAGCAAAGAGATTAACGCAAATTTTATCCGAACAAATACCCACAACAAAATGAACACCAGATTAACAATAAGAATATAAGGATAGGCAATTCCGAATAAAGCTGCAATCCAAAGTTTTTCGGGACTTATATACACTGAGACTGTGGCAAAAATGAGTGCCGAAACAGCTATCAGGTTAAAAAACAGAAGTATGTAAACTAAAAATCGTTTCAACAGATTGAGGTTTAGGTTCCATCATTGCTTTTTTGATGCCAGACTAATACAAATATAAGAAATGAATGGATTCAATTAATATTTAACAGCCTGAATGGATTATGTATCACCTTTCTTTCATATCGCAGGCAATTTTAAGTAGATTGAGCTAAGGAACGTTTGAGAGGTTAAGTTGTTTTATCAGGTACTTAAAATATACACTTCAATTAATCTTTACTAAACGTACATGCAATCATTCGGTCTTTCCCATTTATATCTTTTTTTAGTTCAATATGTGTAAATCCCTTTTTATCAAGCATTTTACAACATTCACTGCCGTGTAATTCATTGATTTCAAAATATAATTTCCCTCTATTTTTCAGATGCGTAAGTGCAAAGTTGGCAATGTGCTCATAAAAAATCAACGGATTTTCATTGCTTACAAATAAGGCAAGTTCGGGTTCAAAACCAATAACATTTTTCTCCATTGAAACTTTTTCTGACTCACAGATGTATGGCGGATTGCTTACAATAATATCGAAACCTGGAAAATTCAATTGTGGTTGTATATTGAGTATATCATATTCAACTACAATTATTTCCACATTATTTTGGATGGCATTTCCGATAGCCGTTTGAATGCAAACCGGGGAAATATCGCAGGCAAATACTTTAGCATGAGGAATATTTTTTTGAAGAGAAACAGCAATGCAACCAGTTCCGGTTCCCAAATCGATAATCACAGGATTGGTAACGGTATTTTCTTTTATGATCCAGTCGACCAATTCTTCGGTTTCGGGCCGCGGAATTAAAACCCCGGGAACACAGGAGAAATTAAGTCCATAGAATTCAGTCGTTCCTAAAATATATTGAATAGGTTCATGGTTTTTCAAGCGGGCTACTATATGATTAACGTTATATATTTCATTATCAGTTAATAATTCGTCGTTGGCTAATAATAACCGGGTACGCGAGTATCCTTTCAGTTTATCGAAAATCAAAACAATCAGGCTTTCAATTTCCTGTTTGCTATAAATTCCATTCAATTCTTTCCTGATGGTAGCGATGCCTGCCTTCATTTATTGTTATTTTTGGCAAAGTTAATTTTTTGTCAATGAGCCACGAAATTTTTATGCAGCGCTGCCTCGATCTTGCATTGTTGGGAATAGGCGATGTAGCTCCAAATCCGATGGTTGGTTGCGTAATTGTTCACCAGGGTCGAATTATTGGCGAAGGTTATCACCAAAAATATGGTCAGGCACATGCCGAAGTAAATGCAGTTCGTTCGGTTCAAAATACGGATTTACTTAGCCAGTCGACCTTATATGTTTCTCTCGAGCCATGTGCTCATTGGGGAAAAACTCCTCCATGTTCCGACCTTATTATTGAAAGTCATATTCCGCATGTGGTAATCGGCACAACTGATCCATTTGTAAAAGTTGCCGGAAAGGGAATTGAACGAATGCAAAAGGCTGGAATTAAGGTTGACGTAGGAGTTCTTGAAAAAGAATGTCGTGATTTGAACCGACGATTCTTTACTTTTCATGAGAAACAAAGACCTTATGTTTTACTGAAATGGGCTCAAACTCTCGACGCATTTATTGATACTGACAGGACTGAAACTCAACATCCTGCCTGGATTACCAATTCACTTTGTAAAAGGTTGGTTCATAAACAACGCTCTGAAGAATCGGCTGTCCTGATTGGCACAAACACGGCTCAATATGATAATCCTTCACTTACTGTTCGGGAATGGATTGGAAACCAACCAATTCGCATGGTTTTAGACAGGAAGGGTAGACTTAGTAAAGATTTATTAATCTTTGATCAAAAAGCTCCAACCTGGGTTTTCACAGAACTGATTCAGGACGATACTGAATCTTTGAAGTTTATCAAAATTGATTTTAATCAGGAGATTATATTCCAAATCGTCACTGAACTATTCAGAAAAAATATCCTTTCTGTTGTTGTTGAAGGCGGAAGTATTTTACTCAATAGCTTCATTCAGAATAATCTTTGGGATGAAGCTCATATCTATACAGGTAACCAATTCTTTGGGAAAGGGGTTAAAGCGCCTGGTATTAAAGGAGAATTTTGGGCAATCGAACAACTCGACGACTGTAACCTTCATGTTCTGAGAAATTCAACTTCTTTTAACCGATGAGTTTCGTACTACAAGTTTAGTTTTCAAAACAATTTGTTCGGTTTCTTTTTCCTGATTTTCAATACTTTTAAAAAATAAACGGGCTGCTTCCTTCCCAATTTCGAAAGTTGGATGAGTAACTGATGTAAGTGCCGGATCGACAACAGTTGAGTGGAAATCGTCAGTAAAGCCAACCAACGCCACATCTTCCGGAATTCGTAGTCCACGGCGTTTTATTTCTTTCATGGCGGCAAAAACAACCGTATCGTTTATCCCGAAGATAGCGTCAGGCGGTTCAGGCAAATCAAGTAACCGGGCAGTGGCCTTCATGGCATCTTTTGTACTTAGGTTACATTTTTCAAGCAATTCGGGATAAAACTTCAACTTACATTTTTTTAGTCCTGCCATATAACCCATAGCCCTTTCTTGCGAAATATTAAGATATTTGGGGCCAGTAATATAAGCAATACGTCGCGAACCACTGTCGTAAAAATGCTTGGTAATTTTTTGTGCCGCTTGCACATTATCAACTACAACCGTCGAAACTTCATTGGTGCGGCATACACGGTCGAAAAAAACCAGCGGTATATTATTTTGAATCAGTTTGTCGAAATGTTCAAAGGTTTTGGTTTCCTGGCTCAGGCAAACAATCAAACCTTCGACACGCGTTTTTAGTAAATTTTCTACAGCTTTTATTTCCTTTTGTAACGACTCACCTGATGAGGTTATCAGGATATAATAACCTTTTTCTTCGGCAATGGCTTCAATTCCGGAAATGATCGACGAGTAAAAATGAGTCACCAAATCAGGAACAATAACCCCAATCATTCGGGTTGCCTGTTTCAAAAGGCCCATTGCCAAAGGATTGGGCGTATAATTTAATTCGACAGCTAACTTTTTAACTTTTTGGGTTATATCAGGACTAATATCAGGATGGTTATTTAACGCACGGCTAACAGTCGAGATTGAAACTCCCAATTCCTGAGCTAAATCCTTTAATGATACATGTCGTTTACCTTTTTGCATAAACAGGTTAACAAGTAATTTATATGCAAAACTAACATTTAGAGTTCAGCTGGAAGTTGTGAGCGAAAGAAAAAATGGAAGTTGTACCAAAACTATGATTTCAATCCTTCAAACCACTCTCAAAGATGTTTCTCAACATATTTTCTTTGCGCAAACCTTTGCGCAAACCTTTGCAGTTTAACTCCACCATTTTATTCATTGCCAGGTGTTTTTTTATACTGATATTTGCAATGAAAATCATTAGTGACCGACAAAATTTTTTAAGATAACAGGTTGATCCAGCGAAGCC
>CALGIG010000099.1 GCA_937915865.1 uncultured Prolixibacteraceae bacterium | reverse complement strand
ATACTCAATGAATTACAAACGATTATAAATACTCACTAACTAAACGACATTGATTAATAATTTAGAATAATGGCTTGTTTTGTTTCAAGAATATTGAAAGACTTCGATTTCACACAATTTTGTTGACCTTAACACTTCAAATGCATACAATGGATGATCTTATTTTCAAAATTGCCATTTCATTAATTCCCGGAATTGGTTCGGTTACTGCCCGAAACCTTATTGCCTATATTGGAAGCGTGGAAGGTGTTTTCCTCGAAAAAGAAAAAAACTTACTGAAAATACCTGGCATTGGAGAGATAAACGCCCAACGTATTATCAACCAAAATGTAACAGATGACGCTAAACGAGAAATTGAGTTCATTCAAAAAAACAATATTCAAACCTATTTTTACCTCGACGAAAATTACCCGACCCGATTGAAAAGTTGCCCCGACGCACCAATAATCCTTTATTACAAAGGAAATGCAAACATTAATGAAACACGTATAATATCAGTTGTTGGTACACGTAACGCTACAAACTACGGGAAAGAAGCCTGCGACGAAATGATAAAAGGTTTTTCGGAAAGTAAATACCGAATTGTGGTTATTTCCGGACTTGCTTATGGTATCGATGTTCAGGCGCATAAATCATGTTTAAAATATAATGTTCCGACTATTGGAGTTCTTGCGCATGGACTCGATATAATTTACCCATCGCTTCATGCCCCTGTTGCAAAAAAAATGATGGAAAATGGCGGACTAATTTCCGATTTTCCCAGCGGAACCAGAATCGACCGGCAAAATTTTCTTCGTCGGAACCGCATCATTGCTGGAATGGCTGACGCTACCATTGTAGTTGAATCAGCCGAAAAAGGTGGAGCTTTGGTTACTGCCGACATTGCCAATTCGTATAACCGTGATGTTTTTGCCTTCCCCGGACGAAGTTCTGATGTATATTCACGCGGATGTAATAAACTCATCAAACTTAATGAAGCCGTTTTGATTGAAGGCCACTCCGACATTGAAAAAGCCATGAACTGGGACATTAAAACCTCTTCAGTTAAAGCGGTCCAAACGTCCTTGTTTGTAGAGTTAACTTCTGAAGAACAAAAACTGGTTGATTTGCTCAAGAATGGCGACCATTTTATTGATGAAATTATGTTGGAGACCAAGCTCCCGATGAGCAAAGTTTCAGCTATATTGCTTGAACTGGAATTTAAAGGAATTGTGGCGAGTTTACCAGGCAAAATGTATCGATTGAAATAAATCGGAATACTCCACTATCTTTGTAGCATGGCAACATTCGAAGATTTAAAGATAAGCAAATCGATTTTAAAAGCAGTTGAAGAACTGGGTTTTACAGAAGCAACTCCCATTCAGGAAAAAGCAATACCGATGATTCGTTCGGGTGCCGACGTATTGGGTATAGCTCAAACAGGAACCGGCAAAACTGCAGCCTACCTCATTCCGGTAATCATGAAACTGGTTAAAGCCGAAGGGAACGATCCCCGGGCAATTATTCTGGCGCCAACACGAGAATTGGCTATTCAGGTTGGCGAAGATTTGGCCGAACTGACCAAATTTACGAACATTCGCTCGGCTACAGTTTATGGTGGTATAGGTTGGACCAAACATGCCGAACTGATAAAACCAGGGATAGACATATTGGTTGCCACCCCTGGCCGCCTGTGGGATTTATACCGTGCCGAGGCTGTTTCACTTAAAAAAGTAAAAACGCTGATTATTGACGAAGCCGACCGTATGCTCGACATGGGCTTCATTCCTCAAATCCGTAATTTTCTGGAAATTCTTCCGGTGAAACGACAAAACCTTTTGTTTTCGGCAACCTTCAGCGAAAAGGTTGAGTCGATGAGTCACGAATTTCTCGATTTCCCTGAACGGGTTGAAGTAGCACCTTCTGCCACTCCAGCAGAGCTCATCAATCAGTTTTATTATCAGGTTCCGAATTTTCAGACAAAACTGAACCTAATCAACTACTTGTTACGCGACGAAGAAACATTCAGCCGTGTGATCGTTTTTGTTGGGACCAAGGAAAATGCCGAGATGGTGTTTAAGATCATCAAACGACGGTCGGAAGGCGAAAAACGCATATTACACTCGAACAAAGGGCAAAGTACCCGCCTAAACGCAATCAATGCATTTAAAAATGGCGAGGTCCGAATACTGATTACCACCGATGTTTCGGCCCGTGGAATTGATGTGGAATTGGTAAGCCATGTCATTAATTTCGACCTTCCGCTAAACCACGAAGACTACGTGCACCGTATTGGACGTACGGCCCGTGCAAACAATACCGGCACAGCCATTTCGTTGGTCAATCCGGCTGAAGAACTTAATCTTCGAAAAATTGAAGCATTGATACGCATGGAGATAAAAAGGCTCGACTTACCTGAAGATTTGGATATTTTGGAAACAAAAAGAGATGAGCTGCAGGAACAACTTAGAGAAATAGACAGACAAAAACGCGCTTCGGATCCAACCTTTAAAGGCGCTTTTCATGAAAAGAAACGCAAACCTGGTCAGAAAAAGGAAAAACGAAACCCGCCTAAAGACAAAGCCAAAGAACGAAGATTCCGAAAAAGATAGTTTTACTCATATTTAGAATGCGCACCTCACTATTACAACGAAAACCAATACGAAAACTTGATCAGGAAAACGTTGTGTGGCGTCACTCCGAAAAGGTCTTTCATGTCGCGGCCATAATCGAACGATCCTTCCGATACTGAACTAGTTCGGCCTTGCGACCAAACCAAAAACAAAGTCGATCCGGGAGAATATTCCCATCGTACCACCAGATTTGAACGGAACTGACGAAAATTAAAATCAGGGTTATCAAATGAGTAATCCGAGGCACCGTCTTTGTCCTCATCCACAGCATACAAATTATCTCCCGGATTAAACGCAATTTCCTGATCTGTAAAATTTCGGTACCGATCATGAAACTGTTCAGCTTTAGGAAAAGTGACCCTTTTAAAATTGGTATATTTTCCAGCCGAGATAAAAGGCTCGCCATAATATTCAAGGGAAAGTTCGGGTGTAAAAGTGTAATTGATCCGGAAGGTGAAACTGGCTGTTTTTTGATCTAACCGAGCAAAAACATATCGGGGATCGTTATTCATAACATTCTCCGAAACATATTGAAGTTCGCTTTTAGTTATGCTATAATCTGGTGCAAATGATAATGACAACGAATTCACAGGCCGGAAATCGAGTCCTGCCCAATATTCCTGGTTCCGAAAACTTTTCACATCTCCAAATCCCTGGTAACTTCCAGCATAAAAGGAGGCTTTCCTCGCATGATTCGACTGAACATTCATATTTACATTTAATGCTCCGGGAAGGATAAATGTAGGACCACCGCGCAATAAATTTGTCGATTTATTATTACCACTTCGAGTAAGATTTCCATTAAGACGCCATTTGTTCTTAAACTGCGTGTTAAAATTCATATTTGTGTATGCGGACAACCTTTCGCCTGAGAAATTCCAATATGCCCAATAATTAGTATTCAGGTAAAAATTATTAAAAATTGAAAACGGATCGCGCAGATAATAAGCTACCCAACTGCCATGATGAATTACATCGGAATAACGCATATAGCCAATATCGTTGAATTCAAGACCTGGAGAACGAAGGATGAGGCTTGTCTCAAATTGAAGTCGCTTTTTACTGCTTCGTCCAAACTTGAGTGTTCCTCCATAACCAGCCAGCGAAGTTCTCGACGAATCGACCGAAACATAATTTGCATCAGGGCGCTGGAAATATCTGGCAGAAGAACGTTGAGCGGCTATCATAGCTTCTTTACTTCCTTTTATATAGCTAAATTCGGCATTGGCTGAGAAATACCAGGTGCGCTCCTTCCAGTTCCGGTTAAAATTTAAACCTCCTGTATAGGCAGCTGTAGGTAAATAATCCAATGCCGGATTTGTAATATCCCGGGTTACTGCAGTAATAATTCCACCCAAAACTGTCTCACCTTTGTTAAAATCTTGTTGCAAACGGCCTACAAAATAATTGGTCAATGGTTCAACCGATTCTTTTCTCCGGGCTCCATTATTATCAATCACGGCATTTTCTTTGGCTGTAACACTTTCCAAAATTCCAATCGACAATCCTTTTTTTGTTTTTCCTGAAAGTTTTACAGCTCCAAGAATTGTTGAAGCGTCAGGAATATCAGCATACTCGTTCTCCTCTAATTCGGGAGAATTGTGTGGATACCTTCCAATGCGGCGAGAATAAAATAAATTATCTGCCCCCATGTTATGAATTACGATGGAGTTTGATGGCTCAAATTCGTAAATGTTTTTTCCTTCAATAAAAAATGGCCTTCGTTCAGAGAAATACGATTCAAAAGCGCTCAGGTTCACTTCCGAAGGATCGGCTTCAACCTGTCCAAAATCCGGATTTATTGAAAAGTCGAGTGTCAAATCGTTTGTAATTGCAGCTTTCCCATCGAGCCCAGCCGACAAAACACTTTTTTTTCCGTCTAGGAATGGATTACCTTCTTCCTTTTCAAAACGCTCAGTTCGTGCAACAACATAAGGAAGTAACTCAATTTGTTTCCTGGGATTAATATCCTTTATTCCATGTAATTCGCCAAATAAATGCACCGTTCCGGGCGATCCTTTAGGGATATATTGCCAGTTCGAGCGTTCTTCCAGCCTGAAAATATGACGCATAATCTGAATTCCCCATATATGTTCATCTTTTTTTCCAAAACGTAATTGGCTGAACGGAATTTTCATCTCAGCATTCCAACCTTCGTTATCAATCGAAGTTTTCAAGTACCAGATAGGGTTCCAGCTTTCGTCCCAATTGTTTCCATCCTGAGATACCGCTTCGTCGCCTTTAGCGCCCGAAGCCATTGCAGTGAAAGAAAAAGCTGTTTGTTGATCGTAATAGCTGTCGATTTGTATCGAAACCATATCCCCATCAAAATTATCACGTCGCGAAATACGGCGACTTATCTTATCAGGTTCAGTATCAAATGCTTTGATAAAAACATACAAATTATTGTCATCGTACAAAATTTTAAACTTGGTTTGCTGCGAAGGGGCTTTATTTTCGTAAGGTTGCATTTGAATGAAATCGCCTCCCCATTCAACATTATTCCAACAAGGATCATTTAAATGTCCATCTATTTCAGGAGTTAGTTTTGTAAAAGTGGTATTATAAACACGTTTCTCAGGTGTTTGCGAATGTACTTTTAGCGAGAAAGTAATTAAAAGAACGGATAATAAACCGTGAATAAGTTTTCTAAAACTCATGAAGCTTTGTTTTAATTGTTTTTCATAGACCCAACACAGCAAAGACTTCATTTTTCGTAATTAGTTACGCATGGTTCAAAAAAAACAGTTTTTTTTGAATGTTGTAGAACCAAAAAAATAAAGGCGATTCACTCAAAATGGATCGCCTTTATTTTTTGGTTTTATAATAACTATTTCAACATCAACTCAATGACTGGAATTTCAACATTTGGTTTTAGTACAGGTAAACTCAGGTTTAGGTCGTTAGCATTCTCACCATCCCGGGTTCGCTGTGAAAACTTAATTTCAGAAGCATCGTGCAAAAATTGAGCATATTTTACTTTTCCTGCATATCCTGGTAAAACAAGGTTTTGTAAAGGATAATCGAGTAAATGGATATAAAGCCGGTTAGTTTTTGGGTTATAAGTCAAAAGCGAATTGGCTGGAACTTTAAATTCGTCAGGTGCTTGAGTACAACCATAAATCGAGCGGTTATTCCATTTCATCCATTCGCCCATAGCAGCAAGGGCTTTATTGGCACGTTCGTCAAAAGCTCCACGGGCAGTAGGGCCAACATTCAGCAAAAGGTTTCCACCTTTACTTACCGATTCAATCAATAAACCGAGCAATTGTTTGGTGTCTTTCCACGAAGTTTCATCACGATAGTAACCCCATGACCCGCTAAAGGTTTGACAAGTTTCCCAGTAAGCCTTTTTACCATTTACCTCTGGCCATTTCGACACTTTGTATTGCTCAGGTGTTGTAAAGTCCCATCCGTCTTCGTATTCTTTCAGGTCTAAACGGTCATCAACAATGATACCTGGCTGAAGTTGGCGAATCATCTTCAGAAGTTTTTCAGAATCCCAGTCCTTTGCGCCTTTCCCGTTTTCTCCAGGGTACGAAAAATCAAGCCAAAGAATATCTATTTTCCCATAATTGGTAAGCAGTTCGCGCACCTGGTTGTGCAAATATTCGCGGTACCGATTCATATCACGGCCTTTATTCAATTCTGCAAGTTTAGCCTTGTCGTCAGTTCTTTGCGGATGCACACGATCAACTGTAAAATCGGGATGATGCCAATCGATCAAACTGTAATAGAAACCGACCTTAAGTCCTTCTGCACGGAATGCTTCTACCCATTCTTTCAGCAAGTCTCGTCCAATTGGTGTATTAGTGGCTTTATAATCGGTGTATTTCGAATCAAACAAACAAAAACCTTCATGATGTTTTGAGGTAATAACAGCATATTTCATACCAGCAGCTTTGGCCGTTTTGGCCCATTCCCGTGGATTAAATAAATCAGGATTAAAATTATCAAAATATTTTTGGTAGTCTTCGGTCGTAATTCGTTCTTGATTTTTCACCCACTCGTGCCGTGCAGGAAGAGCATACAAGCCCCAGTGAATAAACATACCAAAACGGTCGTTCACCCACCAGGCCATTCGTTCTTTTTTTTGTTCGTCGGTTTCATTGCCGAGTTTCTTTTGAGCAAAAATCCCCTGAAGAGACAGGGCTATTAAACAAATAATCAAGGTTACTTTTTTCATTTTCTGAAGTTTAGGTTAAAAATAAATGAAGAATTAATTGGAAGTAAAAATACAATAACTACTGTTCGTTGCAATGCTGTACTGTGCTGATAAGATATGTTTGGAAACATGAATTTTAATGCCAGAAAATATTCAAAACAGAAAAGTATAAATATTGAAATGCTTTTTGAATTACTTTAGCAAAATATTCAACACTATTGAATGGCTTCAAAAAGCATACATATTGAGCAGATTGGAGATGTAACTCTTGCAGTTAATGAGCGTTCTACCCGAATTCGGCTCAGCATTAAATCTGATGGAGAAATTGTAGTTTCTATGCCTCCGTCAATATCTGCCCATGAAGCTATTAGGTTTGTTGTATCGAAAGCCGACTGGATTAGGAAACACAAGCTGAAACTTCAGAAAAAATCAACTGTTTTTTCGCCTGAAAGTGATTTTAAAACCCGGTTTCACAAACTTACGATTACCAAAACCAATACAAATAAAGTTTACAACCGGGTAGGAAATGGTGTTATCCAAGTAATTATTCCTGAGTGGATCAACCACGAACAACCACGAATTCAGGAATTTATAAAAAAAACGCTAATTGAAGTGATGCGTTATGAAGCCAAAATTTATCTTCCCAAGCGTTTGCAAGAACTGGCAAACAAGCACGGTTTCAAATATCAGAACGTAAGCATAAAAAATGCCTCAACCCGCTGGGGTAGTTGTTCTTCTGTAAACAACATTAATTTAAACCTTCATTTGATGCGCATTCCTGAACATTTAATCGACTACGTTTTGCTTCATGAATTGGCGCACACCGTTGTAAAGAATCATGGAGAAAAATTCTGGTTATTGCTTGAGCATTGCTACCCAAACGCTCGAAAAGCCGACAAAGAAATGAACAATTACCGTACTCAAACATTTTAACTGAGCATGAACGGAATGAATTGGAACCAACTGTTATCGAATACTCGCCTGGGGCAGGAGAAATATGAAGCGACTGAAAAGCATAATCGTACGCAATTTCAGCGCGATTACGACCGAATTATATTCTCATCGCCTTTCCGCCGAATGCAAAATAAGACCCAGGTTTTTCCGCTTCCCGGGAGTATTTTTGTACACAACCGGCTGACCCATAGCCTTGAAGTTGCCAGCGTTGGCCGATCGTTGGGCAGTATGTTTATTGAAAAAGCGGAACAAGAAAAAATGAATATCGGAAACCCTCTTTTCCACGAAATTGGTTCGGTTGTATCAGCAGCATGTTTAGCTCATGATATGGGAAACCCACCCTTTGGACATTCAGGAGAAGATGCCATTTCTCAGTTCTTCAAGAAAAACAACAGTTTGAATCTTGAGAACCAAATGACAGCGGGACAATGGAAAGATTTCATTCAATTTGATGGTAATGCTAATGCTTTCAGGCTTTTAAGTCACCAGTTTGCCGGTCGCCGCGAAGGTGGTTTTGCTTTGACCTACACCACTTTGGCTTCAATTGTAAAATATCCGTACGAATCTATATTTACCACAAAACCTAAATTTGGTTTCTTCCAGTCGGAAAAATCAATATTCGGGAAAATCGGCAATGAACTGGGATTAATTCAGGTATCATCCGACCCACTGAAATTTGTGCGTCATCCGCTAGTTTTCCTGGTTGAAGCCGCCGACGATATTTGCTATCAATTAATGGACCTGGAAGATGCCCACAAGCTTAAAATACATAGTTACGACCAAACATATACGTTGCTAATGAGCTTTTTTGATCCACAAACTGAGATCAAACAAATTAATCGGATAAAAGAAACGCTCAACTTTGTGAGTGATCCGAACGAGCAAATTGCATATTTGCGTGCCAGTGTTATAGGCAAGTTGGTAAAACAATGTGTCGATGTTTTCACCAAAAAACAGGATGAGATTATGGCAGGCAAATTTCAAACGCCATTAATCGATTTGGTAACTCAAACATCGCAGGAAGCATTGAAAGAAATCAAAAAGGTCAGCATTCGTAATATATATAACGACAGGTCGGTTATTGAAATAGAAATATCAGGTTACCAAATTATTGGAACATTACTCGAAGTGTTTACCGAAGCAATTTTAAATCCGGGAGAAGGTGTATCACGAAAAATGCTTCAGCTAATTCCGGCTCAATTTGGAAAAGATATTACCTCTACTTATGAAAAAATACAATCAGTAGTTGATTTTGTATCAGGAATGACTGATTTGTATGCCCTTGATCTCTACCGAAAAATAAAAGGTATTAATATTCCCGGTGTTTAAAATCAACAAAAGTTGTTTGCTTTTACCTATTCACGTATTAATATTATCGGAATGTTAATCAATTTAATTAAATTAGTGTTCCGAAAATTAAGATGTTTGATATACTGCTTTTGGCTTCAGTAATGCAAGATAGAGTTTGTTGACAAAATAAAATTAAAAGTTAAAAATTAAAATTTCTTAATAAATCTAAATATCAGCCTGATAGCATTACATCGGCACAACATTTTAACGACCTTTGACGTTCGTATAGAATTTACGGAAAGAAGAGATGATTGGAGTTTTTAAAATAATTCAGGTTTTTCTGTTAGCTACTGTTAAGTACGTATTTACTTTTCCTATAGCTTTATTAATCGGATTAAATTTTGTACAAACCTTATTAGCAGTCACTTTAGGTGGAATTGCGGGTTTTTTCTTTTTCTATTATTTAAGTGGCTATGTAGTAAAACGGGTTCATTACCTGAGAACTTTTATTCGCCGACATGCCCCCCGCCCAATACGGCTCAAGTTCAGGCAGTTACTCAATTGGCGCAAAAAAGTGACTGGCGAACACGTGTTTTCCAAAAGAAATCGGTTCATTGTATCTTTCAAGGCTAAATATGGTTTATTAGGAATTGTTGTATTATCGCCAGTAATTTTAAGTATTCCTATTGGGGCATTTCTCCTTAACAAATATTACTCAAAACACAAAATGGCAAAGCCTTATATGGTTCTTTCAATACTTAGCTGGACTGCTGTTTTTGTAGCATTTGCCATGATTTTCCCTCATTTGGTACGATAGAAACATCTTGTAATTTGTGTTAGCTGTTCATAATTTTCCATTATCAGTTTTCTGTCAGCTTCAGCCCAATCAAAACTTTGCCATTCATCAAGGTAGAACCATTTTTCTGCTATATGTTCTGTTAAAGTCAATTCTCCCGAAATTATACTACAAACAAAGGGAATAAGTTCAATCTGTCTCCCAGGATATTCAAATTCAACACTATTGAGCTTACTTTTGGGTTCAATATAAATCAACAATTCTTCCTGCAATTCTCTAATAATGCACTGTTCTGCTGTTTCATCCCGTTTCATTTTCCCTCCCGGAAATTCCCACTTCATCGGCAGGCTACTATTGGGACCATGTTGAACTGCCAGTATTTTAGAATCCACAATAATAATTCCACATGTAACTTTAATCATTTACAATCGCTAATTAATCACAAAAAAGAAATCACGTTTATTTATCAAAGGAACAGAAAATCATAATAAAGTTGATTTATCTTTATCCGTTAAATTATACAAAAAACAGAATGACAGAAGACGATATATGTAGCATGATCCAATCATGGGAGAATATTTCTCTTTTGGTCCAATTTATTTCAGATCATCCTGAACATTTCAAATCAATCCTAAAAAAAGCCATGGATGATTCGCTTTCAGAAAACTGGCGTGCAGCCTGGATAATAGATAAGATTCATGAGAAAAATCCTGAAATAGTAAAACCGTACCTCAATCAAATCACTCAATTTGTTATCGCCACAAACAACCATGGGAAAAAGAGGCACTTTTTAAAATTAATAAGTCAGCATCCGATAGATGAAGAAAACGAAGTTTTATTGCTTAATTACTGTTTGGATGTTTTCATTAATAGTTCTGAAACAATTGCAGTTAAGGTACATGCCATGCAGGTTTTATTCGAAATTGCTTTACAGGAACCGGGTTTTGCAAGTGAATTAACAGAGTTGATTGAGAACGAACTGGAATATCATTATTCGGCCGGACTAGCATCGCGTGCTCGGAAACTCCTACCAAAACTTTATAAAATTAAAAAGCAGGACATTCAACAAAATATCCTGCCTCAATATCCTTAAGCAAATTATCACTTTTTCAGGAAAGCATCTCTTAACTCCATCAATTGATTATCATTCAAGCCTTCAGGTTCATTTCCACTTTGCATGGCCATAAACCAAATCTGAGCCGACTTAGCCAAAATATCAATCATATCAAAAGCATCAGAAACAGTTTCTCCAATTGCAAATGCTCCATGTTTCTCCCACAGAACTACATCATGGCCCTGTTCAAATCCTTTAATTGTTGCATCAGCGATTTTGTGGCTTCCGGGCAAAATATAAGGAACCATATATATGCCATGAGGAACAAACACAAAAGCTTCGGGATGCATTCCCCATAAGGTTTTATTCAGCATATCAGCTGTTTGGAATCTCGGAATTTGGGTCATTGCAACAAGTTCGTTGGGATGAGTATGAACAACAGCTCTCTTTTTGGAGCCAGAAGAAACCAGTAAATTATGTACCGCAAGGTGTGTTGGCAATTCAGACGTAGGGCGAAAATTGTACAAATTCCTTTTTTTCATCGAAATGATATGATAAGCATTACCCTTTTTGTTCATTTTGATGATGCAGGCATTTTTCATTGGGTTAATAGCTAAGTCGCGCATTCTTTTCCCGGTTCCGGTAACAAAAAAGTAAAGATCAGACAATGCTTCGTAACTTCTTTCCAACTGAAACATCGGATAATGTTCCAGCTCAAACTGAGTTTCACTCATTAGCTCAGAAAGATTTACCGAAATATTTCCGGCGTTACGTTCTGCCCAACCTTTTTGCCAAAGATAATTTGCTAAATCAGCAACTTCGGTGATTGTCTTGGCAATCTTTTTGTTTTCCTGAAAAAATTCTTTCATAACAGATATTTATTAATATTACCTAATAGGCTAATAAAGAAAGGGATGCATCAAACAAAACTATACTATTCCCTCCCAAAAACCACAAAAATACATCACCTTTATGAGAGACCGAAAATTACAAAAATTAAAGAAGCATTTTTAACAATCAATTTAAATACAATAAGTTGTTTAAAAACAGTAATTAACCTGAAACATTTTGTTGTAATCAATAGTAGTAACATTTGCTTCAGGCAAAGTGAAAAATTACCCAAAAATAGGTTGTGGAAAAATATTTTTCTTATTTTTGCACCCGTCTTTAAAGAAAAGGCATAGCAAGATTGACCTATGGTGTAATTGGCAACACGTCTGATTTTGGTTCAGAAGAGTCCAGGTTCGAGCCCTGGTAGGTCAACATAAAAATTTAAAAATTGTCCTGTGGTGTAATTGGCAACACGTCTGATTCTGGATCAGAAGAGTTCAGGTTCGAGACCTGACAGGACAACTGAAAATCAAAGAGTTACAAGAGTCAAATTTTGTAACTCTTTTTATTTGCATACAGTTTGCATATAAAATCAATCAAAAAGAAAAAGCAAAGGATATAAAAAACAAATATTACTCTTTAATGAAAGTGATATTTGAGCTATTGTAGCTGTTTAAAAACCTTAAAGAAAAGCCTCCAGCAGAATTTATCGCTGGGTCTTTTGCAAATTGTTCTTATTCTCAGTTATCACTTGCTGGGCTTTATTTTTAGTCATTATATTTTCATTTTTTACACTGTCCCAATTTTGTTCTTAGTATCGGCAAAAAAGCGTTGACAGACAGACTAGCTCTTTTGCAATTTTTGGTTGTGTGTTGGTATATTAGAATTTCAAATGTGCTTGGCAGCAGTCTGCTTCGAAGTTCGGGTTAAAAAAACAGGCAATAAGTGTTTCATGGAGTTGCCTGTTCTACACATTTCTTTGTGGTATTACTTCATATCATACATCTTTTTTTGGATCAATTCCATTCCTTATTTGTATTGTTTACAAATTGTAGAAAAGTTATGATTTGTATATTAGGTTTTATAAATTTGGGGGAAAGAAAGCCAATTGATTGATCCTGTTACAATAACGTTAAAGAATGTAACCCATGGCGACCGTCCTTATTTTGATCATTTTCTCATATCAAAAGGAAATTAATGGACTCATTAAAGCCAGTACCAAAGCGTGCGGGAACCAAACCTTGCGTTGCTGGATGATTCCGGAAATACACAGTGAGTAGCCAGAGTTTGCAGAACATTAAAAATCCGTTTGATGATCTGGATATATAGGATACAAAGGGTGAACATATCACTCCTTATACAGGAATATAAGATAACTTTAGTGGATATACAAACAACGCTACCAACAAGGCGAAATAAGACAGCGACAACGAAAATGAAAGACAAAAATGGTTTGAGAATGAATAATGAAAGAAAAAAGATTTAGTTTTTTGAGACCCGCAAAAAAAGTGGAAAGCCAACCCACATTTGGCACATTGCCTTTTGCCAGATACACGAGCCAACGCTTCGCAAAAGTCAAAGAGCCAAATCTTTCCAATACGCACTAAGACAAAATGATAATCATAAAATAAAGTATTATGGCAAACAATAAAGTAAAATATTACCCTGTCGGAAATGGCGATATGTCATTGATAACACTTAAAGACAATACAGCAATCTTGATAGATTGTAATATCAGAGAAGGGGATAAAGATTCTGATGGGAACAATATATACAATGTCAAAGAGGACTTAATTAAGAGTTTACAAAAAAGAAACAGCAATCCTTTTTTAGATTTGTTTATACTTTCACACCCAGACAAAGACCATTGTCTTGGATTTAAAAAGAATTTTTTCAAAGGAGACCCCAAGTATTATTCGGACTCAAACAGAAAAAATGAAGAAATAATCATTGACGAAATATGGGTGACATCAATGCTTTTTACAACTGACCAGTCAGATGATGCAAATTCAATTCGAAATGAAGTAAATCGAAGAAAAAGATTAACTGGAAGCGATAAAGATAAAAGAGGAAATCGTTTAAGGTTAATCGGATATGATGAAGATAAAAACCTTGAAAATGTTACAAGTTATGTTCCCGGAAATTTAATCAATAAGATTAATGATAAAACATATCCCAATTTTTCATTCTTTATCCATGCGCCCTTCAAAAAAGATTTAATCACAAGCAGAGCAGATGGAGATAGGAACTCGTCTAGCATCGTTGTTCAAGCGAGATTCAAAGATAATGATACTGATGCGGAGCATAAAACTTTTGCGCTTTTTGGTGGGGATTCAGACCATTATATCTGGGCAAAAATTATTGAAATCTCTGAAAACAATGGAAACTCCAAATATCTGAAATGGGATTTATTCCTTGCACCACACCATTGTTCATGGACTTATTTTAATAATGTTTCCTACGACATTAAGGAAAATCAGACACCCAAAGAATCTTCATTAAAACTTTTGAATGATTATAGGGAAACAAAAGGTAAGATAATCAGCTCAAGTAAAAAGATAGTAAAAGAAAAACCAAACCCACCACACAAGCCAGCTAAGGACGAATACATCAAAACCGTAGAGTCAAGTGATGATTTTTATGAATTAGCAATTATTCCAAAAGAATCGGCACCAGAGCCTGTTGAATTTATTGTTACTAATAATGGAGTAACAAAATCTACTGAAAAAGCAAAAGTTGCAATTACTTCTGGAGGTGCAGCTGGTGCTGCAAGTACAGTTGTAAAAAATGGGGAATATGCTTTATAGCGATGATTTAGAAATATATACATGCGAATTATCTCCTTCAATTGAAGAAGCAATAATTGAGATTCAACGTTTTTTACATATATCGAACGTTGTTATTCTCAGATATGATGAATTCAATATAGCAATACCTCTGAATATTTCGGTGAATTTACCTTCAAAAGGCACGCATGAAAATATTGATATTAGAGCTATAGAACCAATACTGCTTTTATTAAATTTAAAAAGCTATCCAACTACCTCACCTAGAATTAAGTCCAACAGAAAAGATTTTCCAACAACCATACTCTCCCATTTATATGCTGTAAATAAAGGTGTTGCCCCAACACTTTGTTTAGTTAGAGAAAATTTAGATGAATGGTTTGCAAATAGAAGAATAAGCGATTTAATATCTGTTGTAAAACAATGGTTTTCTAAAGCTGCAAATGGATTACTTTCAGAAGATGCCGATGAATTTGAACCGGTTAGACTTGAAGGTTATCGGGGTTATTCCATCTACAATTATATCAAGTTATATAAGCTGGTAAACGAAAATAGGAGATACAATCCAGAATTTGTTGAATTTCCATTTGCTTATCAATTGTTATCAACCAAAGAGAAAGATTCAAAGTATCCAACATTTAAACGTTTTGAAATTGAAATTACGCCAAAAAACTTTGATGCTCTTTATAAAATCGTAGCTGAATTCAATATAAAAACAATAGAAGAGAGAAAAGATGCAAATAATATTGAATTCCCTCTATTTGGAATAATATTATGGAGTAATCTGCCACACGTGGTTAGTTCATATTCCACTTTATTACCTAAAACAATTGGTGAACTTGAAGCTTTTGCAAATGAATACTCAATTTCAATAAGAGAACCTATCTCAGAATACATCAACAATAAATTATTTGTTAATAATTTAACTTCATATATCCCAGTAATTATTGCATTAAAAAGACCGAAGAAGCTTATTGGGTTTGAAGCAGAATTTGAATTTTTTCATTTTGTGATTAATGCAAGTCCAGATTCTATTAATGAAGAGAATTATTTTCTGCCGGAGACGGAAGTATTTTTTCAAGCACATCGAGAACCGATAAGTAGTGGATTAGCACAAAAATTAAGTTTAAGTAAAAATCAAGAAAAGACTGTTTTTATTGGTGCAGGAGCATTAGGTTCAAAATTGTTGTTTCACTATGCTAGAAGTGGCAATTTTAATATAAAAGCAATAGATAATGATAAGTTTAGTCCACACAACATAGTAAGACACGACTTATTTATGGAAAGTTCTGGTGTAAACAAGGCAAAAGCTGTTATAGAGAAAATTAAATCATTCTTAGATAATAATAGTTCTCTTGATTATTTCGAAGGAAATATTTTCAACTATGATGTATGTCAATTAAAAGATTATAAATGGCTTGTTGATACAAGTGCATCGCTTAATGTCCAAAATTGGCTTATTAACAGCAAGCTAAAAGAAGTACCAAACAGAGCAAGAGTTGAAATTGCGTTCAAAGGGAATTTGGGATTCCTTTATATTGAAGGGGAAAATCAAAATCCAAGAATAGATGATTTGGTAAACTACGTTTACTTTTTAGGAATTAGGGATAGAACGATCTCAGATTGGCTTAATGAGGAAAATAAGAAAAAAGAGGGAAATGATTATGACATTGTTGATATAGGAATTGGGTGTAACTCTCCAACTGTTATTATGTCGAACGATTCAATGTCTTTTCATGCCTCAATTTTTTCAAAGATATTGAACCATGAACATGATAGAAAAGATATTGGAGATAAAGGGTTATTAAATATATCATATATTTCAAACGATGGATTTAAATTATATTCAAACAGTTTTCTAATATCCAAGTTTAGCATTTTCGATTGTTGCAATAAATCAGGATGGGAAATCCGAATTGTAGATATTGTTCTTTCAAAAATGAAACAGGAGGCAGATAAATACAATCGATATGAAACAGGTGGAATTTTTATTGGGATATGCAACTACAAGACAAAAACTATACATGTATTTGACACAATATTAGCACCGAAAGATAGTAAACGTTCAACAGTTTACTTTTATAGAGGGATTGAGAAATTACCTGAGCAAGTAAAGCAAATTAAAGAAATAACAGGTGGAATGATTGGTTATATTGGTGAATGGCATACTCACCCAATGGGGCTTGATTCTTTGAGTGGTGTCGATTTAGAAGCAGTTGAAAAGTTAAAGCCATTAAATGACAGATACCCAATCCCAACCTTTATTTCGGTATTATCCAAAGAAAAATTTTTACCTTTTGTGTTTTAAACAAAAAAGAACAAAATGAAAGAGCTTTTAGACAAACTATCAACGTACAATATTTTTAATTACTTATTCCCAGGAGTAATATTTGTTGTGACATTAAGCAAAATAAGCAATTATAACTTATTGCAAGAGGATATAATTACTGGTGCTTTTCTTTATTATTTTATAGGTTTAATAGTGAGCAGAGTTGGTTCCTTGTTTATTGAGCCATTTCTTAAATGGATTAAATTTTTAAAATTCGCTGATTACAAAAAATATGTAAGTGCCTCAAAGGAAGACTCCAAAATAGAATTGTTTTCAGAAATCAACAATATGTACAGAACTTTATGCTCTTTATTTTTGCTTTTATCGCTCACTAAAATTTATGAGACATATTTATCAGATTTGAAGTTTTTTGAGGGCTACGATTCAATCTTTATTGTTGTTTTACTGCTCCTTCTTTTCCTTTTTTCATACAGAAAACAAACAAAGTATATTACAAAAAGAGTTGAATCAAACGCACCAAACAAATAGAACCATGAATATTAACCGATCACATTTACAAATCACACAAGCCACCCCACAGATCAAAATTTGCAAAAGAGTGCAATTAGCCTCCTCATGCTGTAATTAAAATTTTAAATAACATCAGAATAATGAAAACGTATAATGTTTTAATCATTGATGATAAAGAACCAATACTGAGACATGCTAAAGATGCTATCCAACCTGAATTAACCTTGGAAGGTGAAAAATATGTAATAGATGTATCTACTCTTCATGTAGCTGTTGGTGGGGACGATAATAATGAATCTTTTTTTATTGAAGAAGAAACATTTCAAAAATTAGGAGAACTCTCAAATAAAAGCTTCGACATTATTTTTCTTGATTTTGGATTTGTTAAACCAAACTGTGATATACTTCAAATATTAAGAACAAAGTTTGGAGATTATTTTGGAATATCTGAGCTAGAAGGTTATGTATTCAATCCCAGAAATTTAGTGGAACAGGGAATCAAAGTTTTAAATAGGAAACATAACAAAAACGTTTATGCGAACTTCGTTGAGAATTTTGTCAATCATAAAAAGAATATCATTATTTACACTTATATTTCTTCTGACTGGAGCAAGTATGTCCAAAATACCACATTACGCGAAAATATTACTAAACGCACATTCCCTAAAGCAAGAAAAATTGATTTATTAGATACTAGAAGTGAATTATTTGACAATTCAAAATTTGATTATATAAAAGAAAAGTCACCGAAATATTATGACTATTTAATCACAAAATTCTTAGAAAATATAATACATCTTGAAATAGCAAAAGAATCTATAGAAAAGGCAAAATATATTAAAGTAAAAAAAACAACAAACGTACTTGCCTTCTTAATTGTTTTTGGAGCCTTAATAGGTGCAACTACAGAATTTTTTGGGCAGTTAATATTCAAAGCCTTTGCAGATGACCAATTTATTATTGCAATTTCTTTAATACTTTTTACCATTATAGGTATTATTACTTCTGGAAGATTACTTATTTATCTTTTAGAAAAGAAATTATCTGACTTATTAAAAAATGAATAAAAACTATACCCTTTACTATGAATTAAAAATTGTACAATTTTTGCAACTAACTGATTTGATAATAAATTTGTAATATCAATTAATCTTTACAACAATGGACAATAAAGAATCAATCAAGGAGGTGGTCTACGAAAAACCAAAGTTTAAGCTTATTAAATCAATTTTCGGCAAATCATATACTACTACAGTAAGCGCAACTTCTCAAAAAAGGTAGTATGATTAGTGATTCATCAATACCAAAGCTGGCTAATGGTATAGATTTGTTATGTGAGGATAATCAGTATTACTTGTACCACCTACCTGACAACAAAGTTCTTCTTCTGGAAAATTCAGTATCAGTTGATATTATCAAACTATGCAACGGAGAAAAATCTGTCTATTCTATTGTTGTTGAGTTAAATAATATCTACACAAATGTTACTGAAACTGAAATAAAATCTGATTTGATAGAAATGCTGAACATTTTAAATAATGAGAACTTTGTCGAAATAACCTAATGAATAACAACCCATTCATATATGTATTGAATGACCATGCAGTAAAAAACACAAGCTTAGTTTTTGATAGCAGCGGGACTTTCTCTTTTGCGCTAAACTCATCAGATGTTAAACGATACATAAATGAAACATCAGAAGAGCATGTTATTATCAATCCATCAATGAAATCTGTTTTTTCAGCTCCGAATGAAGAATGGGCAATTTCCTGTATATCAAAATATTTTGGAGAAATATTTGGCGAAAACAGTCCTATAATTGATAGCTCAAAATACCTATTGGATATTTATTCCATTATCTTAAATAAATATGATTTGGGAAACAAAAATGTCCTTGATTTTGGTTGTGGAAACAGAACATACAATTCAATGTTTAAAAACTCAAAATATGTAGGATATGACTTGGATATAAATAGCCAAAATGGTGATTCCTTAAAAAGAGATTTTTATGATTTTGTATTAGTCAATTTTGTTTTGGAGCATGTCGCAAATCCTTTTTCAACGTTGGATTTAATATCTGGATGCTTAAAAGGAAATGGAAAAATTATTGTAAGTATTCCAATTTTAACGTTTCAGCATTATTTATTGCATATACTCGGATTCAAAAAACTGAGATTGCCAATTTTCCATTTCAGGGCATTTGGCTTAACCAATTTAAAAGGGTGTATCTCTATTTCTCAATTAATAAAATCACTCGAAAAGAATAACATAGCTATTACTGAAATCATTAGTTTAACTAATAAAAGTAAGGGCCTTAAAACTCAAATTAAGAAACCATTTTCATTTTTTGGAAATCAGATGATTATTGTTGGTGAAAAAAATTAATAAAATATCGATTAAAGAATTTTGGACACTATATTCAAAGAATGCATTAAATCTTGAGTATGATAAAGCTTTGCCTCAGAAATTAGGGTATTGCGTATTCTTCAATGGATATTTTGGGAATCTGACCAACCATGAATTTATTTCAACAGAAAAAAATCAAATTAAAATAATTTGTAAGAACTGTAAATACTCTGTGAATCCTAACAACTCCATTTGTGAAACCCATATCGGAATTTTGGAGGGGCAATTTGAAAAGATTCAAGGAGCAGCAGTTAAAATTGAAAAGTTAATTATAAATGATGATTGTGTTCTAAAATCAAAATGACTTCAATAAACAAATGCATATTGATATTTCCGCCAGTTTGGTTACCAGATGTTCCATTTTTGAGTACACCTGCACTAACTGCATTTCTTAAGCAAAACAATATTGAAGTTGAGCAGATTGATTTAAATATTGAGTTTTGGCTAAACCTTTATAGTGTTGACAATTTATCAATATTGCACAAAACTATTAGTGAGACTTTTAATGATTTAGTTGCAAAAACTGAACTAAATCACAGTGAAATTGAAGTTGTTAAAAAGCTATCAATAATAAACGAATTACCCATAAGTCAGTTTGTTGACGAAGTTTCGAAGGGTATAATTACACGAGATGTTCTTTTAGAGTTAATTGGATGTTCCAATGAATTTAAATCGCATACATCAAATTCTATCATAAACAACAATCAATCAGATAGTTTAATAAAGCAGGACTATCATGATTTGTTATACAACAATATTTCTTTAAGCCAATATTCTTATTCTATTAAAGACTTGCTTAGAATTTCGAATGATAGAGAAAATCCTTATTCCCGATTTTACTCGGATTTTTTCAATACAAAACCAGAACTTGAAACCCCATGTTTATTTGGAATTTCGATAGCGGCAAATAATCAAGTCGTTCCAGCCTTCACTCTGGCATCTTTTATTAAGCGACATAACAAGGATAGTAAAATTGTTATTGGTGGTTCATGGTGCACGTTGGTGGAAGAAGAAATGGCGAAACACCTACAACAGTTTGAAGCTATTGATTATATGGTGGTTCGGGAAGGAGAAGTTCCCTTATTAAAACTTATCCAAGCATTAAAAAATAACAACAACCCGGAGCAAATAAATGGCATTTATTTTAAAAAGAATGGTGAAGTTCTATTTAATAAATCCTTTGAAAATTTAAGGCAAGACATTCTGCCAACACCAGATTTCTCAGGAATAAATGTTAATGCATATTTTGAAAAAGATACCTTGCCAATACAAACGAGTAGAGGCTGTTATTGGGGAAAGTGTATTTTTTGTTCCTATCCCATTATAGAACAAAAGTTTAAGCAGAGAAATGTTGACAAAGTAATCGAAGATATAAAAAGGTTGCAATCATTGCATGGAACTAAAGTCTTCAGTTTTGTTGATTCTCTTGTTTCGCCTTCTTTCGCTGAAAAACTTAGTGATAGATTAATTGCTGACAATATAATAATTGAATGGATAATTTTAGCTCGTTTTGAAAAACAGTTCACTCAAGAACTTTTGAGAAAAATGAGCCAAAGCGGATGCACAACAATATGCTGGGGTTTAGAAAGCGGTAACCAAAGAGTTTTGGATGTAATTCATAAAAACATACATTTAGATACCGCTAAAAATATCTTATCTTTCTCCTCATCTGCAAATATGCACAATAGAGTTTTAGTCATGTTTGGCTTACCTACAGAAACATACATGGAAGCAAATGACACAATAAATTTCATAGAAGAGAATGAAAAAAATATCCACTCTTTGTCTTACAACTTTTATCACCCTGAGAAAAACACTGCAATTGAAAAATTTTCAAAGATGCAAGACATCCAACTTAAGCAAAATTTGAATGAAGAATTGAATTATGGATACGATTGGCAAAGTGAGTTGTCAAGAGATGAAATAACCTTATTATTTAATGAGTATGTCAAAATAGAAAATAAGATTTCACTTGATAAAATAAATCCCATTAATATACTAGCAGAATACAATTCTGTATTACATAAGTCATACAGAATTAATAAAAAAGAAAATTCTGTTTTTAGTTTTATTAATAAATCTAACGGATACGTTAAAAGATTATTTTTTGAAATAACTAAAAATTAAACTATTATGCAACTATATGCGACTTCAGTATTGCAAAGAAAAACACAAAAAAATGGAGATCCTTCTAATGACTACTATTTTCAAGTCCCTAATAGACTATTAACACATCTAAATTTTAATAAGTATGATTTTGTCTATTTATATTTCATCGCTCCTAAAAATTTTAATCCGAAAGAGATAAAAACTGATGAAATAGAGATAAGGCTTTCCTCTTTTGATCCTGACATAATTAAGGAGTTGATATATTGCGAATTAAGCATGAGCAATATCCCCAATGCGTTTTCCTATTTTCTCGATGTTTTTAAATTGCATAAAATAAATATTTTAGATTGTAGAGCAATAGACTCAGTTTTTGACAATAATGGCAAAGTTGAACTTGTTTGTCAAATTCCAATGTTTACAATGAAATATAACGATCTCGAGAGTGAGATGAGAAAAAGAAGTGAATCAATTGACCCATTAAAATTGACGATTAAATGTATTGAGGATATAGAAAATGAACTTAATGAGATATTAAATAGAAAAGTTCCAGTTCTTCATTATGAAAAATTTCAAATTAAATTAGATTACAAATCAATTGATAGGTTTCTAATAGATTCCATCGGTAAAAAGAACAAAAATGAATTTTGGTTTTTTAATCACAAAATTCCTACAATAGAGATTTTTAAGGTTGAAGAAATAAATGAACTTCATGATGGCAGTAGAACTATTAAGGACAAGTTGGAAATCCCAATATTTCCTAAAGAAAGCTCGGATTCGCATGATTTGATATGTGATAAAATCAAAGAGAAATTAAAAAGCATTGATGGAAAGAATTTTCATTTAGGTATTTCTGCCGAATCAAAATTTAATATGCTCCAAGCTAAATTCAAAAGTTTAAATGAATTAATTCTTCCTTTTGAAGTTACTTTTTCAGACAATTCCCCTGGCGAACTATATAAATTTACCAAAAGCCTTGGTGATAATGGGCTAAATTTAAGGATGATAGAACCCATTCGCCTTAATGAAACCACCTTCAAATATTTGATACAAGCTGACATAAGTCAATCAAAGTATAAATTTTTCCATTCACATGTAGCGAAGACCATATTGGATATTATAAGATCAGATATTTTCAAAATATCTCATTCAACAGAAATTAGTGTAAGTTTTGGTCCTGGTTATGAAAAAAATCAAAATGATTCTCAAACAATTATTGACTCCCTTTCAATTTCTGTTAAAGATCTCGATCTTGCTCCAATGGGAGATGATAAAAATGACCCTATTATTTATTCTACTATTGAAGAGGTGAATAGCGATAACCCAATAAGATTATTTAATTGCATTTTTTCAGCAAAAAAGAAAATAGTTAGGCTAAACTTTTCTATTAAAGAAAACCATTATCTGACCGAAGATATGTTTATTGAAAAGATAAAGGAAGAATTAAATGATATTCCATTAGATTACGAAATTGATGGAAAAGGTAAAATAGAATGCGAAAACAATGAACAGATTGAATTATTGTTGTATTATAAAATTGTGAACATTTTAATTGAACTTATCGCTCCAAAATTTATTTATGAATATCTCAGTAATCTTTTAACGTCTTGTTCAAGGTGTAAAAAAACAAAAATTTGTAATGAAATTAGATTAGAAAAATGCTTTACTGATATGCTTAATAATGAAGAGCTAGACAAAAGTATTATAGAATGTATTCGCGATAATGGAGAAAAAAAGGAAGATGTGATTCGGAAAATTAAGGAAATCAAAGAAAAATACGAAGAAAAATACAAATCTTTAATGGGTAAGACAAATGAGAACTAAAGTATTTTGTTTTATTTTATTTATATGTTTTTCTTCTTCTATATTCATTTGTTATTCTCAAAATGTGACAAATAATTTATCATTTGAAGATACTATATCGTTTACTAATGATTCATCTTTATTTCTGACACTTAAGGGAGAAGTGGTCAACAAAAAAATTGATAGACAATCGCCACCAACCAATCAAACAATATTGGGAAAACTGTGGGAAGAAGTTTGGCAATTTCTTTTTGGGTTAATTAGTGGTATTTTAATCATTATATTATCAGGAAATATAAGCTATCGCAAAAAAGTCATTGACGATGGTATAATTCCCATTAAGCAACTAATGTTTAAAATCCAATATATTTTAAATATCTGGAATCATAAAAAACAAATCGATAGAATATCTCTTGATTTAAGTGACTGGGCAGCAGCGTATAGTATTGTTGACTTTTATTTCGACTCAATTGAAGAATTATCACTCATAAATCAACTAGATGAACATCTTACTCCATTAATATTAAACATTGATTCTACAAAAACTAAATCTGAGAATTATTCAATCAATAGAGATAATATTATTAAAGTAATTGAATTAACTAAAAGTCATTTATTTTATATGAAGGTTTTAGAGGACTGTATGAAGTTGCCTATTTCTAAAACGCGTTTAAAGAAAATATTTATGAAACGAATTAATAAAAGAAATGGAAAACAATAGCTTAATTTTCACTCGCAAGACTTCCGGCTTAGTCAAAGGTCTAAGTTGGTTTGATATTTTAGTTCTAGTAATCTCTGCCCCTGCTGGCTCTGGTATTCTGTACTATTCAGTTTCAACTGCTTCATCATATCCTGGTGGTAATATCGGGATAAGCTTTTTAATTGGGATGGCTTTATTTATTCCTGTAATTTACCTTGCAGCTCTTAATGCTTCAATGATTCCAAATTCAGGTAGCCTTTATGTTTTAATAAGTAGAACTGTAAATCCTTCACTTGGGTTTTTAGCATCTGCATTGTTTTTCATAGGCTACACTTTAAGTATTGGAGTGGTGGCATTTGTTGTAACTCAAGTATTTGGTGGAATTTTGGTCAATTTTGGAATTGTAAATGAACTCACAGGTGTTGTAAAATTTGGAACGGCTATTCAAACACCACTGTGGAGTACAATCGGAGGATGTTTGCTTGTCTTTCTTACTTGGGGGATTGTTTTATTAGGAGTTAAGGTTTTCAGAAATACAATGCGTATTTTATTCTACATTTCTATGGTAGCTATTTTAGTTGCTATACTGATGTTTTACTTTTCAAATAGCATGTCTGTAGAGAATGCATTCAATCAAAGTTGGGGTAATGGCAACTATGAAAAAATTATTGAACTTGCCAAAAGCAATGGTTGGGTGACTTCTCAATTTTCATGGCTACAAACTTTTAATCTTTTATTAGTTGTTTTGTTTTCATACGGAGGTTTAGAATTAATAAGCTATGCAAGTGGAGAAACTACAAAACAAAAAAAGAAAAATATCAGAGCTTATGTTTTTGCGGGTTTTGCGCTTGGTTTAATATATACAGCAATAGCATTTTCTGTAACTCATGCATTTGGTGATTTTATTGGAGCATATGATTTTGTTTATAAATTGCATTTAGAAAGTTTAAAACATAAAGAAGTATCTGAGCTCAGCAAAATTATGTCACCAGTTGCACCTTCAATCCCTTTTTATATTTCATCAATTATTTCCAATCCTATATTAGGATTATTAATTCCTATTGGAATTTCTATCTGGTTAATAACAACAATGATTCCTTATTTTTTCGCTCCGTCAAGGATAATTTTTGCCCTTGCAATGGATAAAGTAATTCCAGAATCAATGGCAGATGTTAGCAATAAAACAGGTGCACCTACAAAAGCTTCTCATTTAACATTATTATTTGCTTTACTGGGAGTAATGTTTACATTATTAGATGTTGGAACTGTATTAGGTACAATACTTTTCTGTGCTCTATTTGTGTATTGGTTATATGGTGCGGGAGCTATAATGTTACCTTTTAAAAACCCAACAATTTATTCTTTGTGCCCAGTTAAAAAGAATTTTCTAAATATACCTGTCATTACATGGGTGGGGATGATTGTCTTTGCGATTGGTTGGTTCGTTATTTTTGTTTCTGTTAAACAAATGACATACGATATTATTGTTTCATTGAGTATTATTATGGCAGTATTAGTTTTCTATTATGCTGCCAGACAGATAAAGCTTAAAAAATCAGGCACCAATACTGATGAAATTTTCAACCAGCTACCTCCTGAATAATGAAAATACTCTTTTTAAGCGATATACATGGTTCATCATTGATTTTTGAAAAAGCTTTAAATGCTGTTTCAAGTTATTGTATTGATATTTTAATTATTGGTGGTGACCTAGCTGGAAAAGATATTCGCCCAATTATTTGGGCGAATGGTTTTTATAAAACCGAGATTGATGCTGAAGTAATTTCTGTTTCTGATAGAGAAATAAAATCAATTAAAAAAAGGCTTGAGGATCTCGGGCATTATTACTTTTTAATCAGTCAAGAAGAATTTACCCAATTAAAATCAACACCTGATAGAATCATGGAGATTCTTGATGAGAAGATTCAAGAACGATTAGAAGAATGGATTCTAAAAATTCTTGACCAAATAGATTTGAATAATACTAAAGTTATAATTTCGCCAGGAAATGATGATATAATTCAAATTGATAATATATTAACAAAGTATAGAAACAGAGGAATTTATACTGGGTTAGAGAGTTCTGTTTCGTTTAAAAATGTAGAAATCATCACGCTTGACTATACCAATATTACACCTTGGAATACCGAACGAGAATTAAATGAGAAGAAACTTAAAAAGCTTATAGTTGAAAAAATTAGGGGTATCAAAAACATTGAAAATGCAATTTTTAATTTTCATTGTCCACCATACAAGACTAAACTTGACTTAGCCCCTCAACTTGACAAAGATTTAAAATATGATGTTAAGCCAGGTGGAATAAACCTAGTACATACAGGAAGTACAGCAGTTTTTGAATCTATTATGGAGTATCAGCCGCTTTTATCTCTTCATGGTCATATTCATGAATCCAAAGGATTTGAATATATTGGCCGTACGCTCTCACTGAATCCGGGGAGTGAGCACGAAAAGGGAATATTGAACGCTTATGTAATTGATATAGATGAAAAATGTATCATTAAAAATTTCTATTTAATTGAGGAATGATGCAGAATAATCCAATGTACATAAGAAATGAGATTCTGTTTCAAACAGCAAATTCAATCCTCAAAGAATGCAAAAGCAAAAATATTGAGTTGAGATTATTTGGTAGTGTTGCCTTACTTTTTCTCGACTTATCAAAAAAGGAATGGCTTTTTGAGAATCGTCAACAGTTTGGAGATATTGACTTTGTTGTTAATAGTAAAGACATTGATGATTTAGAGAAATTACTAATAGGTTTAAATTATGAAAATAATAAAAATGTAAAAATGCTTCATGGTAACCAACGGCGGAGTTTTTATACCTCACAAAATATTTCTATAGACTTTTTTCTTGATAATATTATTCTTTGCCAACCAATTGAAATAAATAAACGATTCAATCTTTCATACCCAACTCTTTCACCAACGGACTTATTTTTATCAAAAATACAAAGAATAGGATTGAAATCTAAAGACTTATTTGACTTAGATTATATACTAACCTTTGAAATAGATAGCGTCTATTTAATTCAGTTGTGTTCAAATGAATGGGGTTGGTGGCAAACATTTAATTCTAATTTACCGGTATTGCTTAATTACACAAAAAACACTCAAAACAAGACGAAAATTGAAATCTTAATCGATGAAATTGGAAAAGAAGAAAAATCCTTAAAATGGAAATGGCGAAATCTGTTTGGAACAAATTTGAAATGGCATAATGATGTTGAAGAATAGCCAACCCACCCCAGCCAAGCACATTTGCCAATCGCACGATCCAAGTCATAACCAAAAATTGCAAAAGAGCTTGTCTTTTTTTCAACGCCTTTTTGCCGACCCGAAAAACAAAATCATGACAGTGCTAAAATTGAAAATATAATGACTGAAAAATAAAACCCAGCAGGTAATAAATAGGAATATGAGCGGCGTGCAACGCCCAGCGATTATTCCCGGTTGAACTACAACCCAACCAGAATCAGAGTCATGCACTTAACGAAGATTTTAAAAGATCAGATTTTGGGGATAAACCTAAGCGGTCAAAGGTCTGTTTTTATGAGGAAATAAGTTTTTTGGTATAAGCGCATAAGCCGCCCAAATATATTTTGATTGGCAATAATATATGATTGAATTATAACTATTTACGCAATATTCCATTTCTTAAATTAATATTTTTTAGAGATATTATGCGTACTGACTATCGAATATTATCTGGTTGAATTTATATGTTGTTATAAATCAAGCATTAATAAATGGCGGTCTAAACGCTTATACCAATAAGTTTTTTTCAGAGTTCTTCAGAAATTTTAGAGTAACTCTGAAAGAAAAATACCTGAATTCATTAAAAAACATGGGGTTGTCCAAATGGTTATGGTTAAACTAAAAGAATATTTGACGTGTATTTTTATGTTTTTTTATTCCAAAATCACTCATTTAAAGCTAATTTTAAGCCTTATAAATCAAACAATCAAAATGACAATAAAAAACTCTTGTTATAAAGACATTGACCAAAATCGATGTTATAAGCCCAATTTAAGTGTTCCAAAAATAGGTTTTTAGACAGACTGCCCTTGTGCTTCATGCAAAAAGAGCAACTGCGACACATTTTGGCGTTATGAAAAGATAGCTTTGAAAAAAACTTAAAATATTATGGAAAATAAAAACCTATCAAACCTACTTGAAGGAAAAATATTTCAGATTCCCGATTATCAACGTGGATACGCTTGGGAAGAAAAACAATGGAAAGATTTTGTTCAAGACATTGACGCATTAATTGACGACAAGATTATTAGTCATTATACAGGAACAATTGTAATTTATCAACCAACAGACAAGCCTACGGAGAATTACGGTACTAAAAAGTTGGAGGTTGTCGATATTGTAGACGGACAACAGAGGCTGACAACCTGTAGTTTATATTTAGCTATCATTTTAAACGAATTGATTAATAAGGGAGAGGAAGATTTTAAAGCTGAAATCCCAATTTATCTTTTGTCAGGAGCTAAAAGTAAGCTGAGGTTAAATAATGATACAGCAGACTTCTTTTTTGACTTAATATCAAAGGGAAGTACAAATGTTAATTCATCAACTGTTCATCAAAAACGACTTTTGGAAGGCTATGATTACCTAAAGTTGCACATTTGTGAGCAAATAGAAAAACGAGGAGTAGATGGTATCAATTACCTAAAAGATTTATTTGATGCAATCATTAGAAAACTTAATTTTTCATTCTATCCTATTGAAGTAGAAAGTGAAATAGGAATGACTTTTGAGCTAATGAATTCGAGGGGTAAGGATCTTTCATCATTAGAATTGTTAAAAAACTATTTGATGTACTGGGTTTATAGGAATGTTAGATTACCAAACGAAAAAGAAGATTTAACAAGCACTATTAATAAATCATGGAAAGAAGTTTATATAAACATAGCAAACTGTAATGGTAGCGAGAGTCAGTGTTTGAGAATTGCGTGGACATTGTACCATTCCTACACTCCAAAAAATTGGAACGGTTATACTGGGTTTAAATCTAATGATGTTATACCATTGAGGGATTTTTCTAAGAAAACTAAAGAGGATACACAGAATTTCATATCAACAATAACCTCAGGTTTAGCGGAAATATCAATGCACTATTCAGCAATAATAAAGCCATCTAAAGATTCTAAAATAGAAGGTGAGTTTACATGGTTGACTAAAATTAAAAATGCGGGGAATGTTGCAAACTTTCTTCCGTTAATGATTGCTGTTAGAAAAGGTGTAATTGCAGGAGAAATAACTATAGAGAGTTATATCGAATTACTAAAAGCTTTAGAATTGTTTTCTTACCGAGTCTTCATGTGGTCGGCGAAACGTAGCAATGCTGGCCTATCTCAGTTTTATAGATGGGCTGATGATATTTTTTCAAAAAAACATAGTGTAGAATCAGTAACCGACTGGATTTTAGGAACAATTAACTGGTATTCAAACGAGAATGGTTTTAGAAAACAGTTAAAAAAGGAATTTTATGATTGGTATCATTGGCGTAGGTTATTAAGATATACCTTATACGAATTTGAATTATGGCTATTAAAAACTGAGGGAAAAGGAGCAAAACCCAAATTGGCATGGAGTGATTTGACAGATGCTACATTTGAGCATATTCTTCCTCAAAATCCTGACGAAAATTCAGAATGGAAAAAGAAATGGTCTGATTCAGATATTCGCTTATACCTCCATGATATTTCAAATATCGTTTTGACAAAAGACAATTCTCACTATTTGAATTTTGACTTTAATAGGAAAAAAGGAAACTCTGGTACAGGATATTGTTATGCAAATTCAGATATAAGACAAGAAAGGAAAATTTCAGAATTTGAGGATTGGACTGCCGATAGTTGCAAGGAACGAAGAGAATTGCTTGTCTCTTGGATTATTGAACGATGGGGAATTGATAAACATTTTGAAATACCTGAAGATATTGAAGAAGTAGAAGAGGAAGAAATAGAAAATGTAGAATAAAGCACGAAAGCACAACACTGTACATACCAAATGGGCAAGATTGCACTAAAATCAAGGTTTGTAGCCCGCCCAAACTGCGTATCGGTTTGACAGGAAACTACCACGCAATCTGCCACTACTCATACAATTTACCGTCAGACTGTCTAAAAACATATTTGTGTGATTAATTTATTCGTATATAGATTTACAAAAAATGTGAATATTAAATTCTCAGGAACTTAATTTTACTTTTTAGACAGACTGCCGTTGTGCGTAATTTTAGAAAAACCCAAAGGACATTGAAGAATACTCTTTACATATTAACATGTTTCCTTCTTCTGACAAATTGCAAAAATCCAACTCATAAGGACAAAGCAATTTGCGTGAGTTGTGATGTAGAAGAAGAAATGCAACGAGCAAGTGATGAACTTGACAGGTTTGATAAATTAATTGTTGATTTCTACGTCCATATTGAATCAAATCCCAATAAGGTAATTAATGAAACTCAACTTCTAATTAAAAAGATAAAAGCTGAAGCAGACCCAAATAATGTGAGATGGAATAAATTGGGTTCTTTGTATGATTTAAGAGCTGAAACATTTTATAAAATGGGCGAGTTTTCAAAAGCCATCGAAGAAATTTATAATTCTGAAACGAATAACCATGAAAAACTTGGAGGAAAATTTTCTTTTGGAAGTAGTGACTGTATTCATTTAGCATGTAACTATATTAAGCTTCTGGATTATAACAAAGCTCGACAACTTATTGACAGTGCAGGCAGACATTGGTATATAACAGATTTTATTTTGGCGAATTATTACGAAGTAATAGGCAATAAAGAACAAGCAATCAAAGAATACAATGAGATTTTGAGACAAGATGACCACGACCATTATTTTTTTTACAAAGACGCACAAAAAAGAGCAAACGAACTTTCAAAAAAAAATTCAAAACTATTGACTGAACTTTTCTATCCAAGTAACAGACCAGACAACGAAATTTGTAAAAATGATAATGAAAGACGCACAAAAATATTCGACTTAATTTATAATTTGCCAGAGGTTAAAAATTGTAAAAGTTGTGATGTCGTTTCAATTTATCAAGAACCTAAACATACAAAATCAAGTAAGTATTGGGTAAAGGTTGGACACGACAATGGAACTAATTCGGTTTCTCAATTTAATTTCTTTGTTGACACATTAACTTTTGAGATTACATATTTAGACACTAAAACTGACCGACAGATTACACTGGACGAATGGAGGAAACAAAAATAAAAACGGCATACAGTCGAGTAGGTAAAGGGGAGTTTCACCCCTAAACCTCTCTCAGAACCGTATCCCGATGAAATATCGGGACAGGCTGTGAACCTCTCAATTCATACGGCTCTTATCATGCAGTCAATTCCTTAGGTTAACTGATAACCTAAAACCCAGTGATAAAATAAATTTGGATACCGGTTGCACACCCATTTCAACCATTGCACAGCTTTAACTTTGCTTCGTTTGAAACGTTTGTATTTGTTCAGTATCCATTTAATCAACCGATGATGGTAACCCTTCGGCTAACCCCGTGTTGATTATATGATCGAGGTAGTTCTCTTTCAAAGGTTCTCTAAAATATTCGGAGAACTTTGAGAGGCTTTTGAGTTTAAATTGCTGATCTCATTTGATATTGGAACATCATTTTTCATTGAGAATAATTTGTTTTAAAATCATTCTCAGGAACCTCCAAGCAGAATCCCTGCAATAATCAGAATGCTAAAAATCAGTAGTATTCTTGCCCGGTTTATAAAAATATCAATATAGTCTATTTGAATTTTTCTTGAAATTGCCAACCCTCCACCAATCAGGATAACAAATAGTGTTCCCCACCAGTGTGCCAGACTATATGCCCACCAACAGCATAATATTTCAATAATGATTGCTACTACCCTTAAAACCAAAACAAATGGCTGTGCCAAATAGGATTCAGTATCCGTATTACCAATTAAAAGAGGTAGTGTTGTTACTCTTTTCATTATATCATCCATATTCTCCGATTTTAAAAACAATCTTAATTGGCGCGTTGCACTCCTGTAATACATGGCAGAATAAAAGCAAAAAGTAAGCAATAGTGTTAGAAAGATTTTCATAAAATTGTTTTTTATTAATTTGATTAATTATACCCTCTGAATAATATTTTTTGAGTTACTAACCTGATTATGCCAAGAACTATGGTGGCCATTGCTAATCTGAAGTACAACGTATTGTCAAACATCCTGTAAATCCAATAGATGTTTGAAATAACAGGGAAGATAACAGTTAAAAATCCGGCTAACATACTTTGCTTAAAGGCAATTATTAATGTCCAGCCATGATAAACTATTGCAGTAATTACAAAAGAGAAGTTTAAAATCAGAATATATGTAATAGCCGGTGAATGTTCCGGGTTATCATTCTCCTTGATAACAGGGGCCACAATATTCCGTTGTCTTTTATCTTTTGATAAAAAATAGATTTTAATTCCTGCAATTATTACCAGAATACCCAAAGGGAGAGATAATATCCCTCCCAAAACAAGCAGGGAAGATGTTAAAACGTATCTTTTTGAGTAAAAAGATATGATTCCTCCCAAAATAACAAGCCCACTAATTATAGAAAGAGTCCAATAATCATTGGCGCTTTTGGTGACTGCATTTATACCAACAGCAAATGCAATCACCATTATTATCATTGAAACAATAATCCAGTTTTTCATCTAGTATTTTTAATGAAGTACTTTTATAATTTAATATCTTTATTTTAATAGCTGGGAAAGTCTGGCATTGTCATTGTCAATCTTTATTTTAATCTCACGCAGTGCATTTTTAACAGCATCCACATTGACAATCCTGTTGACATCCTTGGGAATATTGTACATCGTACTTTTGTATTTACCGACACCTATTCCGGTGTATCTTCCAATAATATCACCTTTCACATTCATTATTTCAACTTCAGCCTCAATAGTCTGGGTTGCTTCAGGTTTTATAATTGCGGGTAATATCAAAGCTGTTACAGCAGGTACAGCAAGGGAAGTGGCAACAGTACTGCCAACATTGGAGGATTTCTCCATCGAAGAATATAAAGGTGCAAAAATCAATGCTGAGGAACCCAACCAGGTACCGAAGAATAATCCGGTCTTTGATTTATAGGAATAGCTCGAATTGGTTATTTTGAATGTTATTTTTCCTTTTTTCTCTCCAACGTAATTGGAAATATTGTTCTTTACATCCCTCTCAAAGATGGTAATGGCATCATTAACTCTTTTGTCTGCATAATTTACTGTTGCTGCATTCACAATTGCAACACCAAATCCAACATTAACTGCACTTCCGGCTGAATATGAATTACCTTTTGAATAGGCATTTTCAAGGGAAGGGACATAAACAATGGGTTCAAGTGCCGGAAGCCTTAACAAGACCTGACCTTGTGGGTCTAAAGAAGAAAATTGAAAAGCACTTTTGCAACCTGAAAAAAGGATTGTTGTAACTGATAACAGATAAATAAGTTTGTTCATAATAAGTGTGTTATGTGTTAATTTGTTTTTTATTGTATTCAGTCAAAGTATTAAAAGCAATGTCCTGCTTAGTGTATGTAATAAATTAAAATTGGGATATATCCCAACCTGTAACCAAATTTAATTCAAAACCTTCGTTAATCAAAATGAAGACGAGGGTTTTTATACAATTATCTGCTCAGGTTGGTGCCCGCATTAAACAATTACGGGAAGAGAGAAATATGACTCAGCAGGACCTTGCTGATCATTGTAATTTTGACAAGTCCGACATGTCCAAGATTGAATCAGGACAAGCTAACCCAACTCTGAAAACTTTGCAGGTAATCAGTCAGGCATTGGAAGTAAAGGTTTTGGAGTTGTTCAAATTTGATTGAACAGAACAGGCTAAATTTATAGACACAGGAGAAAACCATGTCATTTACTCATTAACTCATTCAACTTTGCTTCCAGTAGCTCAATGTAGATATGAACTGACCACTTATCCAGCATCTCATCCAAATTCAAAAATGTTATTTCTTCGACAGCTTTGTCAATAATCTGGAAATACCATTGATAGAGGTTATCCGATTTCTCTGTGAATCCGACAAAGGTTAAAATCTGCTCACTGATGATCAGTGTATAGGATGTACAGTCAAAGCCTAAACTTCGCAATGTATTCATCAGGAATTTATTTCGGAGTTCTTCACGGATAAGGTGAATTACAAGTTTTTTATCCATGTTAGTTTATTGGATTTTTGGTTAGGGGTTCTAAAATTGCTGTCGTTAATAACTGTCCAGTGTCCAGAATCCCTAGTATTTTGGACAGTTGGACACCTTCTATTGTAATTTAAAAATCTGGCAGGGCAGCAAGAGTATGAAGTAAAAAATCAGGAGCCATAACCTAATGTTGCAGCTCCTGATCTTGCCATTTTTCAGTGGTTCTTCTATTTCAGCTAAAGCACAGACAGGGAAAGACCTTCTCAAAAATGAACTGAAAAATACAGCTTGAAAACCTGTTTTGTGCCAATTGTACAATTTCCTTTACTAATAGAGATTATTTGTGTTTTGCCGTGTGTACAGCAACAAAACCAGCAAATTTCATCAGGCAAATTAGCCCAAACAGGAATCCAAACCAATATGCAGGACCTGAATAATAAGTTTCGTGGATTCCTATATTCAGGTTAAAAACTTTTCCTAATAGAGAAAATGGAAGGATTATCCCATGCCATAATCCAGACCAGAACCCTGCTCCTCCTTTAAATACAGCTTCCATTTCTCCTTTTGGCTTTGCTGCACAGGAGGACAATAAAAGCAGCATTGTACTGAAATATGAAAACTTCAGGTAAAAATTTGATTTCATGTAATTTTCAAAGTTTTGGTTGAAGAAAAAATGAATATTTATACAAAAGCAATGAATAAAGTCTATTGTATAATGGAGTTCAATTTTGAAATGTAGAAATTGCTGAATTGGGGGTGGGGATAGCCTGGTTTATACATTCAAAACTTAAACTTTTATCCATTAACCAGAAAATATTCAAGTAAAAGTTTGAAAATGCCTTCAGGAAACTCAAGGTAACCTAAAGGCATTCAATAATGGATTAAACGGCAGCAGGAAAATTCATTCCGGCAAGTTCAGGAAATTCAACTCCTTGTAAAATCTCCATTGGGGCAACAACCTGTTTGGGTTCCGGTACAAATACATACCTGTGATGCAATACCAAAACTTCACCTGTTTGCTGAACGGTGTACTGGTAAGGCTCACATTCTTTTTTTTCAATGGAACCCTGCAAATCTGTTCCAACCAATGCCTGACATGTTTCAGCATCAAAGGTGGTTGCTACTGATGCTTTCCTTGCTGTTGCATACATACCACCATTTGCTGAATGAATAATTTCAACTCCACCCTGAATGATTAACGCCATAAACGGCTTTCCTTCATTGGATAATCTTTCTTTAAAGCCAACAATCTTTACCATTGTGTTTTGTTTTTGAGTTATACAATCATGAAAAATTCTGAGTGAAAAACACCTTGTAACCTTTGATGCACCTGAATATTTTGGAGGTCAGTTAAAATTTATGGGTTCTAATATTTCTCCCTATAAAAAAGTGCAAAATCAAAGAGCCACCGGGATGTTTTCCTTCTCAGAACTGTGTGGGGGTGCTCTTTGGGGTAGTTTATGAATTCATCAGGGGGGGCAAAAATTTTTTAAAACAAAAATTTTTTTTGCAGTATGAGTTTTAATGTTTAATGGATCAACAGAAAGAATCCATCAGGTTTTCCAATGCAGCAGGTGTTTCATTTTATCTTTTACTGAAGTAAGCAGGAACACACTTCATTTAAAAATGTAGTTCCTGCTCTTTTCATGGTTAACTCAAAAACTGTCTTACGACAAAAACCAGTGAGTCTTGCTTTCTGATTGCATTGCTTCAACCAGGCTTTCAGTAAAGGTGTGTGCATTCAATGACCTGTCCAGAAAGGAATCTATGTAGGAAGACTTATTGACTCCGGTTAAAAGTTGATAAAGTCTCCAAAGATCAATGTCTCCATTTTCAGAACGGCAAAAAGATTTATCCAAATAGTAATCCTTTGCCACTGAATTCAACTGTGTATCATTGAAAATCAACTGAGGGATTTCCTTTTTCTGTTTTGGCTGCAAATAAGGATACAGTCTGGCTTTGCCTATAAGTTGGGCAAACTGGTGCTCTGAAAGGTTATACCTTCCAAAGTTTTGCATTTCCAGCAAGTGCTTATTCATGTCATAGTTTTCAAACAACTCAAAAACTTTCTGAACAAGATCATCAATGCTGGAAACCCGGATTTCAAGGACAACACCATCTGTATTCACCAGTAAATTAGTACAGACAAGATTCTGAAAACCAATGAAAACTTTGAATTTCTCAATGCTCTTCTTGCTGAACAATGATTCATGATTCAAGGCTCTTATCCCACCAATGGTAAGGTTTAACCTATTCCCGTTTACTTCTTCAGTAATTGTCGGAACTTCAATAATGAACATCATCCGTTCATAGTATCTGGTCTTTTCATGTTCTTCCAATTCAGATACTTTTTTATGAAGTGCTGACGGGATTCTTCCGTTAATCTGGTGAGAAACTCGGATTTCAGGATTCAGGATTTGTGAACCTTTGAAGAATTGCTGAGTGCAAAAATCAACTGCATCAATAAACTCATAATGACTAATCGTCTTTTCATTATCCCTGAAAACAGGAATTATGCAATCCTGCTGCAAATGAAGGATGCTTGCCGGTTCAGTATTAGCCTCAATGAATTGTTTAGCTTTTACAGGTTCAGGCAAAATAGTTACTGTTGGTGTTTCAGCAGCATTGGTTGAAACCACTTTCATTTCCGGTTCAGGGCTTTGTACACGGAGATGATTGTTAATTTGGCGTACTGGTTGTAATTGCATGACCATGATTATTCAGATTTTGAGGGTTTGGTATGTTTGTTTTTGTTAGTTCCCTTTTCCTGATAGTGTATTCAGCAGTCAGTTGCTGAGTCCATTCAGATAAGTGGTTTTGATAAACCTGATAAAGAGATTCCACAGTACTGGACTGTTTGATAAGATCACTGACAGATTCAGTTGAAGCTCCTGAATTGCACCAATCCAGAATTTGCTTGCCTGTTTCAGTTGTGATTCTGAATTTACCTTTGTCGGCAAAAAGGCCAGTTCGGTCTTTGGATGAAATTGCCATGTGTTCATCATCTATATCCAGACTGATGGAAACTTCGTATTCCCAACCGTCTCTTTGGACTGCTGCCATGCCAACCTTCTGGGGAACATTCTTTCCATTCCTTTCAGTAATGACATATTCAGTTTTGGTCCTGATGGTAGTAATGACATGGCATTTACATTGGAGGATAGCATCAATAAATGCCTGATGTCTGGGTGTAACTGATGCCCATGCTGTAAATGAGTTTGGAACTCTCATAGCAGAAGTAGTCTTTTCATGGATTTCCAAAATCCCGCCTTTCCCGGACCATTCCATAGAAATTGAGTCGATAATAATACATTCAATACCGCTGCTTTCACAGAGTTTGATTGCCTCAATGTAACGTTCAGGGGTAAATGGCTCATCCAGATCAAGGACATTGTAAGGGCCAAGATGGGCATAGAGATTTGCTGATCCTCTTTCAGTATCAACAACAGCAATTTTACTCCAATCACCAATAAGACCGTATGCAATTTTGAGTGAAGACAAGGTTTTACCACTTCCGGCAGGGCCTTGAAGTGATAGCCTGATTTTGGCAGATTTTCTTAATGACGTTTTTAATTCCATAGTTTTTGAGTTTTGATTAAACAATAGGGTTCCTGCTTCAGGTTGATTTGAAGTTTGAATGTTAAAACCAAGTGCAGCAGTTGTGAAGTTTTATCAGACAAGGAATTGCCTGATAAAATTGAGATGCTTCAACTATGAGTGGGGGTCATTATTGGTAAGCGGTATCAACTATTCATTTTTTCATCTTTCAAATAGATTGATGTAAAAAAATTGTTGTCCAATTGTCCAATCACCCTAAGGCAATTGGACAGTGGACAGCTAAATGATTATTCAATGGGTTCCTCCTCTGAGTCTTCAGCTAAATCAGGCTCATCATCTTCATAACCATATAATACTGGTGCTGATTCTACATTACTAATCCATTTAGCTACTGTTGACCTCTTGGCATCAAATCCGTCAGCTATCAACAAATCCACAATTTGATTTACTGAACGTCCTTGTATTTTATATTCAATAGCTTTCTCTTTTTGAATATTCGGTTTGACCTCAGGTTTGCCCAGTTGGTCAAATGGAACCCTCCTATTTAGGTTTGTAAACCGCATGTTTTCAAATTTAAGAACGTAACTTGAATCTTTAAATTCCTCTGGAAGATAATTTCCTTTTACAATGCACATGTGACGAACTATAGGGTCAGAAAAGTCTTTGCGTAACTCAATCACCATTCTCATTTTTGCCTCAAAGCCCTGACTACCAATAGCATTGTTTTTAGACGGAACCAGATCTTCTGTGCGTTTAGAAGTATGATGTAAAAAGATGAACAAGCATTTGTATTTCTCTGCTAGATTTGAAAAGTTGGCTAAGAAACTCCTTACCTTGTTGGTCTGGTTCATATCTCCAGAGTATATATCAGGGAAAGCGTCAATAATTACACAATCACATGGGAGATTTTTAATTGCTTTTTCAACCTTTTTTACAATATCATCCGAATTAAAAATGAAACCTAGGTTGCCATAGGTATTGTCTGGTTTATTGTTCACATTTTGCTTAGCTATTAAGTGCCCCATCATCATACTATCATCTTCTGTACTCACATAAAGTACCCTTTTATACCGTGAAGTAATTCTAAGCCCAAGAAAATCTGGATCATCATGTACTATTGCAGTTGCAAGTTGGCGCAAGAAACTACTTTTCCCGGTATCTGAACTTCCAATTATAGCAACAAGGCCAGACTGAATAAATAATGGTTCAACCAAATAAGGTATTGTTTCAGTTTTATTCTGTAGAAGTGCTGCTCCACTAACGACATACTTTCTGATTTCAGACATCTCAGAGCTATTTTTCTTTGAAGTTTCACTCTGGATAGCAGAAGGAGGATTTACAATAGAATCATTTTGAACTAATATAGTCTCTTCACTTTTTCCATTTTGAGTCTGGAATTGAGCTGAATTTTTCCCAGTTTCTTTTGTGATAATGGGTTTCCGTTTTGACCTTTTGAACCGTTTCATGATTGTTTCCTCCCATTATGACTGTTCAACTTAAACTGAGAAACCCTTTCACTGATTTCATTAGACCTATGGTAATTTTTCAACAAGAACTTTTGGAGATCATCAAGCCTGAAATATATTTTGGCTCCGATCTGAGAATACGGAAGTAATCCTTGGTCTCTATAATTTTGCAATGTTCTAGGACTGACCTTCAACCACGTTGCTGTATCTGGAATGTCAAGCCATGTCTCTTCGGGACTGCTACTTTGCGGAAGTTTTAACAGCAGGTTATCAACCTTTGTGATTAGCTTTTCCAATAATTCAATTTCATTTGACTTCATTAAAAAAAAATTAAAAATTTATTGGCAGCAAAACTAAAACCCCACCTCAAAAAAAAAGGTTGTAACAATTGTACAACCCTCACGTAAATTATTTACTATCTTATATTTAACAAATATAATCTTTCAAAATTCATCTAACTGCTTAACGTATTCAGAAAATTTATCATTCCAAAACCTAATTGTGGATTCACTTTTCTTAAATCCGGTTACCTTGTTATAAAAATATTCAAATACTATTTCTTCTCCATCAGATTGACTAAAAACAGTTATAAATGCTCTGCACAACTGCCTTAAATTTGCACTAAATATCTTGTCCTTATTGAGAAAATAAAGAAGTGCTGCCAATTGTTCTTCTGTAATATTCATCCTTATCTTTTCACCTTCAGGATTAAGAAAAACCTCAGTATCTAAACGCAATAATAATTCCTTCTGAAATATCTCTAATTTTGATTTATAATGGATTAGCTCTCTATTAAATGTTATCAAAATTTTTTACACAATTAATGTTATCAAAATTTTTTACACAATTAGTCCAAGTATCCATGGTTTCAATATTGCTATTTTCATTTAAATCCATTAATAATTCTTGTATTCGCACAATCAATTCTAATGGATAACTAATTACACCAATACTTCTTGCAGCAGGGAATCTATGAATTTGGTTTTGTATGATGTTTATTGATTCTTCCTCGTCATAACCATATTCATACCCAGTATATGATCCTTTTAAGTCTTCAAGACCCATCTTGATATTATTTAGTCTTGTGTTAAGTGACAGGAATACTTCCTCAATAGTGATCCTCTCACTTCTTTCATTTGTTGGTAGCATAGCGCATTTTTTTTGTTAATTATCAAAATTATAGAAATATTTCTAACTTTGTGCAAATAAGTTCTTTCAAAAGAAAAGCAATGAAATCTTCAAGGTGGACTTGAAGGTGGACTTAGATATTTGCAAAAACACAAACTGTCTGGTTAGTAGCCCATTATGAACATTTTGGAGAGACCTGACAGGACAACAAACAAAAAACCACTTACAATGAATTTTGTGAGTGGTTTTTTATTTCCTGCGATTTACGACTAAAAAACATCCACTTTACTATCATCGAAAATTTCATCAACAGATGACAATTTTTTGAGTTTAATTTATCAAAAAAGTTAACAATTTAAAGACTAAGTGCCTGTTTACAAAACGATTATACACACAAAAACCTACAGGAAAGATTAAATGCAGGGTAATTATTTGTCGGCAATCTTCTGGATTAGCATGATACCATCACGGATTGGAAGTATTACATTTTTAACCCTCTTATCATTATTCACAAGATTGTTAAAGTCAAGAATACCACGCGTTTGTTCATCCTCGGCCTCATTGGGCTCAACAACTTTCCCGTTCCATAAAATATTATCGGCCAAAAGAAAACCACCAACAGATATTTTATTAAAAACCAAGTTATAGTATTCGCTATATTCACGCTTATCGGCATCAATAAAAACAAGATCAAATGTGTATTCCAGCGATGCAATAACCTGGCGGGCATCTCCAATATGCTGGATTATTTTATCTCCTATTCCCGACTTTGCAAAATATTTTTGAGCAATTGATTCAAGTTCATCATCAATATCAATGGTATGTAACTGTCCATTACCAGACAGACCTTTAGCCAAACACAAAGCTGAATAACCAGTGAACGTACCAATTTCGAGGATATATCGAGGCTTAACCATGCAACTGATCATGCTCAATATCTGCCCTTGCAGGTGTCCCGACAACATTCGCGACCGTAAAACTTTCAAGTGAGTTTCCCTATCCAATTCTTTTAAGAAATCATCTTCAGGCGAAGTGTGATCGAGAATATACCGTTCTAGGAGTAACGAATCGGACATTTTACTGGTAAATTAATGTACTGTTTGTAGTTTTATTAAAAACCTGATTGGCAATTTCCATAATCTCTTTCGTCTCAATGTTTTCAATCTTCTTAAAGATTGTCTCCAGCGAATCAACCTGGTTAAAAAACAACATGCTTTTCCCCAGAGAAAGCATCAGGTCTTCACGGTTCTCAACAGAAATAGCCAACTGTCCGATCAACTGCTTTTTGGCCCGGCTCAATTGAACAATTCCCATGGGCGAATCTTGAACCTTACGAAGTTCTTTATAAACTAAAGCCTGAGCCTGTTCCAGGTTTTCCTTATCTGTTCCAAAATAAATACTAAACTCGCCAGTATCAGAATAACCTGTATAGCTCGATTCTACATTGTAAGCCATGCCATTTCTTTCGCGCAAAGCCATATTTAACCTTGAATTCATCGACTGTCCGCCAAGAATATTATTAAGCAAAACCATTGCCATCCGCTGAGAACTATAAACATTTGGGGCAACATTCCCAACTATACAATGTGCCTGGAAAGTATCTTTCTGTACAATTATGGTTTCCGGCCTATAATTGTATTCATCAGTCCGTTTTTTAGTCCGATTCTTTTCTGGAACAGAGCCAAAGTACTTTTCGGCCAAACGTATAATTTTCGACATTGTAGTATTACCCACCGAGCTCAAAACTATTTGGTCGGTATGATAATTCACGTCCATAAATTTCAGTATACTGTCTTTGGTGAAATTTTTTATTTGGTCGGGTAACCCAAGGATATTGCGGGCAATTGGATGTCCATTAAATAATATTTCCTCAAATTCATCAAAAATTAATTCAGAAGGGCTGTCTTTATACGAGTTTATTTCCTCAAAAATTACTTCTTTTTCACGTTCCAATTCTTTGACCGGGAAAACACTATTAAAAAGAATGTCGCTGATCAATTCGAAGGAACGCTGATAATATTCACTCAGGAAAGTTGCATATACCGCAGTTTCTTCCTTAGTTGTATACGCATTCAATTCTCCGCCAACGTCTTCTATCCTGTTTAAAATATGAAACGCCTTTCGGGTCTTAGTCCCTTTAAATATCACATGTTCAATAAAATGAGCAATACCCTGTTCATCATCCTCTTCATCTCTAGAGCCAGTATTGATTAACACGCCAAAATGAGACACTGGTGAATTAACTTCCTGATGAACAATACGAATTCCATTTTTTAAAACGAAGGTTTGGAACATTTGCCGAATGAGTAAAAATTTGGACTGCAAAAGTATTAAATAGCTTCGATTTCACTAAAAATCAAAAGGATATTTACATTTTAAATGATTAAAATTAATCATTTAAAAGCTAAAAACATTCAGGTCTTTATCAGTCTTCATCTTTTCCAATTTCATAAACAAGTGATAACGAGCACATTCCAATAAAAAGGTAAAAAAAAAGCAATACAGGTTCAACTTTTATTTTGTAGTTAGAATATTTGATCTATATTTGCACCCCGTAAGCAAAACGGTTAAACCTATAGCCGAAATTAAAAGTTTACAAAGGTCCGCACCGGACTAAAAATGGTGCCATAGCTCAGTAGGTAGAGCAATGGACTGAAAATCCATGTGTCCCCGGTTCGATTCCTGGTGGCACCACCAAAAGGAAGCAAAATTGCTTCCTTTTGTTTTTATTCTTTCAGAAAATCAAGGTTTCGTTTCAGTCCTTCAAATTTTGTACGTTTTACCGCCGATTCCAGAAATAATTTATCGAATGTTTCTTTGTCAATTTCATGCCATTCTTTCCTTTTCATATTCAGCAATTGTTTGTCCGCCTTAAATGCCGGTTCAGTATGTGGTTCCGATTTTAGATTCCATGGACAAACGTCCTGGCAAATATCACAACCAAACATTCGGTTTTCAAATTTCCCTTTCATCTCCGGATCAATTTCTCCTCTATTTTCAATAGTTTGGTAAGAAATACATTTTCGGGCATCAAGTACATAAGGTGCAACCAGCGCTTTGGTAGGACAGGCATCTATACAACGGGTACAATTTCCACAATGATTTCTGACTATCTTTTCATCAGCAGGTAAATCAATATCCAAGATCAATTCGCCAATAAAAAAAAAACTTCCATATTTAGGCGAAATTAAACTGGTATTTTTTCCAATCCAGCCCAAACCGGCACGTACAGCCCACGCACGATCGAGAACCGGCGCCGAATCGACAAAATACCGGCCATTACACGGAGCAATTTCACGCTGAACGAACTGAAAAAGTGCAGCAAGTTTCTTCTTCATTACAAAATGATAATCAATTCCATAAGCATATTTCGATAAAATTGGAGCATCTTTATCTATTTGTTCTTCTGCCGGAAAATAATTCAACAAAACTGAAACCACAGACTTAGCATTTTCTACTAAAAGAGTGGGGTTTAACCTTTTTTCCAAATGGTTTTTCATGTAATTCATACCTCCATTCATTCCTTCCTGAAGCCAAGCCGTTAACCGACCTTCTTCTTCTTCAAGGAAACAAGCTGAAGAAATTCCACAACTTAGAAAACCAAGCTCCCTGGCTTTTGCCTTGATTAGTAATGAAATATTTCCTTGTTCTTTTTTCATTATGCCTATGATCAACAATCAAAAATAAATTAATTTCTCCTCTTTCCCTGGAGTTTATTAACGCAGAATCTGTCGAAAAACCTAAATCATCAATCCTTTTGATTAAATCGCTACAAATTCTTTTTGTCTAAGATACACTTAGTTGATATGAAATATATAACTTTAGCCAACACAATTCAACCAATCAACAGAAAATCTTTTTTGTGAAAAAAAAATATATCCTAATATTCTCTAAACTACTATTTGCTGCGGGGGTGTTCATGTTTCTACACGTTAAGAGTAATGCACAAAACATTCAGGAAACATTGATAAACGGAAAGTTCCAGAAAACAAATATGGAAGATTTCTTTAAGACCATCGACAAAGAATATAATATTCATTTTTATTATAAACAGGAATGGGTTAAATCGCGTTTGATCAATCAGGATTTCAAGAATACGCCATTAATCCAAGCGCTGAATCTCTTATTTGATCAACAGTCACTTACATTCAAATTTTTCCAGAACAATTCAGTGGTCATCTACCCCAAGGCAAGTGATGGGAAAACACTTTCAGGCATAGGCGAACCATCAATAATTGTTATTGGCGATCCACTCAACCAGGGACGGTACAATTCGGCAAGGTTGAAAGGAAAAATCGTAGATGGAAAAAACAACGAACCTCTGGCAGGGGCAGTCGTTTTTCATCCGCAAACCGGAATTGGAACAACTACAAATGCTTTTGGAAATTACGAGCTTGAATTACCAACCGGTGACCATACGTTGCAAATATCGTTTATGGGATATGAAATTCTAAGTCAAAAAATAAAGCTGATTGAAAGCGGGAAAGCCGATTTCGAGTTATTTGAAGAAACCCACAAATTGGATGAAATAACAATTACAGGAGAAAGTGCCAAAGCTTCGAAAGCACAAATGAGTATGGTGAAGGTAAATTCCAGAATCATCAAAGAGTTGCCAGTAATGATGGGTGAAGCAGATATTATAAAAAGTGTGGTAATGATGCCAGGAGTTCAAAGTGTTGGCGAAATGGCATCGGGATTTAATGTTCGCGGTGGAAATACCGACCAAAATCTCGTTTTAATGGACGGCGCTCCGGTGTTCAATACATCTCATCTTTTTGGGTTCTTTTCGATGATCAATCCTGATGCTGTTCAGGATGTTACGCTTTTTAAAGGAGGCATCCCTGCTTCGTATGGCGAACGTATTTCTTCGATTATGGAGATAAAACTTAAAGATGGCAATAGCGAAAACCTTAAATTATATGGCGGAGTAGGATTAATAAACAGCAGGTTTACACTCGAAGGTCCTTTGGCAAAAAAGAAGAAAAGCACTTTTTTAATTGGAGGCCGCACAACTTATTCGGATTGGATAATGCGTCAATCGAGAAATGCCCAGTTTATGAACAGCGTTGCTCATTTCTGGGATGCTAATGGTACCCTTAATCTTGTTCTTGGACAAAACAACACTTTGAAATTGATGGGTTATGCAAGCAACGATGTTTTCAATTTGAATTCAAACTCGCTTTATAACTATGGTAACTTAATTGGTTCGCTTAACTGGAAAGCAGGCATTTCTAAAAAACTATTATCCAACCTGAACTTGTCGTATAGTAAATACGATTTTAAACTCGAACAAAAAGACGCCGATCAAACAGAAAACGACTATCACTTACTTACCGGGTTGCAATATGGTAGTTTGAAGTATATATTATCGTGGTTACCTAACGAGAAACATCGCATCAACTCAGGTTTCCAAGCTATTGGATATAAAATTCTACCTGGCGAGATACGCCCGGCTGGATCTCCAACAAATGTGATAACTGAAAAAATTTCAAGTGATCAATCGGTTGAACTAGGAGCTTTTATTGACGATGACATTGATTTATCGGAATCAACCGCATTAAACGTTGGTTTGCGATATGCCCACTTCCTCAATTTAGGACCTGGAACCGTTATGAAATACGATCCTAACCAAACGATCAGCACAACAACTGTAATCGACTCAACTACATATTCTTCAGGAGAGATAATAAAAGCTTACAAAGGGTTTGAACCTCGGATTTCGCTTAAAATAAGCGGGAATAATAATAGCTCATTCAGGTTAAGTTACCAGCGAATCCATCAATTCATGAACCAGGTTTCGAACACTTCGGTAATGTCGCCGGCTGATTTTTGGAAATCGAGCGACACGTATGTTAAACCGCTTATAAGCGACCAGTTTGCCGTTGGGCTATTCCGAACACCGAGGAAAGGTTTGTACGAAACATCGGTTGAAGTTTATTATAAAAACCTGCAAAATTTGCTTGAATACAAAGACGGTGCTGTTTTGGTCATGAATAAACATGTTGAAACCGACATTATTAATGCAAAAGGTTACTCATACGGGTTGGAACTTTTCATGAAAAAGAATACGGGCCGGTTGAATGGCTGGGTGAGTTACACGTATTCGAGAACGATGCGAAAAACAGATAATAAATTCGACGAAGATATTATCAATGCAAAAAGGTATTACCCTTCGGTTTACGACAAACCACACGATTTGTCGACAGTTTTAAATTACCAAATTAGCCGCCGCTGGCGTTTCTCCGGAAATTTTGTATTGGCTTCGGGACGTCCTGTCACCCTTCCTGAACAAAAGTATGTCTTCGATGGAAAACAGGTAGTTTACTACTCTGACAGAAATAAATACCGGATGCCACCCTATCACCGCATGGATGTAAGTATAACCCTGGATGAAAACCTGCGCAAAAAAAGAATGTGGAAGGGAAGCTGGACTTTCTCAATATATAACCTTTACGGAAGAAAAAATGCTTATTCGATTTTCTATCGAAAAGATGCTTCAATCCAACAGGTTAATAAAACAACGAATGCTATTTACAAGCTTTCGGTGATTGGAGTACCTGTTCCATCGATCACCTATAATTTTAAATTCTGATGAAGCATAAGAAAAAATATAACCTGAAAACAATTGTCTGGAAAACTGGACAATTCATCGTGGGCGTGCTGTTATTTGCTTCGTGTGAAGAATATTATACACCTGATTTAGACAACGCTGAAAGCATGCTGGTTGTAGAATCAATGTTAACAAATGACATTTCCAAAAACTTCGTAAAGCTCTCAAAAACTAAAGATTTTTACAGTACTGATCCTGATGAAGTTATCACCGATGCCAAAGTCGATCTGCTCGAATCGGGGTCAAATACCATAACAGCCATTCAGGAAGCAAATGGGTATTTTACTTTTTCGAAAGTTGCCGTGCCCGGTAAAACATATACCTTACGAATTTATTACGACAACCAGACATACGAATCTGACCCTGTAGTGATGCCTGCAATTCCAACAATTGATTCACTTTATACCGAACACCGTATTGACAAAACTTACAGTACTGACGCCTACGGTGTACCTTTTGAAGTAGAAAATCCGGTGAGAGATGTACGGGTTGATGTTCCGATTTCAGCCCAGGTAAAGTATTTCAGATTTACATGGAGAGCTGTTCTCGAATGGATTTATTTACCTCCAATGAATCCGTTTAAAGTTATTCCTCCTTACTATGGATGGAAGTCGAAATACGATATTGGCAATTTTAACATTACGGGACAAGGAAACTATACCGGAAGTTCTGACATAAAAAACCATACTATTTTGTCTCTTTCGTACGACACTCGACAGTATTTGGACTCTACAAGCCAAGATTTTTATGGCTGGATTGTCATGATTGATCAATTCGGAATAACAAAAGATTCGTATGATTTTTACGATGCAATTGACAAGCAGTTTGCCGCTGATGGTAATCTGTTCGACCCAATTCTGGCACAAATCCCTACCAATTTGTATTGCAAAACCGACAAAACAAAAAAAGTTGTTGGCTTCTTTAACGTAAATTCATATCATGAACACCGGTATTTTATCAGAACCGGTTCAGCTTATGGAGGTGAAGTTATACAACGAAAAATAAACAGATACCCAGATATACCAGACAACGGATACTTAATCGGAGAATATCCTTCTTTCTGGGAAAGTTATTAAACCGAGAAATAGCCATCTCGCCTAAGGCGAGACAAACCGAAAATGTATAAATGGCTATTCCATTTGTTGTATTTTTTGAAAAAGAGATAATGTTAATGCGAAAATTCTAAGACGTCGAACAAAAATTTTTACGAATGAAACGATCATGCCACGGTAACAATTTTCAAGGTGGAGGCACAAAAGGCCATGTAAATTCTGTGAAGAAAGCCACTTTTTACGGCATGAATCTCTCTACGTATACATCTAATATTCAGTAAATTAAAAACCATATTTACGTGTGAAATAAAGAATGAAAGAAAAAACAATCATATTGATATTACTGGTTTTGGCTAGCATTATTCTAAAGGCACAGCAAATAATTCCACTTTCGGTATCTTCCGACCGTGATGTTTATGTTAGCGGCGAAATTATGCTGGTGAAAGTGTTTATTCCTATTAACGACCAATCGAAAGTAAACTACCTCGATTTACTCAACCTGCAAGGGAAAAGGGTTTCAGGAGCTATCCTGAAAATAAATAACCATCAGGCTGATGGTTTCTTACAATTACCTGATTCTCTAAGTACCGGCACATATATTTTAAGGTCGTATTCTAAAAGTCCGGCCAACAATCTTAAAGTAATCAAAGAAGTTTGGGTAGCTAATCGTTTTAATGGGCTGGAAAAAACCAGGCAAATTCCTCGACTTGCATTAAACAACATTGACAAAAAAAGCTCTGCTTCCATTAAAATTGAAAATATTCAGTACGAAGTAAAATCAAATTCCGACAATAACTTAGCTATCAATATCGACCAACAATTTATAAATCAAATCGATGGTGATGTAAGCATTTGCATTTCTCAATACGATAATCTTTTCAAATCCTCTTCGGCTTTTGTGGTCTCTGAAGCAAAAGACACAACAGACTTGTTGGGATCAAAAGGGTTAATTTTGTCTGGTTTAGTAACCGACAAAAAAACATCCCAACCAACCTCCGGGATCAATGTATTTTTTACCATTCCTGATTCAATTCCTGACTTTCAGTATTATAAAACTGGCTTCGACGGTAAGTTTTATTTTCAGCTTAACAATTATTCAGGTCTAATTAATCCATTTATTCAATGTTTCAGCACAAACCAGTTACAACGGCTAAAGATCACTTTAGATGATAGTTACACTGCCAGCGAATTGGTTCCTTCGTTTAATTTGCAAGCAGTTACCGATAGTTTTAAAAATAACAATGCCAGAAACATCGATGTAATTACTTTTCAGAAAATATTTGAACAACAACCGTTTAAAATAATTCAAGAACCACAAAAAAAGACAAATGAATACCCATATTATGGAAAGCCTAATAAAATAATAAATCCGCACCTGTTTATCGATTTACCTAATTTTACCGAAATATCTCGTGAACTACTTTCAGGAGTAAAATTTAGAAACTATAATAACGAACCAACATTGCAAATACTAAATTATGCTACAAACAGTTATTTCGAAGAAATGCCCCTTACTTTAATCGACGGTATTCCTATCCGCAATCTAAACCTGATTAAAGACTTGGGAACCCAAGACATAAAACGGGTTGACATTTGTGCCAGCGAGCGATATTATGGTGATTTAAAATTTCCAGGGGTAGTGGCTGTATACACAACCAAAGCTGATTATTCGAATATTAAGGAAACAGATCAGTTTATTCATCCCACGCTTGATGCTGTTCAACCCCAAATAACATTAAGCCAATCGGATATAAACAACACGACTACACCTGATTTAAGACAAGTTTTGTATTGGGCGCCCACAATACAGCTACAAAACATTATTCCTGTGAAATTCAGGACTTCAGCAATATTGGGTAAATTCATGATATCCGTTCGGTGCAGGTTAAAAGATGGATCAATCGTTTGCGAAGAAAAACAATTTGAAGTTAAGTAGTCATGAATAAACAAGCAATTAAAATATTGTTTCTATTCCTCTGCTTCATTTTTGTAAATGAAGTTTATGCACAAGTAGGTCCGGCACATGGATGGGATGCCCCCAAAATAAAAGGGACCAGACAGGAAATTTATAGCATTTATGAAGGGAAACCCTATTTTACTGACAATTGGTGTCTGGGCAAAATTCAATTATCAAACGGAGAAACAATTGATAGTTTATACTTAAGATACAGTTCATTTAAAGACGAACTTATTTATTTCAATAAACAAATAAATACTCAAATCAGAATTGATAAGTCAATTATTTCGGCATTTAAGTTTACCGATGAGAACGGACAGCTTCATTCTTTCAGAAAACAACAGTTTGATAACGCAGCAAAAAGTGAACGATATTTCGAAATTCTTTCGGAAGGTAGTGTGGATTTGCTGTGCTATAAGAAAGTAAACCTAGATGAAGTATCGCCTTACCACGACTCAAAAGGAACCTTAAAAAATATGGCCTACCGACAAGAATACCTCTATTATTTTTACTCACCGGCGGAAGGTTATGCGCCAGTAAAACCAAGCAAAAACGGACTTTTGGCGCAATTCGACAAACAGTCGCAAAAGCCAGTAAAAAAACTTCTTCGAAAGAATAAAATATACATATCCGACGAATTTACCTTTATTGCTGCCTGGGAGACAATTGAAAAAAACGGATTTAAGGTAATGTTTTAACCCAAATACAAAAAATTGAATCTATTTTGTTAAATTTATGCTGAAGAACAGAGCTTTTCGCTTCTTTGATAAAACAGATTTAGAATGAAGGAAGAGTTTTTACAGTTTATCTGGGAACATCAGTTGTTTATGGATAAAAACATTCAAACTATTGATGGTAAGCCGATAAAAATTTTATCGGTGGGTAGGCCAAACTATGATTCAGGACCCGATTTTTTCAATGCGCGCATTCGAATTGGCGACACTACCTGGGCCGGTAATGTAGAAATACACCAAAAATCTTCACACTGGTTTCAGCACAAACATAATACAGACCAAGCCTACAACAATGTTATTCTCCATGTAGTAGAGTTATTTGACGAACCTGTTGTAGTAAAAGGAGAAGAATTAAATACTCTGGTAATAAATTATTCGAAGGAACTACTTGATAACTTCGAACAACTTTTGAAATCGAAAAAATGGATAGCATGTGAGGACAGATTATCGACAGTTGATCCGTTTGTTATTCATTTTTGGTACAGTTCGCTGATGATTGAACGCCTGCAATCGAAAACAGAAGGCATCCTTGAAATTCTCAGACAAAACGCAAACAACTGGAACGAAACCTTTTACCAATTATTAGCGCGTAATTTAGGAATGAAAGTCAACGTATTACCATTCGATTTATTGGCGCGTTCTCTCCCACTACAAATTCTCTCGAAGCATAAAAACAATTTGCTCCAAATTGAAGCATTGTTGTTTGGACAAGCAGGACTATTAAATGAATCATTACTTGGAGATGATTATTTTTTATTGCTGCGAAATGAATATTCATTTCTTTACAAGAAATACAACTTAAAAGGACTTGATACCCATTTATGGAAATTTATGCGATTAAGACCAGCAAATTTTCCAACAATAAGAATAGCACAATTGGCTACATTAATCCATCAGTCGTCTGCATTATTTTCAAGAATACTGGAAATCGACAATCTGAATGAAATTTATAAATTATTTGACGTAACGGCTTCAGTTTACTGGGATACACATTACCGGTTTAATAAAGCTTCATCAGAAAACAAGCCCAAACATTTAGGAGAAACTGTATTCCAGAATCTGGTTATCAATACAATTGTCCCGCTAATTTTTGTATATGGAGAACAGCATCTGAATCAATCACTTAAAGACCGCGCATTGAATTTTCTGGAACAACTACCTCCAGAGCAAAACCAGATAACTGAAAAATGGACAAAACTGGGTATCGAAAGCCGCACTGCTTTCGAAAGCCAAGCCTTACTCCAATTAAAAAAACAATACTGCGAAAACAAAAGATGTTTACATTGTCAGTTAGGAGCAAAAATCATAATTTCGGTCAAGTAAAAAAAGATGAGCCAACCATTCAATAAATTTCAGGCCGTTTCAAACCAGACTCTTCGTACAGGGTCAATTCTGCTGACTTTGCTTATTTCAACAGGAACTATTTTTTATTGGTGGCACGAGCAATACCCGCTCATTGATGCCTTTTTTATGACCATCATTACCATATCAACGGTTGGCTTTGCAGTTATACATCCGCTTTCCGAAGTAGGTAAACTTTTCACTTCCGGGCTTATCATGTTTAGTTTGGGTAGTTTAGCATGGGTTGGTTCAAGCCTTGCTAAATTTGTTTTCGACGGTGAATTGAAAGAATATTTAAAAACATACAGAGTGGACAAGAAAATCATGAAACTGAAAGACCATACCATTATTATTGGTTATGGTCGAAACGGAGAACAAGCCGCTGTAGAACTTCGCGATTCGGGAATGGATTTCGTGGTTATCGACAAGCGCGAGAATGTAATCAGCCGTATTCACGAAGATGAAAGTCTGCTATATATTCGAGGTGATGCGACTCATGAAGAAGTCCTGTTCCAGGCGCGTATTGAACACGCCAAAGCTTTGATTGCAACTACACCAAACGACGCCGACAATGTTTTCGTAGTTTTAACTGCCAGAAGTATAAATCCTGCATTAAAAATTATAAGCCGCGCTTCAGAAATTGAGTCGATTACCAAACTCAGGAGAGCAGGTGCAACCAACGTTATTATGCCCGAACGTATTGGAGGACAACGAATGGCAAAACTCGTCACCCAGCCCGATGTAGTTGAGTTCCTGGAATATATTCTTTTACAAAAAAGCAACGACGTAAGCCTGGAAGAAATTTCGTGCACTCATTTAGCCACTCAGTTTGTAAATAAACCCATACGTGTATTGCAGGCTAAAGATAAATCGGGAATTAACATTATTGGGATAAAAATTAGTGGCGCTAAATATGTTTTCAACCCGGCTCCCGAATTGACTTTGAGTCGAAGCGACCAGCTTTTTGTATTGGGTTCACCGGAACAAATAAAAGAGTTTAGAAATTTAATTGAAAGCCAGAAATGAAACGATTTTTTTCGATAACAACACTATTTGTATTTTTACTGGCAGCAAACAGTTTTGGCCAAACCGAGAGCCAGACATTCTTCAGTGCAGGTGCCAATATTCTGAAAAGTAAAGATTTCAGAACCCACTACGACGACGAATGCACGCCTCCTACATTTTTTGGTTTCGGCGCCACTCATTCCTGGTATAGAACCGACAGAAAATTCACCCTCAACAAAGAAATTGGACTCAACATGCAATATTCGTCACCGAGTCTTAGCTCTGGCGGTTTGGGAGCGCACTCATCTTCAAAATACCATTTGTTCAACTTGTTTGCAGAAGCAACCATTCAGGCTCAGATAAAAATCGATAGTACCATGTCTATTGCCATAGGGCCTGCTGTAGAATATTTGATATCGGGTTATAACAAAAAACATACTTCATATTACTATTTATCAGACGGTCACTACGTAAACGGGGAAAATAATCACTCCGGATTCAACAGGAATTATTTTGGCGATCCGCTTTGGGGAATAAAGTTTAGTGTGTTAAACTTTGGCATGAGCGACAAGGCAACCTTTAAAATTAATTTTAGCTATTTCTGGCTGAACCAGGACGACTCCAACTTTTACTCTTCAAGCTTCATAAAAGTTGGAATGGCGGTCGGATTTAAACTCGGAAAACATTCTAAAATTCCTGAATCCGAGCTTTAAAAACATAGTTTTTAGCTGCTATCTTTTCGCACATTCTTGCTTGTTTTTAAATTTTACATTTTAACTCGTTGTTTCAACCTAAGAAAATGTGTAATTATGTAGTCTGAATTTTATATAATATATTTCTCTTGTTATTACTGAATATCAGTATTTTTTAAGATGATCTTAACTATAACCATTGGAAAAGACACGTTAGTTAGCTTAAAAAATGGAGATGCAAAAGCATTCGAAGAAGTTTTTAAGTGTTGGTATGAACCATTGGTCCGTTTTGCCAACGAATATATTTCCGATTTCGAATCTTCTCGCAATATTATCCAGAATATTTTTTTAAAACTATGGGAAAAACGGGAATTAATTAACCCCGAATCAAATATCAGGGCCTACCTTTACATGGCTACCCGAAACGCCTGTTTATCGCACCTCAGACATTTAAAGCTTGAAACAAATTTCCTTGAAAAGTCGAGAAAAGATAATGATACGTTCAAGCTTAACTATGAAGCGCTTGAAAAATTAAGTTTTGAAAATATTGATTTTCAAAATCTTGAGCAAATAATTAACGATACAATCAATTCACTCCCTCCAAGATGCCGTGAAGTCTTCATCTTAAGCCGGTACCAAAACTTAAAAAATAAAGAAATAGCGTTGCAGCTCGACATATCAGTTAAAGCAGTTGAGGCAAATATTACCTGGGCGCTTATCGACTTGCGCGAGAATACCAAAGATTATCTCCCCGAATTGTTATTCTTTATGTTGTTCTGTTTAGGTAGCTAGAAAATTATTTTTCAAAAAAAACAACTGCTCGATATAGGGTTATTTCTGAATTGTGCGTAATAAATGCACATTACCACAACATGGAGCAGGAAAAACTTATAAAATTCATTACTGGCAACCTCGAAAAAGCTGAAGAACCCGAAGTGATTGCATGGATTATTTCGAACGAAGCAAATAAAAGTGAATTTATAAAACTGAAAAACCTGTACGCCTTATCTTCAGCTAAAATACACACATTTCAAATCGACGAAGACTTTTTAGAACTCGCACAAAAAATAAAAAGCATACCTAAACAAACTAAATCGTTCAAATTCGGGAAATATCTGAAATACGCAGCAATAATAGTATTGTCATTGTTTTTGGGTTTTTCTATATCCGAGCTTAGGTATCTGAATCCATCTTTCACAAAAGATGAACTGGCAAGTGAATTTTATGCCCCAGAGGGTCAGATATCTGAATTTAAGCTGATTGATGGCACTAAAGTATGGTTGAACTCAGGTACCCGAATTAAAATTCCGGCAAGTTTTAGCGCAAAAAACCGTATTGTGACCATGGAAGGCGAAGCCTTTTTCCAGGTAACGAAAGATCCGTTCCACCCATTTTATGTCAACACCAAAGAACTTTCAGTAAAAGTTATGGGAACTTCGTTTAACGTTAGCGCATACACATCAGATACTCATTCAGAAGTAACTTTAATTGAAGGAAAAGTTGGCATTAAAGAAATTGATGGAGAACGTGTTGCAAAACTTGTTCCCGGACAACAGTTGGTTTTTGAAAAAACAACAGGTAAAAAAACAAAAGAAGAAGTTGACATTATACCCTACGAAGTATGGCGAGATGGCAAGATGATTTTTAAGGACCGGACTCTTGCCTATATTGCTGAAAAGCTTGAACGCTGGTATAATGTTGAAATTAATTTTAGCGACAACACTATCAGCCAAATAAAATTTACAGGAACAATTCTCAAAAGCAAACCTTTAAGCCAGATACTCGAAATAATAACACTTTCAGCACCAATTCGTTTCGATATTAAAGTAAAATCTGACAAAAAGAATCAGGTATTATTATATTCACTAAAAACCAATAAAAAATGATGTAACCAAACAAAAAGGCAAGATGCTCCAACATCCTGCCCCGTGAAAGTTTAAAAGATGTCTTACTCCAATAAGACAAACAGTAATTAACTTAAACATTTCAAATCTATGAAAAAAAAGTGTAACCCGACCGGTTTGTCTTCAAACCGGCAAAAACTTATTCGCTACATGAAACTAACGATCTTCTTCATTCTGGTTTGCTTAATGTCGGTGAGTGGAGCAAGTTACTCGCAGAACACCAAGCTAAACCTAAAAGTTGAAAACGCCTCGATCACCGATTTCTTCTCAAAAGTTGAAGATGTAAGTGAATTCTATTTTTTCTTTAAGAATGATGCCATTAACAGTTCCAAGAAGATTACTCTTGATGTTAAAGACCAGACCATTGACAAAGTTTTGGATCAGGTTTTAAGTGGCACCGACTTAAAGTATAAAATTGTTGATCGATACATTGTCATTTCGAACGACTTGGAACGCGATGGCAATATGTTTCTTCAGCAAGAAAAGAAATTCATGGTAAAAGGTGTTGTAAAAGCACAATCAGGAGAGCCAATCCCCGGAGTTACAGTTACCGTAAAAGGAACAACAATTGGTACAATCACCGACGCAAACGGTGGATATTCGTTAAATGTACAAACAGGTAACGTAACTCTAAGTTTCTCGTTTGTAGGCTTAAAATCTCAGGAAGTACCTATTACTAACCGTCCAACAATTAATGTAACAATGGAAGAAGAGTCGATTGGACTTGAAGAAGTTGTTGCAGTTGGATATGGTACTATGAAGAAAAGCGACCTGACAGGTTCGGTTGCTTCTGTAAAATCGACCCAAATGGAAAACGAAAAACCGCAGGTTTTACAGGATATGTTGCGTGGGAATATCGCCGGTCTTCAGGTAGGCTTTTCAACCAATGCGAAAGGTGGCGGCGATATGGAAATTCGCGGTGACAATACATTAAAAGCCAGCTCTGCACCTCTGATTGTTCTTGATGGAGTTATTTATCAGGGAGGTATGGAAGACATTAATCCCAGCGATATTGAATCTATCGACGTTTTAAAAGACGCATCTTCTTCAGCTGTTTATGGAGCTCGTTCTGCAAATGGTGTAATCATTGTTACCACAAAAAAAGGGAAACAAGGGAAACCGGTAATCAATGTCAATTCAAGTGTAGGGTTAGCTACTATGGCTACATTGGAAGATGTTTATGGGCCTTACGAATTTTTGGACTGGAGAACTAAGGTTATGCAATCGTTAAACTATTACAACACCGCTACCAATACTAAGCTTTACAAGTTTGTCGACCCTGCAAAACTTCCATCAGATGTAACTGAAACAATGTGGAGAGATGGTGCATCGGGCGAATTGACCGATATTTGGTTGGCACGAATCGGACTTCTTCCGGTTGAAATTGCCAACTACAAAGCTGGAAAACCAGTTGACTGGACTGATATGGTATTTCAAAATGGATTCCGCCAGGACCACAACATTTCTTTATCCGGGAAAAAAGATGAGATAACCTATTATTTTTCATTAGGATACAATAACAACCAAGGTATTATAGTTGGTGATGGTTTCCAGGCTATCAGAAGCAGAATTAATCTTGATGCTAAAGTAACTGATTGGTTATCGGTTGGCGTTAACACCCAGTTTTCCAACAGAGACGAAAGCAAAATGAACCGATACAATAGTGACAATTCATTAAAAGATCCAACTATTCAGGCCGACTGGGGCCTGCGCGTAAATAACTCGCCCTGGGGCTCAATTTATAAAGATGACGGTGTAACAATTAGAGAAAGCCCTGTTGATGATTTAGGCCGAGGAGCAAAATATCCACTTTATGATATGATGTATCAAAAAAGGCGTCAGTTCTACAACACACTGAATACCACTCTTTACGCAAAAATTCAATTGCCATTCAATATTTCATACCAAATGAATTTTGCACCTCGCTTCGAATGGTACGAATTTATGAACCACCAATCAACCCAACACGAAGAATGGGCCCTTTTCGGAGGACAAGCTAAAAGAGAACAAAGTAAAACTTATAGCTGGCAGTTGGATAACCTGATTAAATGGAATAAGACAATTAATACTATTCACAAATTTGACGTAACCTTGCTTATTAATGCTGAAAAATTGCAAAGCTGGGCAAATACAATGTCGGCTCAGAATTTCCAGCCAACCGACGCTTTAGGATTCCATCGTATGGAAGCAGGTACGGGCTCAACATACCAAATTACAAGTAACGACGAATACGAAACTGCAAACGCATTAATGGCTCGTGTATTTTATTCGTTAAAAGACAAATACATGCTGACTTTGACAATGCGCCGCGACGGATTCTCGGCATTTGGAGAAAATCATCCGTATGGATACTTCCCATCAGCAGCTTTAGGCTGGGTATTTTCTGAAGAAAAATTTGCAAAAAATGATTTCCTTACTTATGGAAAATTCCGTTTCTCGTGGGGTAGCAATGGTAACCGTGCCATTGGCCGCTACGATGGTTTATCAAACATGACAACCGGTAAATATCCATACCAAACACTTTCGGGTACAGTTTATGAAGGAACCCAACTTTATGTTGACAGAATGGCAAATCCTAATTTGAAATGGGAACAAACAGAATCGTATAACTTCGGTATTGACTATTCGATTAAGAACGGTCTTTTCGATGGATCTTTTGATTATTATACTGCAAATACGAAAGACCTGCTTGTAGACCGTAAGCTGCCCGATTTTCTTGGATTTAGCTCTGTAGCAACCAACCTTGGACGTGTTGGAAATCAAGGATTTGAAATTGTTTTAAATTCACGTGTAATGAAACGTGAAAATTTCAATTGGAATATCAACGTAAATTTTACGCTTAACCGAAATAAGATCAAAAGTCTTTATGGCGACTTAGTTAATGTAACTGACGCTAATGGAAATGTAATTGGTCAAAAAGAAACGGACGACTCTGGTAACGGATGGTTTATTGGCAAGGCAATTGATATTATATGGCAGCCTAAAATCGTTGGGGTATGGCAAAAAGGAGAAGAAACCCAGGCTGCCAGATATGGTCAGTTCCCTGGAGACTTCCATTTACAGGATGTGAATGATGACGGTAAAATCAATGACCTTGATAAACAATTCCTTGGATACAAACAACCTCGCTTCAGATGGAATATGCGACAGGATTTTACTTTCTTCAAGAATTTCGAAGCATCATTTATGATTTATTCTTATTGGGGACATAAAGGAACTATGAACTCGGCTAAAAACCGCGATAGCTTCCCGGAAAGGGTTAACTCGTATAAAATCCCATTCTGGACACCAGAAACACCATATAACGATTATGCCCGTATTTACTCTGCTGAAGGGGGCGCCGTATTCGATGTATGGAAAGATCGTTCGTTCATTCGTCTCGATAACATTTCGCTCTCATATAACGTGCCGTCACACATCATTCATCATGCACAAATCCAAAATCTGAAAGTGTTTACAACCATCCGTAATGTTGGCTGGTGGGCACCAAAGTGGAACTTCTGGGATCCTGAAAACAGCGGACCAAACCCACGTTATTACACCATTGGAGTTAATTTAACCCTTTAACAATTTTCAAGAATGAATGTTATGAAAACTAATAATAAGAAATTTCATTACCGGTTACTGTTAGTTGTTTCATTTATACTTGGAACAATTGGCTGTAAAGACAGTTATTTAGAGCCCGAGCCACTCTCTTTCTTCGCTCCTGAAAACTCGCTGGTCGACGCGAAAGGTATGTATGCCGCACTAACTGCCTGCGAACGTAATATGCGCTATGAGTGGTATGGCGATGGCGCACCTATTATTACAGAACTTGTTTTCTCTGAAGTTTGTGTTGAGGGTACAACCGACAAACCCGGACCTGCCCAAAACCTGAATATCCAGATCACGCCAACCTCTCAGTTGAATAGTACCGACTATAACAAAATAGGATGGTATTGGCTTGAACAGTACAAGGGAATTAAATACGCAAACGTGGTAATTTCCCGAATTGACGACGCAACCTATAAAAATGAGGCCGAACGAAATGCTGTCCTTGGATCAGCTTATTTTCACCGGGCATTTCGCTATTATCGCCTATGCAACCAATTTGGAGATGTTCCGTTTATTGGCAAAGAAGTAAAAGAACCTAAGCTCGATTTTTACTCCACAAAGCGCGAAGTTATTCTGAAGAAAATTCAGAAAGATATGGAGTTTGCTGCAGCTAATTGCCTTGATAACGTTGACCGGGGCCGCGTAACGAAAGGTGCTGCCGGTCACCTTCTTACCAAAATAAACCTTGCATTGGGCGACTTCGACAAAGCCATTGCATCCGCTACAGCAGTTATCAACGGTGGAACATACAGTTTAATGACTTCTGCATTTGGTAATGTTCCAAAAGAAGACGGAGCATATTTGACCAACCTTGGAGTAGTCCGCAGCGACGTAGTTTCGAGACTGCATTGGTGGCAAAACAAAGCCATTGCAGCCAACAAAGAAGTTCTGTTCATGGTGCTTTCACGCGAAGATTTGGTTGATTCACGTCTTGATTTGCAGATCATGCGTCAGGCCGTTCCTTTCTGGGGAGTTTCCAATTCAAACATGCTTTATACTCCTGATGGATATGCCCCAGGGACTTCTGACTTAGCAGGACAAAAAATTGATTTGGTGAATACATTCGGACGTGGTATTGGACGTGCCCGTGGCACATCATACCACACCAAAAAGATTTGGGACGACAAAAACGACCTTCGCCATAAACAATACAACTGGATGAATATGGAAGATCTGGTTTATAATCATGCAAACTTGATCGGCAAAAGTGCATATTATGGTAAAAATCTACAATTAAAAGATGCCAACGGTAAAGTTTTAACAACCGACACCATTCGTAACTGGTTCGGATGGCCACACTACAAAATTTACAACCCCGATCCAAGAAGAACTCAGCCTCAGGGAGGTTCATACGACTGGTACGTATTCCGCTTAGCCGAAACTTATTTATTACGAGCCGAAGCTTATTGGTGGAAAGGCGACATTGCCAACGCTATGGCTGACGTAAATGCTGTTCGCACACGTGCCGGTTGTGCTCCGTATACCGACGCTTCCAAATTCGACATCGGTACAATCCTCGACGAACGCGCACGCGAATTGTTCTGGGAAGAACCAAGAAAAACCGAATTAAATCGTATTGCATTCCTTTTTGCCAAAACCGGGAAAGCTTATCGTGGAAAAACTTACACCGAAGCTAATTTCGGCACCAAAAACTTCTTCTATGATCGCGTTATGGAATACACTGATTTCTATAATAAAGGTGTGAAAGCGAATAATGGCCAGGAATATACCATGAGCCCTTACCATGTTTTGTGGCCAATTCCTCAGGCATCAATCAATGCAAATACAAAGGGTGTAATCAATCAAAACTATGGGTACGACGGATATGCCAATAATACTACACCATTAGCCGAAATTCCTGCTGACGAGGACAACTAATGTCTTTTTAAATTGTATAGAAAGGCCGCAGTGTTATAGCCATCTGCGGCTTTTCTATTTCAGGAGAAAAAGGAGTCGAATTATTTCACAAACGGTTCTTCTGAAATATTTATCTAGCACATTGAATTTCAAATATATTTATTTACTTTTGCGGCACTTTAAAAATTAATTTTAAGCTGTTGTTATTGATAGCGATGCTGCGGCTTAAATATTGTACAACAATTAAAACAAAATTACATGTATTTATCAGCCGAAAAAAAAGTTGAGATTTTCGAAAAACACGGAAAATCGGCAACAAACACAGGTTCTCCTGAAGCGCAAATTGCTTTGTTCTCTTTTCGTATCAATCACTTAACCGAGCATTTGAAAGAAAACAAAAAAGATTTCAGTACTCAACGCGCATTAACTACCTTGGTAGGTAAACGCAGAAGTTTACTCGATTACCTGAAGAAAAAAGACATTGCCCGTTACCGCGCAATTGTAAAAGACCTTAATTTACGTCGATAATTTTAAAAGAAAAGGCAATAAATTTATTGCCTTTTCTTATTTTTATATGCGTTTAAAAATTTGAGGTACAATTTTTTTAAACACACCTTTAGGTAAACTTGTTTACCTGAATAAAATTCCCCACCACACCCATTTAATTTGTACCAATTGAAAAATATTATTATTAAAAGTTATGAATCAAGCAATTATTAAAACAATTGATCTTGGAGATGGCCGCACTATAACCATCGAAACAGGCCGGCTTGCCAAACAAGCCGATGGTGCGGTAGTTGTCAGAATGGGTGATACCATGTTGCTGGCCACTGTGGTTTCAGCAAAAGATGCAGGCGAAGATGTTGATTTTATGCCGCTATCGGTTGATTATCGTGAAAAATTTTCGGCAGCAGGCCGTTTCCCTGGCGGTTTTCTAAAACGTGAATCACGTCCGTCAGACGAAGAAATTTTAGTTGCACGTTTAGTCGACCGTGCATTGCGTCCACTTTTTCCGGCAGATTACCATGCCGAAACAGTTATGATGATAAGCCTTATTTCAGCTGACACTGAAGTAATGGCCGATTCACTGGCCGGATTGGCAGCATCTGCAGCAATTGCCGTTTCTGATGTTCCTTTCCTTACTCCTATTTCTGAAGTTCGCGTTGCACGTGTTGACGGAAAACTTATTATCAATCCGACCTTCTCGCAACTGAAAAACGCTGACCTGGACATTATGGTTGGTGCTTCCTATGATAACATCATGATGGTTGAAGGTGAAATGGACGAAATTTCGGAAGACGAAATGCTCGAAGCCATCAAATTTGCCCACGACGCCATTAAAGCTCATTGTAAAGCTCAGGAAGAAATTGCAGCTGAAGTTGGCAAAACAAAACGAACATATTGCCATGAGGTTAACGATGCAACCATCAAAGCTAAAGTATTTGAGGAACTGTATCCCAAATGCTATGCACTTTGCACACAACGCATCGATGACAAACACAAACGCATTGAAGGTTTCGAAACCATTGTTGCCGAATACATTGAAAAATACAAAGAAGAAAACACCAGTAACGATGAAATCGATCTGGCTACCAACATTAAATTGATAAAAAAATACTACCACGATGTTGAGAAAGAAGCCATGCGCCGTATGATTCTCGACGATGGTATTCGCTTGGATGGCCGTTCAACTACTCAGATTCGTCCAATCTGGGGCGAAGTTGGTTATTTGCCAGGATCGCATGGTTCTGCAATTTTTACCCGTGGCGAAACGCAGTCGCTTTCGTCAATCACACTTGGCACAAAACAAGACGAAAAGAAAATAGACGGAGTTACTTTCCAGGGCACCGAACGCTTTTTGTTACATTATAACTTTCCACCTTTTTCAACAGGCGAAGCGAAAGTTCCCCGCGGACTTGGACGTCGTGAGATTGGTCACGGGAACCTGGCATTCCGCGCACTGAAACGAATGATTCCACAGGATTTCCCTTATGTTGTAAGAGTTGTTTCTGATATTCTGGAGTCGAACGGTTCGTCGTCGATGGCAACTGTTTGCGCGGGAACAATGTGTATGCTCGACGCTGGCGTAAAAATGAAACGTCCGGTTTCTGGAATAGCAATGGGTTTGATTACCGACCCAGCCAACAATAAATTTGCAGTACTTTCCGATATTCTTGGCGACGAAGATCACCTCGGTGACATGGACTTTAAGGTAACCGGAACCGAAACCGGCATTACAGCTACTCAAATGGACATCAAAGTAGGTGGACTTTCGTATGAAATTTTGTCTCAAGCATTAGCCCAGGCAAAACAAGGCCGCGAACACATCATGGGCGAAATCATGAAAGTAATTTCAGAACCGCGTCCTGACTTCAAGCCAAACGTGCCACGCGTTGAAGTGGTGGTTGTTCCGAAAGAATTCATTGGCCCGATTATCGGTCCTGGAGGCAAAAACATACAGAAACTTCAGGAAGAAACCAAAACCACAATCTCTATTGAAGAAAAAGATGATCAGGGTTACGTTGAGATTGCAAGTATCAACAAAGAAGGTTTGGAAGAAGCGAAAAAACGCATTAAAATGATTGTTGCTATTCCTGAAAAAGGAGAAATTTACAAAGGAAAAGTAAAATCAATTACAACTTTTGGCGCCTTTATCGAGATACTTCCAGGCAAAGAAGGATTGCTACACATTTCGGAAATTAGCTGGAACCGCTTAAAGACTGTGGAAGAAGAATTGAAAGAAGGTCAGGAAGTGGAAGTAAAATTACTCGACATGGACCGGGATGGAAAAATGAAACTATCGCGCCGGGTATTGCTTCCAAAACCAGAAGGTTACGTTGAAAGGCCAGAACGGAGCAACGATGACCGTCCTCGCCGTGATGATAACCGTGGTGGTGGCGATCGTGGAGGCTACCGTGGTGGTGGCGATCGTAGGGACAACCGTGATAACCGTGGAGGCGAACGGCGCGACAACCGCGACAACCGCGACCGCAATTAATTGAAAGTCTTTTGTACTGAGATAGGAAAATGCCCGCATAGCCGGGCATTTTTTATTTTGCATTTGTAGTTAATCAAGCATTTCAGATAAATTTGTAATGAAACAAAGGAAAAAAATACCTATGTTCCTATATTTTCGGGTATCGCTGAAACTTACAAACACATATTTATCATGAGAAAAGCTTTTCTTTCATTTTTAGTATTATCGTTTATGATTTCATGTTCTGAAAAACCTATTCAGTATCCGCCTACAAAAAAAGGTGATGTAAAAGACACTTATTTCGGCACAGTCGTTGAAGACCCTTACCGCTGGCTCGAAGACGACAACTCGACAGAAACCGCTGAATGGGTAAAAACACAAAATCAACTGACTTTTGGTTATCTCGAAAAACTTCCTAACCGGGAGCAAATAAAAGCGCGGTTAACCGAATTATGGGATTACCCGAAGTACGGAACACCATTTAAAGAAGCCGGCAAATACTTCTTCTTTAAAAACGATGGTTTACAAAACCAGAGTGTACTTTATATGACCAACGATCTGGCAGCCGAGCCAAAAGTATTACTTGACCCAAACACGTTATCAACTGACGGAACTATTGCCTTAACAAGTACTGAAATTTCGAATGACGGGAAATATCTGGTTTACATGATTGCCAAATCAGGATCGGATTGGAACGAAATTTTCGTAAAAAACATAGAAACCGGCGAATTATTGTCCGACCATATCGAATGGGTTAAATTTTCAGGAATAAGCTGGTACAAAGATGGATTCTTCTACAGCGCATACGACAAACCCGAAAAAGGCAGTGAACTTTCGAAAGCAAACGAATTTCAAAAAGTGTATTTCCATAAACTTGGAACAGAACAATCATCTGATCAATTGATTGTTAACAACCCAAATAATGCAAAAGAAATGTTTGGGGCCGGGTTGACCGAAGATAAACGGTTCATGATAATTGGCCGAAGTATTGGGACTAATGGAAATGCGCTCGACATAAAAGACCTTGACAAGAAAGGCGGCAAATTTGTCACGCTGATGGACAAATACGAGTATGAGTTCAATCCCGTTGATAACAATGGCGACGATGTATTTGTACGTACAAATTACAAAGCGCCAAAGTATAAGCTTGTAAAAATCAACATCAATCAACCTGAAGAAAAAAACTGGGTCGATATAATTCCTGAGAAAAAAGATGTCATGGAATCAGTCTCAATAATAGACGACAAGTTTGTAATTAATTACATGACAGATGCACATAGCAAAACTGAAATCTACGCCATTGACGGAACATTTGAACGTGAAGTAACCTTACCAGGAATTGGCACTGTTAGCTCATTTTCAGGAAAAAAAACGGATACAATGGCATTCTTCTCTTATACTTCATTTAATACGCCAGGAGAAGTTTACAAATACGATTTTGCAACAAATCAAACCTCGCTTCATTTTAGGCCAGCGGTTAAATTTAACCCGGATGATTTCGAAGTTAACCAGGTTTTCTATACAAGCAAAGATGGCACCAAAGTTCCAATGTTTATTGTTTGTAAAAAAGGTGTGGAACTAAACGGGGACAACCCAACTTTGCTTTACGGATACGGTGGTTTCAATATTAGCTTAACACCCTCATTCTCAGCAGCACGAATTGCATTCATTGAAAAAGGAGGTATTTTTGCTTTGGCAAACCTTCGTGGTGGTGGCGAATATGGAGAAGATTGGCACTTAGCCGGAACTAAAATGAAAAAACAAAATGTATTCGACGATTTTATTGCAGCCGCTGAGTATCTGATAAACAACAAGTATACATCAACCAACAAGCTTGCCATTCAGGGTGGCTCAAACGGAGGTTTGTTAATTGGAGCTGTAACCAACCAACGACCTGACTTATTTAAAGTTGCCCTTCCGCAAGTTGGTGTAATGGATATGTTGCGCTTCAATAAATTTACTATTGGATGGGCTTGGGCAGGCGATTACGGAACCAGCGAAGACAGCGAAGACATGTTTAAATATTTGTACAATTATTCGCCATACCATACGATTAAAAAAGGCGTAGCTTATCCGGCAATATTGGCCACAACAGCCGATCATGACGACCGTGTCGTTCCAGCCCATACATTTAAATATATGGCCCGCTTACAGGAATTGGCAGCAGGGAACAAACTTCCCCTTTTGGTTCGTATTGACTCAAAAGCTGGTCATGGAGCCGGAAAACCAACTGCTAAAGTTATTGAAGAATACACCGATGTATGGTCGTTTGTTTTCTACCATTTAGGTGTCAAAATGTAATTCATTATAACATAACACAAAGTTTCATTTCAACACTAAAAGCAGAATAACGAGTTAAAATCATTTCGATTCGTTGAAAATATTGTACTTTTAAAATCCCGGGGAACACCATCCGGGATTTTTTTATGAATTCGATTATGGATTTGAATTATCTTGTAATAGAGGGAAATATAGGTGCCGGAAAGACTACTCTCGCCCAAATGATTAGTGAAAAATATCAAGCCAAACTCGTATTGGAGCAGTTTGCCGACAATCCCTTTCTACCTAAATTTTACGAAAATCAGCAACAATACTCTTTTCCGCTGGAAATGGCTTTCCTGGCAGAGCGCTATAATCAGCTAAACAAAGAACTTAGCCATTTCGAGCTTTTTAGCTCTTTCACTGTATCTGATTACTATTTTATGAAGTCGCTTATTTTTGCACAAAATACTCTACAAACCGACGAATATAATTTATACCGGCAATTTTTCAATATTATATACGACAGATTGCCAAAACCTGACCTTTATGTATATCTGCATAAAGAACCTGAATTACTTTTACAAAACATTGCAAAGCGAGGAAGGAGTTATGAAACCCACATTACAAAAGAGTATCTGGGAAAGATTACACAGGGCTATTTTAATTATTTCCGTCAGCAAAGAGATATACGTATTTTAGTAATCGACACTAATGGTATAGATTTTGTAAAAAAAAACGATGATTTTGAAAAAATTACGGAAACTATTTTTAGCCAAAAGTTTAGCAAGGGTGTAACCCGAGTTTTACTTGATTAAAGTACTTTTTAAATTTTTTTTTCAACAAACATTGTTAATTTTGTGGACTTTAACAGAATTATACAACCTCAAATTTAATAATTTCAGTATGAGAAGGATTAACTTAAGACCACTAGCCATTATTACCACGGCAGCTGTTTTACTATCCAGCTGCGCAAGTTTGCAGAAAATGAAGAAAAACGCAAACTTGATCAATTTTAAAACAACTCCGGAAATTTTAGAAACACATGCCGGAAAAGTCGACGTTGCTATCGACGGAAAGTTCCCATCTAAGTATTTCGCCAAAAAAGCAACTTTGGTTGCTACACCAGTTTTGAAGTACGAAGGCGGAGAAAAAGCTTATGAACCTGTAACTGTTCAGGGTGAGAAAGTTAACGCTAACAACAAAGTAATTTCGTACAAAAACGGAGGTAGCTTTGCTTACAAAGATGCCATACCGTATGCCGAAGCAATGCGTTTATCTGACCTTGAACTGAGAATCACTGCATCGAAAGGTGCAAAAAGTGTTGACTTTGCTCCTATTCAATTGGCTAAAGGCGTAATTGCAACTCCAACATTGGTTGTAAACTACCCAACTCCAATTTTAGGTATTCAAAGAGAAAAAAATACTACTGGCAAATACGATCCAAACATCGATGCTTTCCAGCGCATTGTTCCCGATGAATACACAGCTGACATCAAATATCTTATCAACAAAGCTGAGCTACGTAAAGAAGAATTGACCAAAGCTGAAATTGCCAAGCTGAACGAATATAACAAAGAAGCAGCTAAAGACCCTCGCAAAAAATTAAAAAGCATTGAAGTTTCTTCTTATGCTTCGCCCGATGGTACTTTAGATTTCAATACAAAACTGGCAGAAAAACGCCAGAATGTTTCTGCCAAGTTCTTAACTAAAGAATTGAAGAAATCTGAAGTAGAAGCTGAATTCAAAACCAAATTCACCCCGGAAGACTGGGATGGGTTTAAAGAATTGATGAGCAAATCGAACATCCAGGATAAAGAATTAATCCTTCGTGTTCTTTCAATGTACACTGATCCTGAAGTTCGCGAACGCGAAATTAAAAACCTTTCAGGGGCTTTCGTAAGTGTTGCTGAACAAATTTTGCCACAGTTGCGTCGTTCTAAATTTACTACAAGCATTGATTTGATTGGGAAAACCGACGAAGAAATTGCAGCATTAGCCGACTCTGATCCATCGAAATTAAACCCTGCTGAATTGCTTTATGCTGCTACTCTAACAAAAGACCTGAACAAACAATTGGCTATCTACAATTCGTTCATTAAAGTTTACCCGAACGATTGGAGAGGTCCGAACAATGCTGGTTTAGTACTTGTAAAACAGCAGAAATATGCTGATGCAAAAGAATTGTTTGAAAAAGCTGAAAAGTTAAACAACAACGAACCAATCATTAAAAACAATCTTGGCGTTTGCGAATTGAAAGCTGGTAATTTAGCTAAAGCCGAAACTTATTTTGGTGCAGCTTCGGGCGCTGGCGACGCTGTTAACAACAACCTTGGTATTCTTAGCATTATCAAAGGTGAATATGCAAAAGCAGTTAAATATTTAGGCGATTCTGATTCTCCAAATACAGGTTTGGCTAAAATTCTGGCCGGCGACAATAACGGTGCATTAAAATCACTTGAAAACTGCACCTGGCAAGGTTGCTACTGGAAAGAATATTTTAAAGCTGTAGTTGGCGCTCGTACAGCAAAAGAAAACCTGATGTACGATAGTTTGAAAAAAGCTATAGAATTGAAACCAGAATTGAAGAAAACTGCATCCACTGATATGGAGTTTGCAAAATACTTCAACGAAGCAAAATTTAAAGAAATTGTGAAATAATTGGATAATAATCAGTTACGAAAAGAGCGGTCATTTCTGACCGCTCTTTTTTGTTGACACAACATCTGGAATAAAATAGTTACAAGAAATTTTTATCTAAAAATTCCTGAAATTTATCTTTATATTGGTCGCTTACAGGAATATAGGTTTTGCCAAAAACGATACGGCTACGTTCAATCACTTCAATGCGTTCGAGATTTACAATAAATGACCGATGTACGCGCATAAATTTTTCTTCAGGAAGTTTTTGCTCCAGCGATTTAATCGAATTCAACGATAAAATTGGTTTATCTTCACCTATAGTATAAACTTTAATATAATCTTTCAGTCCTTCAATATAAAGTATGTCATTAAAATTGATCCTACGTATTTTATACTCCGACTTAAGGAACAAGAACTGATTATTGGCTTCAATAGAATGTGGTATACCAGACTCCAGTTCTGCCTGTTTCCGCGCTTTCTGTGCCGCTTTTAAAAACTCTTCATAACTAAATGGCTTAAGCAAATAATCAATTGCATTAAGTTTAAACCCTTCCAGTGCATATTTCTCGTAGGCTGTTGTGAAAATAATTTTAGGTGCACTTTCAAGGCTACGTACAAATTCGATCCCTGTTAAATCAGGCATTTGTATATCAACAAACACCAAATCGACCGATTGCGCTGATAAAAAATCGATAGCGTCCAAAGGGTTATCCAAAGCTGCAACAAGTTCAAGGAAAGGTGTTTTGGTTACATAATCGCTTACTAACCTTAAAGCAAGCGGTTCATCGTCGATAGCAATGGTTTTCAGCTTCATATCTCCATTTTTAAGATTTCTGTATGACTAATTCAATCTGGAACGTTGACTCATTTTCATTGATCGAAAGCTCATGACGATTTGGAAAAAGCAAATTAAGCCTTTTCTTCACATTTTCGAGCCCAATCCCCGAATGTTGTCCATCACCTGGCTGGCTGCTTTTTCCTCTGCTGTTTTCACAGACAAACCGAATATTCCTGTCTTCAATTTTCATACTTATGTGAATAAAGGAACGTTCGCGAAGACTTACTCCGTGTTTAAACGCATTTTCAACAAAAGAAATAAAAAGTAATGGTGCAACTGAAAAGTCAGTGAATTCCTTTGGAAAATCGACAACCAGTTCAACTTTTGGGCTCAACCGCAATTTCATCAAAGCAATATAGTTGTTCATAAAATCAATCTCTTTGCTCATCAGTGTTTCGCCATGCTCCGACTCATAAAGCAAATAACGCATCAGTTTCGACAGTTTGAGCACCGATTCCTGCGCAGTAGGACCATCAATTCCAATAAGCGAATAAATGTTGTTTAACGTGTTAAAGAAGAAGTGAGGACTAACCTGGTTCTTCAGGAAAGCCAGTTCAGAGTTTAATTTCTCTTTCTCCAGCTCTTTTTGCTTCTTCTCATTTTCTTTAAGCGTATCGGTTAGTCCCAAACCTATTGCGAAACCCGATAACAGAACGCAAGTTATAAAGTGGCTCAAAAACCCGAAAATATATGGATTTCGTGGCCCCATATCTTTTCCGGCAATCATTTTCATTGCTTCATGAAATTTTGCTTCGGCAATTGGATCGGTTAAAAAGGTTTCTTTTATATAGTGATTGAAATAATAAGTGGCTGCAATAAAAACGAAAAGAATAGCAGCATAATGCAATTGTTTCTTTTTAATAAAATAGCTTGGAACCAACCAAAGGTAACCCACATAAAAAATAAGTGCTCCTGAAAATGTATTGAGATATAACTCATAAAGCCTCAATGCGTTACCGCCTCCAAACGAATAATGAAGGTAATATTCAAAAAGAATTACAATTACCCAGATTATGGAGTGAAGCAATATCTTTATCCATTTGACGCGAATTGATAACAACCTACTCATCTCTTGTTTTTTTCAAAGATAATTCATTATGTATGTCCGGCGCCTGTAATACAGAGAATGATTACCAAAGGGGATTTAAGGAACTTTGCCCGAAGGCAACAAATATCTGCCAGACAAAAGTATATTCTATTTTCATAATAAAATCGGACTATACCCTTTGTAAACTTCCTTTATTCCTTCGAAGGAAAAACCATTCTTTTATAACCTTCGTTCGCAAGACAAGTCCCAGGGTTAAAATAACCAGGTACGGAACCCAATCGCCATGATCAAGCAGGGCAACATGCAATACGGCCAGAATACCCGCCAAATAAGCGAATCGATGAAGTTTTTTCCATGATTTTCTCAGAAATTTCATTGCTTTGGTGCTCGATGTTACGGCCAAAACCAACATGACAAGTGTTGCAATCAGCCCAAGGATAAAACTTACACTTCCGAAGGTTTCCATAAAACTCTTGTCGATACAAAAGAACATAAAATGTAGGCACGCATAGGTAAAAGCTGTAATTCCGGCAGCCTGTCTGACCCACAATGATGGTTTTTTGCCTGTTAAAATGCCGAACGGCGTCATACTCAAAATAACAACAATCCAGCGGATAGCCCATTCGCCTGTTAGCTTGACAGCTATGTGTGCACCCGAAACCTCTTTTGCACCTTCGCCGGGATTCCTTCCGGGCATTGTTACTGAATCCATTGAGAACCAAGCCTCAGATGCTCCGGAGAAATCAATTCTGATCATTCCCAGCACTTCAATCAAGGGTATTAATCCAAGTGCTATCACAGTAAGCCAACCCCAACTATTTTTGAACCAGTTCATAAATCGATTTTTAAAATTTTACTACCTGCGATCGGCCATCTAAATTCTTTACTGAAGAACTTCGTGGCAAATCGCAAGCAAATCATTTGTCAGTCAACTGACGTATTCTCTTTTACTCGTACCTTAAAGCGTCAATAGGATTTAAGTTCGAAGCTTTTCGTGCCGGATACCAACCAAAGAAGATACCAATTGCCGAACAAACCAGAAACGACATAACTACCGATGCTGGCATAATCACCGTTGGCCAGTTCATTAACGAAGCTGCCACCGAAGTAGCCGCAACACCCAGCGAAATTCCGATAATACCACCCAAAACACTCAACAAGATAGATTCAATAAGAAATTGCATCATAATATCAGTGGCACGTCCGCCAACCGAAAGTCGCAACCCAATCTCACGGGTTCGCTCAGTAACCGAAACATACATGATATTCATGATACCAATACCACCCACGAGCAGCGAAATTCCGGCAATGGCACCTAGTAGAATGGTTAATACGTCGCTGATAGAAGAAAACGTTTGAACCATTTCAGCCTGCGACCGTACCTGAAAATCGTCGGTCACTCCATCTTTTAACTTATGGGTTTTCCGCAGCGAAGTGGTTACCTGGTCAATTGCATCATTGTTTTTTTCTTCGCTTACAGCTGAAGCAAAAATGCTTTGGATATAAGTGATAGCAAGGATACGTTTTTGAACCGTAGTAAATGGTGCAATAATCAAGTCATCCTGATCCTGTCCCATACCATTTTCTCCTTTTTCGCTCAAAACTCCAATAATCATTAATGGAATGCCCTTAAACCGGACTGTTTGACCAATAACATCGGTTTTCCCTTCAAAGAGTTTTTCAACAATTGTTTGACCAACCAAACAAACTTTGGCATAAGTTTGAATTTCATTATCAGTAAAACTACGACCTGATTTGATCGTGTACTTCCGAATGCTGAAATACCTGTTGTTTACTCCATACACTGATGTTGGCCAGTTTGAATTCCCGACTACCGCCTGACCACTTGAGCGAACTTCGGGAGACACGGCTGATATTGCAGGACATTCTTTTTCAATAGCTGTAATATCATTTAATGTCATATTCTGTGCACTGGAGTTACCAAGCATAACGCCGCCCCGTTGTTGCGAAGCAGGCATAACCATAATCAGGTTAGTTCCCATGCTCGACATCTGGTCTCGAATACTCTTTTTCGATCCCTGTCCGATTGCCAGCATCACAATAACCGACGCAACCCCAATAATAATACCCAACATGGTAAGGAATGATCTGAACTTATTTCTTTTCAGAGCATTAACCGATATTTTTATAGTATTTGTATAATTCATGACTTGTATTTTTTCGGTTAAATTGATTCCTCTACAGGAAGCGCATTTAGCAATTCAATTGCATTAAGTCGGTTAGTAACCATTTCTTCCTTGATAATAAGCCCATCACGAAAGACTACCTGACGGGTTGTAAAACGGGCAATATCGGGTTCGTGTGTTACAAAAACAATGGTTTTACCTTTTGAATTCAAATCCTGAAGTAAAGCCATAATTTCGTAAGACGTACGGGTATCAAGATTTCCGGTAGCTTCATCTGCCAGAATAACAACGGGGTCATTGACCAAAGAACGAGCAATCGCCACACGTTGCTGTTGTCCACCCGACATTTGATTAGGCATGTGAAACATCCGATCGGCTAACCCTACGGCTTCGAGAGCCTCTATAGCCCTTTCCTTGCGTTCTTTCGGTTTTACTTTTGAGTTGTAAAACAATGGGAGTTCTACATTTTCAAGAGCGGTTGTTCTCGGCAACAAATTGTACGATTGAAATACAAATCCCAGTTTATTGTTACGCAATGCCGCAAGTTCGTTTCGAGAGAGTTCGCCCATGCTAACTCCATCCAACAGGTAACTTCCCGAGGTTGGTTTATCCAGACACCCCAGAATGTTTAGCATGGTCGATTTTCCCGATCCGCTGGTTCCCATGATGGCAACAAACTCACCTTCCTTAATATCAAGGTTTATTCCCCGCAAGGCGTGAACCGTAATTTCCTCCAGGTAAAAATCCTTCTTTAGGTTCTTAACCTCTATAATTGTCTTTCCCATTTTCTTTACTTTAATTAATTTTTCCAAAACTTTTCATATCTCAACCCAATTGAATTGATTTTAGATCAGTTTGTTCCCGTTCGGAATTACCCGAACTATCTTGGAGGAGGACCTTGAGTAGTATTGGTTGTTGCGCTACGTTTTGTTGCCCCCGGACGTTGCGGCATAAACGGGCTTCTAGCAGCTTTAGCTGTTGTTGTACCCCCTGTACCACCAGAGACTGTTATACCAGTCACTACTTCTTCTCCTTCACTTAACCCTTTTACAACTTCATAATTAATTTCATCGGTTACACCAACTGTAATGCGATGTGGATGAATTCCATTAGCACCTTTTATCCAAACCATTTTAACCGAATCATTTTCTGCCTTTCCCATTTCCATTGGCATTGAGCCTTCTTGATGCATTCCTTCGCCCATTGCCGGTTTCGGCTGATCGCCGTTAGGAGCACCTTGTGGGCCTCCCATTGGCATAACCTGGGCCAAAAGTTCAGGGTCGGGAGTAAATCTCGTAGCCTTGGCAGGCACCAATAAAATATCCCTTCGCTCTGTAACAAAGAATGTTGCATTGGCGGTCATTCCTGGTTTCAGAATATTTTCAGGATTTGGGGCACCAATAACTACGGTGTAGGTAACAACATTATTGGTTGTTGTTGGCTGAAGCCTTATTTCGGTTACCGAACCTGAGAATTTTTTTGCAGGAAAAGCGTCAACGGTAAATTCCACACGTTGATCAAGTTTTAACTGGCCTATATCGGCTTCGTCAACTTTGGCTTCCACCTTCATTTGAGTGAGGTCGTTAGCAATTGTGAACAAAGTTGGAGTGTTGAAGCTTGCAGCAACGGTCTGTCCAACTTCAACCGCACGGTCAAGGACAACGCCGTCAATAGGCGAATAGATACGAGCATACGATAAGTTGATCTTGTTTTTATCGTAATTCGACTGTGCATTTTTTAGCGCTCCAACTGCATTTTGATAATTGAACTCAACCTGATCGTAATCGGCCTGAGCGATCAATTTTTTAGCAAGCAGCGCTTTGTATCGTTCGTAAGTCGCTTTTTGGTATTTCACCTGTGCTTCAGCCTGATCAACCGAAGCTTTTGTTTGTTCGAGTTGTGCCATAAGTGGGGTTTCGTCGAGCTGTGCTAATAACTGACCTTTTTTCACAACCGAATTGTAGTCAACAAAAATCTTATCGATAACTCCTGAAACCTGGGTTCCAACGGTAATTGTTTTTACAGCCTCAAGCGTACCGGTTGCTGTAACGGTATTACTAATTGATCCTTTTTCAACCTTGGCCGTCTCAACCGACACAGTTTGTTTTGGTTTACTTAGTGATTTGTAAACCAGAAAACCAGCGACAAGTAGTATAACTGCCGAACCGATATAAATAAATCTTCTTTTCATGGTTATATTTTGTTATTGTATTTAATTTTCAATGCTTTACTACAATGCCAATGGGATTCCTTTGTAAAAATCGACCACCTTGTAGCTGAAAATCAGGTTGTATTTCGATTGCAAAAGCTTGCTTTCTGCCGTGATCAGATTTGTTTTCTGAATCAGGTAATCGACTGAATTAATCAAACCCAACTGATATTTCTCGGTTGCAACATCCAGCGATTCCTGGGCGGATTGTTTCGAGTCCTGACTGGCTGAGTACTGAACTTTGGCTGAAGCTACATCAGCACAAGCCTGTTCCACACTTTTTCGCAAATCGTTTCTTGTGTTCACTTCAGTTAATTCAGCATCGGTTACCGCAATATTGGCAGTTGCAATGTTGGTACGAATCTGCTTTTTTTGGAAAATTGGAATCTGCAAAGAAAGACCTAACTGTGGGCTGATTTTCTCTTTCATTTGTGTTGAGAAGGCCACATCTGTAGACAAACTCGAATAGGAAGTTCCCAAACCACCGCTCATCGAAAGACTCGGCAACGCATCGGCCCTGGCAATATCAACTGCCACTACTGCACTTTCTTTTGCCAGCTCAACATTTTTAATTTGAGGTTTAATGCCAAGCGCCTGATTGAAAATTTCCTGTGCATTTGGAAGCGGAGTGTCAACCAAAAGTTTTTCCAAATCAGGCGAACTGATCTCGAAGGCAGGATCAACCGGCAGTTCCATCAATTGTTCCAATGTAACCTTACCCATTGTAAGTTGACTTTGGGCTGTTGCCAAGGTCGATTTTTCGGTTGCCAGCTGCGATTTAATCTGTAGGTAGTCTGAAACTGAAATTGCACCAAGATCCATTCTCTCCTTAGCCAAATTAAGTTGCTCGGTTGTTGAGGCAATTTGCTTTTCAGCATTAGCAACGCTCTCATAATCATACAATACCTGAAGGTAGGCATTCAGAATATTCAGTCCAATGGTCTCCTTAACCGCGTCTGAATTGTACTTTCCGCTTTCGAGGTCGAGTTGAGCTTGCTTGATTTTGTTAGCCAGCTTTTGCCCATTGTAAAGCGAAACACTTGAATTTAAAGAAAGACTGGTGCTATTCGACCCATTGCTGCTACCGTACAAACCGGTGCTGTAATCGAAAGCTTTCGACCAGCTGAAATTTTCGCTAGCCGAGGCATTTAATGAAGGCAACCGGTTAGCCTGAGCCTGCGATACTGTAAGCTGATTCCGGTCGTTTGTAAGCATTGTTTTCTGCACCTGAACATTTTTACTCAACGCATAATTGATGCATTCTTCCAACGTCCAGACCTTGTTCTGTGCATTACCTGTGAATCCCGAAAAAGCGATCAGGAAGCCAGTAACCAGTAAACTTGTTCGGATTGTTCTCATACGTCTTTAGCTTATTACTATTTTATTCCAAAACTACTTCTGTTTTTGCCGCGCGTAAAATACAATAGACGTTTGGCTGTTTTTCACCGACGTTTTGACCAAATTTAAGTTTGCCAGGGTTCTCTCAGCAAACCAGCTTTTTGTACAACTTGTAATTTTCCGAATCGAAACAAACGAAATACACCTGGCTAATGCGAGAATCATTCTCCAGGTATTTTTTTACTGCCTCAATAGCAATTTGTGCAGCTTTTTCTTTGGGATAACCATAAACTCCGGTGCTGATGTTGGGGAAAGCAATAGTCTTAACATCATTTTCAACTGCCAAATTCAACGAATTCAGGTAAGCATTTTGCAAAAGCTGAGGCTCTTTGTTATTGCCGCCACGCCAGATTGGCCCAACGGTGTGAATTACGTATCTCGCCGGAAGATTTCCTCCTGAAGTGATAACGGCCTCGCCTGTTGCGCATCGCCCCTGTCTAGCAACAATTTCACGACATTCGGCTAAAATTACCGACCCACCGGTACGATGAATAGCGCCGTCCACTCCCCCACCGCCCATTAGCGACGAGTTAGCCGCATTTACAATTGCATCAACTTCGAGCTTGGTAATATCGCCCTGAAGAAGAGTAATTCGGCTACTCAGAGAGTTCATTTTTAGGATTCGTTCTTTTGATTTACCATACGGTTATAAAGCTTTTGTCCTTCTTCCATAAATTTTTCCTGACCAAGTTCCTGAATAATTGGATTAAGTACCCAAGACATTTTGGATAATTCGGACTTCATGCCTTGATTTTTGGCAATAAAACCTGCAAGAATGAGGTAATTGGTTCCTTGATTATCATCCTTAGTTTCTTTATAAAGAACGCCAAGATTAAAGTAGGTTAATGCAACTCCAATACTGTCACCCAGATCTTTATATACTGATTCTGATTTCTTATAATTATCAAGAGCTTTATCTGTCGAACCCATCCTATAATGTATTGCGCCGATGTTATTGTATGTGATACCCAACTCCAATTTATTATTAATTTCTTTTTGTATTACTTCTGATTTCAAATAATAAGATAAAGCCCTATCAAGTTCACCCTTTTGAGAGTAAATCATCCCAATGTTATTATAAATCGACGCTAAACCACATTTGTCCCCGACTTTATTGCGAATATTTTCTGATCTATGATAATATTCAAGTGCCTTCTCCATCTCTCCTTTCCTGCTAAAAACAGTTCCAATGTTGTTATAGTTTACTCCCAGACCAGCTAAATTAGCTTCTTTGTCATTAAGCCTTTCTGCTTTCAAATAATATTCCAGAGCTTTCTCTAATTCATCTTTCTTTACATGTAAAACACCAATGTTATTGTACACTAAAGCTAGTCCATTATTATTATTAGCTTTTTTGTTTTCCGATTCTGATTTCAGATAGAAATTGAGAGCTTTGTTCCACTCGCCTTTACTTTCATATGTTGCGCCGATATTATTGTACAACTTTCCTAATGCGTATTTTTCATTGAGTTCCCTAAATATTTTTTCTGATGTTAGGTAACAATTCAAAGCAGATTCCCAATTTCCTTTTTTACTATAAATCTCTCCAATTTCATTATAGGAATTGCCCAATCCAAGCTTATCTTCAATCTCACTCTGTATTTCTACCAATTTCAAATAGTACTCAATGGCTTCATCGTGTTTGTATAAATCCTCGTACAATTTTGCGATTTGCTCATAAGTCACTATGAATAAGTCGATTTCATTTTCAGGAATCTCAGTAACGCGTTTTAGTAAGCGATTTAACTCTTCTTCCTTCTCTTTAAAAGAGCTTCCTCCCAATGAGCTTTCATATGCAAGAACAGGTTCAAAAAGTAAAAGCTGATCCAATTCTGCGCGGCGTTTCTTTTTTGAAATATCTACTTTCAAATCCAACAATAACGAACGAAACGACCATAAATCTGGCATTTTCTCCATGATCTGTCGAGCAAACAATTCATCGGATGATGAAGAAATAAATACGATTAAAGCAATCGGGGACATAGCCAATTTATCGCGCCGCTGGTTCAAGCCGGAGTATATTTCAGGATTAGCAAGGACTTCATCAAAGTTCTCAATAAAAAACAAACCTTTCCCTGCTTTATAATAAGTATCAACCAACAATCTATAATTTGTTTTTCGGGCATCAACCGTTTTCTGTGGACGATCTGGGAAATGCCGCAACAGATCTTCCTTTAATTGATTGACAACTGAATAATGATTGTACCTTACAATTATAAAACGAAAAGCCTCAGTTCGCAGTAAGCGAAACAGAGGCTTAGTTTCTTCGTTGTAATTATCTATCTTATCCGACATATTGCTTATAAAGTTGTGATTCTTCGACAATTGGATTAACCCGTTTGTACGTTCCGTCGTTATATTCCAAAATAATTAACTTTTCCAGCAAATCTTGCCAATCAGCATCAAAAGGCATCAGCTTTCCTTCCTCGTTCGATTGCTTGAGAGTCTTCAGCTTCTCTAAATCGGATGTAGAAACGTACTGCGAAGTTTCTGCCGCCAATTTACGAATCCCTTTTTCCAGAGCTTCCAATGTAATAACCTCAGCATCATCTTCAGCAAACATATTGGCATATTCCAGAATTCTCAAATATTCTCTTGGTGACCCGCCTCCAGTTAATATTGCTTTTCGCACTGTTTCAGGACTATCAAAAAGTTTCTCATCGATGCGCTTGTAAGTAAACTGGACAAACCGATGAACCGCTTCTTCAACAATATCGCCATTCTTCTCCCTAATTTTTACAAATGGGAAAGATACAACCGTACTAAAACTAATTAACTTCTGCCGCTCAGGCATCAATTCGATTGGCAGAGTGAAAATGGTATTGGTTTGAATTAATCGAATCCTGTTTGCTTCCTCCAAAATTATTTTTTTACGAATATCCAAACTTGCGGCTTTCTCAATTCCATCAACTACAAAAAGCAATTCTTTTGCAGTTTTGGTTTGCCTTAATTTCAAATTGACTTCTTCAACAAACAAATTAAACTGGCGTGCAAAATCTGAAAAGTTATTCTTAAATACAGTTCGTATTTTTTGTGCATTCTCTTTACTTCCGAGCAAATTGGACTTAACTTTTGCCGCTATTCCCAAAAAGCTCATAAAACTCGGAGTTCCGGCAGTAATTTCTACTTCAAAGCCATCCTCCTTTTTTATAGCATTATTTACCTCTCTCACCCGTTCACTAAACCAGTTTTGTAGTGATGCTATAATTGGAATGTCAATTTCAATCTTTGCCTTATGAAGTTCTTCAAAAAGCCGTTCCAATTGAAAAATAACAATATCCATATATTCCATATCATTCAAATCAAGACCTTCATCCAGATTGCATGTGACACAGAAAAAAGCTTCGGCGTGATGTAATTTATGAGCGATTTTGGCAAGTTCCGAAGTTTTACCCGAACCTCTCATGCCTGCCAGAAAAAGTAAAGTTTTGTTTCCTCGATTAGCTTCCAGATTATATTCAAATGTAGATGGATTTACCTTCAAAGCTTTATAAACCATCCGATCTTCGAAGTCCCCGCGAACATCCGAAAAATCAGTAAAAAATTCGTGATCCGGCCCAATAGGAACATCAAAGCGAACAGCAGTATCAACCTCAACAAGTCTATATGCCTTTTTGTAGAAATCGTTATTTGCCATATCACTTTTTTTTGGAGTAATTACAAAACTAACAAATTTGTTTGAAAGCTGTATTTATATACAAAGAAAGGCTAACCGAACTGGGCTAGCCTCTGAATATCAAATTATTCTTTTATCTACTTCGACATTTTCAATGCTTCCGTAGTAATGTAATATTTCACCAGCATATTTGGAACTTCCCATTCTGGTAATTTGCCGTCTTTCAGATATTGCAGGTACTTTTCGGTAACCTGTCCAAAATGAGCTTCGTGACCTACGCTGTATTGAGCTGGTATTTCAACTACCCAACGTTTGTCGGCCAGCTTAGTTAGTTTCAAACCTGGATATTTGGCCGAGATGGTTTCTTCAACTACTTTTTTCAGGCTGGTTTCAAAAGCTGCCAAATCGGTTGCACCAGTTGCTTCAACATAAACTGTTGGCTTGTATTTTTCGTCTTTCGTTTGCTTGATGATCACATTGCTCAGCTTACCGCGCATGAGGCAATAATGTGAATCGCCGGCGCCCTCAGGAGCTTCAAAATCCCACAATGCAGCAACTTTCATTGTTTTGCCTTTCAGTTTATACTCCATTTCTCCATTGGCAAAAACTTTAAGCTTGCCATCCGAAACATCTTTCTTCAGAAATTCGGGAAATTCTTTCATCCCGGTTACTTTCTCAAATTGTTCAGGAGTAAAATCGGTTGTCCAGTGTTTGGCCGAAATCATTTGTACGTCGGCTTTGTTCAGAACAACATCAGGGAAAGCGCTCCACTGAGCCAAATCGACAAGGTGTGTGGCTACATCGGCATTTCCTTCGCCCTGCTGCGACATATCGAAAAACCAGGCTGGACGTTTCAGCGCAACACCTGAAACCACTTTGCAAAAATTGTGTACGCTTTTCATGTCGATTGCAGGCTCTTCAACCGTTCCGTCGATCAAACCGCCAAATACTTCGGGAGTATTGGCTAGTTCCTTCTGCAGAATATTAGTGATTTCGAAGCGTTCGGTCATAATATCGTATAACAAAACACCTTTTTCGGCAGCCGTTTTAAACGACTGTTCCAGAGCCGGAAATGCTTCAGGTGTAATTACCATTGGTTTATCGGCAAAAACATTGATTCCGGCCTCAACAGCCTTTTGGATATATTCGGTTTTTTTTGCGTTGTTTCCGGCAACCATCATCACGTTGCCAGGTTTTTCGGCCAACATTTTTTCGAGGTAATCTTTGCCTGTATATACTTTTTCAACCCATGCAGTTGGTTTATCGGCCCGCTTGTTAAAGGCATCAATACGACCCAGATGCTGATTGACGTCGTCGCCTTCAGGAGCGTACACATATACAGTTGGATCGATTTGTTCGTACATCGATTTTTGGATTAATGCTGCGTGAAAATGGCCCGGGTCAAGGGTCATCAATTTCACTTCGCCTTTAGCTCCGGTAAACTTAGCTACTGATTGTTCTTTTACAGTTGGTTTCTGTCCACCCCCGGCACAAGCCGATAATATTGTTGCAAAAGCTACCACTGGAATGAGTTTTTTATTCATTGGTTAAATATTAGGATTGTTTGATTTGTGCTTACAAAAATAAAACTTTCTGCGGAAGAAGGGAGTGAATTTAGAGTTGTCGTGGTTGTAATTGTTGTCATGTTTATAGTTGTTGAAAAGCCAACAATGACAACTACGATAACCATAAAACATTTTTCACTTCCCTATCAACTCGCGCTCTATGGCCATCTGCATTCCCGAAAGTTCTGCCAGTCCTTTCAGCCGTCCGATTAGCGGATAACCCGGATTGGCTGTACGGGCGTAATCGTCGAGCATTTTCACACCATGATCTGGCCTGAACGGAATACGAAAATCTTTCCGTCCGGAATCTTTTCTCCGGATTTGCTCTTTCAGTAAGGCTTTTACAATAGGGTACATGTCGATATCGCCTTCGATGTGCCCGTACTCGTGAAACTCACGATTCCCAAAAAACACATTGTTCCGAAGATGCGTGAAATGGATGCGCGGCCCCAGTTTTTCGGCTATTTGTACCAGGTTATTTTGCCGGTTAACTGAAAGCGAACCAGTACAAAAAGTAATTCCATTGGCTGTTGAATCAACCTGAGCGCAAATCCATTCCAGATCGTCCTGTGTACTCACGATGCGCGGCAACCCCAAAACCGGGAATGGCGGGTCATCGGGATGAATGCACAAATTTACACCTACTTTTTCGGCTACAGGAATTACCTCCTGAAGAAATAGAGAGAGATTCTGGCGCAACTTATTGCTGTCGATGGTTTTATAGGTATCCAAAAAATTCAGGAAAGCTTTTTTATAATCGGGAGCCGAACTATCCACCACACCATCGATAAACCCTTGCGAAACGACAATGATGTTTTGGGCCAGGTTTTCCTGTTCGTCCGCGCTCATTGTCTGAACAACTTCCCAGGCTTTTGCCAGAACATCGTCAGTGTAACTCGCTTCAGCTTTAGGCCGTTTCAGGATAAACACATCGAATGCAGCAAAAGTGGCATAATCAAAATACATCACTTCGCCACCCGTTGGCAGTGTGTAATGCAAGCTGGTACGAACCCAGTCGAGCACGGGCATAAAATTGTAGCAAACCGTGTCGATTCCGCAGATGCCAAGGTTTTGCAACGACTGTTTATAATTGGCGACCAATCTATTGCAATCGGAATTCCTTATTTTTATGCCTTCGGGAACTGGTAAACTTTCAACTACTGACCAACGCATTCCGTGTGCTTCAATAGCCGATTTCACTTTCATTATTTCATCAACCGGCCAAATTTCACCATTCTGGATGTGATGCAAAGCCGTAACCACGCCTTCTATGTCCATCTGTTTCAGGTCGGCTAATTTTACCGAATCGCTGAAACCAAACCAGCGCCATGATTTTTCTAATGCCATAGGAAATTTCTCCTCTCAATAGCTATCGGGGCCCCACCGAAGAAGGGAATTTTGTTTGTTCTTACTTTTATTTAAAACCTGCGAAATAAAGATATCTCCACTTCAGCGAAATGGAGAAAGAACTTTCATACTCCTGAAAAAGCACTAAAACCACCGTCAACCGGAATGATGGCACCGGTGATAAAACTTGCCGCATCGGAGCATAGAAACTCAACAATTCCGTTCAACTCGTTGATGTCGCCAAAACGGCCCATCGGTGTTTTGGCCAATACTTTATGGCTTCGCTCGGTGTAACTGCCATCAGGATTGATCAAAACAGCCCGGTTCTGATCGCCAATAAAAAATCCGGGAGCAATGGCATTTACGCGCATACCTTCGCCAAATTTATGTGCCAATTCGGTTGCCAGCCACTGGGTGAAAATATTCATTCCGCTTTTAGCCACTGAATAACCCGGGACTCTCGTCATTGCCGAATAAGTAGCCATCGACGAGATATTGATGATGCTTCCCTTTCCTTTTCGGGCCATGACTTCGCCAAAAACCAAACACGGAAATACAGTTCCGTTCTGATTCAGTTCAAGCACTTTTCCCCAATCTTCAATATTCATATCAAAAAAAGTCTGATCGGGACTGATGTTCGCACCGGGCATATTTCCACCGGCGCAGTTAACCAAAATGTCGATAGTGCCCCACTTTTCAAGAATCTCGGTTCGGGCGCATATCAATTCATCCATATTCACCACATCGCAAATAACAGGTAATGCTTCCCCTCCCTGACTGTTAATTTCTTCGGTTCGTACCAAAAGACTTTCAGGAGAACGCCCCAAAACAACCACTTTTACTCCGGCGGAAGCAAGACTATGAGCTATATTTCCACCGAGCACTCCACCTCCACCGGTTACTACAGCAACTTTCCTGGTTAAATCAAAATTTGGTCTGTCCATATTTACAGTTTTAAAAGTTATTCAAAATCTGATTCTTTATTCAGAAATAACAATCTCAGTTGAACCTTGTTCCATTATAAAAAAAGACACACAATAAATTTGATTATCTTTGTACCAAATTGGTACACAAAAATTAAGAATTATGGTCATTATTAGCAGCAGAGAATTCAGAGACAACCAAAAAAAATACTTCGATTTGGTCGATCAAAACGAACAGGTTATTGTTCAGCGGGGTAAACGCAAATCATACATTTTATCGCCGTTGACTGAAGTTGACCGTATGTCGACAAACCCGGAATTAATTGCCAAAATCCAAAAAGCGGAAGAAGAAATTGCCGCCGGGAATGTTATTCACATCAAAGACCCCAAAAATATATGGGAAAGTATTTTGTAACGGTTGAACCTGAAGCTAGAAAAGAACTTCAGTTTCATCATAAATCTGGTGACAAAAATACGATCAAAAAAATCGAACAAATCTTCGAAGAGCTCGCAGAACATCCTGAAACTGGCATTGGCTCGCCTGAACAACTCAAATACCGCTTGTTGGGCTACTGGTCGAGACGAATAAATCAGAAAGACCGACTAGTTTACCGAATTTTTAAAGACACCGTCAGTGTTGTAGTCGTTTCAGCTAAAGGACATTATCTCGACAGATAAAATGAGTACTCCCTAACTATCATAGAGAATACTCCTTTCAAATACTTATTTCTTCCTTATGTTGCTTATTCCGTAAGGGAATCGTTCAGGACGAATAAGCATGGCATTGGCTTCATCGTCGTTCTCGAAACGTTCAGTTCCTGGATTCCACTGCAATTTTCGGTTCATTTTCATGGCAATGTGCGTAATCAAACAAATTGTACAAGCCCTATGCCCGATTTCAGCCGGAGAAATTGGCTCTTTTTTAGTTTGAATACATTCGAGCCAGTTGCCGTGTTGCTCATCACTTTTATACAAATGAATTTCGTTTTCACCAATCACCGAATCCAGAATTTTCGGATCGCTGGCATCCAAAGCCTTGGCGCTTTTCGCTTTTGCAATCGGATCGCTGGTTGAAGCAACATAGTCGCCCCTTGAAACAAAAATCCAACCTTCGGTTCCCTCGTAGCGTATTCCGTTCGGATATCCGCCGCTGGTGTACATGGTAATTCCATTGGCATATTCGGCTTTGGCCATAAAATCGCCATGAACATCCCACAGTCCTGATTTTGGAAATTCGGCTACTGCCTGAATGGAAATTGGTCCGGTGTATTCGGTGTTCATTCCCCATGCAGCAGAATCGTAGTGATGCTGGCCCCAGCCGGTTATCATTCCTGCGCCAAACTGTTCGCGGCGCAACCAACCCGGCCGATCGTATCCTTTTTGCGGATGGACACCGATTTCGGTATAAGGCACAAAAGGCGTTTCGCCCAACCACATGTCGTAATTAAATCCCTTCGGAACTGGCATTTCAGCGGCTTCTGGTCCGGATGGGTCGCCCGGCAAACCAATTTTTACCGTGTGCAGGCGTCCGATCCTGCCATTGCGAACCAGCTCAGCTGCAATGCGGAACTGAGGCATCGACCGTTGTTGCGTTCCAACCTGCAAAACAATTCCTTTTTCTTTGACGATATTCGCCATTGTGCGGCCTTCGGTTACGGTGAGCGAAGTAGGTTTTTGTACATAAACATGTTTCCCGGCCAAAGCTGCTTCAACAACCGGCTGGGCGTGCCAGTGGTCGGGTGTGCTGATAACCACCGCGTCGATATCCTTATTCAGGAGCATTTCGCGAAAATCGTCGTACATTCGGGCATTCACGTAGTTATCCTGACCAGTTTTCTTTTTGTAGTAATTATCGACCAGCATTTTACCGTCGGCCAAACGATTTTTATCCAAGTCGCAAACAGCAATCATTCGGGCAACATCGTGCTGCAAGGTTCCGGGCATATCGTGTCCTTGTGCAATTCGTCCGCAACCAATTTGGCCAATATTGATTTTGTTACTGGGCGCATTTTTACCCATTACCGAAGCCGGAACAATGGTAGGAGTAACAACTGCAGCGGCAGTTCCAATCATCGTGGTTTGTAAAAACTTTCTTCTTTCCATTGGTTATAGTTTTTTTATTAGGTATTTCGGTTTATAATTTAGCGGGTGAATCGTCGCATTTCAAATCGCCCAACACATATTGAGCTCCATCGAGATAGAATTTCAGCATACGGCTGTCTTCGAAACTTTGAGCATTGTGCGACGGAGAAACATAGAAAACCCTGCCTTTCCCGAATTTTTTGATCCAGGAAACGTACTTTATTTTCTCGTCGATCTCTTTGGTTTTCTTTGTCAACTTCGAGGTATCCATATACAACAATGGCCTGAAATTTTTCTGAGTATAGGCTTTATTAAACAGATAAGGTTCGTCGGTATGCACAAACGGTTTCCCGCCAAAAGCCTTTACCAGCGGATGATTTGCATCGAACAATTCGAGTGTTATTTCCTGCTGAACAGGATGATAATCGAAACTTCCGCCTACCATTTCGCTAAATGGCATCGAATTGTTCTGCATTACAATGGCTCCGTGAACCACCATTAAACCACCACCTTTTTTTACATACTCAATCAGGTTCGATTCCAGCTCGGCAGCTTTCTTTTTGCGCTGATCGTCGGTCAGACTAACATCTTTATCCAAAACATCGAGCAGCAAATCTCTTCGTGGACCTACCGAACAATTGTTATTCAAAACAACAGCGTCGTAATTTTTGAGGCTCTTCTTTTCAAACTTGTAAATGTCTTTGCTGAATTCCACTTCGAACGCGCCTGTTTTTTCGCCCAAAACTTTCATAACAGCATCGGTATGAGGCACTACCCAATGATCGAATCCGGTAAACAAATCGAACACAAGAACCTTGTGATGTTTCTTAGGCTGAACTTCGGGTTTTACAGGAGCAAGTTTTTCAATTTTCTGAACCCACTCATCCGTCAGAGGAAATTCTTTCATCTGAGCTTTTGCCATGAAAAACGAAAGAATGATAGAAATTGTAAGAATTACTTTTTTACACATGGTTTAGTTTTTAAGTTATTGTTGGCTTATCTTTTTGCAAGTCCATTATCAATCACAATTTTAGGCGGACAGGCAAAAGCCTGCCAGTAATTTTCAGCTTCGTCAGCGGCCATTTTCCCATCGAAAACAACCAAACGGTATTTTAACGTGTAGTCATTCCCTTTTTCAAGTTTCCAGTCTTTGCGCCTTATCGGACAAAACTCGAAATACACATCGCCACGACCATTCGAATCTTCGGGCCATACCCGCATCGGCTCGGGGTGCATCCGGTTTGCCGGATAACTCATAAACAAAATTCCTGAATAGCCTTCTTTTGCCACCGATTCTCCTTCAACAATTACCCAGCGGGCATTAGAGCCGTCGGCTGTTTTACGATCGCGACCTTCCGAAGTAAACACGGAACTGTTGTCCTTATTCCATTTTTCGGTGGCCCGGTAGCCAATCCCGCCACCATAACGGTATGCAGCAAGCATTATTCCAGAATCGAGTGGTGTATTGAGTGTACTCATATAATCAAACATATAGCGTTGATTGGCAATGTTCCACACACGAACATCGAAAAGTTCGTTTATGGCAACAGCATCGCTGCCTTTAGCGCCAAAATCGATGTGCTCCTGATGCGATTTGAAACCGGTATAAACAGGGCCTTCAGTTTGCGAAACCATACCGGCAAACCGAACTGTTCCTTCTCCTTTGTACAAATTCCAGAAATCGACTTCGCGCTTACCTATAAAAGTTAAGGTCCAGGGATTCCACAAGCCGTAATGGTGGTAATGATCGGGCGCCTGAATGCGAGTTAGAACCTCACCTTCAGGAGAGTACAACGGATGAACAAATGCAGAACGTTTAAAGAGAGGACTTACGCCCTTAGGTGGATTTACCGTTTCGATCTGATAGCTTAAAATGGGCTTCCCTGCCTTGGCTAAACTCAAAGCCCCATCTTTTACGGCTTCTTTAATTTCTGTAGAAAAAACCTGTGGGTTAGCTACTTTTCGCAGTACAAAAGTTCGTTTGGTATTTTTCGGTGTTGCTCCATTCAGGATAAACCAAATCCTGGCTCCCGGGCAGGTTTCCAACTGGCAAGGCACAGCCGTTTCAGTTTTTCCTGAAATTTCGAAAAGTGCCAGTTTCAGCGAATCCGTGTTGTAGTTGATCTGATCGATCGATAAACTTATTGGGCAATCCTGCCTGTCAATAGTTCCAGCTAGAACATCAAACTTCAGCAAGTCCTGGGCGCCGACATGCAATGAAAACAAAATAGCCGTAATGATTGATAATATCTTCATTTTTTAATTTCAAAAGTTACAATATCCAATAACAAATATCCAATTCCCAGGGTTGGGTTCCCCTCCTTCGGAGGGGTTAGGGGAGGCTTCTTTCCAACTCATTAATCGTTTCGATGAACGCCTGCATATTTTCAGTAGGCACATTCTGAGGAACACCACCACCGCACGACCAGATAATGGCTTTTTTGTCTTCTACTTTATTCCACATTTTAATAGTTTCGGCTTTTATCACCTCAGGCGTTGCTGCCATTAAAACATCGCGTGGAGGCAAATTGCCCAATAGCGCTACTTCTGGACCGGCCAGTTCGCGAATTTGGTTAATGGAATGTTCGAAACTGAAGTTGAACAGGTTAACCCCTATTTCTTTCAGGAATGGCGTGCTGATCAGCCCCTGTGCATCGTTATGGAAGAAGCGAACTTTCGTTTCGAATGCAGCAAAAATGGGTTTCAGGTAAGGTACGACAAATTCGCGGCATTCGTCTTCGCCTACAAAACCAACAATATCATCCAAAACCAGGATTCCTTCAATTGAAGGAAATTGCTCTTTCTGGTATTGGAGCCAATCAATGATGAATTCTGAAATGACTTTCAGGAGTTGATGGGTTTCTCCTGGATTCATCATAATCGCCATCATAAATTCGGTAGTTCCCATCAGGAATGAAGCAATATTTAGTGGTCCGCGGGCAATAGCAAACTTTATTTCGTGCCCCATTGCGTGAATGGCAGGCTCAAATTCTTTTAGCCGCTGAATAATAAACGGCAATAACCCATCGAGCTTAGGATTGGGTTTGATGATGTTGGCAATGTCTTCGATGGAATGGATGGTTTTATCGGCATGAGGAAGGTTGCTTTCGTACCATACCTGTTTGGCGCCAAAAGCCGACGGTTCGCTACACATACCATACTCCGACCAAAATCCGGGAAGAAAAATAGTTCCAGGGAAAGTGTCGATGGCTTTTTTGTTGGTCTCAAACCAGTGGGAGCCGCTTGCATAATAATCGAGGGTTGGAATACCCGCCCAACCTGGCAACCAGGGGCTATCGATAATAAAACCTACGGGCGCGGGTCCCAGATGTTTGCGATTAATTACATCTACCAATACACTCCATTGTTCGTGAGTCATGTTTTTAGTTTAATCGAGATTTTGTCAATTAGAATCCAACAAAAACAAAGATACCTGTTTCACGACAGCTTATCCAGTATTATTTTAGCAGGCCTTTGTACTATTTTTGCACAACACTAAACTATGAGCTATGAAAATCATGCATGAACAAGTGAGCTTTCCACCACGTACTTTATTGAAAGTCAAATGGGACGATTTCCCCCATTTTACTTATCCATGGCATTTCCATAGTGAATTTGAAATTGTTTATGTACTTAAAAGCTCGGGTAAAAGGTATGTTGCCGATAGTATTGAGAAATTTTCGGAGGGCGATATAACTCTTTTGGGGAGTAACCTTCCACATTTCTGGAAAAGTGAGGAAACCGAAAAAGCAGACAACAGGGTCAACGCTATTGTTGTGCAATTTCACAATGATTTTTTTAAAGAAGAAATCAATACATATCCCGAATTTCACCGAATCAATGAGCTTTTAAAAAGAGCAAAAAGAGGAGTAAACTTTACCAAACCCGAAAGTGACAAAATTGGCCGACTACTTAAGCGGCTTCTGAAATTAAGCGGACTGGAACGCATGTTGTATTTTATAAAATTGATGGATGCAATGGCTCGTATCGAAAACTACAAACTGTTGGCCAGCAAAGGGTACCAACTTGAAGAACATAAGGAACTAAACAGCCGGCTCGATAAAATCATGCATTTTATTAACACCAACTACCAGCGAAAAATTAGTCAGGATGAAGTTGCCACCCGAATTGGAATGACAACAGCAGCATTTTGCCGTTATTTCAAGGAAAAAACCGGCAAGGGATTTATTTATTTTGTAAACGAAATGCGCATCGGATATGCCTGTAAATTACTCATTGAAAACCATTTGTCGATATCACAAATTTGCTTCGAATGTGGATTCAACAACCTTTCAAATTTTAACCGGATGTTTAAAAGGCAAACCAGTTTTACGCCAGGCGAGTATCAGCAACAATTTATCAAAGCCACTGTTTAATTTAACATTTGACGATTGACAATTTACAATTTCAATCTTTAAGTCTGAATAAATTCATGAATCAACCAAAACCGAATGCCTATTTTTAACAGCGATAACAAATACAACAACGATAACTATAAAAATCATCTACATGGAATACATTGAAAAATACATCGAAGAAAACAAAAAACGCTTTCTCGAAGAGCTTTTCGGGCTGATACAGATTCCTTCAATAAGCTCACTTGCCGCACATAAACCCGATATGTACCGCGCTGCCGAATACTGGAAACAACTATTACTGAATGCCGGAGCCGACAATGCCGAAGTTTTTGAGACCGATGGTAATCCGGTAACTTATGGCGAAAAAATTATCGATCCATCAAAACCAACCGTTTTGGTTTACGCACACATGGATGTAATGCCGGTTGATCCGATTGAATTGTGGACTACTCCGCCATTTGAGCCGGAAATACGGGACGGCAAAATATGGGCTCGCGGCGCCAACGACGATAAAGGCCAAAGTTTTATGCACGCCAAAGCTTTCGAACTGATGGTACGCACCAACACCCTGCCTTGTAACGTGAAGTTTATGATTGAAGGCGAAGAAGAAATCGGTTCTCCTAACCTGGGTAAATGGTGCGAACAACATAAAGAAATGCTGAAAGCCGACGTTATTCTGGTTTCAGACACTATGATGTTTGCTCCTGATGTACCTTCAATTACCACCGGGTTACGAGGCTTGGCTTATTGGCAGGTTGAAGTTACCGGCCCAAATAAAGATTTACATTCAGGATTGTACGGCGGAGCTGTTGCCAACCCAATAAATGTGCTGGCCAAAATGATTGCTCAAATGACCGACGAAAACGGGCACATTACCATTCCTGGATTTTACGATGATGTACTTGAAGTTTCGGCGGAAGAGCGCGCCATGCTGGCAAAAGCGCCATTCAACCTCGAAAATTACAAGAAAGAAATTGGTGTCGAAGAAGTATTTGGTGAAGCCGGTTTTTCAACGACCGAACGAACCGGAATCCGTCCAACTTTTGATGTTTGCGGAATCTGGGGCGGCTATACCGGCGAAGGCGCTAAAACTGTGCTTCCGTCGAAAGCTTATGCCAAAATCTCGTGCCGACTGGTTCCCAACCAGGATCACGAAAAAATTGCAGTACTCTTTAAAGAATACTTCGAAAGCATTGCCCCCAAAACGGTGAACGTTGAAGTAAGCTCGCTGCATGGCGGACAGGCTTATGGTTGCCCGATTGACGTTCCAGCCTACCAGGCTGCCGAAAAAGCCTACGTTGAAGTGTACGGCAAACGTCCAATCCCTGTTCGCAGTGGAGGTAGTATTCCTATCATTTCAACTTTTGAGCAGGTGCTGGGTATCAAGTCTATCCTGATGGGTTTCGGACTGGATTCGGACAACTGCCACTCGCCCAATGAGAATTATGAATTGCAGCAATTTTATAATGGAATACGCACCATTCCGCTGTTCTATAAATATTTTGCTGAGATTTAGCCCCCTTCCCGTTCTCCCAAATGTGGGAAAGCCATGGGTGGTGAAACTCACAACAAAATTCCATTCTTCGAAAGAGGGATGGAATTTTTGTTTTTGGCAACAAATCGAATAACAAAAGTTCTCAATATGGGAACTTTTGTTATTTTTGCATATCGATTCGTTCATAATGGAAAGAATTATTGCAAAAAGCACATTGAGAATTTATTGGGAAAAACATCCAGAAACCGAACAGTACCTGAAAACATGGTATGACACTGCGATGTCGTCTGATTGGAAGACGCCCAATGATGTGATTAAAACTTATGCAAGTGCCAGTGTATTAAAAGACAGCAGGATTGTTTTCAATATTAAAGGAAATGCTCACCGGCTAATTGCAAAATTCAATTTTCAGAAGCAATGGATTTTTATCCGGTTTGTTGGAACTCACGCCGAATACGATAAAGTTGATGCAAATACAATTTAGAAACTGGTTACCATGAATATAAAATTGATCAAAACAGAAGAAGATTACCAATCGGCACTTAACCGGCTTGACTTATTTTTTGATGCGCCAATGGGAACACCTGAGAGCGACGAAGCCGATGTCTTAGCTTTGCTTGTTGACGAATACGAAAAGCAACACTACCCGATTGATGCTCCTGACCCAATTGAAGCCATTAAAATAAGGATGGAAGAAATGCAACTGAAACAAGCTGACCTGATTCCAGAAATTGGAGGCAAAAGCAGGGTTTCTGAAATTCTTAATAAGAAAAGAAAACTGACAGTTGAAATGATTAGAAATCTTGCTGTCCGGCTTAATCTATCTGCAAATCTTCTTATTCGGGATTACCAAATCAATCCTTAGCTAGTCTGCCATTCAAAAGATAATATTTCCATCCTTCGAAAGAGAGATGGATTTTTTTGTTTTTGGCTATTTTCCGTCCGAAAAATCTATAGCGTATTGAATGGTATTTCGTCGCGGACAGATTTAGTCGTGGGCTTTCCAACCCGGGGCTATTGATATGTAGCCCCTTCAGGGCAAAAGAAAGTAAGGGAAAGGAATTTGAAAAACTGGAATCAGCCCTTTTAAATCCTATCCTCATCTCAAATCGCCAACTTGGAACTTGAAACCTGAAACTTGGAACTTTACCGATCCAGCCACATTTTAAACTCCTGAACACGTTCGCGGGCAACGATAATGTCGGGATCGTCGATTCCGTCGATTTTAAGGCGGAGGCGCAAGTTGATTAAATCCATCTGGGTTTCACATCAGAACAACGAAGAAAGATTAGCCTTTATTCCATCTATTTCATTCTTTATGAATTAGTTCTTACATTTGAGTAACCATTCAAAATCAAACTCTTATGGCCAATACTTACACTCAAATTCATATTCAGGCGGTATTTTCAATTCAAGATCGGAGCAGCATAATAAGAGAAAGCTGGAAGAACGAACTGTATCAATACATTGCCGGGATCATTCAAAATCAAGGACACAAATTATTGGCAATTAATGGGATGCCCGATCACATCCACATATTCTTTGGTATGAGCCCCACCCAAAAGCTATCAGATTTAATGCAGGACATTAAAGGTGACTCGTCAAAATGGATAAACCAAAAAAGATTTGCAAAAGGTCGTTTTTCCTGGCAGGAAGGATATGGGGCGTTTTCGTACAGTAAGTCCCAGGTTAACCCGGTAATTGAATACATCAAAAATCAGGAAATACATCATCACCGAAAATCGTTTATCGAAGAATACATTGAATTTCTGGACAGATTTGAAGTTCCTTATGACGAACGATACATTTTTAAACCTGTTCAATACGCAATAGATGAAAATTAAAAAGTGCCGTTAGGCACAATATATGGGTAGAACAGTAATGCCGCCATTTCTTCCGTCCCATCCGGGACGGAACTTTCTGCTACATCAATCTGGCTACCCATATTGAATCCCTAACGGGATTTTTTCCGAGTTTATTTGAACCATGATCATTGAATATCTCATTACCGATCCAGCCACATTTTGAATTCCTGCACCCTTTCGCGGGCAACGATGATATCGGGATCGTCGATTCCGTCGATTTTAAGGCGGAGGCGCGAGTTGGTCCAGGCCAGAATATTGGTACAGACGCCAATAGCAACAATGTATTTGCGGTTGATGCGGAAGTATTTTTCGGGGTCGAGCATGGGTTCCAGTTGGTCGAGCGCGTAATCGATACAATACGTGTGAGCATCTGTAGTCTTTATAAAGCTGGATTTCTCCTGACTGTAAAATACCAGGATTTCCTCAACCGGCACACTTTTTATTTTGTCGCCTACTTTTACCATAAAGCGCGATTTGTATGCTCTTTCGGAGGCAGGTTTGTTTATGGTCAACAGTTTTTCGGGTACCAGTCCGGGCGAAAAATGGCGAGCCTTTTCAATAGCTTTTTGCAGGCGCTCTTCTTCGATGGGCTTTAGCAGATAGTCGATGCCATTGGTTTGGAAAGCCTCTATGGCATAATGATCGTAAGCTGTAGTGAAAATAATCGGGCAACGAACTGTCACTTGGTTATATATCTCAAAACTCAATCCGTCGGCCAGCTGAATATCCGAAAAAATAAGATCGGGTTCGGCGTTGGTTTGCAAAAACCGGATACCATCGCGAACCGATTCTATCCGACCAACAATCTTCATATCAGGGGCAATTTTTAACAATACACGCTCAAGGTGATTGGCTGCGCGGGTTTCATCTTCCAATATCAGAATATTCATCGTTTCAAGGCTTTTAATACAGGAACCCGAACCATGTACCTGGTATCGGAACTAATAATTTTGATTGGTTTATCAGAGAAAAACGAGAATTGCTGGGTGATATTTCTCAATCCGGTTTTCTTTGAGTTTTCACCCACTTTTTTAAGTTGCATATTGTTTTCAACTTCAATAAACTCATCATTTTTTCTTATCTGAACCTTTAACGGAAAAGCTTCTGAAACCTCATTGTGCTTTACTGCATTTTCAACCAGGAGCTGTAAAGTCATTGGCACAATGTAATCATCAGGGGTAGCCTTAATATCGATTTCAATCAGCAGCTTGTCTTCGAAACGTGTTTTCAACAGAAAGATATACGATTGCATAAAATCAATTTCATCGGTTAATGGCACCAGCTCTTTATCCCTGCTATCAAGCACATACCGGAATAAATCGCTTAACTGGCGAATGAATTTGACTGCTAATTTCTGATCGTCGTATACCAAATCGCTCAGCACATTCAGTGAATTGAAAAGGAAATGCGGGTTGATCTGGTTACGAAGTGATTCGTATTTGTAAGCCATCATTTCCACTTTCAGTTTTTCGGCCCTGATAAACGACTGCTTCCAGGCATTAAAGAAACCGATAGCGGTAAAAATCAGAGAGATAACAAACGAGATCAATAACGTTGAAGGTAACGATGGTAATATCCAATCCCACGATTTTTGAGGTGGTATATCCTTCCATAAATAATAGTTGATAAATTGCACTACGATGTAGGCACTTGCCGAATAAGTTAAAAACGTAATAATCTGAACAAACACTTTTTTTATCGGAGATTCAATCCACGAAATATACTTATCAATCAATTGATAAATAAGGTCGAGCCCTGCCCATTGTGTAACACTAATACTAAAGGCCCAAAAAAAACCAGTTAAAAAGCTTTGCAAACCGGAAAATATCCCTCGCATAAACACAACTATAATAAGAAAACTAATTACAGTGCTCCCTATAATAAAAATGGAAATTCTTCGCGTAAAAGAGTTCGGTTTTTCCGGATACATTTCTGTCGATCGATTTTAAAACAACGGTTTGGTAAAGATAAAATTAAAATGTTGCAGAATACTGGTTACCAGTTTCGGAGCGCCAATTAAAATCCAACAGAGCCCAAAAATCGGTAACCAGTCCGGCCAAAGCTATTGTTTTTCGCAATTAGCTACAATTCCTGCAACCTGATCTTTTCCCCAATTAGGATGAAGCGGCGATTTCGGTTTAAATTCGTCCCATTTGGCAAGCAAATCTTTAGCCTGAGGACAGAATGACTTTGGATCAGTCCCGAAAAACTGGGCAGTTCCCATGTCCATCTGGATTTTCATTAATTTGGCGCGCGGATTTGAGGCGTCCAAAGCTAAGGCTTTTTCTATCGCCTGGCCAGAAAGTCCGCTATATTGCTGGCCACGTTCCATCGGATTAACAACCAGTCGCCCGGTATAAAAAAAAGCCTGAAGGACAAAAACTTCAGCTTCGGTGGGAGCCATTTCAATCAATTTTTTAATCGATTTTTCGGCAACATCCAGGTAACTATCTTTTTTAGTTGCGTCTTGCTCCTTAAAACTCATTATAACATAACACTGAGCATGATAATAAAGTGGTAGCCATTCCGATTTTTCGACATTGGCGATCTGCTCAAACTTATTTCCTAATGCCTGAAAATCGGACACACTCTTGCAATTTCCATACTGAGGAAGCGTTTCGCCCATGGCCTTATAAAACTCGGCTTTTTGAGCCATTGAAACTAAACTGAATAACACTACTGCGATTGATAAGACAATTTTTTTCATGATGTTTTTATTTTTGAAGCCCCTCCCAAACCCTCCCCGAGAGGGAGGGCTAAAAAAGAAGCCCGTTGTGAATTTATACTTTATAATTATTATTCTCTATCAAACAAACTATTTCATAACCACTCTATAAGCCCCCTCTTTGGGAGGGGGTTGGGGGAGGCCTTTATTCAATCTTGTCCAACTGATTGGCGCTTCCTTTTCGGGTAAGCGTGATGAATACTCCAACCACAAAAAAGCGGGTTGAACTGGGTTCGATAGCGGCACTCGGGTAATTGCCTGAAACATCGGGAGTGCTGGAGTAAGTGCGGCCAAATTCATTTTTAAAACCTGCGACATTGTTTACCGCTGCGTAGCAAATGATATTGGGCCGATACAAAAAGCTCCAGCTAACATCCAGACTTTTATAAGCCAGCATTTTCTCACCATTAAAAACCGACGAGTTTGGATCGTTGTAAACACGTGGCGACGAATACTTGAAATTTATCCCCGGATACGAGCGAATACCCGGAAACCAATGTTTGTACACCACGGCCAGGTTGTGCTTGCTGGCAAACGATGGCACGGCTTTGTGCGGGAAATTCCGGTAATCGCGTTCGGTATCGACAAACGAATACGAAATCCAGTAATCGCCGCCTTTAATCGATTTTTTGTCGCGCCAGAACAGATCGAGTCCACGGGCATAGCCGCTTCCGGTATTGTTGTAGCTGGTTGGCAGGTAAAATGCCCCACCATTCAGTTTAACCAGATCGCGGTAGTTTTTGTAATACAACTCAGCCTTCAGGGTGCGGTCGTTGGCCGACGACTGAAAACTGAAGGTATAATGATCAGCACGTTCGGGTTTTATTTTATCGGTGTACAGCAAATAGTCGTCAACCGGGTTTTGGAAGAACCAGCCGTAAGCTAACGATAACTGGCTTTTATCACTGATTTTATATGCAGTAGACCAGCGCGGTGCAAAACGAAAACTGTTCAGGTAATCTGAATATTCAATCCTTCCTCCAATACGAGTAACGAACTTCGAAGATGCATAAACCTGCGCTTCGGTAAATCCGGCAAAGTTGTTATTGGTAAAACTGTTATCGTGAACTTCGCTGTCTATCCGGGCATTTTGCGTGTAATTTTTCGAGAACAATTCGCCACCAAATTTCAGGATAAATTTTTCGCTAAACGGGTACGAAAGATTGGTTTTCAGGTAAGTTCCCTGTACTTTTTTAATCACATGCGTTTGGTCGAAATAAATATTGTCTTTATTACTGGTAAACGACGTTGCTGAACTGATCGCCCAGTTTTCACCAAGTTTGTCGTTCCAGGAGGCATTTACAAATGTATTATCGTTGCCCAGCTTGTAATCGGCTAACTGTCCACCAGCATCCATGTTTTTCTGACTAACTGTAAAGCTGCCATTATCGATGCTCGAATAAACTTTCAACATTCCTGTTTTACTTGTCATTTGCCTGAAACTAATTGCACCACTGATCGATTCAGGCTCGTCAATCCAATGATAATTCTGAGGGGCCAAACTCATGTATGGTTTCAGATTATTGTATCCAAGAGTTCCGGTAATTGCTCCTGAACTCCATTTTTTAGTACCTGCAACTTCAACACCAACCATAAGGAACGACAAATCCAGCTGATCCTCTTCAGGCATATCGTTGGTGTTCAGCAGTAAAACCGATGACAATGCCTGACCATATTCGGCTGAATAACCCCCAGTGCTGAACATTGTCCCTTTAAACATGAACGGGTTGAAACGTCCGCGGGTTGACATGTTTGGGGCCGACGAATTATACGGAACCGGCACCAGCGCCCCATCGATGTAGGTTTGCGACTCTTCGCTGTCGCCACCTTTTACAAACAAGCGGCCCGACTCGCCATTGGTAGTCGTTCCCGGAAGCGACTGCAAAGCTCCATAAACATCACCGGCGGCACCAGCAGTGGTCATCATATCGAGCGGAGAGATGGTTACTGCTCGTTTCTTATCGCCAGCCTCAAATGTCCCGGCAGTAATTGTAACGGCATTTAGCTGGTTAAAAGCTTCTTTCAAAATAGCATTTACTTTGATTGTGTCGCCTTTTAATTCTACATTCCGGGTTAGAGGAACATAACCCATAAATTCGACTAACAATACCAGATGACCAGTTTTACTGGTTTTAAATTTAAATGCACCATTTTCGTTGCTGGTAGTTCCGTCGTAGGTGCCTTTCAAATAAATGCTGGCACCAGGAAGCGGTTCTCCTTTTTCTTCGGATACCTTTCCAAGGATAATTGTCTGTGCAAATCCACCCAGACAAATTAGGAAAGCGATAATTGTTGTAAATGTTTTTTTCACGGCTTTGAGTTTCTGTTGTTTCATGTGTCAAAAGTGAAACAAAACGTTCGAAGCCCAAAAAAACAGTTGCTGAATTGTCAGAAAAAGAGGATGAAATGTAATTAGGAATTGTTATGGGCTTCAGGTTACGAGATAACTGTTCTCACCGCACTTTTAACTCGCAACCCGTAACTCTTTATTCAGCCACATCACAAACCTCAGCGTCAACCATTTTAATTAAATCTTCAGGATTAAGTTTAAGCTGTAAACCGCGCTGACCGGCGCTGATATAAATATGGTCGAACAACTGGCAGGTTTCATGAATATAAATAGGATAAGGTTTTTTCATGCCTAGTGGGGAACAACCGCCGCGAATATAGCCGGTGAGTCCGAGTAATTCTTTTTGGTGAACCATAGCGCAGTTTTTATTTCCGGAAACTTTGGCGGCCTTTTTCAGATCGACCTCGGCGTTACCAGGAATGACGCAAACAAAAACACCAGTTTTATCGCCTCGAAGCACCAGTGTTTTAAAAATCTGCTCCACATCCTGACCGATCTTTTTGGCTAAAGTAATTGCGCTTAAGTCGTTTTCATCAACTTCGTATTCGGTTAAATCATACGAAATTCCTTTGGCATCGAGTAGCCGGGCGGCATTGGTCTTTTTCATGGTAAATTTATCATAATCGTTCGCTAAAGCGAAACGGCAAAAAATAGTTCATTGAATTAGCGTTTAAGTAATAAGAACGGACTTATGTCGGACACAAATTTATTTTTTTTATACAGACTCACCCCCGCGCATCGTTCGACTGAGCTCACGTCGAAGTCTGCGATGCTTCCCCCCTCTCTTTTTTTGAAGAGAGGGGGAACGGCCGCTTTGCGGACTTCGGGGGTGAGTACAAAAAATACGACAATAAATTGTTCTCATTGCTTACTTCTACAATGAACTATCCTATGTGAGTTAAACAATTTAAAATATCGGAGTATCGTCAATCCCAATAATGGCCGAAGTTTCAAACGATTCTCCCGGATTCAGGTTTATCGGGTAATCGAATGCGTTGGTGGCTTCGATACAAACAAACGTTTCATAACCATCGTCGGGCAAATCGCCAATATTGGCGCAGGTTTCAGCTCCCGGATTCCATACCGTGGTTACTTTACTTCCTGATTTATCAACTTTGATCCTACGGTGAAATGCATTATCATCAATAACTACAGGCATTTCTGTATTTAAATAATGACGGGTTAAGGCTTCAGTAATAAATAGTTTATCATCCTCCTGAACACCATTTTCACCAGTAAGCTGGTTGTAATAAGTTAATCCTTTTAACCCCTCGATCGAAATACTTTCAATAGCCGACAGACTATAATAAGTATGTAACGCACAAGTGTAGCTAAATGGTCCACCAGAAACATTAGTAACTCTCAGTCTTTCAGTAAGTTTTTTACCAACAACAATTGTTAATTCTGCATAAAAATCATACGGCCAGTAGACTTTGGTCTCCTCAGAAGATTTTAAACCAAGCTTAACTACTGTTTCATCTGAAGAATTAGTCGCAGTTGAAACAACATCCCAATACATCAAGCGGGCAAAACCATGTTGAGGTTTTTCTGTATCGGTTTTGTGTGGCCCAAACCATGGAAAACATACCGGAATTCCTCCGCGAATGGGCTTACCAACCTCGTAATTACTTTCGGGGCTCATCCAAAGCAAATCCATAGTGTTACGCGGACGAAAACTAGTTATATGTGCGCCATACAAACAAATATCGGCATCAGCATATTTGTTCGATACAGTTATGTATACCAAATCGCCATCAAGCTCGGCAAAACCGACTTCGCCCTCAATGCTAAATTTTTCATCAAGTTCATCAATATCAATCATGTTGAGTTTATGAATTATAAGTTAGAAATTCTAAATTTTCAATTTGCGGTATTATCCAATAAGCCAGCGCAAGTTAACAAACCTTTTTGGTAGTTTAAAGTGCGATTTTTTCGATTATCTAAACCGAATATCAAAATCCGGATCTTCATAAACAACATCATGTTGAAGATTTGATTGAACTGTTCGGTCTGCCTCATTCCAACCGGCTTTCTGACTATCTTTATAATGTTTATGTTATAAATTAAAGAGAAGAATAAAGAAAAACAAAGCCAGCTTCTGGATACTACTATTGAATACATACTCATTCCATATTTCGTAGTTAGTGATGATCAAGGCAACTGCTCATGAAACAAGAGAAATTGTAATACTTGGAAGCAAACAAAGATTACTTGAGTGGGAAAAATGAGAAATTACCCGTAACAATATTTTTTCATCCTTCTTTCAACCAAAGATTAAACCTATTGAATATTTTCAAGTCAATTAAAATTCAGATAATTCGATTATCATTTACATTTGTAGCACAAAAAACCAACTATGCACAATAATTATAAGCACATGAAATCCTTAAGTCTAATAGTTATTCTTTTAGCTATTCCATTATTTTTTTCCTGTAAATCAAAAAATAAAGCTCTTCCTCAAAAAGAAAAAGCTGCTATTGATGTTGATGTTGTAATAACAAGCATCGAGAATGTGGCAAGTAATCTGGAAGTTAACGGAACTGTTCTGCCCAACGAAATGGTTGAACTTCGACCGGAAACAAGCGGCAGGCTGATTTATTTAAATATTCCCGATGGAGGAAAGGTAGTGCAGGGAACAATATTAGCGCGGGTTAACGACGCCGAACTTCAGGCACAACTGGAGCAGCAAAAGTCGCAACTCGATTTAGCTCAGAAAACAGAGAAACGACTTGCGAATCTGCTTAAAGTTAATGGCGTAAACCAAGCCGATTACGATGCAGCAGTTAACCAGCTAAACACTGTGGACGCAAATATTAAGGTTACCGCTGCGCTTATCGACAAAACAGTAATTAAAGCACCATTTCCAGGTCAACTCGGGTTACGTCAGGTCAGTCAGGGCGCTTATGTTACGCCAAGTACCCTTATTGGTACCCTGCAACAAACTGACAAAGTAAAAATTGATTTTACAATTCCTGAGACTTACACAAGTTTGATAAAGAATGGTGATAAAGTTAGGGTACAGACCAACGATAGCAAGGAAGCGCTTTATGCAACAATAAGCGCCATCGAACCACAAATTAACTCTACAACCAGAAACCTGAAAGCTAGAGCTTTGCTTGATAACGGGCTCATTGCTCCCGGAGCATTTGTTAAGGTAACTATTGATCAAAACCATGAAGGGATAAGGGTCCCAAGTAATGCTATTATTCCTGACGCACTATCGAGCAAACTTGTTATCGTCCACAAAAACAAAGCTGTTTTTACCGATGTTGAGACCGGAGGCCGTGACAGTAAATTTGTTGAGATTACAAATGGCTTAAACCCTGGAGATAGTGTAATTATCAGTGGAATGCTTTCGGTACGGCCAAACGCCCTGATAAAAGTAAAAAAGGCTAAAAAGCTAAGCGAATTATAAATGTTGCATTCTGTCGAACTCAATTGAATCTTACCCGTGAATATATCTGAACTTTCATTAAAACGACCAGTACTGGCAACAGTAATGAGCTTATTCCTTATCCTTTTCGGGGTGATTGGGTTTAGCTTTTTAGGAGTGCGCGAGTATCCTGCCATCGATCCACCACTGATTACTGTAAGCACATCTTATGCAGGTGCAAATTCCGATGTAATTGAAAGCCAAATAACTGAACCGCTGGAAAAATCGATTAACGGCATTCCTGGAATCCGAACAATTACTTCCTCAAGCTCGGTAGGCAGCAGCAATATTTCTGTTGAATTCACGCTTGGAAGTAACCTGGAAGCTGCTGCAAACGACGTTCGCGATAAAGTCAGCCAGGCATCCAGAAACCTGCCCCAGGACATTGATGCCCTGCCGGTGGTTACCAAAGCCGATGCCAACAGCGATTTCATTATCATGATGGCCATTCAAAGCCCTAGTAAAGGATTGCTGGAACTGAGCGATTATGCCGAGAATGTGCTTCAAAATAAATTCCAAACCATTCCAGAAGTTAGTTCGGTAAATATTATTGGGCAAAAACGTCCGGCTATGCGTATCTGGATCGATCCGAACAAGCTTACTGCTTACAATATTGCTTTTAACGATATAACTACCGTATTAAACAAGGAAAATGTAGAAGTTCCTTCCGGGAAAATATATGGAGACAAAACCGAACTTACCATCAGGGCGATGGGGCGCTTGGTCACCGAAAAAGATTTCAGCGATTTAATCATCAGGGAAGACGATGAAGGCATCGTTCGACTCGGAGATGTTGCCAAAGTTGAACTTGGCCCTGAAAATTACGAACGAAGTTGGCTTTTGAATGGAGTAAGCGGCGTTGGTATTTCAATCACTCCTCAACCCGGAGCAAACTATATAAACATTTCAGACGAATTTAACCGTCGATTGGATGAGATTAAAAAGTCACAAAAAAGTGACATCAAATTTACTGTTCTGATTGACAATACAAGGAATGTCCGTCGTTCGCTCAACGAAGTAAAGGAAACACTTATCGTAGCTTTTCTTCTTGTTATCCTTGTAATTTTCTTCTTCTTTCGTAACTGGCTGATTGCAGTCCGTCCGTTAATTGACATCCCAATATCGCTTATCGCTACATTCTTCGTCATGTACCTGGCCGGATTCTCAATAAACATTTTATCATTACTTGGAATTATTCTGGCAACAGGACTTGTGGTTGATGATGGTATTGTTGTTACCGAAAACATATTTCGAAAGTTTGAAGGAGGAATGCCTATACGTAAAGCTGCATTGGAAGGAAGTAAAGAAATCTTCTTTGCTGTAATTTCAACATCTCTTACTTTAGCAATCGTATTCTTGCCCGTACTTTTCCTGACTGGTTTTGTTGGAAGTTTATTCCGTGAATTTGCAGTTGTAGTTGGTAGCGCAGTTTTAATTTCTGCCTTTGTATCTCTAACTATCACCCCGGTGTTGAATGTAATACTCAATAAGCCCAACGCTCAACATGGCAAATTTTACATGGCTACCGAGCCATTTTTCAGCGGTATGGAGAATGGGTACAAGAAGCTGTTAAGTCATTTTGTTCGTTCACGTTGGATTGCCTGGGTAATTGTTGTCGCCTGTTTATTCGTAATCTTTTTTATCGGAACTCGTTTACAAAGCGAACTTGCGCCAATTGAAGATAAAGGGAGTGTCCGTTTCCAGATAACAGGCCCGGAAGGAGCCAGCTACGGTTATATGACCAATGCAGGAGCCGATTTCACAAACTTTCTGATAGACTCAATCCCGGAAGTTAGTTACTCATTTATGGCTTTACCCGGATTTGGAGGAAGCGCCGGACTTAATGCCGGTTCGGCCCGCATTGGGTTAATCCCGGCAGAAGAAAGAAACCGATCTCAAAGCCAGATTGCACGTGAGCTGGCCAAAAAAGTTGTCAGATACAATAATTTACGCATTTTCCCTGTCGAAGAACAAACGATCTCGGTTGGATTAGGTTCCAGAGGAGCATTACCTGTTCAATTTGTAATTCAAAACCTGAATTTTGATAAGATAAAAGAAGTAATCCCAAAATTTCTGGAGTTAGCAAGAAATGATAAAACATTCCAAAATGTTGATGTCAACCTTAAATTTAATAAACCTGAAGTAGACATTATCATAAACAGAATAAAAGCCAGGGAATTAGGTCTGACTGTTTCCGACATTGCCAATGTTATTCAAAGTGCATTCAGTGGACGACGGTTGGCGTATTTCATTATGAATGGCCGTCAATACCAGGTTATCAGCCAGGTGGGACTGAAAGACCGTCAGGAACCGGTTGACATTAGTAAACTATATGTGCGAAATAGCTTAGGAAACAACATTGCATTATCCGAAGTTTTGGAAATTACCGACAACGCTAATCCACCCACAATTTACCACTTCAACCGATATAAATCGGCTACAATTCAGGCCTCTCTTTCCGAGGGGCACACCATTGGCGATGGAGTAAAGGTAATGCAGGAAATTGCAGATAAATTGCTCGACGAAAGTTACCAAACTTCACTGAGTGGACCATCGCGCGATTATGCTGAAAGTTCGTCGAACACTGCTTTTGCATTCATGCTGGCCTTATTGCTCATCTATTTGGTATTGGCAGCCCAATTCGAAAGCTTTAAAGATCCTTTCATAATCATGATTACTGTGCCCCTTGCAATTGCAGGAGCTGTATTAAGCCTCTGGATTTTTGGTCATACACTCAACATTTTCTCTGAAATTGGAATGATTACTTTGATTGGTTTGGTAACCAAGAATGGTATCCTGATAGTAGAATTTGCCAATCAGAAACGAGGTCATGGATTAGATAAATATCATGCAGTTATTGATGCTGCAACCCAACGTTTGCGCCCAATTTTAATGACTAGCCTTGCCACATCTCTTGGAGCTTTACCTATTGCCTTAAGCCTCGGAGCTGCGGCTACCAGCCGTATTCCTCTGGGTATTGTAATTGTTGGTGGAATTATTTTTTCCCTGATTCTTACGTTGTTTGTTATTCCAGCCATTTACACTTTTGTTTCAGGGAAACACGTAAGCCAGGAAGAAATCGATAATCAGTTTAAATGATTTGACCATGAAGAAATTAATTTTATACATAACGCTTTTTCTTCCTTTTGTTGGAATTTCTCAAACAGTAATTTCATTGAAAAGTGCAATTGACACAACCCTAAAAAACAGTTTCGACATACAAATTGCTGCAAATAATCTGGATATAAGTAAAAAAAACAATAAGTTAGGTGTTGCCGGAGGATTGCCATCTGTCAATATTAATTTAAGCGACAACCAATCGTATGTCAATGTTAATCAGGAACTATATACAGGTGTCAAGATTAATAAACCCCAGGCTACTGCTAGTTCGCTTAGTTCGAGCGCCACTGCTGCGATGACCCTGTACAATGGTTTTAAAGTTTGGGCTACCAAAAAACGATTAAACAGTTTACAACAGCAAAGTGAACTTTTGCTGAATAACCAGATTCAGAATAGCATCGCTACTGTTATGGCCAAATATTACGACATAGTACGACAACAGGAATATCTGAAAATTATGCAGACTTCGCTTGAAGTTTCTCAGAAAAAACTGGATATTATTACTGAAAAGAAAAATGTTGGCATGGCCAATGATGCCGATTTTCTTCAGGCTCAAATTGATGTGAACACCGCCAGACAAAGCCTTCTGACACAGCAAGCTGTAGTTGAACAGGTAAAAACCGACCTTTTACAGTTGATGAGTCAAAAAACATATTATCCATACACCATAACAGACAGCATATCAATCGATAACTCAATCCAACTAAACGAAGTAACTACTTATTTAAACCAAAATCCACAGTATATGGCCACTGAAGAACAGGTGAAAATAAACGAACAGGTATTGAAAGAAGTTTCTGCCCTTCGTTATCCAACACTTCGCCTGACTGGTGGGTACAGCATGAGCCGGACAAAAAACTCAGCAGGAAACATATTATTAAATGAGAGTTATGGTCCTAATGTTGGCTTAACCCTTGCTATTCCAATTTTTAACGGCGGAGCTTATAAAGCTCAAAAAGATGTAGCTGAATTCAACATCGAAAATGCTAATCTACAAAAAGAAAGCTTGTTAAATACACTTACTTCAGGCGCTATAAAAACACATCAATCGTATAATTCGGCCATTCAACAGCTGGATGCCCAGAAAAACACGATTGAATTATCGGGAAAACTGATTAATGTAGTGCTGCAACGTTTTCAGGTAAACCAAGCTACCATTCTTGATGTTAAAGCTGCACAAGCAAGTTTCGAAAACACAGGTTACCAATTCATTAACCTAAGTTATGCCGCTAAAATTGCTGAAATTGAATTGAAACGCCTAATGTATAAATTGGGAAACTAGAAGATTTGAGTATTTGAAGATGACTTGTATACAACATTTACTAATCTCCAAACTATCAAATCTTTCAGTACAGTTCGTTAAACTTTACTTTAACGATTTCCTTTACTTCGTCCATTTCAACCTTCCGGCCAAGTTCACGTTCGAGCGAAGTAACACCATAAGTAATAAATCCACAGGGATTAATGTAATTGAAGTAACGCATGTCGGTATTCACATTCATGGCAAAACCATGCATAGTAACACCGCGACTTACGCGCACACCGATTGCGCAAATTTTCCTTGCCAGTGCCGGATCGTCAGAATCGAGCCAAACTCCTGTTGCACCATCTTTTAATGCACCAGAAAGTCCGTATTCAGCAATAGTTCGAATAATTGCCTGCTCCATTTTATAAATATAGTCTTTCACACCAATTTTGTAATATTCCAAATCGATAATAGGGTAACAGACCAATTGACCCGGACCATGATATGTAATGTCGCCACCTCTGTTTATTCTGTAGTAAACAGCATCAATTTTTTTCAGGAAATCGGCATTAATCAACAGGTTATGCTCGTCTCCACTTCGCCCCAAGGTATAAACGTGCGGGTGCTCAACCATCAAAAAACGGCTTAGCTGGCTCGGCACTTTATGCTGAAGTTTGTCATCAACAATCTGCTGATGAATGGTTTCCTGGTAATCCCAACATTTCTTATAATCTTTTAATCCTAAATCTTCGTAATTAAAATTTGCCATGAATCGTTAATTAATTAAACCTTACCAACCTTTTTTTCTAAAATTCCGGCGATGGACAAATCATCAGCCAAATTATCCCGTTTCCGCGCCAGACTTTTTCCCCAGCAAACATCAATTCAGCCACAGTGTAAATCCATGTTCTCTAAGTACTCCCGATATAATTGAGTTTTTACAAAGCTAATAAAAACACTCTATTTTGCTCCCGAATGTAATTCAGCCCGGTACGACGAACGCACAAGCGGACTGCTTTCAACAAAAGAAAAACCCTTTTCGAGCCCGATTGTTCGGTACCGGTCGAATTGTTCGGGTGTAATATATTCTTTTACCTGAATGTGATTTAATGTTGGCGCCAGGTATTGTCCAATGGTCATCACTTTACAATCCACCGAACGAAGATCATCCATCACTTGTAACACTTCAGCCTCAGTTTCGCCCAAACCCAGCATAATTCCAGATTTTGCAACAAGTCCTGAATCAGCAATCATTTTCAGGACCGACAAACTGGTTTGGTATTTTGCAGCACTCCTAATTTGTGGCGTAAGGCGCTCAACAGTTTCCATATTGTGCGAAATTACCTCAGGAGCTGCGCCAATAACCTGTTGTATCAATTCTACTTTCCCCTGAAAATCAGGAATCAGCACTTCAATCTTCGTTTCCTGATTAAGTTTTTTCACCTCACGAATAGTTTCAGCCCAAATGCCTGCGCCCAAATCGGGCAAATCGTCGCGATCAACCGAAGTAATCACAGCATGTTTAAGCTGCATAATTTTTACCGATTCGGCTATACGGCGTGGTTCTCCCGGATCCGGAGGCAATGGTTTTCCAGTTGAAACACCACAAAATTTGCAGTTGCGGGTACAAATGTCGCCTAAAATCATAAAAGTTGCCGTTCCTCTGTTCCAACATTCACCAATATTGGGGCAATTTCCGCTGGTACAAATCGTATGAAGCTTATGTTGCATCACAAGGTTTTTCACTTTCGAATAGCTTTCACCTTTGGGCAGTTGCATCTTCATCCAGCGGGGGAGCCGTTCTCTTTCTTTTATTTCCGATGTCATTTAAAAAATTTTGCCTCAAAATTAAAGCGAATAACTGTTTTCACCACATGATTAAACGAATAAACACCGATTGAAAACCCATTAAATTCTTAATCTGAGTAATCTAGGGCAGATTTTACCTGCTGAAAACGCTTTGGATTGTTATTTTTGTACTCAATCAATAAAATGAGTTCATGAAGATTTTGCCTGGCATTCTCTTTTTACTGGCTCCGATTTTGCTATTCGGACAAAACAACGACTTTCAGAATAAAACAATATTGGCAAGCCAATATTATCAAAATAAAGAATTTGGCAAGGCCGCCGAATTGTACGAAGAATTGTATTCGAGTACTAAAGCCGAAGGTTATTTCAATATATATTTCGATTGTTTGCTTGCAATTCACGAATATGAAAAAGCTGAAAAAGCAATCAAAAAAGGGCTTCGTGGAAACTCGGCTGATGCTTACTGGTATGTTCAATGGGGCTTTCTGAAAAAAACAATGGGGCAGGTTGACGAGGCTGACAACCTTTATACTAAAGCAATTGCATCTGTTTCAAACCCTGTTGAATTTCCTGGCCTGGCCAATCAGTTTCTGAACCGACGAGAATACGATTTTGCGGAAAAAGTATTCCTGAAAGCCCGGTCGGCACAAGGTAACTCTACTTACAACTACGAACTCGCCCGTGTGTATTACTACATGCGAAATTATGATAAAATGCTGGATGAATACCTCGTATGGGTAAAATTAAAAGAAAGCAATGTTGAAATTGTGAAGAGCAACCTGCTTTCGGTTTTGGCAATGGATAATGACGGAGAAATTATTAAACAACTTAAAGCAAGAGTATTACGGCACATTCAGCAAGAACCCAACTTAATTATTTACAACAGATTGTTAATCTGGTTATTCATTCAGGAGCGAAACTTTGTTGCAGCTACCCGGCAAGCCATTGCTCTTGATAAACGTACCGGTACCGAAGATAACAGCATACTCGAACTTGCCAATATTTCTGCATCAAACAAATACTACGATGAAGCCACTAAAGCCTACGATTATGTGGCAGGAAAATCAAAAATTACTGAATCCTATTACCAGGCTATCATACAGCGGATGCGTATGAATTACAATCGCTTTGTCAAAGAAGAAATGATAGACACTGCAAAAGCCAAAGAAATTCAGGAAATGTTCGCAAACACATTTTCTGCCGTTGGCACATCTCCCGAATCAACCGATTTGATTATCGACTATGCTCATTTACTCGCCTTTTACCTCAACCAACCAGATAATGCGCTGAAAATCTTAAATGATGGTCTGGCGCTGAAAGGAATAACTCAACCAATAATGCTGTCGTTGAAAGCTGAACTGGCCGATATATACGTTTATTCAGGCGACTTATGGGAAGCAGTAATTACCTACTCGCAAGTAATTGAAGCAAACAAAAGTAACCCAATCAGCGATGATGTGAAATTCAAAAAGGCCAAACTCGGTTATTACATGGGTAACTTTAAATGGGCCAAAGCTCAGCTTGATGCACTTAGAGCAAGTACTTCTAAACTAATTGCAAACGATGCAATGGACTTATCGCTTTTTATTAACGAAAACATGGAATCGGATAGCCTTACTGCGCCATTGCAAATGTTTGCACGGGCCGATTTACAGGTATTTCGTAACAACTTCGGCGAAGCTATTGCTGTGCTCGACTCTGTTTCGAAGGTTTATCCCGACAACTCGCTGGCCGACGATGTTTTATTCAGAAAAGCAACCATATTTCAAAAACAGGGAAAATACGACGAAGCTGCTAAATTTTACGACCAGGTAGTTAAAAATTACAGTTGGGACATACTGGCCGATAACGCTTTATACAAACTAGCGCTGTTATACGAAAACAATTTAAATAGAAAAGCTGAAGCAAAAGAATTATTCAAAAAAATGATGACAGATTACCCTGGAAGTGTTTACGTTGTTGATTCGCGAACCGAATACCGGAAACTTGAAGGAACCGAACCACAAACCGAAAATAAATGAAGAAACTGTCAAAAGCATATATTTACGCGCTCTTGTCAGTTTTTTTGTGGTCGACTGTTGCCACAGCCTTTAAACTTGGATTGAAAGTTTTATCTCCGGTTTACCTAATTCTACTGGCATCATTTTTTTCATTGTTGGTTTTTTTATTGGTAATTTTAATTCAAGGCAGATTTCGTGAATTATTCACCATTTCTTTATCAGGGTTGGCAAAATCGGCTTTACTTGGGCTGCTAAACCCATTTGGATATTACCTCATTCTATTTCAAGCCTATAACCTTTTGCCAGCCCAGGTAGCACAGCCACTAAATATGATTTGGCCGGTAACTTTAGCATTGCTTTCGGCCCCACTTTTAAAACAGAAAATTACTTTCCGAAATATTGTGGCAATCCTGGTTAGTTTTGTGGGAGTTGTATTCATCTCTTCGCAAGGCAGTTTATCTGGAATAGTTAATACAAATACAACTGGCGTACTTTTAGCAGTAGGAAGCAGCATAATCTGGGCCCTTTTTTGGGTTTTAAGTGTGATTGATAAACGCGAAGAAACGTTAAAACTGTTCTGGAACTTTGCCTTTGGAATAACTTACCTGATAATCGCCTCCCTGTTTTTTACTGATTTCAGCCTGCCCGACATTAAAGCTTTGCCAGCTGCAATATACATTGGATTCTTCGAACTTGGATTTACTTATATTCTTTGGATGAAAGCCATGCAATTGAGCGAAAACAATGCAAAAACAGGAAACCTAATCTTCCTTTCGCCATTCCTTTCGCTTGTCTTTATTCATTTTATTCTGGGAGAAACCATCTACTATACCACCTTTGTTGGTCTGGTATTTATTATATCCGGGATATGGTATCAGCAGAAGAAATAGAAAAAGTTGTCATTGTTATCGGGTTGTAGTGGTTGCCTGAAATGCCATTTACCGTCTCTAAATCGTAAATGGTAAATCTTCCAATCGTAAATTTTCCGCGTCTTCACATCCTCAAATCTTTTACCTTTGAACATTGAACCAAAACAGAATGGAAAAGAAACCGCTGAAAATACTTGGCATCGATCCTGGAACAAATGTAATGGGCTATGGATTAATTGAAATCATTGATAATAAACCTCAAATATTACAGATTGGAGTAATTAAAACTACCGGGTTTCCCGATCATTATCAAAAACTCAGGCATATCTTCGACCGGGCCAATGTTTTGATTAAAGAACTTCAGCCCGACGAACTTGCCATTGAATCACCATTTTACGGGAAAGATATTCAGGCCATGCTTAAACTTGGTCGTGCCCAGGGTATTGTTATGGGAATTGCTTTAAGCAACAACATTCCAATATTTGAATATGCCCCACTAAAGGTGAAACAATCTATTACAGGCATGGGCCGAGCAGCTAAAGAGCAAGTTGCATTTTTCCTGAAACAAATGTTCAAATTAACTGAATTACCCAAGGAACTTGATGCAACAGATGCTATCGCAGTGGCTGTTTGTCACTATTTACAAATGCGAAATCCGGTTGTAAAAACGGGAGCTAAAAGCTGGGGCGACTTTATAAAGAAAAATCCTGACCGCGTAAAAAAGTAAAATAGACAGAACCGCTGCAATCAATTCATTAATTTAGAAATTGTTTAAAATTTTTTATTGAAGAATTTTAACTTTAATTCTATCTTTTTTTGACTCACCCCAAGTCCGATTTATCGGACTTTTTCCCTCTCTACGCGTAGAAAGGGGCAGAGTCCCGTTTAAAACGGGACGATGGGGTGAGTACTGAGTTTTAAATTAAATTTAAACAGACTCTTAAATTACGAAGTAAATGTCTATTTTCTTATGCCCATCATCAAACAGAAGAATAATACGAAACACACTATTATACTTTTTACTTCAACATTTTGAGGTCCGTTAAAAATTGGGGACACTCTCAATCTCAAATTTTTTCTCAAATATTAACGAACGAGGTTCATCAAGAATTTGCTGACCATTAGAATACTGGGTGCTAATGCAAAGTTTATACGTACCCGTATTAATTCGTGAAGGAACTACAAATGTTATCTTCTGAGCTTCGTTAACAGCCAAACCAGTAACAGGTATGTGTACAATCTGACCAGTTTGCTGATTAATCAGGCTAATCCCATTGTCTGGCTTATCGCCGGCAATTTTGATTTTACGCCCAAAAATATTAACTGGTCCACCAGGTGAAAGCTTTCGATTAATCTCACCGGTTAAAACATCGATTACCTGGCTAATAACCATACCCGAATCAGCGAAGCCAACCACATCTACAATTGATTTCGAAACTGCCTCGCTCAGGTTGACATCGGGAGTAAGATGTATTGCAAGACTATATTTACTATCATCCCAATGAATATCATTTCCCCAAAAAACTCCGTTCACAAAAAGCTCGAAATGAGCCATACCAAATGATACAGATGCGCCATTGGCAATTTGTTCCAATGCAATATCTTTAATAACACGTAACGACTCTTTCAATATATCATAACTTAAATCGGGATTTCTCGCTATGGCTATATTTATTAAATCTTCCTCATTTAACGATTTGGTTGTAACAACCCTTCCAAGACGTTGCCTATCATAGCCGGGAATTGATTGCTCGTAAAGTTCAACAATAATGCGATTTTTAATATCCATATCAAATTAATTATTAAACAATATTGTGCCACAATTCTTGTTAAGATTTATTGATGTTGACTTTGTAATCCTATTTATTATAAAGAGAAATATTCCCGGCCTTATTCTTAAGGATTGGGAATATTTCGTATTTGGATGAAAAAAGATCCATAAAATGATTGTAACTTTTCACCTTTAAAGGATAGTTTTCTTTGTTTGAACTCACACTATCGTGCAGATAAAAACTTTGAGCGGTGAAAATTGACTATTGTTTCTCTTTGTTTTTGTTTTCGATTGTGCAATTTTAAGCCTAAAAAAACACAGAATGATAAATTAAACTGTCAAATTCATCTTGTTTTGACGAAACGGGACAGATTTTCTATTGAAATATCTAATCACAAATAAACATTCTAAATAAAATTCTAATGATTATCACCCGTTAAACCGCTACAAGACAGAGTTTAAAGCGTTTACAGAAAAACAACATACTAAGGGCACAGGTATTTACTTTTGGCGGTTTATTTAAAATCGAGTACCATATCGCAATTATCAACATTGTGAAAAAAGTACCCCAACGTTCTGAATCCAAATTTTTTATAATAATTCACAGCTTTTTTGTTTTTAGACTGCACACCTCCCCATAAAAACAACCGGTTCACATCTGCTTGCTTTAATTCATGAAGAATAAACTGAAGCATAATACTGCCAATTCCACAGCTTTGCCATCCATCAGCGACCGATGGCGCAAATGTATAATCAGATGCGTTATTCAAATTTAACCCATAAGAACGAAAGCGTTCAAAGTCACAGTCGACTATCCCGGTTTTCACAATTGAATAGGCAACAATTTCATCACATTCACAATCGAAAACCAGATAAGCCATGTTTGACGAATCTTTGTAAAATTTTTCTATCGATTCTCTATCAAATAAATGAGGAGCAAATTTACTTCTTGTTTCAGCACTTAATTTCTGGAGATAACTAAACAGATTATCTATGTCGGCATTTACAAATCGCCTAATTGTTAGCTCTTTATTCTTGACAAAAACGTTCATTAGTCAATAATAGGAAAGAAATCGAGAAACGAAGATTTACAAAAAATCCCGGAATTCCGGGATTCAAAACAATTACAATTGAATTTCTTTTGCAATTGAGGCTGTTATTTCAGCCATTTCTTCTTTTGAAAATGAAAGTTTTTTGGAAAAGTTCAGCAAATCGCTTTCCGATTGCATAGGAACCAAATGAATATGAGCATGTGGCACTTCTAATCCAAGCACCATTACTCCAACTTTTTTGCAAGGAATTGCTCTATACAAACCCCTCGCAACTTTTTTGGCAAAAAGTTGCAATCCTGCATAAGTTTCATCATCCAGGTCGAATAGATAATCAACTTCCTTTTTGGGAATAACCAAGGTGTGACCCTTTGCGACAGGAAAAATATCCAAAAAAGCAAAGTAATTTTCATCCTCGGCTACTTTCCACGAAGGAATCTCTCCATTAACAATTCGTGTGAATAAGCTTGCCATTTTAATACGATTTAAATTGAAATATCAACAATTTCGAATTGCATTTTACCAGATGGAACCTGTATATCAACAACATCGCCCAGCTTTTTGCCCATCAAACCTTTGGCAATTGGCGTTTGAATAGAGATTTTACCTTCTTTCAAATTGGCTTCATGTTCCGAAACAATGGTATACTTCATCGTTGCATTATTCGTTTTATTCCGAATAGTAACTTTACTCAAAATCTGAACACACGATGTATCAATTTTCGATTCGTCAATAACCCGGGCTGAAGCAATCTTTTCACCAAGAATTGCAATTTTTGCTTCAAGCATTCCCTGAGCATCTTTGGCAGCATCATATTCAGCATTTTCAGAGATATCGCCTTTTTCAATGGCTTCGCCAATCATCTTCGAAATAGCCGGACGCTCAATGTTGACCAACCGATCCAACTCTTCTTTCATTTTCTTAAGGCCTTCCTCAGTAACGTAAGTAACCTTTCCCATGATTTTTTCTTTTTATAAAACTATATTAAAACAAAAAAGAATTCCGGCCATTGCGGAACTCTTTCTTTGTACAAACATATATAAATTTTTTATTTTTTGTGAACCGTATGTTTTTAAAAACAATTAAAATCTTGTACGATAAACCTTTTCAACACATTTTTAGCAACAAATATTTGTTCTGCAACAAATTTATTCTTATTTGCCAAAACAACAAATTGGTCTTTTTAATTATCCTTCATCTAAATTAGCACGAACAAAACAGTCCAAACTATTGAAAACACATTTAGCAGCACGTTTCTTCTCCTAAATACCTTCACTACCATTTGCAGCTCAAATTTAACAATTGAACACATCAAATTGTGTTAAAATAAAAATTTCTTCATTAAAAAAATAAAATGTTTGTTTCTTTGTTTTATAAATATCCAAAAACGAACAAAGCAATGATCAGACATTTAAGCACAATAATAACACCTTTCCTTATCCTGTTTTTTATACTACTGGAGAGCAATGCCTGCAAAGACAATAACAACTCGCTTGTCCCTTATGTCGAAGTTAACATGAACATTAACCCCGCCAATTATATCGAACTGAATATTCCGGGCGGTGTGGCCTATTTCAAAGATGCAGGTTATGGAGGGGTATTAATTGTAAACAATTGGGGCGATGAACTTTACCCATACCTGGCATTTGATGCCACCTGTACAAAAGAATTATCATCGGATGTGAGAGTTGAAGTTCAGGAAAATGGGAGCGGATATGTTGTTTGCCCCGAATGCGGATCAAAATTTATGATATTCGGAAGCTCTGGTTTACCAATAAAAGGCCCTGCAACGAGGCCCTTGAAACAGTATCGCGCGGTTGTATCGAATGGCCGTATAATAGTAACCAACTAATTGATGTTTAACTCAAATATTCTTTGATTCTTTAATTCTAAAAGAAACACTTTATGAAATCCTGAGTTAAATGTCCAGTTCTGAAGTTTGTTACCAAGATTAAAATTAACCGGACTTTCATCCAAATCAGCAGTAATCAACAGCCAAAGCTGATTTAATTTCTTTTCTTGATAATATGAAAGCTTTTCGTTCTTGGCATTTATCGTAAATTCAATGTTTTCGCGATTAAATTCCGGGGGATTATACCCGCTTATTTTCCGGGGAAAATGAGTTTTAAATTTGGTAACTGTTGGCCCATGAAGTTTGGTTAGCTCAATTCCAATGGTATTTTTTGCGGTAATTTTCAGAATAAAATCAGGTGATTCCGATTTATCAAGTTTTCCTTTAGGAAACTCCCGATATTCATTCCTGAATTGCTCCATAATTTGCAATTCTTCCATCATCTGCGAATACTGGTTAAAGCTCATATTCTGAATACTGTAGTTGGTGAATCAATGTTGTTTCGCCTTCAACTCAACTCTTCCTGATTTCCCACAGAGAACATCTTTTAGCGAAACGATGTTGGTTTTGTGAATCTACAAACAAAAAAGTCAGGGTTTCACTCGCAGTGAAGCCCTGACTTCTGTTCCGACTTCAGACTTTGGTCATCCGTCTTTTTTAGTATCTGTAATGTTCTGGCTTATATGGCCCTTCAACTGGCACTCCAATATAATCGGCTTGTTCTGAAGTAAGTTGAGTAAGTTTTACGCCCAGTTGTTCAAGGTGTAAACGTGCGACTTCTTCATCCAATGCTTTGGGCAAACGGTAAACATTTATTTCGTAATCTTTCTGCCAAAGTTCTATCTGAGCCAGTGTTTGGTTCGTAAATGAATTCGACATTACAAACGAAGGATGGCCAGTAGCACAACCTAAATTTACCAAACGACCTTCGGCCAAAAGAAAAATTGAATGACCATCGGCATAAGTGTATTTATCAACCTGAGGTTTAATGTTGTTTTTTTTAATTCCAGGCCATACTTCAAGACGGTTAACCTGAATTTCATTATCAAAATGACCAATATTGCAAACAATGGCTTGATCTTTCATTGCAGCCATGTGTTCTCCGGTAATAATGTCGCGATTTCCGGTTGTGGTTACAAAAATGTTACCTTCAGCTATGGCATCATCCATTGTTTTAACCTCAAAGCCTTCCATAACAGCTTGTAAGGCGCAAATCGGATCGATTTCGGTAACAATTACCCGGGCACCATATCCTCGCATAGAACGGGAACAACCTTTGCCCACGTCGCCATAACCAGCAACAACTACTACCTTTCCAGCAATCATAACGTCGGTTGCACGTTTGATACCATCTGCCAACGATTCGCGGCATCCGTACAGGTTGTCGAATTTCGATTTGGTAACCGAGTCGTTCACATTAAATGCAGGAAACAACAATTTTCCTTCGCCCATCATTTGGTATAATCGGTGAACCCCGGTGGTTGTTTCTTCCGAAACTCCTTTGATATGCGGCACCTGGCGGGTCCAGCGGTGTGGATCGAATGCCAGTATTTCTTTCAAGGCTTTATTCAGTTCGCGTTCGTCATCGCCACCAGCCGGAATATCCAAAATCGAAGGATTTTTTTCAGCTTCAACACCGCGGTGAATCATCATCGTTGCGTCGCCTCCATCATCAACAATTAAAGTTGGGCCAAGTCCATTGCCAAAATCAAGAGCGCGATCGGTACACCACCAGTATTCGGCCAATGTTTCGCCTTTCCATGCAAAAACAGGAATTCCAGCAGCGGCAATTGCAGCAGCAGCATGATCCTGTGTACTAAAAATATTACAACTTGCCCAACGAACTTCTGCTCCAAGTTTGGCTAATGTTTCAATTAATACGGCTGTTTGAATGGTCATGTGGAGCGAACCCATGATGCGAGCGTTACTCAGCGGTTTTGTGCCTGAGTATTTTTTACGGATTGACATCAATCCGGGCATTTCCTTTTCTGCTATTTCAATTTCTTTCCTTCCAAAGTCGGCTAACGAAATGTCAGCAACTTTATAAGCCACTTGCTCCAATGTTTTTGTTGTCATTTCTGAATGTTAAATTTTTCGTGTACAAAGATATACCTGAAGAGGTTAATATAAAAACTAACAAGCTATTATCTCTAAAGTTTTTAGTACCAATTCCTCCTGATCTTGATGATTTATATACCAGAACCAAACCAGGAAACAACGTTGGCAAATGATTTCAGTTGATAACAAAACAATAATATTAAAACGAAAGACTACTTTAATAATTTGTCTGTTACAAACTACTAAAGAAGAGTGTCTTTATCTTTGCACCAACAAAACTTCATATTTCAACATTGAAGTTAAGCGCCTTAAACCTTGAATTTGTATGATTATTATGAGCTGTTAACTCATTTTCCGGAAGTACTCAAGCGTATTAATTTTGTCTTTCGCCAACTGTTCTTTCAGTGCATCGAGCGATGCAAACCGTTGTTCTTCCCTAAGTTTGTGATAAAACACAACATTAATCTGTTCTCCATAAATATCTGCATCAAAATCAAGAATGTTCACTTCAACCGTACGATGATCGGCATTGTGGTTCACTGTCGGTCGGCTTCCAATATTTAACATGCCTATATATTCCGAATTACGCACAGTAACAACCACTGTATAAACACCATATCCCGGGATAATTTTATCGGGATCAGATGTATCGATATTGGCAGTAGGATAATCAATAGTTCTCCCAATTTTGTTCCCCTCGACAACCGTTCCACTCAAAGAAAAGTGATAACCCAGATAAGCATTTGCAGTTTGAAAATCGCCTTTTTGAATTGCCTCCCTAATTTTAGTCGAACTAATATTTGATTCATTCATCAAAAGAACATCCAATTTTTCAATACTAAAACCTAAACGATCGGCACAACTTTTCAGCAAATCAAAATCGCCTGCCCGTCCTTTCCCGAATTTATGGTCGTATCCAACAACCAGCGAATGAGTGTGTATTTGTTCAACCAAAACTTGTTCAACAAACTCTTCATAAGTCAACCGGGCAAATTCAGGTGTAAATGGATATACAATTAAGTGATCGATACCCGATTGTTCGAAAAGCACAATTTTTTCATCGAGCGAAGTTAACAGTCTCAAATTAGTTTCAGAAGGCGCTACAACTTTTCTGGGGTGTGGATCGAAAGTAAAAATAACCGATTCACCATCAATCGACGCAGCCAAATCGTGAAGGCGCGAAATAATTTTCCGATGACCAAGATGAACACCATCAAAAGTTCCGATAGTAACCACCGGATTTTTAGCTTCAAAATATTTCAAATCCCTATGTATTTTCACCTTTCCCCTGAATTATTATTCGATTGCAAAATTAGCAATTTAGCAAAGCCTCCATAAAAAAAGAAAATCAAAACTTCGGTAACGTGTCAAAACTTAGCAAATGGCGCACGAAGTGAACCTGAAATTATTACTTTTATGCCGTTATCGACAAATGTTAATTATAAAACTCAAATGAAAAAGATTTTTCTTGCTTCAGTAGCTTTGGCTGTACTCTCATTTGCTTGTAAAAAACATGATGGTTTTGTTATAAAAGGGAAAATTACCAATGCTGAAGGGAAATATGTTTATCTCGAAGAACTTAAAGTTGCATCAAGTATTCCGGTTGATTCGGTAAAACTTAGCAAAGACGGAACATTTAAATTTGAAGGTAAAATCGGTTATCCAAATTTTTACTTGTTAAGCTTGAGTAAAAATAATTTCATTACCCTTTTGGTCGATACTGTCGAAAAAATCTCGGTTTATGGCGATGCTGCCAATTTCTCGCGCGACTACATCGTTGAAGGTTCAACAGGATCAGTTTTGGTTCAACAACTCAACAATATGCTTGCGCGGACCAAACACAGGATTGATTCAATTCGCAATCACATAAATGCTTATGGAAATCGTGATGACTTCAACATCAACAAAGTCAAATGGAACCAGGAAATTGCCGATCTCAAGCAAAGTCAAATCCGTTATTCTACTGATTTCATTCAGAAACATCCATTCTCGATGGCCTGCGTTTTGGCCTTATATCAAAAATTCGACGATTCAAACTATGTCATTCAAGATCTGCAATCGTTAAAAGTTGCTGCATCAGCCCTAAATTCTTTCTTTCCAAAATCAGAACACGTTAAGGCACTGTATGCCAATACCATGCACTTAATGTCTCAGGAAAAAAACAGTAAAATTCAGCAATTTATTGAACAAAATGGGATTAACTCGCCCGATATTAAATTGCCAAATTCTAATGGACGCGAAATATCTATGTTATCGATCAACAGTAAAGTGACTCTGATTCAATTCTGGTCGGCTCTTGACCGTGCATCGCGTATACAAAACCAGGTATTGGTCGAACTCTATAAAAAATATAAGTCAAGAGGACTCGAAATTTACCAGGTGAGCATTGACACTGATCGCAATGCGTGGTTAAACGCTATTTCGCAGGATGGATTAAGCTGGACAAATGTTGGCGATATGAAAGGCAGTGTCCTGGCTACAAATACTTATAATATCCAATTTATCCCTTCAAACTACATACTTGACAAGGAAAAACAGATTGTGGCCAAGAACCGGCAAGGTCCTGAGCTCGATCGGATTATTGGGGAGTTAGTGAAACAGTAAACCCTATTAACCGGCGTTTTAGTGTAAAAATTAGTTTTTCAGTTTATATTTGCCATCCAGTCTTCGAACCAAATTCAAGATGTTTTGAATAATTCAGGAAAGAAAGCATATTTTGTATCCGACATTCATCTGGGCGCACCGGCTTTAAAAAACAACAAAGAGCGGGAGTTAGCTTTTGTTGATTGGTTAGGTCAGATTAAAACCGATGCCTCTCACTTATTCCTGATGGGTGATATATTCGATTTTTGGTTTGAATATAAAACTGTTGTTCCGCGAGGATTTACACGTACCTTGGGTAAAATTGCCGAAATATCCGATTCGGGAGTTGAAGTACATTTTTTTACCGGGAACCACGACGTATGGGTGTTCGATTACCTGCCGAATGAGCTTGGGTTAACGTTGCACCGCGATGAGTTTATTACTGAAATATATGGGAAAAAATTTTATCTTGCTCATGGCGATGGTTGCGACAAAAACGATAAAGGTTATCTTTTCCTTCGTAAAATATTCACCAACAAAGTACTTCAGTGGATGTTTGCACGAATCCATCCTAATTTTTCGTTATCGCTGGGACATAATTGGTCAAAACATTCCAGAATTTCAAAAGGAATAACAGGAGAAGGATTTAAAGGTACAACCAACGAAGGATTGTTTATTTTTGCAGAGTCGTTGCTTCAAAACGAAAAGTTCGACTATTTTGTTTTTGGGCACCGCCATGTTCTTATTAACCATCCGATTGGCAATAACAGTCGATTCATCAACCTTGGCGATTGGATAAACCTTTTTTCGTATGGTGTTTTCGATGGAAATACGTTTGAGTTAAAACAATATAATTATCAAGGCCCTAAAGGCCACTGAAAAGTTATGACAAAGCGGGTATATACAAAGATTGTTGGAACAGGAAGCTACCTTCCAACAAAGATCATTCGGAATGAAGAATTCAATAATTTTACATTCTTCGATCCGTCGACCAAAGCGCCTTTCGAAAAAGGTAATGATGAAATCATCAGAAAATTCTACGAAATAACCAACATCAGTGAGCGCCGTTGGGCAAGCGACGAGGTTGTTACTTCGGATATGGCTGCTTTTGCTGTAAAAGATGCTTGCGAATCATCAGGTATCGATCCTGAAACGTTCGATTTCATCGTCCTGGGCCACAATTTTGGTGATCCTGTTGCAGGTTCATCACGGGTAGATACATTGCCAGGATTGGCTAATAGGGTAAAAACCAAACTTCACATTAAAAACCCATATTGCATCGTACATGATGTTATTTCGGGATGTCCGGGATGGACCCAGGCTATGATCGTTGCCGATGCCTACATTAAAAGCGGCATGTTTAAACGTGGCGCCGTAATTGGGGCCGATATTTTGTCGCGCCTTTCCGACCCACACGACCGTGATTCGATGATTTATGCCGATGGGGCAGCAGCAACAATTGTTGAAGCCGTTGAAAGCGAAGAACCGATTGGTATTTTGAGCCACTCAAGCCGTTCCGACATTGGGGCAACAACAGGATACCTGGCGTTTGGGCCATCGTTAAATCCCGAAATCGATCAAAACGAATTATTTATAAAAATGGCCGGACATAAAGTATATGTTTATGCTTTATCACACGTTCCGCCATTAGTAAAGCAAAGCATCGACGAAGCTGATCTTCATTTAACCGATATTAAGAAAGTACTCATCCATCAAGCCAACGAAAAAATGGATGAAGCAATCCTGAAAGGTATATTTAAATTGTATGGTGAAACTGAAATTCCGGAAGGAATTATGCCAATGAGCATTCGTTTTCTCGGGAACTCGTCAACAGCAACTGTCCCAACTTTGCTCGATTTAGTATTGAAAGGCAAAATGGAAGGCCAGCAAATCAATCCGGGAGATTGCATTGTGTTGGCCTCGGTTGGCGCCGGAATGAACATCAATTCAATCGTATATAAATTTTAAAAAGACCAATCACACAAGCAAAAACGGTGTAGCGGAAAAATTCGTTACACCGTTTTTGCTTTTAGTGAATCTGTCAGGAAAAGAAAAAAGTCGACATTTTTTTTGTATTTATTAACTGGCCAAACGCAAAAAAGGCCTCATCAAGCTTTTTTAGATCGATATTCGATACTTCATCAATATATTTCAAATAAGTATCAAAGTAAAATTTCTCCTTTTCACTATCGGAAATTAAGTTAGTTATCTTTTCATATTCCCCTCCAGTGATGAAACAAAAGGCTCTATGAATATGCTGATCATATATAGGATATCTAGTGTTAAGTTAATTTTTATATGACGTATTAAAGGTGTATTTTTACCAAAAAACTCATGGTACTGTACACAAT
>CALGIG010000098.1 GCA_937915865.1 uncultured Prolixibacteraceae bacterium | reverse complement strand
ATGCTGCTTTTTACTTGATTTTCAATGTTTTATTGAACTTGCGAAAATTGAATTACTTTATAAATGTCAATCAAATTACGTCCTCTGCCATCATAATCCAATCCATACCCTACAATAAAATCATTCGGGATTTCCAGTCCAATGTAATCAAGTTGAACTTTAACCTGGAGGGCATCTGGTTTAAGCAGTAAAGTAGCAATTTTGATTTCTGCTGGATTCTTTGCCTCAATTTGTTTAATAGTATCAGCAATTGTGATTCCTGAGTCAACAATATCTTCCAATACAATTACAGTTCTTCCGGTTAAGTCTTCGTTAAGTCCTATGAGTTGTTTGACATTACCTGTTGTTTGAGTTCCTGAATAGGATGCAAGTTTAATGAACGAAATTTCGGCATCGAGCAAAGATATACGTTTGAAAATTTCGGCTGCAAACATGAACGATCCGTTTAAAATGCAAAGGAATAACGGATTTTTCCCTTTAAAATCGGCATTCATTTTTTCTGCCATCTCTTCAACGACTGATCTAATCTTTTCATAAGTAATGAAAAGTTCAAACTCTTTGTCATGTATTTTTACATTCTTCATAACAGGTAATTTGATGTCAAGTTTGGTTTTTCTGATTTATTTTCGATTATTTTTGGCTTGAAAATTAAGCGACAAAGTAACAAAACTAATTTCTATTGGAAAAATTAAATTCTGAAAAATGGAAGCAAGAGTAAGTATTATAATGGGAAGTACATCGGATTTAAATGTGATGGAAGCAGCAGCTAAAGTATTGGATGAGTTTGAAATACCATTTGAGATCAATGCTTTATCGGCTCATCGTACTCCAGAAGCCGTCGAAAAATTTGCCAGGGGCGCAAAAGCACGTGGTATTCAGGTTATTATTGCAGCAGCAGGAATGGCTGCTCATTTACCTGGAGTAATTGCAGCTATGACAACCTTGCCAGTGATTGGCGTTCCGATAAATGCTTCGTTAAATGGTTTGGATTCGCTATTAGCTATTGTGCAAATGCCTCCTGGAATTCCGGTAGCTACTGTTGCAGTAAATGGAGCTCAAAATGCCGGAATACTTGCAGTTCAAATGATTGCACTCTCAGATGCTGAAATTGCTTCGAAGCTCGAAGCTTTTAAAATTAATTTGAAATCGAAGATTGAAAAGGCAAACAAAGACCTTTCTGAAGTGAAATATAAATTTAAAGCCAATTAGATTTGGCCTATTGACTGAATATTCGTAAATTTCAGATATAATTGAATTCCTGATTTTTTATCAGGAATTTTTTTTACCCCAATGTTATGAAATTGTTACCGACATTTTTTACACTATTGTTTTGCTTTTGTTTTGTCCATACTTCTGGTCAGGATTATTTTGTTTCCGATTCCAGGACCCTGGCATTGGCCGATGCTTCAACTGCAATGTCGGGTTATTGGTCGGTTTTTGGGAATCAGGCTGGTCTCGCCAGTGTTCAAAAGGCTGTTTTAGCTGGTACTTTTCAAAACAAGTTTTTGGTAAGAGAGCTTTCTACCGCCACCTTTACTTTTGTACTTCCTATTCAAACTTCAGTTATTGCAGTTTCGTTTTCGCAGTTTGGCCATATTCCTTTTCGTCGTAATAAGATTGGTGTGGCTTATGCAAAATCGCTGGCTGGTCATTTTCGTTTTGGTTTTCAGTTTAACAGATATAGTATTTATCTGGTAGAAAATAATAGTACTGAAACCTCTTATGGATTGGAAATTGGTTCTCAGTATGAGTTCTCCGAAAAATTTACAATTGGAGCGCATATTGTGAATCCGTATCAAACTGTGATTAGGCTTTCTTCAGTAACTTATCGATATCCTTCGCTTATATCTTTAGGTACATATTTTAAGGTTTCACAAGATTTTAGTTGGGTTACAGCTATAAATCATGATTTAGAAAAGCATCTGACTCTGAAAACAGGGTTTGAATACAATATTCGTGATCGCTTGTTTATCCGTACCGGTATTTGTGGAAAACCTTATCAATTGTCAGCCGGATTTGGATTTAAGGTTAGCAAAACTTCATTTGATTTTGCGACTAGTTATAACCAATATCTGGGAAATTCGCCTTCTGTTTCAATTCAATATCAATTTTGATGGTGCGCTTATTCATATTAATCAGTCTCTTTGGAATAGTGATTTTAGGAAAGGCACAAAATTCCAAAATCGGCGGATCAGTTGAAGATTTGCTGGAAGCAACGGGTGAAACAATGAGTGATGATTCGGATATTCAGGAAATACTTGATGATTGGGAAGATTTGCAGAAAAATCCGCTAAACTTAAATTCGGCTACGAATGACGATTTTTTGCGCCTGCATTTGCTGTCTGAAGTGCAGATTAATAATCTGATTGCTTACCGAAAAAAAACAGGAACCATTTACAGTATATATGAATTATTAGCTGTGGAAGGGCTTAATCAGGATATTCTTCAACGAATTGAACCATTTCTTACTTTTGAAAATATTGGTAGTCAAACGATAAGCAGCCGGCGATCAACAGATGTTTTGATGAGAACGACCCGTACTTTAAATGGTCCGGATAATGCTGACCAGAGTAAATATGAAGGTTCGCCTCAAAAATTATATTTTCGGATGAAACATATTTCATCGACGGTTGAATGTGGTTTTGTGGCAGAAAAAGACCCAGGAGAAGCGTTTTTTAGAAAATCTAATAAACAGGGATTCGATTACAACAGCGGGTTTGTCAATTTTGGATTGAATCATAATGTTAGAATTTTTGTTGGAGATTATACTGTTCGTTTTGGGCAGGGATTGGTTGCATGGCAAGGATTTTCAATGGGTAAGTCGGCTGAAACAACCCAGGTATTCAGATCAGCACAGGGAATTCGGTCGTATACCTCAACTGACGAGAACCAATTTTTTCGTGGTTTTGCGGCCCAGTTAAAGTATAAAAATTTTACTGCTTCGCCTTATGTTTCTTTGCACAAGGTGGACGCAAGTTTAGATACAATTGATGGCGCCAGATGTTTTGGGGCTCTTCAAACGAGTGGGTACCATCGTACCGGAACTGAAGTTGAGAATGAAAAATCACTTACACAATTTTCAACAGGCACCCATTTACTGTTCGAATCAGGCAACTGGGCTATTGGAGGAACAGTTTCTTTTACCAGGTTTAATGCTTTTTTGGATAGGAGTGATGAACCTTATAATCAGTTTCTTCCTGAAGGTAAAAACAACATTGTTGGAGGAATTGACTGGAAAGGTTCGCTCAAAAAGACTTTTATTTTTGGCGAAGGCGCAATCTGTTCCAATAATGGCAGGGCATTAGTAACCGGAGTAATGCTGAATCCAGCTTCGAATGCTGAATTATCGGTGGTATACCGCAATATCAACAAAACCTATTTCAGCTATTTTGCCAATGCTTTCACCGAATCGTCGCGCGTGAACGACGAACATGCAATCTATTTAGGGTTTAAAATTTATCCGGTATCCCGGATAGTATTTCAGGCTTATGCCGATTTTTTCAGGTTTAAATGGATAAAATATACGACGGCTGCGCCAAGCAATGGTACTGAATTCCTTGCTCAACTCATGTATATTCCTTCGCGAAAAACAAATTTTTATCTGCGGTTTTTTAAGGAAGAGAAAGGGCAACGGATTACTGAAAGCACAAAAAAATATAACGTATCTCAACTAATTAACCGTCTCAGATTTAATTATACGTTTAACATGAGCGAAGAAGTATGTTTAAAAGGAAGAATGGAGTTTTCGTATTATTCAAAACAAATAGCTGAGAAAGGATTTTTGGTTTTTCAGGATATTGTTTTTCACCCAGAAGGTAAAACGTATTCGTTAAACGGACGTTTGTCGTACTATTCGACTGACGGATATAATTCGAGGCTTTATGCTTATGAGAACGATCTGCTTTATTCGTTTGCTGTTCCAGCGCTATATAATAAAGGCATACGTTCGTATTTAAATATCCAAAAAGATTTTGGAAAGAAAATTACTGTCTGGTTTAAACTGGCATCGACATTTCAATTGGAGAATAAAGAACAGGAAGGATTATCTGGTAACTCTATTAAAGCAGAGCTTAAGCTACAAATCAGGTATCATTTCTAATGTTTAATCTCAATTACTATATTTGCAGCTCAAAATAACAGGAATAGGGATGGTTTATTCAATTAATTTCGATGATATTCGCCCTTTTGAGGATTCAGAAGTCAATGATAATTTGAGGTTGTTACTTGAAGATAAACAATTTGAAGGCATTCTTCAGTTTGTCTTTCAGGATAAAGAACGGATTGAGCAAATTAAATTTGCTTTGACCAATATTCACTCGGTTAAAGAACTTCAGCTTGGGTTTATGTATAAGCTGATTGAAGATCTGATAATAAATAAATCGACTGACGGATTAATGGTAAGCGGATTGGATAATCTTGATAAAAAGACCAGTTATCTTTTTATTTCCAATCATCGGGATATTTTACTAGACTCGGCATTAATGAATTACCTGATAGCCAGGGAGGGAATGAATACTACTGAAATTGCCATTGGAAATAATTTATTAATCGAAAATTGGATTGATATTATAGTAAAACTTAACAGGGCATTTGTTGTCCGTCGAAATTTACCTGTTCGGGAACTGTTTGTAGCTTCCCAAAAACTTTCGGAATATGTCAGGCGTGATATTACAGAGAAGAATTCATCGGTTTGGATTGCTCAGCGTGAAGGTAGGACTAAAGATGGTAACGATAAAACTCAAACATCATTACTTAAAATGCTTAATTTGAGTAATGTTAAGGAATTAGGTGAGGGTTTTAAAGAACTTAAGATTGTTCCTTTATCCATATCTTATGAGATTGAACCGTGTGGATTTTCTAAAGTTTATGAAATTTACAAAAAGAAAACCGAAGGATACGAAAAAACACAGGAAGACGATTTAAGAAGCATGGGCGAGGGCCTTATTCGTCCAAAAGGAAGAGTTCATTTTGGTTTTGGCCAGCCGATAAACATGCAAATCGATTCGATTGATCAGTCGGAGCCGGTCCAGGTTCAGATTGAGAAAATTGCAGAAATTATTGACAGGCAGATATATGCCAGTTTTAAAATCTGGCCCAATAATTATATAGCTGAAGATATTTTGAATAATTCGGATGCCAACCAATCTGAATATTCAGGAGAACAATTTGAAAAATTTAATACCATGCTAACCGAAGCCGTTGAAACTATTCCGGGAGATAAGGATGTGATTCGTGAGATGTTTCTTCAAATGTATGTGAACCCAATTATTAATAAAAGAAATACTCAAGTCTGAAATAATGATTGACGGTGTACATGGTATTATTTGGGATTGGAACGGGACGTTGCTTGATGATGCAATGCTGGCTGTTTCGACCATGAACCAGATGCTTGAAAAGCGAGGTATGGCTTTACTCTCGGTCGATACTTATAAATCGGTTTTTACTTTCCCAGTAATAAAATATTATCAAAGGATAGGATTTGACTTTCAGAGCGAGCCATTTGAGATTCCGGCCAATGAATTTATCGATTTATACAATAGCAAAGTTGATAAGTGTCGGTTGCATAATGATACCGTTAGGATATTAAGCACTTTTCAGTCGCGAGGAATGCGGCAGTTCATCCTGTCGGCAATGGAGCAGACTGTTCTTGATCAATGTTTGTTTAATTATAAGATCGATCATTTTTTTGAATATGCTTTGGGCCTTGATAATATTTATGCAGCTTCAAAAATAGAAAATGGTCGAAGGCTAATCGCACAACAAAATCTGAAAGCCAGCCAATTGATGCTGATTGGCGATACTGTTCACGACTTTGAAGTAGCGACAGCTTTAGGTTGCCCGTGTATTTTAATAGCCGATGGTCATCAGTCGAAGGAGGTATTACAGGAAACTGGCGCCAAGGTTCTTGATTCTATTTCGCAGCTTCTTGATTAATTAATTTCTACCCGATTATTTTATGAACAACAAACGTATTCCGGTTACGATAATTACAGGATTTTTAGGCGCTGGCAAAACAAACCTTCTGAATAATTTGATTGCTAAGCATCCTGAAAAGCGATTTGCCATAATCGAAAACGAATTTGGCGAAACTGGTATCGACGGAGGGTTAATTAAGTCGACATCTGACGCTATTTTTGAGTTGAATAATGGTTGTATTTGTTGTTCGCTTGGTGACGATTTTTTACAAACGCTTGAATTGTTGCTCGGTAGTTCATTTCAGTTTGATCATTTATTGATTGAAACAACCGGGATTGCTGATCCTTCGGCTATTGTTGATGCTTTTGTTTCAGGAGAAAGTATCCAGCAATATTTTGTGATTGATAGTGTTGTTTGTGTTGTTGACGCCGAAAATTTTGAGGATTTATACAGAAGTCAACCAGAAGTTAGCTTGCAGCTTGCTTTATCCGATTTAGTTTTAGTTAACAAAACTGATTGTGTTGGTTCAACATATCTTTATCATCTGGAGAAAATAATTAAACCAATTAATCGGATGGCCAGAATTGGTTATACTAGTTTTGGAAATGTTAATGAAATTGATGTTTTGGATACAAATTCATTTTCAGGAGAATCGATTAAAAAGTCGGCATTGTCGTTTTGCAGCCTCGATTTGAATGCTTTAAAAGGTGTTGACAATAAGTCGTTTTTACATAATACTTTAACCGATAATGTTAATAAGCATGGTGTTGTTTCGATCGGATTTACTTTTGACGGAAGTTTTGATGTGAACAAATTTGGATTATGGATGCAGAATTACCTGTATTTCAATCGCGAGGAGGTATTTCGTGTGAAAGGGATTGTGAGTTTTGAAGGGACTGACGACCAGTTTATTTTCCACGCTGTTCGAAGTTCGTTTATGTTTGAGGTGGGCAAACCCTGGGGCGCCGAACCCCGGTTTAGCAAACTGGTTTTTATTGGTAAGAATTTGTCGGGAGTTGAGTTGGAAGCCAACCTGCTGCAATTGATGGCTAAGTCATAGTTTATTTGTTGATGCAGTTTTGGAAGGAAGGTATCTCTCATTCTGCAACTTAAATCTGACCTGCTTCAACTGTTGGCTATATAGTGCTTTGATTTAGTTTTTGGGCATTATAATTTAACATGAGTTCAATGTAAGAGTAAATTGTTTATGTCTGAAATACTGCAAGTTAATAAGGTTAAATACACTTATGCTTCGAATTTCTACTAAGGCTGAATTCAAAAATAAGGTTTCAAAACCTTACAATGCCTTTTTAGCCTTAGTAGAAAAGCATATCTCTATAACGAAAAACCTTATTTCCTTATTTACAGAATATTACAATTAAATTTAGCTCGAACTCACGTTAATTTATTGCCTGTTGAAAACTGACTAATATCTATTTGTTATTCTTTTTAATCGTCTTTTGATTAATTGTTATTTTCAGGCGAGTTTTTAGAAACGACTGCTAATTATTTTGAAATAACTAAATCACAAATCAAAAGAAAATCAAACATGGCACGACGAATCATTGGTATTCACGAAAAATTGCCGGTATTGGAAAGCTTACCTCTTAGTTTCCAGCATTTAACGGCAATGTTTGGAGCAACAATTCTTGTTCCTATCTTATTGGGAGTCGATCCGGCTATTGCATTGTTAATGAATGGTATCGGGACACTTATCTACTCATGGGTAACAAAAAGTGGTATTCCGGCTTATCTCGGATCGAGCTTTGCATTTATTGCTCCTTCATTACTTGTAATTGGTTCTTATGGAGGTTTTCCCCACGCGCAGGCTGGGTATATTTTCTTTGGGTTATTTTTTGTAGCCATTTCGTTTGTAGTAAAATACTGGGGCATTAAATGGATTGATGTTGTAATGCCGCCGGCAGTTATGGGCGCTGTTGTGGCAATAATAGGGCTTGAACTTGCGCCAGTAGCAGCACAACAAGCTGGTTTAGCTCCATGGGCAACAAATGTAGGTCAAACGGTTCAACCATTTGTAATGAATTCCAATACAGTAATTGTTTCGATGTTTACTTTAATTATTGGTATTGCGGGTTCTGTACTTTTCCGCGGTTTTATGCAGGTTATTCCTATTTTGTTTGCTGTTGTCGCTGGTTATTTATTGGCTTTAGCTATGGGAATGGTTGATACAACTGCTATTGCCAATGCGGCCTGGTTTGCTTTCCCAAAATTTCAAACTCCGGTTTTTGATATAAATGCAATTATTATCATTGCTCCTGCCTGTATTGTAGTTTTAGCTGAGCATATCAGTCACCTAATTGTTACCGGGAAAATTACTGAGTCAGACTTGATGGAAAATCCGGGATTACATCGTTCGTTGCTTGGTGATGGACTTAGTAACGTGCTTTCGGGTTTTGCCGGTTCGCCTCCAAATACTACTTATGGCGAAAATATTGGTGTAATGGCGATTACCCGCGTTTATTCTGTTTGGATCATTCGTGGAGCAGCATTGCTGGCTATTGCATTTTCGTTAATCGGGAAAGTTTCTGCAGCTATTTCAACCATTCCGGGTGCCGTTATGGGCGGAATTACCATGCTGCTTTATGGAGTAATTGCTGTTCAGGGGTTCCGTATGTTTGTCGAACAAAAAGTAGACTTCAGCAAAAACAGTAATATGGTGCTGGGAGCTGTTACATTTGTTGTCGGCGTTAGTGGGGCCAGTATCAATATTGGTTCTGTTCAACTGAAGGGTATGGCTTTTGCCGCAATTGTTGGAGTAGTTTTATCCTTGATTTTTTGGATACTCCGAAAAGTAAAAGTGATGAATGACGAAGTATGATATAACATCCATAGTGTCCAATCTCTATTGTAGTGAAAGACTTGTCAATAGAGACTGGACACTAAATTTATATTATTTTGCAGGAGTGATCACAATGTTGCGATATTCTGCCGGACGATGATCGCCCTGAAGCATGATAGGACCAGGTTCTCCTTCTTTACTGTCGATAGCTCCTCCTGTAATTCCAGGGATAATCTGATCAGCAATAATGGTTTTACCATTAGCTACAATAGTAACTCTGCGCCCAATCAGGGTAATATCGTATGTTTGCCATTCGTTTGGCGATTTAGCCACATTTTCATTTGGAGTAAGGAAACCATAAATTCCGCCAAGATAAATTGACGCTGGTTCCTTTCCTTTACTGTCTTCTATCTGAACTTCGTAGCGTCCTCTCAGGTAAACTCCGGTATTTCCACCTTCAGGATACTTAAATTCAATATGAAGCTTAAAATCATTAAATTTCTGGTTAGTAATCAGGTTACTTCCTGGTTTTGGGTTTTTTAGGATTCCATTTTCTGCAACCCATTGGTTTTCCTGTTGCTGAGAGTGCCAGTTGTCAAGATTTTTACCGTTGAACAATGTTATTGGTTTGCCCCATTCCGGAACTGTAGTTCTTTTTAGCAGAGGCGCTCTTACTCCGACAAAAGAATATTTGGCGCCTGAGCAACTGGTGATTACTCCTTTTAATTGATCATTTTCCACGGTTCCTTCAAAAACCATGTCGTTATCCGAATTATCCCATTGCGGCGGAATACTGAACGAAACTTTCCCGTCCTTAAAGTTTACTTTTGAAATAGGACGTGCGCTCCCGGCATCGCCAACAAAATAGCCAACCAACGTCTTAAATCCCGAAAGTTTTACTTCGAGCCATGACGGAACGCTTTGTTTTTCGGTTTGAACAGTAAGGTCCCAGCGTCCAATAATTGGTTGTTCCCCTGGAGTTGAATTACCGCATTGCGATTTGAATGGCATTGCCATAAGCAGGAATAAGGCAAGCAGCGAAAGTGATACACCGTTGATTAACGGGAAAAATTTATAATTTTTCATAATGTGTAATTTGAAATAAGTGAATGTCAAATGTACTTTTTTTCTGGTTTTTTATTATTCCGGAAGGACGAATAAAACAATAAATCTGTATTCGTCCTGAATTTCTTTTAGGTAGTTAATTAACAGAAGATTAGTAAGTCTTTGCTTTTATATCGCGGATATAAAGCTGCAGGCTTGTTTTGCCACGAAACTCGTTTTCTGTTATCGAGTAACAAATATCAAACGGCATTCCCTGGTTAATAGCGTCGAAGTGCTGCGATTGGTTGAATGCAATCCCTGAAAATTGAGCAGAAGTACTTGTTGGCTCAATCAAATCAAGTTTTAAATGTTCCAGGTTTTTGCCAACCGGACGGCTTGTCCCGCTATCCAGGACATTTTCGGTAACAAAAACCGGCATCATATTGTGTGGCCCGAATGGTGCAAATTGTTTAAGTATCCTGAAAAATTTGGGTGTAATATCCGAAAGATAAATCTTAGCATCAATGTCAATCGATTCAACCTGTTGCTGGTTGGTGATTTGTTTGGTGACAATTTCCTCGAACCTGCGCGAGAATTCGTAAATATTCTCAATTTTCATGGTAAGACCCGCGGCATACATGTGTCCACCATACGATTCGAGCAGATCGCTACATGCACCTATTGCTTCGTATAAATCGAAATCCCGGATTGAACGGGCCGATCCTGTAGCCAACCCGTTTGACTCGGTAAGAACAACGGTTGGCCTGTAGAAATACTCAGTAAGGCGTGAAGCGACAATACCAACAACCCCTTTATGCCAATCACGGTTATAAATAACCGTAGCATTTTTCGATTCATGTTCAGGATCGCGTTTAATCATTTCCAGCGCTTCCTGGGTGATGTCGCGGTCGAGTGTCTTACGTATCTCGTTGTACGAATTTATCTCGTCGCCTAAAAGTAAAGCTTCTTCTTCGTTTGTGGCAGTTAAAATCGCAACCGATTTTTTACCATGTTCAATTCTACCCGAAGCATTTAGCCTTGGCCCAATTTTGAATACGATGTCGCTAACCGATTTTTCTTCGGTATTCAGCCCCGAAAATTGCATAATGGTCTTAAGCCCTATGCTGGGAGATGTATTTAGTTTCTTAAGCCCAAAGTGAGCCAGTACCCTGTTTTCACCAGTAAGCGGAACTATATCCGAAGCAATACTTACTACAAGTAAATCGAGCAACTCGGTTAATTCAGAAAACGGAATATTATTCCGTTTAGAAAAAGCCTGGAGTAGTTTAAAACCTACACCACAACCTGAAAGTTCTTTGTATGGATATGGACAGTCGAGTCTTTTGGGATCTAATACAGCTACAGCATTTGGTATAGAATCGCCCGGATTATGATGGTCGCAAATAATAAAATCGATACCCAAATCTTTGGCCATCTGGATTTTCTCAACAGCTTTAATTCCACAATCAAGAACAATTACAAGGCTTATTTTTTGCTCGGCGGCATAAAGAATACTGGTTTTCGAAATTCCGTAACCTTCAGAGTACCTGTCGGGAATGTAATAATCAAGGTTTTTTAATCGGCTGCGCAGAAATTGATACATCATGGCAACAGAGGTTGTTCCATCAACATCGTAATCGCCATAAATCAAAACTTTCTCCTGATTGTCGATAGCTTTTTCCAAACGTTCTACGGCTTTATCCATGTCTTTCATCAACATCGGATTGTGGAGGTCGCTAAGTTTAGGACGAAAAAAAGCCTGGGCTTCAGCATAGTTTGCAACGCCTCTTTGCGCTAAAAGATTGGCAATTACCATATCAACATTTAACACAACTGATAAATGCTTAATGATATTACTATCGCCTTCTTGCTTTAGATTCCAGACTTTATCCATTGGCTTTGCCGCAGAGCAGATTTGGTTTTGTGTAAAAATTTCTCAAAGATAGAAAATGAACTTAGAACTGGAAATTAATTGAAGGACATTAATCCATCTTTTGTTAACAGAATTTCAGTAGTTGCAATGTAATGTTCATCTTCTCAAATCCTTAGCTTTTGTTAATAATTTTAACAAATCTGTAATCTTTTTCTCAGGGCAAACTCACAGTTTCATATCCAGAATTTTGATTAGATAATCATTGTCATAAGCAGCTTTTAGCCTTTTACCTT
>CALGIG010000097.1 GCA_937915865.1 uncultured Prolixibacteraceae bacterium | reverse complement strand
ATAAATACAGATACTCCCTTGAAAATATTTGAATCGGAACCGGGCAAATAGGGAAATATTAATACAAACATAAACGCATAAAGCAGGAATTTAACGATACTGTATGTTGGCATTGCCCAGTCGGCATGAAACCCTGATATTTTAAGTTTTTCAGCTTCGATTTCGTGAAAGATATATCTTACGAAACGAATTACATACTTCATTACGAAGTAAATAACAAGAATGCTGAACAAGTTGGGCAGGTATTCCCAAACAGCAATTAAAACCCCTTTAAATGGCGACCAAATAAGATGAAACAATGCGTCCGCCCAATCACGGGAGAATGGAAAAATGCTAAAGATAATGGGCAATGTAATATAAAGTAGAATGGCATAAACAAACCAGCGGAATATTTTAACTAAAAAAAGAATAACTTGTAATTCCTGTTCTGCTGTCAAAAAAGTATAATCCTTATAGGAAAAATCCTTTAACCATTTATCTTTCTTTGAGTTGATGAATAATAAAAGTCTTGAATAACCTTTGCCAATTAACCAGATTATCGCCCATGCAATTCCGATAACCAGAAGTACCAAACCAATCCTTGCAATTAGCTTAAGCCAGCTATTCTCATTTTTTGCTTCAACTATTGAGTTTTTTATGGTTTCTTTAAATGATTGGGCTAATTCATGCATATTTTTGTCATACCAAATTGCATCGCTTTCCGAAACACTCATTATTATAATTTCACCATATACGATGTCATAGGTATTTTCCGATTTCAAGACTAAGATAGAATCAGTTTTTAGAAAATCGTCTTCGTAAAGTTTTTCTATTTTACGGCTTATATTTAAGGCTCTTTCTTTTGGAGTTGAAGCTCCAATTTTAGAGAATACTAAAAACAGAGTATCTTTCATTGCCCCAATTACAGGAAAACCCTTTGCCGTGTTTCGTAAAGAATCAATGTGAGCTTTTTTGTCGGCAATTCTCTGTTTTTCACTTTCTTCAATTTCTTTTAGCTGTTGCAGTAATTCTTCTTTTTGAAGATTGTCGGTCGTTTTCAATTTTAGCAGTTGAGATTCCAATTCAGCCTTTTTAATCGAATCTGCAACTCGCTGCTGCTCAGCTTCTACAAGTTTTTGATTATATTCTTGCAGGGCAGTATTATTAATCGAATCATCCTTTTGAACCAAATTATCTGTTTGTCCATAAGATGCAATGCTCCATGCAAGCATAAACATCGGAATTATTTTTCTGATTAGGTTTCTCATAATTAGCATTTTACTATTGCAAAAGTACAAAAAATTGCGTCTGTAAAATACAGATCTTTGGCAGGCTTTAGTTTGTGGATCATATATGCAACTTGGCAATGTGCTAAATGTGGGTTGCCAAGAATATAAATAATCCGACGCCTCAGATTATTTTTATTTCTCCATGTAAGTTTTTGAATTTTGATTAATTGTCAATTTGTCTGTTAGCCGATCTTTTTGTATGAACGCTAATTTGATAAAATGGAACACATACCTTTCTATCTTGTTCTCTCACTTTGAAATTTTGTGTTCCGAATTTTAGTATTCAAGATTTTAATCACATTTTAATTTCGTAATTTATATAATCAGTTATTTGCAGTTAATATCATTAATTTTGCAATTATGAATCAGTCAAGAACCAGAATACTTATTGTAGAAGACGAACCAAAGGTTGCTTCCTTTGTAAAACTTGGACTTGAGAAGAATGGATTCTCATGTGAAATTGCTTTCGACGGTTCGATGGGAAAAAGAATGTTTGATTCCGGAGATTATGATTTGATTATTCTCGATATTAATCTTCCTTACAAAAACGGATTTGAATTGTGTAAAGAAATCAGGAGCAGTAACCAGAAAATCCCTGTTATCATGCTTACAGCATTGGGTACAACAGAAGATAAGCTTTCAGGCTTTGATTCTGGTACAGACGATTATCTATTGAAACCTTTTGAGTTCCGCGAACTCCTTGCTCGTATCCGATCACTTTTTAAAAGAGTTTCTATTAACGAAACTGGAGGAAACATACTTAAGTTTCTTGACCTTGAAATGAACCTAGATACTTATGAAGTTACACGTGCAAATAGAGTAATTGATCTTACTCAAAAGGAATTTGCGCTATTGGAATACTTGATACGCAATAAAGGAAGGGTGGTATCAAGAATCGATATTGCTGAAAAAGTATGGGACATAAAATTCGATACAGGAACAAACATTATAGATGTTTATGTGAATTTCCTCAGAAAAAAAATCGATAAAGACTTTTCACAAAAGCTGATCCATACGCAGACAGGTGTTGGTTATATTTTAAAAGCCTGAAAGATATGAAGCGAAACATAAGAACCCGGCTTACTTTTCAATTTACCTATATTGTCTCTTTTATCCTGATTCTTTTTTCCTTTAGTATTTATTATTTCTCTGCTAATTACCGTGAGTCGGAATTCTATTCCAGATTGGAAAATAAAGCAATCAACACAGCCAAATTATTGATTGAAGTTAAAGAAGTAGATTATGATTTATTAAAAATTATTGATCGGAATACCATCAATGCTCTTTATAAAGAAAAGGTGGTTATTTATGATTATATGGATGAACAGATCTATAATAGTCTTGACGATGACTCAATCCAAGTCTCAAAAGCTCTTCTTGATAACATCAGACTGAAGAAAGTTATACGCTACCATCAGGGTAAACATGAAGTGATTGGGTTATTATATGCTGATAAATTCGACCGTTTTGTAGTGATTGCATCAGCGTTGGATATATATGGAAGAAGCAAACTCAATAATCTGAAATGGGTTTTAATAACTGGATTTTTTATTAGCATTGGATTCACCGTTTTCATAGGCAGGATATACGCCAACAGAGCGCTCAAACCCATGTCGGATGTAGTAAAGCAGGTAGATAAAATTACTATAGCCAGCTTAAACATGCGTGTAAATGAAGGAAACGGAAATGATGAAATTGCACAACTTGCCATCACATTTAACAAAATGCTTGAACGATTAGAATCTGCTTTTGAAATGCAAAAGAGTTTTGTTTCAAACGCGTCCCATGAATTGCGTACCCCATTAACTTCCATAACCGGTCAAATAGAAGTTTCTTTGATGGAATCAAATACTCAGGAAGAATATGAAGCCATCCTGAAATCTGTACTTGAAGACGTCAAAAACCTTAACACACTTTCGAACGGGTTGCTTGATCTGGCAAAGGCAAGTTCTGATATTTCAGCAATTACACTTCGAACCCTGCGAATTGATGAAATACTTTGGGAAACAAGAGCAGAACTCATTGGACGAAAAAAAGACTACAACATTTCAATTCAATTCAGCGAGCCTATTGATGATGAAAATGAATTAATGGTATATGGCAACGAGCAATTACTTAAAACAGCCATCGTTAACCTGATGGATAATGCCTGCAAGTATTCTAAGGATAAAGCCGTCGAAATATTTTTATCAATAAAAGACAAATATATTGTTGCTGATTTTGCAGATAAGGGTATAGGTATCGACGCAGCAGACCTAGAGAAAATATTTCAACCATTTTTTAGGGCTAAAAATGCGAAAACAGTTTCCGGAAATGGACTTGGCCTTTCACTTACGGAAAAAATCATAGAGATACACCGTGGAAGAATCTCAATAGAATCTCAACTTCATAAAGGAACAACAGTAACAGTCAGTATCCCATTTCTATCCTGATTTTAATTGGTTTTTAATTTGGTTATAATCTCAATTTAATGTTGGGACTGGATGTTTGCACTATAAATATTGCAATTTAGTTTGAGAGATCAAAAAATCAATTAATGTGAAACCATGAAAACAATTGAACAAAGGGAAAAACGAATTACTGCCATTGCTGTGCTTATTTTGATCGCAGCCCTTATCGGATCCGGGCTTTTTTATTCTACGAACAGGTCTATAACAAAAGATTTAAACAACGAGAAGCTCAAATCAGAAATGATGCTTTCGGAAAAACTCGCCCTTCAAAAGGAAATTGAAACTTTCAAAACACAGGTTAATTCACTCAGCGGCAAAAACTCGGAACTTGATAAGCTGCTAGCTGAAACCAATGGCAAATTGAGTGAAAAAGAAGCTCAATTAAGCCGGATAATTCGTGAAAATGGAAATATTAAGTCGTTAAAAAAACAACTTGCAGAACTGGAACAGTTGAAAAAAGATTTTGAGAACCAAGTTCTTGCATTAAATGAATCGATTAAAAAATTGAACTCAGAAAAAGAAGAATTGAACAGGACAATCGTTTCACTCCGAAATGAAAACAAACAGCTCACTGAGAATCTTGAGATATTAAATTCGATGACTGGTGATAATTACCTGGTTGAATCAACAAAAAGGAAAGACCGTTTAACCGTTGTGGCAAGACGAACAAAGAAAATAACAATGTCTTTTAATGTACCTGAAAATATGGTGGAAAATATTTCTTTTAAACTAACAAAACCCGATGGAAGTCAGGTTGACGGAAAAGGGAATGGGATTGCTTACCACATTACCAATGAAGATGAAGGATTAACAGCAAGCTTGTCTGGTGGCGTTATTAAAGTCTCAAAGAAGATAGAAATGACTTACGAACCAAAAGAAAAGCAAAAACCCGGTATTTATAAAATAGAAATCTATAACGGCGATAAATACATTGGAACTTGCAATGTAAAGCTACGTTAGCATAAAATCCAGAAACGTACTCAATTTAATTGTGCAATAGCTAAAACGATTCATCCGGGATGTTTATGAGGCACCCGGATGTTTTTTGAGTAGCATGGAAATTCGGGAAACAATAATTACATCATTTACTACTATTTTAGATATGAGGATTTTTAAATATTTTATATGCATAGTATTTTTGCTATCTCTTTCTTCCTGTAGGACAAACAGCAAATTGGACAGATTCTTTCAATCGAAAAGATATAAGCTTAGTCAAATAGACCGGGATGCATTGTATGCTGAGGCACAGCGATTAAAAAAAGACACAACTGATCTCGGAATAAAACTTAGAAAAATCAAAAATGAGTATTCCGAACTGAAGGGTGAATACAATGATTTATCTAACAAATCAGGGTCGCAATTGGCTCAACTCAACAAAGATCTAAAATCAAAATCCAGCGAGTTAGAATTAAAAGAAACCCTGCTTCAGGAACGCGAACAAAGGCTGAAAGAAATGGAAGCCATTGTGGCAAAACAGGATTCGATAACTAATGCCTTGAATACAATTGTAAAGAATGCTTTGCTTGGTTTTAAAGCTGATGAACTATCCGTTGAAATGAAAAACGGGAAGGTATATGTTTCGATGACAGATAAGCTCCTATTTAAATCAGGAAGCGCTGCTGTAGAAGACAAAGGCAAACAAGCCATTAAAAAACTGGCCGAAGTACTGAACAAAGACAACGATATCGACATAGCGATTGAGGGACATACGGATAATGTTCCCATAAAAACAAATCTGTATAAGGACAATTGGGACCTAAGTGTTGCCAGGGCAACAACTATTGTAAGAATGCTTAATGAAGAATATTCTGTAAATCCGAAACGACTAACAGCATCAGGTAAAGGAGAATATTTCCCGGTTGCGTCAAATGAAGATCCGGAAGGACGTGCCAAAAACAGAAGAACTGAGATCATACTTTCTCCAAAACTGGACGAACTGTTCAAAATGCTGCAAAGAAATTAATTTGTTGAATTTTCGATATTGAATTAGAATTTAATGCAACAGCTTTGAATCAAAGATAATGATGAAAGCAAATTTGATCTCAGCTAAAGTGGAAAAGAGCATTCATTAAATTTTCAATAACTGTTGCAAAAATTGTATATGATGAATACTTCAATTAAAACATTCCAATTCCTAATTCTATTTGGAGTTATTTCGTGCAGCAATTCTGAAAAAAAATCAAATTCCAAAGTAATTGAAGATACATACAGGCCCACGCTTTCAAGTAAAAAGATCACTGAATATCTGGATTTTGCATATAAAGGAAAAACATGGGATCTGCTTGACAATATATTTGTAGAATGGCATCAAAATGTTGGTTCAAACTCAGTTGAGTTTATTAACCAGAATGATACGATTTCGGCTATATTCGAAATATTCAACACGTTTTATAAGCCCAATGAATTTCTGAAGTTTGGCAGCTGGGAACATCCAAATACTGTAAAATCGAAGTATATTGTAATACAAAACACGATATTGTATTCAATTCTTAAATCAAAGAATATCGACAAAGTCAATGGGATTAATTCAAGGAGGACCCTGTTAAGTAATTTTCGGCCTCCAATTTCATCAGGCAACAACAATATCCTTTATTTAACCGAAGAATACGCTGAATCTTTTAATATCTTTTTAAGACCAGAAGCTAAACCGGCCGGAGAAATTGAAGAAGGTGAACCTTCCGGATATCGGGTTAAGAGCCAGCGGAAAGCTGAATTACTGAAAAGTTATATTCCGGTAAACTATGATTACCTGGAACATTATTGGCATCTGGAAACACATCCTTATATTAATGTGATCTTTTTTAATAAATCACTTACTAAGGCGAAAATCGATTTTTACGTTGGACAACTGGGAGGAGAAGCAATCCTGGAAAAGAAAGAGAATGGATGGTTTATCAAACAAATTAAATCCAATCTGGAAGATTAAACTTCCTGTTAAAATCATAATTTCTGTATTTTGGTTCTTTTCTGAAAGCAAACGGGGTATAACAATCAGTTTACCACCCTGTTTCTTCAAAAATATTCTATTTCCTTATTAATAACCAGCTATCTGCATATTTGGGAAATTCAGATCTGACTTTACGAACACGGTTGCGAGCAATACTCTCATCATCAAAAGAGTCAACACAAACCCTAAAATAACCTGTCTCACTATGCAGAATAATTGGCTTAAAACCTTGCTGAGCCAATTCCTGCTTAAATCGGCCAGCATTCTCATTACTACTGAAACTACCAACAATCACAAAAAATCTCTTACCCCCATACATCGCCTGATCATCAGCTGAAAACGTAAAGTTTTCACTTTTAACTGAAACTTGTCTCTCACCAGATACATTTTCACTGTTATTTTCATCAATATTAGATTGAGGAGTAGGAACCGAAAACACCTTGGCTTCTGATGGCATTTCTGCTTTTGTCACCGATGATTCACTTTTCTTTGATGACCTAAATACCCTACATCCACTCATAAAAAGTAGTAAAAAAAAGGCAATTACAATTCCTGTTCTCATGGTATTAATGTTTATGGTTTTATTTCGAATTTTACAACATATTACTCGAAGAAAATCTGAATCGATATATTTATCAGGCCAGTATATCGACAAAAGCTATGTTTTCAACCCACCTATTTCACGATTTCCTTGAATTTTGCTTCGTTAAAATATTTTGCAAACTCCATATCAGTAGTTGCCGTCTTTTTCAATTCAGGGTTCAATTTTATAGCTTTATCAAGGCTTTCATGCATTAGATTTTCTTTTGATGTACGTGCACCAACAACAGCTTTGAAGTATTCTATCATCGAACGATCTTCCCATGTACAATTTTCCAGCGATTTCAGTGCGCCATTGTTGTCTCCTACCAGAATTTTAGCCAATCCTGTATTAGGTGAATCAGATTCCCCGAAATATTTAACTGCTTTGGCATAGTCGCCTTTAATGATACTTAAAATTCCAAGGTTGTTGTTCACAGCGTCACCAGCACCTGATGCAGCTCCGAAATAGGTTTCAGCTTTGGCTAAATTACCTTCTTTAAGCTCGCAAACGCCCAAATTATTCTTAATGATAGGCTCGCTGTTATTTAGCTTTTCAGCATTTTCAAACAAACTTTTAGCATCAGTATATTTCTGTTGTTTCACCAAAACCATACCTGCGTTATTAAACCCTCTCCAGTCGGCTGAATAGAATTTCATGAATGAATTGTAGATAGCCAATTGTTTATTCAAGTCTTTTGTCAGAGTGGCAGCATAAAGCAACTCAGCAGGATTCAATTTTGAGGGGTCAGAATCGGCCAAAGCAGCAATTTCTTCATCCGATTTGCCTATCAATTCAATGCTTGTGGTGAATTTTGAACGGCGCAATTGCGGTAAAATCTCAGCGGCAACATCCGTGAAAGCTGATGAAAGATTTTTAATTTCCCGTTCACGAACTTCAGGATCGGTATACATCGCAAGCACACGCAAAATCAATTCTTTATCCTGAATATTTGATTTTCCCATTAATTCTTTAAATCCGTCCCAGTCTTCAGGAGTGAATTTTGTTTTAAACGTGGCTTCTACTTCAGATTTTTTCAGTTCTTTAGTCAAGAATTTAGATGAGACATCCTGGCGGCTTTTTGCAAGCTGAGTGTTTAAATCCAAAGCTCCATCAGGAGAAGCATAAGATGATATCTCCATACTTTTGAGCTTTTTCTTCGGATCTTTAGCTATGGCTTTATTATATTCGTTCAGTTTGGTAATTTCACTTTTAGTTAATTCGCCGGGACGAATTTCCGCTTTATTAATCAGATAAAGTATGTCAGCAGTATATTCATCAGGCACAACACGTTGGAATTCGTCAATATTCGGATCATATTTACCGGTAGTATTTTTTTCACGCTGGATTCCTAAAATCGGAGTCGGATTATTAATCACTAATGTTGAAGTTGAAATCACACCCTTTGCCAATTGAATTGGAGAAAAGTCAACGCTTTTGGATCCCTGTGAAGCTGTAATTCTCATTTCAAGGTCAGATATGCGCATGGTCTCAGCATAAGGAATAGCATCTTTATAGGCAAAACTTCCACCTCTTGATAAGCTAATCACTTTATTATTGGCTTTAACTTTTTCGCCCTGAAGTGTCACTGCCTCAAATGTTTTTTCACCTCCTTCGTATTTTAGAACCGGTGTGGCAACCAAGGTTGCTTTTTTAGCAAAATATTTTGCAGGAAACCTTCCATCAATAGCCAAATCAACTTTGCCCGCATTTGTCTCCAGAATTTCAGGAATGGTTTTAAAACTGATTTTATTTGCATTCTTCTTCATTTTCTGCAAACTGGTGCATCCTGTTAAAAACATCACCACCATTACTACAAAGACAAATGGATTACTGTTAGACCTTCTCATAATGTGAATAATTATATTAAAATCGTTTTAATTTGGTAAACTCAGACATCCCAGAGCGACGAACTTGTCATGGGATCTTCTAATAGTTGAGTACTAATATCCCAGTTTATTGAAACCTATCGTATTTAATGTTCCTTGTTGTACATGATTAAATCTTTGATAATCTATCGTTTAAATTGAAATTAAAATACCGCGGGTTTTCACTCACGGTATTTTAAAACCTAGATCTGCAAGTTTGATTTGCAGAAATTTTAGAGAACCCTAAAAAGTATAAACATCTTGACATTTAATCGATTAAATAATATCTCAAATTGATTATAACCTGTTTTCAAAGAAATTTGCAATTGAAATTATATGATATTGTCCTGATCAAAAAATCTTACAACTCTTATGTATCAAAAGTAGAGCTGATGAGGTTGCACAAAATTAAAGGCGAATTAAAATATTATTAAAAAGGGATTAAAGAACACTTATACCTTAGGGATTTTTAGTCGAATAAATAAACGACCGCGAACCTAAAGTAATAATCCCAAAGAGTACTTTTCTTATTTGGTTGGCAGGCAGAATTTAAAGGTCGTCCCTTTTCCTATTTCTGATTCGAGAGAAATCTCTCCGTCCATAAGCTCTACCAGATTTTTTACAATTGCCAATCCCAAACCGGTTCCTCCATACAGTTTGGAAGTCGAATCATTGGCCTGCCTGAAACGTTCAAAAATAGCTGGTTGAACAGCCTTTTCAATTCCGATCCCGGTGTCGGATACAAAGAAAGTTATTTGCTGATCTGTAATTTTCAATATCCCAAATTCGATTTCTCCGGAGTGAGTAAATTTGACAGAGTTACTCAATAAATTGCTCACAATTTGGCTAAACCGAACCTTATCTGTACTAATTGAAACAGGGAAATCCGGAATCTTTAATTTCAAAGCAACTTTACCATCTCCAGTTTCTGAAATCTTCCTTTGAAAGTCGAGATAGAGTTCATTCAGTGTTTGTAATAAATCAATAGGTTTTTTAATTATTTTTAATTGTCCGGTATCCAGCTTTGAAATATCGAGGATGTCGTCGATAATGTGAAGCAGATTATCTGAATTTTTATTTATGATCGTAGAATATTCTTCTCTGATTTCCAAAGACAATGTTTCATCACCACATAGCATGTCAGAAAAGCCCAAAATGGCGTTCAGCGGAGTGCGTATCTCATGACTCATATTAGCAAGAAAGGCTGATTTTAACCGGTCACTCTCCTCTGCTTTCTCCACAGCCATTTTTAAATCGGCAATAATCTTTTTCTTTTCAGTAATATCTTCCTTAGTTTCAACATAATGAGTGATTTCACCAGATGTATTTACAATAGGGGATATTATCGTACTCTCCCAATACAGTTCACCATTTTTCTTCTGATTGTGGAATTCACCTCTCCATTCATGACCATTTTGAATGGTTTCCCAAATGTTATCGTAAAACTCTTTGGGATGTTCTCCTGATATTAACCTGTCAAACGTTCTGCTGGTTGCTTCTTCCGGTTCATATCCTGTTATTTCCGAAAATTTAGGATTTACATATTTAACCATTCCCTGAGGGTCTGTAATTACAATGCCCACCGGACTTTGTTCTGTTGATCGGCTTAGAAGCTTAATAAGGCTTTCTGCGTTTCTCCGTTCCGTAATGTCCTGGTAGATTATCAAAGTTTGGGGAGTGTCGCTCCAATTTATGGTTTTCCGCAGCACTACAAGGTGTCTGATTTGCCCGTCATTTCGCAAAACATCTATCTCATATTCCGGATCAACATATTCTCCCTTTTTGCGCTTCTGCTTTCTTTGCTTATGAAGACTCAGGCTTTCTTCGGTGTAACGTTTTTCAACACGGGTTTGGTTAAATTTTTCGAGGGAGCTAAAACCATACACGGATAACAATGCCTTATTGACGTACAATGTTTGCCCTTCGGAGGTAAGAATTCGCATACCGAGAGGAGATTCATCCAGTAATCGCCGGAAATTTTTTTCTGATCGACGCAATGCCTTTTCTGCCAACATTCGCTTTCTATCACTTGCCAGCAACATTCCCATAAACAGTGTCCCCAATGGTAAGACCAGCATAACCGGAATCGCAATTTCTTTAATAACTCCCACCCCTGCCGGCCATGGCAACAATAGCTGACAAGCCAGCATACATATATGAGAAACAACCCCTATTCCAAAAAGCATGGGAATTTTCAATAATTCAGGTTTGTTATCGTGCAAACGTCTAAAAGCAAATCCAATCATCACCGAAGTAATAATTGTCGCAATTCCCGCCAGAACACCTGCTCCTCCCAGATAAATTCGATACGCTGCTGCTATCAGAGCAGAAATAATTCCGGTAATTCCTCCACCAAAAAGCCCTGACAATGTGAGAACTATAGATCTGCCGTCGTAAATAACACCTGGATTATACTGAATGGACATTTTCATCGCAGCAACAGTGATGATTCCAAACAATATTCCGCCGATTATTTTGGAACTTAAAAAACCTGCTTTGGTGGCACGAGTCAATATTCCGTATAGAACAGACAGGGCAATTAATAAGGTCGAATTCTGAATAAGGTCGTTAAGCATTCTAATTATTCAATTATGGAAATATTGGTTGATTTTTGGGCTGAAAACTATTAAAAATTATTGATAATTACTTAATGAATCATTATTCAAAATCCATAACCGTGGTTATTCTTAAACATCTAAAAATTTGCCTGGCAGTATTATAAATTGTTTACCAGACAGATAGATAGCAAGGTTAACGTGTCGAGATACAGAATCTCGCTTTTATGGCTGGGACTGGGAATGTATTCATTATTTATCACTTCGAGGGATAGAAACATAAAATGTAGATCCTTTACATTGCGTTGAATCAAACCATATTTTTCCACCCATTAATTCAATTAAATTCTTCGATATGGCTAATCCCAGACCATTACCGCCGTATTTTCTTGTAGTAGTGTTATCTACCTGCCTGAAACGTTCGAAAATCTGATCGTGAAATTCTTTAGGAATACCGATACCTGTATCTCTGACATAAAACTCAACTGTTCTGTCCTTGACTTGATATCCAATCTCAATTGTCCCCTTTTTCGTAAATTTCATGGCGTTGCTCAGCAAATTATGAAATATCTGCCTTAACCTGCCTTCGTCAGCTGTTATCTCAGTTTCAGGACTATTATCTTCAATAAATAGTTTTAGCTCAAGTTTTTTTTCTTCAATCTGAATAAGGAACTCGTCTTTTATGGAAGAAACAAATTTTTGGGGGTTAATTTGTTTCTTATAAATTTTTATCTCCCCGGATTCAAGTTTCGAAATATCCATGATATCACTAATAATCGCTAAAAGGTTATTTCCGTTGGTGATAATCATTTGAATAAATTCCTTTTTTTGATCCACTTGAAAATCAGAATCGGCCAGTAGTTCCGAGAAACCAATAATGCTATTTAATGGTGTCCTAACTTCATGGCTCATATTAGCTAAGAAAGCCGATTTCAACCGATCACTTTCCTCTGCTTTTTCTTTGGCATTGATTAATTCCTGTTCTGATTGTTTATGATCGGTGATATCGAAACAATGACTTATATACCCAATAAATTCATTATTACTGTTATAATTTGGTGTTCCTAAATCACTGATCCACCTGTATTCTCCGCTTGCATTCCGCAAACGGTATTCCATGTCAAATTTTTCGCGATTGTCAAAAGCAGCACTATAAGTGTTAAAACATGATTCCCGATCATCTGGATGAACGCCTTCGGTCCAACCATTGCCCAATTCCTGTTCAAGGGTTCTGCCTGTAAATTGTAACCACGGTTTGTTAAAATAATTGCATAATTTATCTTTGCCGGAAGCCCATATTAACGCCATGCCTGAGTCCGCAAGATTCCTATATTGAACTTCTTTTTCTATTAGTTCAGTTTCCGCCAGTTTTCGTCTTGTTATATTACTTGCGATACCATCTATCCGAATTAATTTTCCATTCGCGTCAAGGGTTGGGTTCATCTTTGCTTCAATCCATCGGATTTGCCCCTTAGAATCAATCATTCGATACTCGTGTTGCAGATTTTTCCCTGAAAGTAAAACAGGATATCCGGCATCAACAATGTGTTTATCTTCAGGCAATATAACTTCGTACCAGAATTGTGTATTACTGAAAAAATTTGACTGGGGATACCCAAATACAGTCTCATGGGCAACTGAAGCGCGTAACATCTTATTTTTGACAACATCAACCGAAAAAACGGCTTTATCCAGATTAGAAAGAAGATTTTCAAGTTCAACATTTAAATGGCTAAATTTTTCATCCGCTAGTTTGCGCTCGGTGATGTCAATGAATGTTGCAATTGATCCTATTACCTCACCGGCCTTTTCAATCGGATGTGACCAGTATTCAACCGGAAATGCAGTACCATCCTTGCGCCATAACACCTCATCAAAAACATTGATTGTTTGGTTTGTTTGATGAGCGCAATACATCTTGCATTCACTCGCCGGATATGAACTTCCATCAGGGTGAGAATGGTGGATCAAATTGTGCATGTGCCTGCCTAGAATTTCAGATTCGTTCTGATATCCCAGCATTTGTAGAAATGCCCGGTTAACAAAAGTACAGTTGCCATTGGTATCAACCCCATAAGCCCCTTCATACATCGAATTAAGTAACCGGTACAAATTCTCTCGTGAATCGAGTAAGGTTTCTTCTGCCAGTTTACGTTCAGTGATGTCGCGCCCAATACCAAGTACTCCAATAAGATTTCCGTTAAGATCGAACGTTGGTGTTTTAATAACTTCGAGAAATGCCCGATGACCATCGCTTGCAAAAGTGACCCACTCTTCATTGGCTGTAGGCTTACCCGCCAGAACAGCATTCCTGTCATTCTCCCTAAAAAAGTCGGCTAAATCTTTATCAACGAAATCATAGTCGGTCTTTCCAATTATATCAGCCTCCTTCGCTCCAAATAATAATTCAAAGGTCTTGTTACAACTTATATAAACGCCATTCGGACTTTTCATCCAAACCAAGTCAGGTATGGTTTGAATTAGTGTTTTCAAACGAATTTCATTGTTTTGCAATGCCACTTCCGTCTTCTTCTTCTGGGTGATATCGTGAACTAACACATGCCGTGCTGCTCTTCCATTATATTCAACCGAATGTGAAGTAATTTCCACAATTATGATTTCCCCGCTTTTCTTAATGTGCCTCCATTCCCCGGCAGAGTTATAATTTTGCCGGGTTAGCTCAACGTCTTTTAAAAGTGCAGGTATGTCCTCAACCGGACGAATATCCTTTAAAGTCATTGAAAGAAATTCCTTTTGCGAATAGCCGTATTGATTCACCGCGGCTTCATTTACTTCCAGAAAAGCAAGGGACTCAAGATCGTAAATCCACATCGGTTGTGGATTGTTGGCAAATAAATACCGATATTTTTCTTCGCTTTCCGAGATGGTTTTATTCAACTCCATCTGTTCAATTTTTTGGAAGGTTATTTCGCTGATTATCTGGGTCATGTTCAACAAAAAATCCATAACTGCCAACACTTTTTCTTTTGAAACAACCGGGACTTTCCCTAAGGCTTTGAGATAAATTTCTTGATTAAACCCATACTTTTCTGACTGTTTTTTGAAGAAGGTGCTATCGGGTTCTTCAAAAAAGAATTGCCCGGAAAAAAGGTTTGCGATATGTTCCCCTTTGATAATAATAGGCACCGCCACATCAATCAGTCCGTTTAAACATCGATAAAAATGATATTTTTCGCCTTCGGCAATTTTCCCAGCCAATTGGGTGTCACTAATTTTACACTTTTTTGAAGTTTCAGGATGTACACGATGAAATTCGGTACATATTTGTCTCCAGCCTGATTTTGACAATACATTTCCATGTAGATCTAAAATGGCAGTTACAAATCCGGTCGTTTTATTGAATCCTTCAAGCAAGGCATCCACTTTTTCAAAATCGATTAAATCTAAAATTCTGGAAGTCATAGAGATATGTTATGCTATTTGGCTCTTGGTCATTGAAATTGACTTTAAAACTATTAAATTTTTAACTGAAACCAAGATGATTCTGACATTAGCTGTAGAGGTAAAGGAATTCCAGTTTACCACCTTGTTGCGGGCATTTTCATTTTGTTCATGATAGTCAACTTATCGGTTCAAAGGTATCTGTCACTTTCATAGGTGTTTTATATTGATTCTTATGTTTTTTATTTAGTGATCATTTTTCAAATTCAGATTTTCGTGTAAGCTCAAATGTAACAAAAACTCAGGGGTGCGAGGGCAAAATTGCAGCTCTTTTGCAAGCCTTTGGATTGGGTGTCGGTTCGTGGGGGCTTGCAAATGTGCTGCAAGGTGCGTGGGCTGTTGACCGGAGCTTATCCTAATGCGCCCAAAAGGCGCAATATGCGTGGGGGCAAAAAATTTAAAACCCTTGCTGAGGGGTTTCCAAAAGCATTAAACCGGTCTGTATTTTTATTTGCAGTCATTTTCAAGTCAGCGATAAAGTGTCACAAAGCAGCGTTTGGCTTGTACCTAACGTAGGAAGCTATTTCAACTATCTTTAAACGTGTCAGGTGCCAGTTCTCTTTAAAATATGCATATCAATTAGACTTAAAAGATGCTTTTTATCAATCGGTTTTGTAATAAAATCGACACAACCTGCAGCTAAAACTTCTCGTCTATCGTTGTCATAAGCAAAGGCTGTTTGTGCAATAATTGGTATTTCAGGTTTTTGTCTTTTTATTTCAATCGTAGCATCAATTCCTGATAAATCGGGCATTTTTATATCCATTAAAATGAGACCGATGTCATTGTGCTCCATAGCTTTTTTAATGGTTTCACTTCCAGTCGCAGTCCTGATTAACTTTAAGTTATGGTCTTTGATCAATTTTTCTAAAAACGCAAAGTTGTATTCGTCATCTTCCGCAATCAGGACAAGTTCATTGTTGAAATTAAAATCTATTATTTCTTCTGAAACTGAATCTGTTATAGTGTCGGGTGCATCTTCATAACGAATATTAAAATAAAAAGTAGATCCGACATTTTCTTCCGAATCGAACCAGATGTTTCCATTTAGCATATTTGAACACGCTTTGGCAATAGCTAATCCCAGTCCTGTTCCTTCGTATAGTTTTTGTTTTGATTTTGCAACTTTCTGAAATCTCCCGAAAATAATTTCTTTTTTATCTTCAGAAATTCCAATTCCAGTATCTTTAACAAAGAAATTGATGTTATTAACGTCAGCCCTGTACCCAAATTCAATTACTCCATTCTCTGTAAACTTAATAGCATTGCTTATCAAGTTTGTGAGAATTTGTCTTAGTCTGGTTTCATCAGAAAAAATAAACATATCTTTTTGGGGAATATCTAATTTCAGAAATAAATCAAATTTTCTCAGCGAAACGAGATACGAATGAAAGAAGTCATAAATAGCTATTAATAAGCTATTTAATTCGAAACGAGATTTTGTGATTTTAAGATGACCAGTTTCTATTAATGAAAGATCGACGATATCATTTATTATTGAAAGTAAATGTTCGCCGCTATTGGAAATAATGTCTGCATACCTAACCACATCATCACCTGTAGCCTTATTATCTTTAAGGAACGACGAGAAGCCAATTATCGCATTCAGAGGAGTCCTGAGTTCATGGCTCATATTGGCTAGAAATGCTGATTTTAACTGATCGCTCTCTTCAGCTTTTTTCATGGCCTTTACCAACATTAACTCATCTTCTTTTCGCTGTGTGATATTTTGTATATACACATGGATCAATGGTTTATTGTTTAAGATATACTTACAAGGTGTTGCTTCAGCGATAAAAACGGAGCCATCTTTTCTTTTAAAACTAGTCTCAACACTTAAACGCTTTTCTTGTCGCATTTTTTCTAAAACCTGAGCAGAATGTTCCAACTCAGACTCAATATGTAAGTCGAAAACTTTTTTTTGAAGTAATTCCTCTTTTGAATAACCAAATTCTTCCTGCGCTTTTATGTTTACGTCGATAATATTCATATCCATATCATGGATTATAATCGGTAACAGTGAAAGCTGAAACATCTGCTTATATATATCCTCATTTTCATTAAGCATTTGGAATTCTTCTTTTTCTAAAGAAGAGCCAACTAGGTTTGAATTAGCCAATACTTTTTTCATTCTTTTTTGAAAGTTAATATTTTTCTTAAACCAGTTATAAAATTGCTGAACTAATAACAATTTTCAAATACATCGTCAGATAATTTAAATACTGATCTTCTCAGACACCAAGAACTATTAAACTGCTCAACACTTTCAAAATGTAATACTCTCAACTCGAAAGATTTATCAAAACCAGAAAATGTTTCAAGTGGGAACAAATATTGCCACCTAACGCAGGAAGCTAAACGCAGGGGCGGGTGTTCCCGATAAATTGTCCACGATAAGCTGCCTTTTAAAATACTAATTTCCTGTCAACGAGCCATCAAAACCCGGCTTGCATTCTGAGGACAACTGACATAGGAATAGATGGGGTGCTGGCCAATTTTGAAGAGCCGGGGAAAGTTCACTTGGTCAGTTATATGGGACGAAATTTCATGTTCAATTTACCTTTACCGAAACTTGGTTATCTGACTGGCCGCAGCCTGACCACTTTTAAACGCGATTTTAGTAAAGCTCAGCACCACTCCCTTGAGGTGGCTTACTCAAAAACGATTGAAACTAGCGCATTACCAGTTTATTGAAAAGAAAAAGAAACCAATTGATGTTTGCTATAAAGTTGGTTTTGAGAACCTGTCTCATTTTTCCTATGCGTTTAAGAAGCAGTTTGGTTATTCGCCAACACAAACGTTAAAATAAAACCGATTGTGCTATAGCTTGGGCATATTCCTTTGTGTCCTCTCATTTATAAACTTCGATACCGTGTCAAAATCTTCAAGCAAAAAGTTCGACACCTCTCCGCTTGGGTGCACTGATCAACGTATCAAAATGTATCAAAAGCGCTTAAATTATTGAATTTAAGCGCTTTTTCTTTTAGGGAAATTTTCATCAAATACCCTTAAATATCAAAGGAAAAGCGACAAAATCGAGACCAAACTCAAAATCACTTTTTCTGGTCGCGGCAAATCACGCAACGAATTGATCCAAAACATTTTATTTGACTCTTTACTAAAGCCAATGTTCACGATGTTAACTATTTAAAAGAGGTGAAGGTTAGTCTTTCCGATTGTACTTTACTGGCCGGTAAAGGGAATATTGATGCTCGGCAACATTCGCCTTCGGTTAATTCAATAAACCTTGCGCCGTTACTGCCATCAGGCAAATTATGATGCGAAGTTTTTTACTACCAGTGACCCGACCATAGCAAAGCATAATTTCTTTACAGCAAACCACAAAATCATTCAGATGATCATGTACTACAACTACAGCCATAACATCACCGTTTTCCTTAAAAGCATTAAACCAGCCCGGTGTTTCTCTGCGAACAGCATATACATTCCTTCCGAGTTCCATAAAACGGGCATTCAGGTGGATAATGGCCTCTTTAAATTCGGGCACCGGAATATGAAAAAATGACAGGATGGGATTGGCGTTCCCTTGTTCACCTACGTATATTCTTTATTCTTTGTGCAAATACCAGGCAACCATATCCGCTTCAACCGTATTCCGATTGCTGTCAAACCCATATATCACGGTCATTATCCTTTCACTAATTGATAAAACGGAATTAAGATCTTCTCGATTTTACAATTTTAAACGAATAGAAACCTGATTTAAGTTGAAGTTGGACTTTATATTCTTTATTTTGAATAACTTCAATATTTCTGTTTCCTAAAATGTTTCTGTCACTTTCTTTTAAAACCTTTGCCTGTAAAAATAGAGTTGCTGTACTGTTTGTAGGTATAGTTACTTTATAAACTATTTCTCCATCCAATTTTTCCCAGGATGAAACAATTGTTCCGTACGGACTTTCGTGCTTTGCTTCAAACTGAGTTAAGCCTTCTACAAAATTGGGTTTAAGAATAATATTTTTGAATCCCGGGCAAGTTTCATCCGGATAAATACCGCCAAGGGCTTTGTAAAACCAAGCGTTAATTTCTCCAAAACTGGGATGGTTTCGTGAGTCATTCGCCTCGATACGCCAATTCTCAAAAAAAGTTGATGCGCCATTCTTGATCCACCATCCCCATGAAGGGAAAGCCTCTTGTGTAGCAACCCTATATGCAAGATCCGCATATCCATTTTCGCTCAATGCATTTAATATTGTTTGAGAACCGAGCAAACCCACATCAATATGTGAGTCGTCAGCCAGTACCCTTTTAACCAAATTTTCTGCCACTTTAGCCCTATGTTCATTAGGGATCAATCCCCACATTAAAGCAAAACTCAATTCTGTTTGACTTCCTTCACCATAAATCTCCTTTTCTGAAGAAAAATATTTCGCATTAATTGCTTGCTTTATTTTTTTTGCTAAGGCTGAATATTTCTCATAATCAATTTGTTTTCCAAATAGCTTGGCCGCTTTTGCCAATATTGTGGCATCCAGATAAAAATAAACAGATGAGGTGAACTCTCTAGGAGCCTTCGACTTTACAGGAATCCAATCTCCCAGTCCCCAATCGGTAAGTCCTGTGGGACTGATTTCATCAATATGATCAACATAGAGTTTTATATTGTTATAACAATCTTCCAACAACCTCGAATCACCATAAAAGAGGTAAATGTTCCATGGAATGAACGCAATTGTACTGGTCCAATCGGGACCGTTTGCCCAGTGGTAGCCCCATCCATCCGACGGAACTATTGCAGGGAATATTCCATTAGGTTGTTGCTCATCCCTATGATCGGCCAGCCATTTTTCATATACAGTAATCCCGTCGAAATTATACAATCCGTTTTCTGTATTGATTCGGGCATCTCCAGTCCAGCCATTTTTTTCACGATGTGGACAATCGGTTGGGTAACCAAAGAAATTGGAAAGATATGATGCGTTTGATGCTTGCCATAATTCATTCAGTAATTGATTTGATGAATTTATCTCACCAACCATCGGAACATCACTGTGCATAAAATAAGCGAAGAGGCTTTCTTTGCTCAATATAACGGGTTTATCGGAAGTAATTTCGACGTACTGAAACCCTTTGTAATTAAATTTAGGTTTAAATTTGTCATTCTTTCCGCTTAAAATGACAATATCAGTCTGGAAAGGATCACTGTCATCGGTTGGCCGGTAATGTATATTAATATTTGATTGATCGACATGGCCATTTTTGTCCAATTGTTCTCCATGCTTTAATCGTACAATTGTTCCAGACTCTCCGGTTACCGTTAATTCAGAAACGCCCGCAAAGTTCCGTCCGAAGTTAAAAACATAATCCTGATCGTTAAATTTCACCATTTCCTTAACTGGAATTTTTTCCGCATCACGAATTGGATGCAACACCTGTGCTGTAATATTTTTTGAAGGCGCACCAGTTTTTATCACTTTTTTCCACGTTGAGTCGTCGAACCCCGGTTCATTCCAACCTGGTTGTTCCAGGCGTGAATCGTAATGCTCACCAGTATAAATACTGTTAAAAATAATTGGAGAATGAGTTGTTTTCCAATCACCATTACTGGTTATTATTTCTTCAGTATTGTCAGCGTAAATAATTCGTAAATCCACACAGAATTTCGGACGCGCACGCCAAGGTGCTTTATCGAAGTACCACACTGCTGTTGATTGGTGGTTATACCAGCCATTACCCAATAAAACACCAACTGCATTACTGTCTGCCTTTAAATTTTTAGTGACATCGTATGTAACATACAATGTTCGTCTATCAAAACGAGTAAACATGGGGTCTAGTTGATGATTACCTACTCTTTTCCCATTTAGATAGAGTTCATATAAACCAGCAGCAGCAATATATAACTTAGCCGATTTTATCCTTTTTTGAATATTGAACTCTCTTCGAAAATAAGGAGCGGGTTTTACGTTGAAATCGGGTGTGTCAGTGATCCATTCGCCTTTCCAGTTATTCTGTTTCATCATTCCTGTTTCAAAGAAAGCAATCTCAGATAGTGATGACCATGCACCATTTTGGCGTTGCATTTTAACCCTCCAATAGTAACGAGTAAAAGGATGAAGCGCTGGTCCTGAATAAACTATCGGAAGAGCCGAAGTCTTTATGCTGCCCGAATTCCAAAAGTCTGCTTTTCCTTCTGCTACTTTCGCAGAATCTCTACCAACTAAAATCTGACAAGCCCTCAATTTAACTCCAGAAGTTTCGGCGGTTAACTGCCAAGTAAAACGGGGATGTTCGGTATCAACACCAACCGGATTGTAAAGATATTCACACCTCAGATTTTGAATAGTCATTCGAGTAGTCTTACTTATATATGAACATAATAGAAAGATACAAACAATTCCAATCGTAGTTTTTTTCATTCGTATAACTTTTTATTGAGTATTCTACATTTTGTATTAACATCATCTTTCTGAACACCTTACCAATCTCATGGAATAGCCATTTATACATTTCCGGTTGGTGCGGGCTATTGCGCACATGGCTATTTCATCTGTAAATAATTGTTGTTAATTTATTGATATTCATATTGAGTTTCCTAAGTTCGATTTGAAGATTAACTTGCCTAAAATATTTATGATTATTTGTATGATCCCCGTTGTATCTGTTATCGTATGATCGTTATTCTCATTACTTCTTAGTTAGTTTTGATTAAAGTTTTAATCATTGTATAGGAATGTGCCGGGAAACTGTAAATAAGCTTGTCGCCTTTAACGTTCATTTCTTTCGTGATGGTTTTCACCAGTTGTCGTTCTGGCGAATTATGGTCCTTAATATCCTTGCCGTTTACTTCGTAAATGGTTGCTTTCCCTTCAAACTGACCGTACTGGCTTACGATTTCTGTGTCAATAAACTGATCTTTATTCCTGTTCACCACATTTATGATCAACTCTTTCG
>CALGIG010000096.1 GCA_937915865.1 uncultured Prolixibacteraceae bacterium | reverse complement strand
GGTCAATATGGAGAGCAAAACATGGAACATGGCAGGATCGAAAAACGAAAACTAATAAATAGGAATATGAGCGGCGTGCAACGCCCAGCGATTATTCCCGGTTGAACTACAAACCGGCCTATTTTGCAGAAATTCTGGCTATGTACTTAATGACCGTTTTGGGGATATTGTTAATCTGATTAGTGTTTCCGGTGAAGGGGAAAAGAATATAAATGAAGCCTAAAAGCACAAATATAGAAATTAGTTGAAAACAAAACCACGATAATGCAATGGATATTTTAGAGTTTAAACATCAAAAGTGGCGCGGCTCAAGAGCCAAAGATAAAAGCTATCCCGTAGGGATTTAGTTCAACAGCATACACCAATCAGGGCGGTTTTCTGGAAGACCAACAATGGCATGGACTTATAAAAACTATTTTCCGGGTAGAACGGGAGACACAAACGTTCAACTCCAAAACCAAGAGGTATGATACCAGCAACGAAACGGCTTATTATGTGTCGAATAGCGGACTGGCCGCCCAACAAGCGTTTTCGTGCATCCAAAGGCACTGGCTGATCGAAAACTCGAACCATTATGTGAGGGATGTGTCATTCCTGGAAGATTCTTCAAGGATCAGGGTCAGGGCAGACAACATGGCTAGATTACGAAGTTTCGCCCTAAACATCATGAGAAAAAATAATGTGGCAAATATCAAAGGCGAAATGTACGAAAACAGCCTGTCACATTATAGCTTATATAGTTATCAACACTTTTTGTAGAATTGAACAGCCGTGACCGTTCTAGCGGACGATGAACTTAACCCGCCAAAAAGTGCTATATTTGCCGCCGTTATAAACTAATACAATTAAAAGATGAAAGCATACGTGTTTCCAGGACAGGGCGCTCAATTCCCGGGAATGGGAAAAGACCTCTATGAAAAATCGTCCATGGCTAAAGAGCTTTTCGAAAAAGCTAACGAAATTTTGGGTTTCCGCATCACTGATATCATGTTCGACGGAACTGAAGAAGATTTAAAACAAACTAAAGTTACACAACCTGCCATTTTCCTACATTCGGTTTTACTGGCTAAAACGCTGGACAATTTTCAGCCGGAAATGGTTGCCGGACACTCTCTGGGTGAATTCTCGGCTTTGGTTGCCAGTGGAGCTTTAAGTTTTGAAGATGGACTTCGGTTGGTTTCGAAAAGAGCACAAGCCATGCAAAAAGCTTGTGAAATTGAGCCTTCAACTATGGCTGCTATTGTTGGTTGTGATGATGAAATTGTTGAAGAAGTATGCGCTTCGATTGATGAAGTAGTTGTACCTGCAAACTACAACTGCCCAGGGCAATTGGTTATTTCAGGCTCTATTGCAGGAATAGATAAGGCTTGCGCTGAATTGACTGCCCGCGGCGCCAAGCGAGCGTTGAAACTGGTTGTTGGCGGTGCATTCCATTCTCCATTAATGGAACCGGCCCGCGAAGAATTGGCTGCGGCTATTGAATCAACTCCTTTCGCTACACCAGTTTGTCCTATCTACCAAAACGTAAATGCAGCTCCAACTACCAATCCATCAGTAATCAAACAAAATCTTATTGCTCAGTTGACTGCTCCGGTAAAATGGACTCAAACAGCAAAAAATATGATTAACGATGGTGCAACATTATTCACCGAAATTGGTCCGGGCAAAGTTCTGCAAGGATTAATCAAGAAGGTTGACCGCAATGCCGAAGTTGAAGGTGTGCAGAACTTCGAATAAGATTAAAGATAATAGATTTTAGATAATAGACTGCTGGCCGAAAAGCTGGCAGTTTTTGTTTATTACAGTTTTTTCAAAATCTCGTTTCTAAATTCTTCCAGAATCTGTCCATGATCAAAAGCAAGATCAGGCAGCTCATTTAAAGAAAACCATCTGGCATTGGCAGCATCATCTCCTGCTGTAGGTTGAATTTCGGACTCAGTTAAGCAATAGAAAACAATGGAAATGGTGCGATGACGCGGATCACGATTAACATCACCAAATGCTTTAAATTGCTTTAGCCCTTCGACTTTTATACCAGTCTCTTCGTCGAGCTCCCGTCTACAGGCAATATCCAAATCTTCATCCATCTCAATAAAACCACCGGGAAAAGCCCAACAACCTTCAAATGGATCGCGACCACGTTCAATAAGAAGAACATTATTTTCAGGACTGATTAAAATTGCATCAACCGTTACTGCAGCTCTTGGATAATTGTACGTGTACATGTTTATTAGTATAAATTATGAATGAGAATACCTAATTGGGATCAAAAGTAACCAACAGCCAGTTTTTTAGTAACTTATGCATCAGAGTTATTAAACTTATTAATCTTTTATAATTCGCTTCATTACACGCATCTGATGTGTGTAACGTTTAGTATCAATATTAAAAATTCCAAACTGGTCAACATTATCAATCCGAACCTGTCCCGAAGCATGAATTATTTTATTCTTTTCCCAGATAATACCTACATGTACTATTTTACCTTCTTCATCATCAAAAAAAGCCAAATCGCCAGGTTTTGTTTCTTCAACAAAGCTAAGCGCCTTTCCGCAATGAACCTGTTGACTGGCTTCCCTTGGTATTTTTATACCTGCCATTTTATATATAACCTGGGTTAAGCCCGAGCAATCGATACCCAACAAAGAACGTCCGCCCCATAAATAGGGAGCATTGAAATATTTCAAAGCCTGTTCAATAATCAATTTTCTGACATGTACTGGTTTCCTGTAAGTTACATTTCCTGAATGTGGAAATGGCTGAAACTGTAAAGTAAATTCTTTCAGGTTAGGCCTCCAACAAGGCAATGTACTTCCCGCAACAATCATTACGGTTTGTTCTGCTGTTAAAGGAACAATATTGAGAATATCTGTTGTTACAGCAAACGGCGCCCGATCAACCTTCTGATAAGTTTTTTCTGATAGAGGGGTAATCATTTTCATATCCACCCATCCTTCGCAACCATCGTAATTAAGTTTGACGTATGCCCATCCAAGCATAATTTCGTTCACTAAAAAATGTTCACCAAAAAGAATTTGGGTAATCATTTCACTCTGTTCACTTGGTTCTCTACGAACCGGAATAACGCTCAATCCTGAAATACCATAATTCATAGCCTGACGTTTTAACAGATCGTTTGGATCAATCAAATTTGAACGACACTCATCATCATTATTTGACCGAAACTTAGAAGATTTTATTAATTTTCGTTTATCAAAGATAAAACTTAACAGTTACTTTCTAAATTGCAGTAGTTTTCAAATATCAGAACTTATGAAAAAGTTATTAACCCAATTAAACTATTCATATCATCTTTTTTACCTGATAGCTGTATTTATTGCCGGGATTGGATTAATCTTCCTGGTATTTCCGGGAGAAAGCCGCTTTAAATATGAGTTTCAGAAAGGAAGTCCATGGCGGCATGAAACGTTGATTGCACCATTCAATTTTGCAATTCTAAAATCCGACTTAGAAATTAAAAAAGAAAGTGACTCAATATTAGCGACATACACGCCATACTTTAAAATTGACACACTGGTCGGAATAGTGAAAACCAATGATTTTGAAAATGCTGTCAAAAAATATGAAAACACAAATGAAGGGTTCAAAGCTACAAGATCAGCTTCAACCCTGACAAAAATTCTTCAGAAAATATACGAAAATGGAATACTTGCGCAATCTGTTGCTGCCTATAAAGACCTTTACGGTAAAACTGAACTTAGGCAAATAAAAGGTAATCTGGCTGTAAAAGTGCCACTTAATCAAATTAATTCAATTAAATCGGCCTATCTTACACTCAATGATACGATCAGAAAAATAACAGGAAAGTTTTACAATGACTTTAGCCACAGAATAAATATTAGCGACTTTATAGTTGAAAACCTGGCATACGACGATCAGCTCAACCAAAAAGAACGAAAACAACTGCTCGACGAATTATCGTCGACAAAAGGAATGGTGCAAGCCGGACAACGAATCATTTTTCAGGGTGATTTAATTGGACCAGAAAAGTTCTTCATACTCGAATCATTAAAAAAAGCTTATGAAACAAAGCGAGGTGACAATATTGAATATATCCTGGTAATAGCAGGTCGACTGGTTGTTATAGCTGCAGTTATTTCGTTAATGTTTTTGTACTTGTTTTTTTTCAGAAAAGAATTATTTGTCCATAAAGGGAAAATAACCTTCATAATGCTTATGATTGTCACTATGGTTTTACTGGCAGCTATTGCCACAAAGGTAGAATCATTGAGCATTTATATGGTTCCAATTGCTATTTTACCTATTCTTGTCCGTATATTTTTCGATTCGCGTACAGCAATCTTTTCGTTAATGGTAACCTGTTTATTAATTGGTTATTTTGCCCCCAACAGCTATGAGTTTATTCTATTGGAAATAATTGCCGGCATAATTGCTGTCTTTAGTTTAAAGCGGTTGCATAAAAGATCGCACCTGGTTTTATCTGCCCTTGGCGTATTTATGGCATATTCGGTAGTCTTTGTTTCCATGTCTCTTGTTCAGGAAGGAAGTTTAGAAACCATTAACTGGGTGAATTTAAAATGGTTTGGATTCAGCTCCTTGTGCATTTTTATCACATACCCGTTAATTTATATTTTTGAAAAAGCATTTGGATTTGTTTCAGATGTTACCCTTATAGAATTATCAAATACCAATCAACCGTTACTTCGCAAACTTGCTGAAGAAGCTCCGGGAACTTTTCAACATTCGTTGCAGGTAGCTAACATGGCTGTTTCTGTCATTCAGCGTATTGGTGGAAATCCATATTTAGTGTATGCCGGAGCTCTCTATCATGATATTGGTAAAACAAACAAATCAGAATATTTTATTGAAAATCAAGCAGTAGGGATAAACCCACACGACCAGTTAGATTACCTGAAAAGCGCTGAAATTATAATTGACCATGTTACAAAAGGAGTAGTATTGGCCCGAAAGTATAAATTACCTGAAGTTTTAATCTCGTTTATCACTACTCATCATGGGACAACACAATCGAACTATTTTTATAAAAAATATATGATTGATAACCCGGGCATTGAAGTTGACACCAAACGTTTTTCTTATCCCGGTCCGTTACCGCACAGCAAAGAAACAGCAGTAGTAATGTTAACTGATGGCATAGAAGCGACAGCACATAGTTTAAAAGAAAAAACAGCAGATACTTTCAGGGAAATGATAGATAGTCTTATCGAACAGAAAATCAGATCGAACCAACTAATCGATGCAAATTTGACTTTACGTGACATTACGATACTAAAAAAGACTCTTTTAGATAGGTTAGTTAGTATTTATCATGTGCGAATTGAGTATCCGAAATAGAATTACAAATTTATGAACTTTGGATTATTAACCTTTACAATTAAAATTAAGCATACAATTTAATCACTGTTATATGTTCTACACCAGCATTGCCCCTTATTATCAACATATTTTCCCCTTTAACCCTGCACAAATTGAATTTTTGCAAAATGTTCTTCCGTACAATGGAGCCCGTATTTTAGATGTTGGTTGTGCAACCGGAGAACTGGCTTTTTCCCTAACCCACTTCGGATTTCCAACCTGGGCATTCGATTCAGATGAGCAAATGATAAAACTCGCCAACAGAAGTAAAGCAGAAGACGACATGTTTCCGGTTTTCGAACAGCTTAACATGCTTCTTATTGGTGTGCATTTTCCTGAATCATATTTCGATACTATCATCTGTTTTGGAAATACGCTTGTACATTTACTTTCGGAGGAAGACATTCAGAAATTTATCGAAAACGCATTTAAAATTCTTGCTCCTGAAGGAAAATTTACAGTACAAATATTGAACTACGATTACATTCTCGACCAGCAGATAACCTCGCTGCCATTAATTGAAAATGAAGAAGTTATATTCAAACGGAGTTATGAGTTCAATTGTGGTTCAACATTAATTGATTTCAATACCGAATTAACAGTAAAAGCAACGGGACAGGAAATCAAAAATACAACCAAGCTTTTCCCGATCAGAAAAAATAAACTTCAGGATATAATACAGAATGCAGGTTTTTACCAGGTTGAATTCTATGGTAGTTTCAAGGTTGAACCATTAACCGTGACAAGTCTGCCATTAATTGTTACTGCATTGAAACCTTAATTCAGAAATTAAAAAAAGTATAATAAAATCGGAAAGAAGACAGTAGTAGAGGGATACCCATTGTTACATAAACCATAGCCAAATGAGCCGAAGATACTACACCTGACAATCTGAGTGTTATACCTAGGGTAATCATAGAAAACATCATCAGGTAACTTTTTAGGTTGAAAAAGGAAAAGATTACCGGATGTTCTGTTTCCATAAATTTGATACGATTGACATGTTTTGATGATATACGATCAAACATTAATCTATAAAACAACAAACCACCTACAACGCAAAATACAAGTTTCACACTCCAGTGATTTTCCTGAATATGATTCGAAGTAAAACCCCGAAGTAGCAATATTCCACCGGCTAAAGTCCAAACTAAGGCAGCAACCAGAAGCAAATAACGTTTCGAAACACGCGGAATTATTTGAATCATCTTTTAAAATAATGGTATGCTAATTAAACAAAATTTAGTGTAAAAAGATTAGACCAAAAGTAATCAAAACCAAACGCAGAAAATATTATTGCGATAAAGTCAGTGTATCAATCAGAAACTACAAATACGTGTTACGGATCGCTATTTTTTCGACAGAAAAACCTCTGATTTCTAAATAAAATGTTGATCTTTGTCATACTTTGAACGTATAAAAGCCAAAATCTGAAGCAACTCTAAAAAACAATATATCATGTATAAAATACAGACTTTGAATAAAATCGATCCTGAAGGATTGAAAATATTTCCACTTGACCAGTACGAAATCGCCAGTGAATTTGCATCCCCCGATGCGATTATTGTTCGTAGTCAGGCCATGCATGACATGGAACTACCATCCAGTCTGTTATCGATTGCCCGCGCAGGGGCTGGAGTAAACAATATACCAATCGAAAAATGCACCAATAAAGGAATCGTTGTTTTTAACACCCCCGGAGCTAATGCCCATGCGGTAAAAGAAATTGTAATCGCCGGAATGCTGTTGGCTTCACGTAATATTGCCGGATCGATTGAATGGGCAAAAACATTAAAAGGGAAAGGACCAGAAGTTCCACCATTGGTCGAAAAAGGAAAAGCCAATTTTGGCGGAACTGAAATACGAGGAAAAACTTTGGCCGTTATCGGATTGGGTGCCATTGGCGTTTTAGTAGCCAACGCAGCACAAGCTTTAGGAATGAATGTTTTAGGATATGATCCATATATTTCAGTAAATTATGCATGGAAACTTAGCCGTAACGTTAAGAAAGCTGAAGGTTTGGAATCGCTCCTTTCAACTGCCGATTTTGTGACTTTGCATATCCCGCAATTACCTGAAACCAAAGGATTCATTAATGCAGACAAAATCAAGATGATGAAAGACGGAGTAAAGATTTTAAACTTTGCCCGCGGAGGATTGGTAAATAATACTGACATTATTGCCGCTTTAGAATCAGGAAAAGTTGGAAAGTATGTAACAGATTTTCCTGAAGATGAGTTGATCGATATAAAAAACATCATCGCAATCCCACACCTTGGCGCTTCAACCGAAGAATCGGAAACCAATTGTGCTATTATGGCTGTAAATCAAACCATTGATTATCTTGAAAATGGGAATATTGTTAATTCGGTGAATTTTCCACAAACTGAAATGGAACGCGCCAGCGGATCAACCCGAATCGTGGTTGCAAACAAAAATATTCCGAAAATGGTAAGCCAGATTTCTGCACTTTTAGCTCACGAAGGACTAAACATTGCCAACATGCTTAACCGAAATAAAGATGAAATTGCCTACAATATTATTGATATTGATGGAGAAATACCTGCAAATATTAAAAAAATGATTTCAGAGATTGATGGAGTAATTATGGTCCGCATTCTTCCTCCTAAATAATATTATTTTTTTTACCAAAGTTAGATTGAATACCCGGTAAAGTTAGTGTAATTGCTATATTTGCCGGGTATTATCTTGTATAGACAAGTCAGTTCAAAATCATAATTGCATATTGAATAGAAATGAACTAACTGTATGAATTTCAAATATCTAAATTATAATAATGGAAAAAAATCTATTGACAAAGGCTGCCGATAATGTAAGAATACTTTCGGCTTCGATGGTTGAAAAAGCTAAATCGGGACATCCCGGTGGCGCTATGGGCGGTGCGGATTTCGTAACTGTACTTTACTCCGAGTTTCTGAACTATGATCCAAGCGATATGACATGGATTAACCGCGACCGTTTTTTCCTCGATCCCGGGCACATGTCGCCCATGCTTTATTCAATTCTGGCCCTGACCGGAAATTATACTCTGGAAGAACTCTCAAATTTCAGGCAATGGGGTAGCCCAACTCCCGGGCATCCAGAGGTTGATCCATCCCGTGGCGTTGAAAATACCTCTGGTCCACTCGGACAGGGCCATACCATGGCTGTTGGAGCTGCCATAGCCGAACGGTTTCTTGTTCAAAAGTTTGGGAACTGGATGGAACATAAAACTTATGCTTTTATTTCTGACGGTGGCGTACAGGAAGAAATTTCGCAGGGAGCAGGCCGATTGGCAGGTTTTCTCGGATTGAACAACCTGATCATGTTCTATGATTCGAACGATATTCAACTTTCAACAGAAACAAAAGATGTTACCAACGAAGATACTGCTAAGAAGTACGAAGCATGGGGATGGAAAGTAGTTACTATTGAAGGTAATAACATCGACCAGATTCGCAAAGCGCTAAAAGATGCTCAAACAGCAACCGAGAAACCAACCCTGATTATTGGTAAAACCATTATGGGTAAAGGCGCCGTAAAAGAAGATGGTTCAAGCTACGAACGTAGGTGCGAAACTCATGGTATGCCATTAGGCGAAGCTGGCGCTTCATTCGAAAAATCAATCCTGAATTTAGGCGGTGATCCGAAAAACCCATTCGTTATTTTCGACGACGTTCAAGCTTTGTTTGATGCACGTAAAAAAGAGCTGGTTGCTGCTGCAGCCCGGAAAAAAGCGGAACAGGAAACCTGGGCAAAAGACAATCCGGAACTAGCTGCCAAATTAGCTAAATTCTTCAGCAAAGAAGCTCCTGCATTCGATTACACTAAAGTTGTGCAAAAAGCCGGTTCGGCTACACGCGCTGCTTCAAGTACAGTATTGGCTGCTTATGCCAGCGAAATTGAGAATATGGTTGTTTCATCAGCCGACCTTTCAAATTCTGATAAAACTGATGGTTTTCTGAAAAAGACAAAAGCTTTCAAAAAAGGTGATTTTTCGGGGGCTTTCCTTCAAGCCGGCGTTTGTGAGCTAACTATGGCGTGCATAATGAATGGTATGGCTTTACATGGTGGCATCATTCCGGTTTGCGGTACTTTCTTCGTATTCTCCGATTACATGAAACCAGCGGTTCGTATGGCTGCCCTAATGCAATTGCCTGTAAAATACGTTTGGACCCACGACGCTTTCCGTGTAGGAGAAGACGGCCCTACTCATCAGCCAGTTGAACAGGAAGCTCAAATCCGTTTGATGGAAAAACTTAAAAACCATCATGGCAAAAATTCGGCCCTCGTGCTCCGCCCTGCCGACTGCGAAGAAACAACTATCGCATGGAAATTAGCACTTGAAAATACAAACACGCCAACAGCCTTGATCCTTTCGCGGCAAAATATTAAAAACCTTCCGGCAAAAGAAAGCCGCTATACCGAAGCTATGGAGACAGCAAAAGGAGCATACATTGTTACCAATACTGAAGGTACTCCTGATGTAATTCTTTTAGCCAGCGGTTCAGAAGTGGCAACTTTGGTTGAAGGAGCTACCTTACTTGAAAAAGAAGGCATCAAATGCCGTATTGTTTCAGTTCCTTCCGAAGGGTTGTTCCGTTCGCAAAGCAAAGAATACCAGCAAGCTGTTTTACCTTCAGGAGTGAAGAAATTTGGTTTGACAGCCGGTTTGCCAGTTAACCTCGAAGGTTTGGTTGGTGCCGACGGTAAAGTGTTTGGATTGGAATCATTTGGATTCTCAGCGCCTTACACTGTTCTCGACGAAAAACTGGGTTTCTCAGCCCAAAATGTTTACAACCAAGTAAAAGAGATACTTGCGTAAGTAAGAAATTACTATAATTTGTGCCCTGAAGTCGTAAGATTTCGGGGCATTTTTGTTTCTTTATGTTTCGAATTTCAAACAAAACGACCATGATTGCCGATCAAATTACACAAATAAGATTACAAAATCAGCAAATTATAGGAAACCATTTTTCAGCTCCCCGCGATCTGCTTAATCATATAGGCGCCATGCAATCCCAAGATTTTAACCAGACCAAATGGGCTGTAGGTTTACGATTACCCAACTTCACCGAAAAACAAGTAGAAGAAGCATATAACAGGGGCGAGATTTTACGTACACACCTGATGCGGCCAACCTGGCATTTTGTTTCGCCTGACAATATTTACGAGCTGCTGGAACTTTCTGCAAAACAAATTAAAAGCGCTATGAAAGCCAGAAACCATCAACTGGAATTAACTGAGGCGGTTTTAAAAAAAAGCCAGAAAGTGATAATTGAAGCCCTAGAAGAAAATCACGCACTGACCCGTGACGAATTGAGTGTTTATTTAAACAATGCCGGCATAAAAACTACAGATCAACGCCTTCCCCACATTTTAATGGAAGCCGAAATCGACCGTATTATTTGCAGCGGTCCGATGAAAGGGAAAAAGCACACTTATGCTTTGTTGGAAGAACGGGTACCAATCCGGAAATCATTTTCTCAGGATGAAACCTTGGCCGGTTTAGCCAGAAAATATTTTACCAGTCACGGGCCGGCAACGTTGGCCGATTTCACATGGTGGTCGGGATTACCTGTAATTCAGGCACGAAAAGCTATCGCACTGAATGATAAAATCCTACTTTCAGAAACAATAAATGGCGAAACGTACTGGTTCTCCGACAATCATTTTTTCCTCTCGACCCTACCCGATACGGCTTATTTACTTCCTGCGTATGACGAATACCTGATTAGCTACAAGAACCGTGAAGCGGCTATTAGTGCTGAAGATCAAGCCAAAGCAATTTCGAAAAACGGCATTTTCTGGCCAATTGTGGTTATAAACGGAAAAATTAGCGGGTTGTGGAAAAAGACCGTAAAAAAAGACTTGCTGATCATAGAAATCAATCATTTCAGGCCGCTTAGTAAAGTTGAACTAAAACTACTCGAAGATGCGGCAGAGTTCTACGGATATTATTATCAGCAAAAAGTAAAGGTGTTGTTTAAATAATAGTCATCTGAAATCTTTTCCATATTGCATAAGAACGACATATCAATCTATTAAAAAGATATTAGGTCATTTTCGAGCGTGTTTCACTTTCGCTCATTTCTTCTTACATCGGAATAAAAGTACCTTCGCTAAATTGCATAAAAAAGAGTTTCAAAATACGGACGGTTTTATGCTGTATTAAAATTTGCCGGTTATCTGTATTTTACTATTGACCTACTATTTGCTAAACTGCTACTGGAGTAAACTTTATATACCCGACAAAATTGAGAATGCGCTTTTCGAGGTATTTTTTCAGAATAATTTGTAATTTTTGTTCAAGACAACACTCTTATAATTTATATGTAAAGAGAATCAACCGCGCAATTTTTGTAACCTGAAGTCTCGCTTAGATCGAGTGACATAAGTTTTTCTCTCTTGCGATTCGTCTTTTATTTCGAGTAGTTCACCGGTCATTATTGAATATTCAGGAGATAAAAATTGTTTGCAGTTGTATTCAAAAATACTTTTGGCGCCAGAAAAACTAACGCTAAAAGTTTTTCAGAAAACTAGAAACCAAATTTTACAAAAAGAAGCCATGAAGAGAACAAAAAGAATTGTTGCGCAATTCCTAATCTTAATTTTTGCTGCACTTTCGGCAGCTGCTGAGAAAGGCTACGACATTACAGCCGTTGTGAAAGACAGCCAAACCAAAGAACCGATTGCTTTTGCCACCGTTGAATTGCTATCGGCAAAAGACAGTTTATTAACTGGAGGAATTACCGACTCAAAAGGTCAATTCTACCTGAGTAACAAACCACAAGCGTCGAAAGTGCGCATTCGATTCATAGGTTACAAAACACTCGAAGCTCAGCTGAAAACTCAAAACCTTGGCACACTGCTCCTTGAAGAAGATTCGAAACAACTGGAGGAAGTAGCTATAAAAGGAAGCGCCCGAACAAACAAAATCGACCGCGATGTTTATGCCGTTACCAAAGAATTACGAGCCGGAACAACAAGCTCCCAGGAAATGCTTGGGAAGCTTAACGGTGTGAATTACAACCTATACGACAAATCGATCAGTGTAAACGGAAGCTCGAAAGTGTTACTGCTCGTCGACGGAGTTGAAAAGGATCAGGCCATGGCCAAAAATATTGCTCCCGATAGAATTGAACGCATTGAAGTGATTAAAGATCCTGTAGGTTTGTATGCTACCGAAGGATATTCTGCGGTGATCAATATCATTCAGAAGAAAGACTATTCGGGAGTTGACGCGTTCGTAACGAACTCTACGTTTTTCGACTTTGTTGGCACGAATAACGATGATATTTTCACACAAGACTATGGAAATGCAAACATTAACTACACTTACAAAAACCTAAGTGTTTATTCGTCGGGGTTTGTATATAAAGGCAATTTCAATTTACCTTCGGAATATACTAAACGCTACGGGAACGTTACATCACAAACCCAGCCAATGGACCTGGACGCCCCCAATGTTGCATCGAAACCCATCAATGGCAACTTTGTTTTCGGTACCGATTATACTTTTGCAAAAAGACACATTTTATCGACCGAATTTAAATATAGCTACGATAACAGCCGCGATTCGGCGCTTTTTAACCTGACGAACCTTGTTAACAACGTTGAAACCGGAACTAGCTCTGCACTTTCGGTATCGAAAAACAAATCAACCAATTTGCAGGCCGGCATCTCCTACCAGTTTAAAATAGACGATAAAAATGAGTTCAATGCCAATGTTAAATATTATCGTACCGACGGATATAACAACAACGTGTTTAAACAAGACAACTTTACAGGACTCAGCAAGATTGATTTATCCGGCGACTTTTTACGCACCAATTTAAACTACACCCATGTTTTCTCGCCCAAGGTGAATGTTGATTTAAGCTACGGAAATGTTTATTTCTCGAACACGAACAAACTGAATTCGAGTTCTTTCACCCGATACAATTACCGTAACCGGGTATCACTGTATGCGAGCTACCGCCCGTCCCAGAAATTGAACGCGAAAGTGGGTGGTATTGTCGAAAACAACATCCAAAAATATAATGGCACCTCAACCAATTTAACTTCTTTCCTACCATACGTGAATATTCAATATACCTTTAACAAAAACCTCAATGTTGTGGCCAAGTACCATTCAGGAACTACATATCCAAGTATCGATCAGCTAAATCCTTATAAAGTTGCGCAGGATTCGTTGTTATACTCTGTCGGAAATCCCGGACTAAAAGTTGGGAACGAGCAAACCCTGGGTGTTGATGTGAATATTATGAATTTCGTTACGCTTTCGCCATACTATACGTTCAACAATTCTCAGATCACCAATTTTGTGGAAGTTGATCCTGACAATAATCGCCATTTTCTGAGCCAAATTGTGAATGCAGATAAATACAAAAATTATGGCGTGAAACTGGATTTTACGTTACCTATGGGGAAGAAAATATTCTGGAAGAACGGCATAGACTGGTCTGAAAACAGTCTTGAGTACAACAATCAAAAAAATACCGCAAATAACTGGTTGGTCAATTCAACCCTGATTTATATGGAGCCCCAGAAAGGTTTTATGGCTGGTTTTGTATTGCAAAAGCGAATGACCCGGTATGCAGCAGTACAAGGTTACACTACCAATAATAACGATTTGAGCCTTCTTATGCTCCGTCAATCGTTCCTGAAACAAAAGTTAACGGTTGGTTTATACTATATGCTCCCAATTGATATGGGATTAAAGTACGACATGATAAACACTACAAGCACAGCTTCATACTATCAGCAATCAAAAACCAGTTTGAATTTTATTAAGCACCTGACTTTCTTCGAGATCAGTTACCGGTTTAGCGCTGGAAAAAGTGTCAAAAAAATTCAGACGACCGATGACGACGAATTAAAATCGAGCAAAAAAAGTGGTATTGGGCTGTAATTAAGTAAAAAGTCCATCGTTAGAATATCCAAAAAATAGTCTTGACTGCAAGCCTTTTTAGTCAGGGTTTCACTTAAGTGAAACCCTGACTAACAGGCAGTAACGCGCAATTTTACTTTCCAATAAGGCTTTTCAAATACTTCCCTGTATAGCTTTCCGTACAATTTACCAACTCTTCGGGAGTGCCTTCGAACAAGACCAACCCGCCGTTTTTGCCGCCTTCGGGGCCCATATCAATCACCCAATCAGCGTATTTGATGATGTCGAGGTTGTGTTCGATGATGATCACTGTGTTGTTGTGATCGACCAAGCACTTGACGATCCGGTAGAAATTATCGATATCCGACATGTGCAGGCCAGTGGTGGGCTCGTCCATGATATAGATGTTGCTTTCTTTTCCAAGTTCAGTGGCAATTTTCAATCGTTGCGACTCGCCTCCCGAAAGCGAGCTGAGCGTTTGCCCCAGCTTGAGGTAGCCCAGGCCAACTTCGCGAAGTATTTTCAGGTGCTTGTTGATTTTGGGAACTTTAAAGAACTCGTCGGCCTGATTAACGGTCATATTGAGAACATCGGCAATGGTTTGCCCCTGATAGCGGAGTTCGAGCACGTCGGCATGGTAGCGTTTCCCGTCGCACTCGTCGCACACGGTTTTAACGGCATCGAGAAAGTGAAGCTCGAAGCTGATCACACCCTGGCCGTTGCACTTGGTACAGGCGCCTTTCGAGTTGAAGCTAAACAGCGAGGCTTCGGTTTTGGTGGCGATGGCAAACTCTTTCCTGATTTGGTCGAAGATGCCAATAAACGTGGCCGGATTAGCCCGCGACGATTTGCCAATTGGCGACTGATCAATCACAATGGCATCAGGGTGCTGTTTCACAAAACACTCGTGAATGAGGCTGCTTTTGCCGCTTCCGGCCACCCCGGTAATGCAGGTCAGTACCCCTTGGGGTATTTTCACCGAAACGTCGCGCAGGTTGTTGGCCGTGGCATGGTCGATCCTGAAAAAGCCGCGGGCTTGCTTTCGCCTGTAAATGGGTTTATTGCTTTCAAACAAGTATTGGCCGGTTATGCTATTGGCGTGTTTCAATCCTTCCGGTTCGCCGTTGTAAACCAGTTCGCCGCCAAACTTCCCGGCTTTCGGGCCAATATCCACAATCCACTCGGCAGCCCGGATAATTTCAGGGTCGTGTTCCACCACAAATACGCTGTTCCCCTTGTCGCGCAGGCGGAACAGGATAGCCAGCAGTTTTTCGGTATCGCGTGGGTGAAGTCCGATGGATGGTTCGTCGAGTACATAAAGCATATCTATTAGGTTGCAGTCGAGCTGTTTGGCCATTTTTACGCGCTGCGATTCGCCGCCCGAAAGCGTGGAAACAGGCCGGTCGAGCGACAGATAGCCAACACCTATTTCAATAAGTTGTTCGAGCAGGAAACGAGCTTTCCGCAGGATGGGACGCGAAATTTCGTCGTCGATATCGGCCAGAAAATCAAAAACATCAGTCAATTCCATTGTACAAACCTGATCGATTGAAACACCCTTGATGGTAACCGACCGCGCCCGATCGTTGAGACGCGAACCTTTGCACTGTTCGCAAACCGAGTAAATGAAATACCGTGAATAGGCATTTTTGTCTTCTTCCGAGGCTTCGTCTTCAGCTTTCCCGGCTACCGCATTCTCCAGCTTACGAGCAATGCCTTCGAAATTCTTGGTATAGCTTAGTTTCTCTTTCGAATTGGTGATCGGAAATGGTTCGGAATAAAGCAGTTTCTCCAGTTCCCCTGCTGAATAATCCTTCAGCTTTTTATCAACGTCGAAAATACCAATCGACATAAATTCCTTCCAGTAGAACCCACCAATTTTGTAAAACGGATGGGTGACAGCTCCCTCGCGAATGGATTTTTCTTTATCCAGAAACTGATCCAGATCAATTTTTACTCGCTTACCCAGTCCATGACAGTGTGGGCACATCCCTTCAGGATGATTGAACGAGAAATAAAACGATGGCCCTGTAAACGGCTGGCCTAACCGCGAATACAGCAACCGCAGATAAGTGTTGATCTCGGTAGCCGTACCAACGGTGCTGCGCAGGTTGTTGCCCATACGCTTCTGGTCGATCACGATGGCTGTGGAAAGGTTCAGTATATCGTCAACATCGGGGCGCGAAAGCTTGGGCATCCGGGTACGGGCAAAAGTCGAGAAGATCTCGACCAGTTGGCGTTGCGCCTCGGTGTAAATGGTATCGAACAACAGCGACGATTTGCCTGAACCCGACACCCCGGTAAAAACGACCAGTTTGTGTTTGGGGATTTCTACCGTAATGTTTTTCAGGTTGTTGGTGTGTGCATTTTGCACGTAGATATATTCTCGATTCATGGCTTAGAAATTAAAAAGTGCGGCAAATTTCGGGATATTATTGGCCGTAAAATTGTAAAAATGCGACAAAAAAACTTTGAAATATTGAGTTATAAAAGCCATCTCTAGGTTTTGATAAAATACTTAACTTTGCCTTATGGAAGACAAAATTGAAAATATTGACAAAATAATAGAATACTGGAAAGATTCCTCCAACCAAAATTACATTACCATGCAAAATCTTTTAAAATCAAAAGATTATAGCTGGGCTTTGTTTATTGGACATTTGGTAATAGAAAAACTTCTTAAAGCATTATATGTGAAAAAGCATCAAAAATATGCCATTTTTACGCACGATTTACTTAGGCTTGCTTTAAAACTTTAAATGAAGAACTTGAGGAATGGTTGGATGATATTTCGACATTTAACCTAAATGCCCGATACGATAACTACAAACAAGATTTTCAAAGACTTTGTACAAAAGAATATACAGACCTCTGGATAGAAAGGATCGAAAAAATAAGGCTATGGTTAATCAATCAATTATAGAAACTGTTAAACAATACCTAATGACAATCCCATTGGAATTAGGCGTTAAGAGGGCATATTTGTTTGGTTCGTATGCAAAAGGGAACGAACAGGAAGAAAGCGACATCGATGTTGCTATCGTGATTGAAAACATGCCTGATTTCTTCATGGTGCAAAAACTTTTGATGAAATTGCGCCGCAAAATCGACCTTCGCATTGAACCACAACCGATTAAAGAACAAGATTTTAATTCGGCCAATCCGTTCGCGTTTGAAATTGAAAATACCGGAATAAAAATCATTTAATCGTTACGGGCTAGATAAAAACCAACTGATAAATTCAATCTGTCACATAAAATTCCAACACTTCCATTGCCCGGCGCGTAATGTATTCGTTTGACCGGGTTTCGGCGCCGATACTTACAAGCAGGTTATTCACTTTCTTTTCCAGGTGCCAGTTCCCGTCTGGTTGCTGCTTCGACATCAGCAACCCCAAAGCCGGCGCTGTGTTTGGTGAACAAACTTTTTCACGTTTCAACAGCCATAAAATCTCCAGAAAATTGCTCCGGTACATGCACGGAAACCCAAGTTTATCAATGTCCCTGGACAGGTATTTGTTTGCCGATCGCGAACTAAAACAAACCTGGTGGAGCAAAACAAATCCGATGCACCGGTCGAGCAACTCCTGCGCTGCTTTGCTCCTGCTTTCACGGGGAATAAACGAAAGGCCTTTCATCAACTTGACCACGCCCCAATAGCACGTGTGCTTGCCGTAACAACTGGTATTGCTGCAAAACGGGCTTTTAGGGTGTAGGTAAACACCATCATCGAACCGCTGGTTCAGGCAAAAAAAGTGGATTGCCGAAACGCTTTGTTCGGAAAGCGAGCGGTTGAAATAAGCATCAAGATAAATCATGTTGCCGTTCAGACAGGGAATCGGGAAATGATCTTTGCCAAGCGAATAAATACCATAATTCGAATCGTAAAATTGCTTCTTAATGATTCGCAAAGGTTTTAGAATCCGCTCATCATCAGGGTCATGTTTCAAATCAGCAAGCAAGATAAGTGTCCAGAGAGTTGATTTGAAGGTGGGTGAATAGTGCAAATAATCGGGGTAATGCCGGTTGTTTTCCTCAAGCAATTTCCAGCAGCCGTTGGCGGCCTGCGACGCAAATATTTGGTCAATTATTTTTTTGAATTGGTTCATTGTCTGTTTCTTTCCTCAAATTTACGGAATGAACATGACAACTACATGTCAGCAGAGGTTGACTTTTTTTAAATACGATCGCTAATCCTTCAATAGATATATTCACTCCAGTCCTCACGGCAAGGGCAAGCCTTTACAAATTCGCCCGGAGTATAGCCTGTGAAAGTTTTAAACTCGTGGATAAAGTGCGACTGATCGAAATAACCATTATTGAAGGCATACTCGGTTAGGTAATCAGGCTGTTGGCGAATGAGCCCGTTCATAACTTCCTGAAAGCGAACAATTCGAATAAACTGTTTTGGCGATTTGCCTACCAGCGAGGCAAATTTACGTTCAAGGCATTTGGACGTTACCGTCAACTTTGAAGCCAACCGACTGACCTTGATTTGTCCACCACTTTGCTGAACCAATTCTACGGCTTGTTTCATCAGCCGAAAATCCCGCACATCAACCGGCACCAGATTCTCGGTTAAGAACTGTTCAATAAGCGAAATTCTGGTTGGCAAATCATCGCACCCGCAAATTTGTTCCTCCAGGTACTTTACTTCGTTGGTAAAAATATCGTTTAGCCGAATGCTTTGATCTTCAATTTCGCGCAACGAAAACCGGAAGAAGTTGCACGCACCGTAAGGTAGAAATTCAATGGTAATAACACCCGAAGCGCCTTGTGTACTAGCATCCATAAACTTACTACTCAATCCGCTGGCAAACGACTGCGGCTGAAGCGCTACCTCCCGATCGGGAAAAGTCATAACAAACGGCTTCCGGTAGTGAAACATCAGTTGCAGATTGCCTGTGGGGACAACCCGTTCGCATACATTTCCCTCGTGTACTTCAGTCTCAAGCATCCAGTAGTGCTTTATATAAGGGGCTAATTTAGGCGATGGAGATATAAACTGATAATGCATGAATCGGGTTTTTCTCCGGCAAAAATACAATTCAATCATTAACTTTTTTTGAACAGGTTCGGTTTCGATAAATATTTTACGCCAACCACTCATTCGGTTTTAATCACCTTCACGAACTAAAATTCCCGACTCAACCCAAAAAATTTCTGATTCATGGAATTTTGGGGAACAATTTGGTGAAAAGATTTCGACCTTTGTTTGGTACATATTATTTGAGAAATAAAATAGGTTCTTTGCCTGGCATATTCAACCGACATAGAATTGTAAACGATATAAAATGATCTTCTATTTTTCAGGAACTGGCAACTCCCGATGGGTTGCCACCCAACTGTCTGATTATTTTTCAGATAAGCTTTACCAAATTGGAGAATACGAACGCAATGAAGCCCCTCTTATTCCCGAGTTTGAATTAAAGCCTGATGAGAAAATTGGGTTTGTGTTTCCCATTCATTCGTGGGGAATGCCGCCTATTGTAACACGGTTTATTGCTGATATGCAATTGAATGGATACAGTAATCAATTGCTATATTGCATAATGACTTGTGGCGACGAATGTGGTTACACCGACCAGATGTTCATCGAAGCAATTAAATCGAAGGGGTTTAAAAGCCGTCACATATATTCAGTGATTATGCCCAACTCGTATATCTGCCTTCCCGGGTTTGATGTAGATACAAAAGAATCGCAGGTAAAAAAAATGGAACAGACAAAAATCGACCTTCCGAAACTGATGTCAGCCATTGCGAACGATCAGCCTATTTTGTTTTACCATAAGGGGAAGCGTTTTTTGAAAATTAAATCGGGATTGATTTATAACCTGTTTGCCAAATACTCACTTACCGATAAACCTTATACCTGTAACGACGAATGTATTTCGTGCCAAAAATGTGTTAAGGTTTGTCCGGTTAACAATATTGAATTGGTTAAAGGTAAACCGAACTGGAAAGGCCACTGCACGCAATGCCTGGCCTGCATCCACGTATGTCCAACTAAATCTATTGATTATGGAAAAATCACCCGGAACAAAGGGCGGTATTTCTTTCAGTAAAAAAAAAACGAACAATGATAAAACAAGTTCTCTGCCGAATATATACAAACAATATCGATGAGTCGATAGCTTTTTATGAACTATTGACTGGCGAAAAATGTGCAAACCGGTTTGAATACACACAAGTTGGCCTTGAATTGGCACGTGTACAAAATTTTCTGATCATTGCAGGTAGTGACCAGGCATTGCTCCCATTCAGGCAGACTAACGCCACTTTTTTGGTAGATTCAATTGCCGACTACCGCCAATTTTTGCTGGAAAACAAGGCCGAAATCATACGTGATATCCAAGTAGTGCCAACAGGCTGGAATATGACTGTAAGGCACGCTGACGGACTGATCGTAGAGTATGTAGAACATAAATAAATAGGAAAATGCCTTTAAGCAAGTTAAACATGAAAACAATGAAAACCATTATTCTTTCAATTTTAATCGTGCTGTTAATCAGTTGTGAAGAAAAAGAGACAGACAACACCTACAACTTTCAGGTTTTGGGTATCGAAAAAATTGTCATTGACGGAAACACCGAGATAACAGTAAATTCCGATGGAATGCCTGAAAAAGGCAGTTCGGCTTATGTAATTGTAAGCGTTGACAATGGAACGCCGGTCAGAAATTACGGGTTGACAGTTTGGAAGCCTTTTTCGGATGAAACAAACTTCAATGTCGCAAGCAAATACGGCGACATATCAGTAACAATTGAAAAGAAAGCCGAATCAGGCTATTATAATGTAATCGTTTCAAGAAAAGGGTTTGACGAAAAAATAGTCTATAAAATTGGTTTTCTCAACCCATCAGTCAATTTGTGACAAATTAAACTTCTGGAGATTTTATAACAAACATAAAACATAAAGCTGTAAACAACAACGTGACAGTGATTTATTTGGAAAAATTAAAATAAAATGGCAGACAAAACACAACTATACCCACGCAAAGACGATAAGACAATCGTTTACCTGAAAAATTGCGTAAAAAGCCCGTTTATCGAAGTGGGCGATTATTCGTTTTACCACGATTTTGTGGACGATCCCGCTGATTTTGAGAAGAAATACGTACAGTACCACTATCCCTACGTAAATAACGACCGGCTGAAAATCGGGAAATTTTGTTCCATCGCCTGTGGAGCAAAGTTTCTGTTCAACGGAGCCAACCATACGCTTAACTCTTTGTCAACCTATCCATTCCCTGTTATGGCAAACGAATGGGATTTGCAGGTTCCGGTAACCGAAGCATGGGACAACAAAGGCGACATTGTGGTGGGCAACGATGTGTGGATTGGCTTCGAAGCCGTTATTCTAGCGGGCGTTACCATTGGCGATGGGGCAATTATCGGTTCGCGTGCTGTAGTCACTAAAGATGTTGAACCCTATTCCATTGTGGGTGGAGTACCTGCCAAATTGATTCGCAAACGGTTTACCGACAGCAAGATTGCCGAATTGCTTGAGCTGAAATGGTGGAATTGGGACGAAGAGAAAATCAGACAAAAATTGCCGGAAATCATGAAACTGAGATGATCGATCCATTCAAATCAATATAAATATGATTATCAAACATTTAAACAAAACACCGGAGATTGATGATACTGCATACATAGCCCCCAATTCAATCATTTGCGGGAATGTAAAGATTGGGAAAAATGCCAGAATAATGTTTGGCGCACAAATCATTGCCGAAAGTAGCCCGATTACCATTGGCGATAATTGCATTATTCTTGAAAATGCGGTTATTCGGGGAACAGATAAATTTTCCGTCACGATAGGAAATAATTGTCTGATTGGACCGAATGCCCATCTTGCCGGATGTACGGTTGAAGATAATGTGTTCATTGCCACTGGTGCAGCCATTTTCCACGGAGCAATTCTTAAAACCGGCTCGGAAGTATGTATCAACGGCGTAGTTCATTTAAAAACGGTTTTGCCCCAGGATACTTCTGTCCCTATTAATTGGATTGCAGTTGGAAATCCTGCAAAGATCCTTCCTCCTGACAAGCACGATGAAATCTGGTCTGTTCAGAAGCCTTTAAATTTCCCGCTAACCGTTTATGGTGTGGAACGGCCAAAATCGGGAGAACCAAACAATATGACAGACATTTGCAGGGTAATGTCCGACAGGTTGAAGTCTCACGCGAAAGATGAACGTATTGACTAAATTAAAAACCGATGTACACAGAAGCACAAATGGACATCAACAAATCCGAAATTCTCCAAAAGCTCTGTTACACTGGGTTAGTTTACGGCCGTATTAACAAAAAGCTTCGTAGCGAGCTTTCGAAAGCAGAGATAGAAATACTTCTTTACAAAATTATCAGTGAAACATCGGAACTGTTTTTTGAACGAAAAGGTAAGAACGTATATATTACCAACCGTGAGCAAAATATCAGGATAACCGTTAACCTGAATACTTTTCGGGTGATAACGGTGGATTTAACAGATTAAAAAACCAGAATAAAACCAAACATTCAAATGATAACAAAATGCACTATTGAAACCGATTTCGATATCATTCTCGAAATCATAAACGACGCCTCCATTGCCTACAAAGGCATTATCCCACCCGACCGGTGGAAAGAACCCTATATGCCTGCTGAAGAGTTGAGAACCCAAATTGCTGAAGGAGTCGAATTCTGGAAGTACATGGACAACGACGAAATACTGGGCGTAATGGGAATTCAGGATAAAAGCGATGTAACACTTATCCGACATGCTTATGTTCGCACACAGTCTCGTCAGCACGGGATTGGAGGAAAACTCCTGCAACATCTGGTTGCGATGGCCAAAACTCCCATTCTTATTGGTACCTGGGCCAATGCTTTTTGGGCGATTGACTTTTACAAAAAACATGGATTCCGCCAGGTCTCCGTCGATGAGAAAAACAAACTACTCCGTATTTATTGGTCGATACCCGAAAGGCAGGTAGAAACCTCGGTTGTTTTGGCCAGTGAAAGCTGGAAATTATGATGGCGGTTGTCCCGATTGTTAAAACTCAAACAACTAAATAGTTATGCAAATCATTGATATTGAGAACTGGAAACGAAAAGAGCATTTCGAATTTTTCTACCGGATGGATTATCCGCAATATAATATTTGCGCCAACATCGACATTACGCAGTTTCTTCGGTTTGTCAGGCAAAACGAATTGCCCTTTTATTATGCCATGATTTACGCTGTTACATGCGTGACGGATGAATGCGAGAATTTTCGTTACCGCGTAAGGGAGGGAAAACAGGTGGTTTTGCACGACAGGCTTAACCCATCTTTTACTGCAATGACAGCCGACGGTAGCGACGACCTGTTTAAGTTTGTTACCCTCGATATGGAAAGAAACCTATTCAGCTTTGTCTACAGGGCAAAACAATTTACTGATAGCCAAAGTATTTATTTCGATTATGCTCCTTTAATTGGGCGCGACGATTTTGTTTACCTCACCTGCATTCCCTGGATTTCGTTCACGCACCTGTCGCATACCATTACCATCAACCGCAACGACTCGGTACCTCGCATCTCGTGGGGAAAATATTTCGGGCAGGATGGTAAAACGCTTCTGCCTTTTTCCGTTCAGGTACACCATGCCTTTGTCGATGGAGTGCATGTGGGGCAATATTTCGAAAAATTGCAAAATTGGTTAAACAAACAAGTAGTAAAATAAACGATATGAGTACATTAACTATTGATGCTGTCGCTTGCCAGCAATGCGGCGTATGTGGGGAAATTTGCCCAATGGGGCTTATCTCGACGGGAAACGACGGCTTTCCCGTTATAACCGAAGAGAACGAAGCCCGCTGTGTACAATGTGGGCATTGCGAAGCAGTTTGTACAACGGGTGCATTGAAGAATAATGCGTTACCTTCGTTGCGAACAGTTAAGAAAGATAAGTTACAGGAAATCAATCCCGAAAACCTGTCGGAATACTTTAGCAGTCGCCGTTCCATCCGCAAGTATTTGTCCAGAAGCGTAGATAGAACCACACTCGAAAAACTTTTTGAGGTAGTGAGTTATTCGCCTACGGGGGTCAATCAGCAGCAAAACAAGTGGGTGGTAATTTGCGATAAAAGTGCTATCCGTCGATTAAGCGATGCGGTAATCAACTGGATGCAAGGCATGGTGGACGCCAAAGCCGATCTTGCGCAATATCTGGGCTTCGAAAAGCTGATCAATTCGTACCAACAGGGCGACGACGTGATTTGCCGCGAAGCCCCGGTGCTGGTAATTGGCTATACCGCTGCTGCTTATACAGGTGGTGCCCTCGATTCCGTAATCGCCACTTCTCACCTCGAACTGCTGTTGCCATCTTTCGGATTGGGTGGTTGCTGGGCAGGCTTTGTGATGATCGCCTTAGGTTATTCACCTGAGGTGCGGAAATTGGTGGGTTTGGACGAAACACATGCCGTTCGCTCGGCGTTGATGGCAGGCTATCCTAAATATCATTATTCAAAATTGCCATACCGCGAGGATGCGCAAATAAAATGGATGTAATCAACTAAATAAGAATATGATGAATCTGAAGAAATGTCAGCCGGTGTTGTTCGTGAAAGATGCTGGTGTCTCAACTAAATTTTATACTGATGTACTCGGTTTTACGGTGGTAATGGACAATGGCGGGGCTAATATTACCTTCAAGGAAGGATTTACCGTTTGGCAAATATGGGAGGGTAATATCATTTCGCAAACTATTGGTATAGAAAATATTACCAACAATGGAAATATCAGTCGCTTTGAACTCTGTTTTGAAACCGACGATTTGGATAGTATTTACAAAACACTGAAAGATAATAATGTACGATTTCTACACGAAATTAATACAGAACTTTGGGGACAGCGAACCATCCGTTTTTACGACCCCGATAGCCACCTGATTGAAGTGGGCGAAGAGATGTCTATTTTTCTGAAACGAATTTACGAAGAAGAAGGTCGCGATTTGGAAGCTACGGCTAAACGAACATTTATGCCGTTGGATGCGCTTAAATACTTTGTCGAAAATTAATAGAAATCAACATGATAGAACTACCTGAAGCCATTTTATTGGGACGCCAGATGAATGACGTTCTTGCCGGAAAAACCGTAACCAACGTGTTTAATGCCACGCATGTCAACAAATTTGCCTTTTTCAACGGCGATCCGTTGGCTTACAAATCGTTATTGACCGGTCTGAAAATTCGTTCGGCTACCGGGCAAGGTATTTTTGTTGATATTCGTTTCGATAACGACGTGTATTTGAGTATCTGCGATGGGGTAAAGGTAAAATACAACGACAGAAACAGTCCGGTTCCCGATAAGTATCAGTTGCTCCTGACATTCGACGATGAAACTTTTCTGACTTTTACCGTAGCGATGTATGGTGGCATGTATGTCTATCAAAACGAATTTCAGAATAGCTATCACCGGAAAAGTATGGAGCGGATATCAGCTCTCGGTGCCGATTTTACGGAAGACTATTTCTCCAATTTTTTGAACAACGAGAAGCCAAGCCTTAGTTTAAAAGCTTTTTTGGCAACCGAACAGCGTTTCCCGGGTATAGGCAACGGGGTTTTGCAGGATATTTTGTTCCGGGCTGGATTACATCCCAAACGAAAACTGAATACGCTGACCGAAAGCAATAAAAACGCACTATATCAATCAATTAAAGAAGTGCTTGCCACCATGCTGGCAAAAGGCGGTCGCGATACGGAGAACGATTTGTTTGGAAAAGCAGGCGGTTATCCAACAATTTTGTCAAAAAACACCTATCAACAGGCTTGTCCAAAATGTGGCGGTACCATAATTAAAGAGAATTTTATGGGAGGAACCATTTATTATTGTCCTTACTGTCAACCAATTTAAATTTTGGCCTTCTGAAAACCTGAACAAATTAGCGATCCTTCGCCCAAATATCCGTAATTTTGATTGTTGGGCTAAAATTCTTCCACAGATCAACTACTAAATCAGCAACCATGAAATGCTTTAACTGCAGTGCTGAAACCAGCAACCAGCGCTATGAAATTACCATTTGCCCAGCCTGCGAACAGGACTTGAGGCTGTTTACCGACGAAACCATCGCCAGGCAAAAAGCCGAATATAAACCTTCAGAAAAATATGCTACTTATAACGATGAAATTGCTGACAGACTGGTGTTTCTGGAGAAGGACTATTTGAAAAAGAAAATCAAACTGCTGCATGTTTTGGAGCGGCTTGAATGGTTGAAGTATTAACCCGAATAACTCCCAATCAGCTTGTAAAACTGCTCCCTGTAACTTTCGCTGACGGGCAGCAATTCTTTACCAATCTTGACACGGTGTTTTTCGATGGATTCAATTTTGGCGATGGCTACCATGTACGATTTGTGTATCCTGGCAAAAGCTGTGGCTGGCAACTGATCTTCGAACGAGCTAAAGGTTTGCTGGGTAAGTATCTTTCCTGATGTAGTGACAATACACCGGAAATCGCGCATTCCTTCGATAAACAGAATGTCGTTGAGCTTTATTTTCACCAAGCGGTAATCGGTTTTTACGAAGATAAATTCGGTCGATGGTGCGCTTGCTTTTTCCTCCAATCGCTTAATAGCCAGATTAGCAGCTCTTGCAAACCGCTCAAACGAATAAGGTTTAAGTATGTAATCAGTTACTTCCAGTTCGTAGCCTTTCAAGGCATATTCGCTATAAGCTGTGGTTAATATTACCTGTGGTTTCTGAGGCAAAGCATACAACATGTCGAGACCTGACAACCGATCCATTTGAATATCGAGAAACAAAATATCGACCATGTGATTAGCCAGAAAATTCAAACCATCACGTGCATTATCGAAACTGGCAAGAAGTATTAACTGGGGTAATTGCTCCACAAAGCCGTTAATTTTTTCAAGAGCAAGCGGTTCATCATCAATTGTCACGCAAGTATAGCTCATAGTTTCAGTTTTAATTCAGCATAAAATTCATTGCCGCTTTTACTAGTTTTGAGAATATATCTTTCAGGATAAAGTAACTCTAGCCTGCGTTTGAGGTTTGATAAACCAATTCCGCCACGCCTTGCCGGTGATTCTTGTTCATCGGGTTGAAACAGGTTTTGGCTCGTCCAGCAAATTTCTCCTTCAGAAATTGTCATTTTGAAATCTATCATCGGGAAAACATCGGTTTTCACGGCATATTTGAAAGCGTTTTCGATGAACGGCAAAAACAGCAAAGGCGCAATCTGAATTTCAGGAAGGCTTTCTGGCCTAATAAACCGAATCGCTTCAGGATTACCAAAACGCAAGGATTGTAGCCTGATAACACGCTCATAATGTTCAACTTCTCTAGCAATTGACACTTGCGCATTTTTAGCATCGTACAACATATAGCGCATAATTTCAGACAAAGTTATCAGAGATTCCGATGCTTTTTGCGGCTGGCGGAAGATGAGCGAATCGATGTTATTCAGCGTATTGAATAGAAAATGCGGGTTGAGCTGGGCGTTCAATACATCGAGTTCGTTTCGGATCAACATTTTTTCCATTTCCTGTTTGTGTTGCAAATCGTCGAACCAACCGATGAAGCCACGCAACAAACTGCCGGTTTGCCCAATAATAAAGGTGCCTACCATTGGTGGAATAATACTACCCATTTCTCGCACCTCGGAGAAACCAAACAAAAGGCCGAAAATGAAAAACATGAACAGCGACAAACCAATAGTTACCACTACCGCGTAAACAAAATAGCGAATATAAAGCTGTCTCTCAATAAACTGATAAAACAAAAAATAAAACAGGTAAAACTGAATAACCGCCCACAATCCGTTAAAAAGAAAGATATCAATGTTCTCAATCAAAAAATCCAAACCCTGAGCAAGCCGGAAACTCACAAGTGCCGAAAACAAACAAAATACCATCCAGTAAAAGATATGGAGTATTATTTTGATAATCCGGTTCATTCGGTACTATTTTCGCTTTGTTAATGCCTGTAACGCCTCTTCCTTTGTTGTTACAAAGTTGATTCGTCCCACGTTGTTGCTTTCGTAAATAAAATCTCTAAGGCTTTTGCCCGGATACTTCGAAAAATCTCCGACTATGGCTAGATAAACGTTGTATGTCGAAAACTTTTGAAGTATTTCACCAGCAACTCCAGTTTTCAGGTCAAAAAAATCAGGATGAAGATTCTTCTCTGACACGATCAACCGATTGACACCCTGATAGCTGGCATCGCCCATTAAATCAAGTGCATCTTGCTGGTCATTGATTTCGATGTGTTCCGAAATTAGTTCGGCAATAGAAAACTCTCCCGAATTAAAAATTCTTATCTCCATACATTGCAAAAGTTGATATTCGTTAAAATTATTCAAACAAATCGATAGTCAATCGCCAATTATGCAGGTGAAATGACCGAATTCCGGTAACGAAGCAAAGCTACAGCTACCGAAAAAACACCTCCAGCAAGCGAAATATACCCAAACGGATTATTGCTCATGGCAATGGGAGCCCCAATCCCGAGCAACAGCATAAAAGTAGCAGAAATAAAGTAGATTTGGTTTGATAACCTCGATTTTGAGGCCAATTTGCTGCTCGACAGAAGCATGGACACTCCTGCCAGAAAACAAGCCAAACCTGTTGCCATGTACATGTACAAAACCAATCCCTGCCAGGTTTGCGGAAGATTCTTAACTTCGGGAATAAACCATATGGTGTAGGTTTCGTGTGCCAGACCGAGAAACAAAGCGATTGCTCCGGCAATACGCGATAGCTTTATTAGTTGTGATGACATAACGGGTAATTTACGATTTAAAGATTGACTATTTACGATTGAATTTATCCTTTGTGATTCTTTGCGACTTCGGGGCTTTGTGGCAAGAAAAAATTAGCTACGAAGACTTTATGACACCAAGGTTTCCTAAGCTGTTTTTCTTATTCAAACGATATTTACTTATTAATCAAAGCCTTTTCAGCATGGTTCTGACAATCAATCCGTGAAACAGGCGAATGAGTGCGAAGTAGATTCGTCCGCCCAAATTGTTGAAGCGAACGACAGTGGTTAGGTACACCTGCGAATCCTTCTGTTGAGCTACTTTCAGCACCGACAATCTGAAATAAAGATGTTTGTCGTTCATTCCCATCACTATCTCCTGGTCGCTTCGATACAAAACCGGGGCAAAATCAAATTCTTGGTTACCAGAATGTTCATTTTTTATGTCGTTTTCTGTTTTTAGCCCGAAAGGCTTTACCAGCATATCTCTAAGCCTACCCAAAGCATTCACCCATCCAGGCGCTTTCAGCAATTTCCGGGTTACCTCACCTACCGAATCAGGCGTATTTTTTACAATCATGTACGAATCAAAATAGTCCACACGGTCCATATCGGCATAAATTTTTGTGTCTTCAGGATAGGTTTTGAGCTTAAAAACTTTGTTCATTTTGTCTGTCTGTGTAACTGTTTGTTATTTTTCCTAAAATTGGTAACCACCATGTAAGTGACGTGTGGCAACATAAAAACTGTCATTCCGCCAAAAGGTATCATATATACACCAAGTAAAACCAGACCAAGATATACCATGATAAAGGGTTTGGGAATTGGGATACCTTTTCTTTCGATCGAGTCCAAAAGAACTCCAAGGGGGAAGAGTGTAAGTCCGAAGTACAGGCACCAGAATGCAGCAAAAGTCTCGTAATTGATGGAAGTTTCCATAAACCCATTGTTTATCCTGAAAAAAAACTGACTGGCAAACTGGCTGAATTGCCTGAAGTAAACAACTGGCGTCAAAAGCGTATGGATTACTCCAATAAGAATGATAACTTTTCCATTTGTCATTTTCATATACGAATAATTCTATGATTATTTTTGATCAACATTAAATTCCAGGTACATTTTTCGACCTTTCAGAAAATTGCCCACCAGCATATAAACCGCATGTGGCAGCATAATGTATGTCATTCCTGAAGCAGGGATCATATAAGCGCCAACAAGTACCACAATTAAGTAGGATATAGTAAAACTATGAGGTAACATCTTGTTTTTCTTTTCGATGGCATGAACCAATAATCCGAGCGGAATAATTAAAATTCCGAAGTAGAAAAACCAAAATGCGGCAAACGATTCGAAATTTGTTTTGCCCGGGGCTGCTGGTAATTCGTTCAGCCCATTGCTTATCCGGAAAAAACCAGATTGGGCAAACTCCCTGAATTTGAAACCGAAAGCGTCATTCGATATAACCAGCCTGGTGTGGATAATTCCAATAATTACAAGGATTAATCCATTTGTTATTTTTGACATGATTTTCATCTGTTTATATTTTCAAAGTTGATTGTACAATTTTCGTATGATCTATTGTTTTTCAATTAATTACCCAACGGATGGAATAGCCATTTATTCGCTTCACAGATTTCCGTTTCGCTCCAATTCATTTTCGGTTTGTCTCGCCTAAGGCGAGATGGCTATTTCATGGTATTTGAAATTACTATCTTTTTAGAGCCGTAAGTCCAAAACATACTGCCGGGATCAGGCAAAGGATAATACCGCCAATCGACGAGGGAAATCTGAATCCGAAATACAGGAATTCAGCCACAATGCGCAACAAATAAAAGGATGCAAAGAACAAAAGAATACTTTTCCCTGCAACGGATTGAACAAGTTGTTTGGTCATGAAAAGAGTTATTCCGGTACAGTATACCAGGAATAAAATACCTACCAGGTTTAGTGTCAAAAGGATCGACCGGTCTTCATGGTTCATCACCTGCAAGGTGCTTTCCCATTTAAAAAGCCAGTAAAAACCGATGTGGAGGATCAGGAAAAGACCGGAGAAAACTCCTCCGATGCGGATTAATCTGTTTTGTGTGTTTGTTTTCATTTGACTTTAAGGCTTTTGTTTTAGCAAAGGTGCTTCCGTGATCCGAAAGCCTCAAAAAAAATCTGCAACTGTCAGGAAAATGGCTGCAACTCCGGTATATTTCACATTAAAATAAACAATGGAAAACTGTTATCTTTGAAATAACGACTTTAATTATTAAAATTTTCGCTAAATCTTATGTTTGATGCACTTCGGCTGAAACTAAACTCTATTTCGAAAATTGACCAAGACGACTGGATGATGATGGAACCTTTCTTTAAAGAAAAGAACTTTAAAAAAAATGAGTTTTTTCTTCAGGCAGGAGAGATTGGGAAACACGTTGCTTTTATTGTCAAGGGAAGCTTCCGTTGGTATTTCATTAATAAGAAAGGGGAAGAAATGAATTTTCATTTCTTCCTGGATAATGGTTTCGTCGTAGAATATCAGAGTTTTATTTCGCAAAAACCTAGTTCAATGTATATTCAGGCAATGGAAGATTCAACCATAATTTTATTTCCACCGCGCGACAAAATATTCGAATTATATGGGAAATCGCATCATTGGTCGGAATTTGGTCGTAAGGTTGCCCAACTTGTTTATGTGGGTACTGCAGATCGCGTCCAGGATTTTCTATTTCATTCAGCTGAAGAGCGTTATATCAATCTCTTGAAAAAATACCCTGATATCTTCGAGCGGGTTTCTTTATCAAACATTTCATCATACATTGGTGTTAAAGGACCATCGTTGAGCCGAATCAAAAAAAGACTTTCAAAATCCTGGCCTTTTTAACCTGGGTTAAAATTTGCTTTTTTTGAGTATCGTATTTTTGGGTGCCATTAAGCACTACAAAAAATTATTAAATGAAAGCAATTGATTCGAATCAGCTCTTACTTTCTATTATTGCTTCAATACTTTTCATGTTGGGAAGTTGTACAGCTAAAGACAAAAACATTAATACAACTTATAAAGCAGGTTTTAAGGAAAAGAAAGTTATCCTTTCAAACGGAGTTGAAATAAATTACGCCGAAGGCCCTAACAACGGACAGGAAGCACTGTTTTTGATCCACGGCCAAATGGGTGCCTGGCAGGATTATAAAAAAGTGTTACCACAATTGAGTAAAAACTGGCACGTTTATGCCGTCGACTGTCACGGACACGGAAAATCGACACACGACCAATCTCGCTATTACCTCGATAGTATTGGCAATGATCTTTCCCGTTTCATCAGCGAAATTGTAAAGCAAAAAACCGTAGTGTCCGGCCATTCATCAGGTGGACTGATTTCAGCTTGGTTGGCCGGAACCGGGAACCCTTACATTGTAGGGGCATTACTCGAAGATCCGCCAGTATTTTCGACTGAAAAAGAGTATTTTCCACGAACATTCGTTTATCACGACGATTATAAAGTTATCCATGATTTTCTGAATTCTAATACAAATGAATGTTGGGAAGCCTATTATTTACGCCATTGTTACTGGGGAAAACTTTATCTTCCCGACAAGGTTGGGAAAATTGCTGATGCTGCTCAAAAATATCATGAAAAATATCCAGGTAAACCTATACAAATCTGGTTTTTACCAAAATCACTTAATGAACGATTATTTGGTATGTTCCTTTACATACATGATTACGACTTAAGGTTTGGTGATAAATTTTACGATTATACCTGGCACAACAAAATTAGCCATAGGATACTGATGAATAAAATTAAAGTACCTACTATTTTTATGCATGCCAAAGATGCCTATGCTATTGATCCTGAAACGAAAGACAGTATCCTTATGGCGGCATCCTCAAACGAACAAGCACGAAAAGCAGTAAGCCTGATAAAAAACTGTGAGCTTGTTGAATTGGTTAGTGGCCATGATATTCATTTAGAAAAACCAGAGATATTTATTGAAAATATTAACAAGCTACTCTACAGGTAATTCGTTAATTTTAACAATGATTTTCTTCGACTTTGACAAATTAAGAAATAACAATAATTTTGACCTTAAAAAAACAGAAAACAGAAAATAGAAATCAATGGTCAATAAGAAGAAAATCTTGTTTTTGGGAGCAAGTATTACTGATGGTAAAATTAGCGTGAGTTATGTAAAAAAACTGAAAGAAAAGCTGGGAACTGATAGTTTCGATTATTTTAACCATGCCGTCGCCGGGTACGAAGCATACAATGTGTTGAATAAATTAGATAAAGCTGTCAAAATAAATCCCGATTATGTAGTTCTACTCGTAGGTACTAACGATGTTACTTCATCACTCGATCCCGTACTTGGGCAGCGTACCCGAAAATGGAAACATATACCACACGAACCTACTCTCGAAAACTACAGTAAAAATATAACATGTATAATTGAACGATTAAAGCAGGAGACAAAGTCGCAGATTGCATTGGCATCATTACCCGTTATCGGGGAAAACCTCGAATCGATTGAAAACACAACTCTCGATAAATATAACTCTGAATTGAAGAAAATTACCAAAGCCCAAAATATTATATATTTACCTGTAAACGAAAGACAAAAAAGCTATCTCAATGATAAAATCGGTGGAAAAGGAAAGGACTGTATAAATAGCACCAAACTTGCATTTCAAGCCCTATTTAAACACTATTTGTTATTTACAAGTTTGGATAGTATTTCCTACAAGAATGGATTTCTTTTACTTACCGATGGTATTCATCAAAATTCAATAGGCGCTGGTATTATTGCCAGTGAGATTTTTGAAAAATTATTCGAAAAATGAACCTTTATTATTTCACGAGATGCCTAATATAAGAAATGATAACGAATTACCAGAGGCTACCGCTAAATGGGGATGGAAGTATCATCATTTAGGAATTCCTACAAGTAGAAAAATGCCTGACGAAATATTTCTGGCCCAATTTGCAATGTATGTTTCAGGCTTTAGTACAAGTCCATTTGGTATAGAATGGATGCGGTTTCTGCCGGAAAGCCAAGTCGACAAATTGATACAAACTACCCCTCACCTTGCGTTTGAAGTTGATGACTTAGAAATGGAGTTAACGAGATGCGGATGTAAAATACTCACACAGCCCAACCAACCATCTAATGATGTGAGAGTTGCAATGATTGAGCATAGAGGAGCACCTATTGAATTGATTGAGTTTAAAAGGTAAACCTAAGCAAGTAAAAAAGAACAACAATTGAAATTGGAAACAAATATTATTATTAGCTAAAGTATTGAATATGACCTGAGGTCAAAAAAAAATTGCTAAAATTATTATGTTTTTTTCATTCCTGATTTTTGTCTATGGATTTAATTCAATACTTTTGTTCCGAAACAACAGAAATAAGCCAAACAATTAAAACAATTACCAATCATGTTTACGTTTATCCACTTTTCGCATTACTCTTACACCAATTTGTAATAGAGTTCTATTCTGGACTTAAATTCCCGAATGTTAGTTTCCCAACGTAAAGGTTTTCGTGTGTGTCTTGAACCTTTTGAGTTTTTCTTCCTTTAACTGAGTGGCTACCGGATTGAAGGAAAAGATCTTTTCATCAACGTATCAGGTCGCTTGTTTTATATAGAAAACACACCACCGATGATTGAGATAGTTATGCTATAAATCTGATATCAGATTTGTTACTTATAACCTATTGTCAATTGACACTTATGACTTTTTTTAAGAAATATTTTAAAGATTACCACAACCCGGGTGGCATAAAAGAATTGTTGGTACTGGCAATCCCTATGATCATCTCAACAGCTTGTGATGGTATAATGACTCTTACCGATCGTCTGTTCCTGGCACGTATTGGACCCGAACAGATGAATGCTGCTTTAGGTGGCGGAGTAACCATGCAAATGCTCATGTTCTTTTTCGTAGGACTTACAGGCTATTCAACTGCATTGGTTGCCCAATATTTTGGGGCTGGTCTCAAACCCAAGGCCACCATTGCAGCGTTTCAGGCTATAATAGTTACCATATTGGCATGGCCGATAATCCTGCTAATAAAACCATTAACCATTCATTTCTTTCATTTTATGAAGATTCCTGAATTGCAAATTGGTTATCAGATTGATTACCTAAATATATTGGCTTGGGGAGGAATATTTGGCATGTTACGGTATACACTCGGATGTTATTTTTCCGGAATTGGGAAAACCAAAATTGTGATGATCGCAACGATTATGGCTATGATAGTAAACGTGATTCTTGATTACATTCTTGTTTTCGGAAAGTTTGGATTTCCAGCCATGCAAGTAAAAGGTGCCGCTTTTGCTACTGTTATTGGGGCATCTTGTGCCATGGTTATTTTGTTTGTAGCCTATTTAAACCATACTAACCGAGTTGATTTTGCTGTAATGAAATCGTTTCATTTCAATTGGCCAATCATGAAAAAACTGTTGTATTATGGTTCGCCCGCCGGCCTGGAAATGTTCCTTAATTTCACAGCTTTTTCAACGATGGTTGCCTTGTTTCATTCGCAGGGCGAAGTGGCGGCAACAGCTTCAACTATCATGTTTAACTGGGATTTGGTTTCTTTCATCCCACTCTTGGGTATCGAGATTGCAGTAACCAGCCTGGCCGGAAGATATATGGGTGCCGAACAACCCGATTTAGCTCACCGCTCTGCAATATCAGCAGTTAAAACCGGTATTTTTTACTCTGTAATCATACTGGCGCTGTTCGTTTTCATTCCTGAAACGTTGGTACGTGTATTTCATCCAGCAACACCATCAAGCATTTTTGACGACGCAGTACCAATTGCAGTAGCTATGATACAAATTGCATCGTTGTACGTGCTTGTTGAAGCTGTTTTGGTTGCTTTGGTTGGTGCATTGCGCGGGGCCGGTGACACTTATTTCACGATGATAGCTTCGGTTGCATCGCACTGGACAATTATTCCAATTTTATACATTGCCCTTGATGTGTTGAAACTTTCGGTTCCGTTCAGCTGGTTCTTGTTAGTGTTGTTCTTCCTACTATTCTGTACCGTGCTCATCTACCGGTTTCAAAGTGGCAAATGGAAGAAAATAGAAGTGATACATACATGATTCTTTTGTCAAAAAGAATATAATTCTATGAGGGTTTCATACTAAATGAAGCCCTCATTTTATGAATATTTTATTACATCCCATAAAAATACAGAGCTAAAATACTCGATCCCAGTGATAAAAGTCAATACAGTATTACGAAAATCTCCCCTTCCGGTTAATCAGTTTTCTTTAAATATTGGTAGCAAGCTATACGAAACTAAACCTTTAATAAATTAAATCAAAAGCCTCCAATATCATTCAAGTGAAGATGTATAGCTTGAATAAATAAAACTATAAATTCTACTTCCTTCCAACCTTAGTATTTATAATTCAACCATACACTCTTAAATGTCATAATTTTAAAAATTCAACGACAATACAATATATTATTTATAACCATTAATACTATGAGGTATTTACAATTTCTTGAATAGACTGCATCGGTCGGTAATTGCGAATCTAGCATACAACAATAGAACTAACTACTTAAATTACATTAATTTAATACAAATATTAACCAACAAAAAAAATCCAATAGAGTAGTTATTTAAGAATACACCGTATACAAATTTATCCAATTATGTAGCTAACAGTTACTAAAATAACAGAATTCATTCGTTTTACTTGAAATTTTCAGTAGTAAATAGTAATTTCACTGTATATAATATGTTTTTTAATTGCTAGTAGCTTGCCAATTATTTTCGCATTTGTGAAGGTATTTGCGTATGCCTGTTTCGTGAAACTAAAGTAAACGTATAGGAAAATGTCAGCTTATAAAAAACTAATCGGTACATTCATTATTATATTAAGCATGATAGTACATATCAAAGCTGAAATAATAACAATTGGAGCCCCATACATACAAAATTTCTCAAAACGCGAATATCTTGGAGGCACACAAAATTGGAGCATTACACAAGACACTTCTGGATTTATGTATTTTGCTAACAATGAAGGGCTATTATTTTTTGATGGAGTGAGATGGGAAATTTACCGTATGCCAAATTATTCAATTGTCCGCTCGGTTTATATCAACAAAAATGCAACAGTTTATGTAGGTGCATATAACGAATTTGGTAAAATGACTACCGTTCGGGGAGGCAGGATGCAGTTTCAATCTTTAAAGAAATTCTTGCCAGGGAAATATCAGTCGTTTGACGACATTTGGAACATCACAACTTATGAGAACCAAGTTGTTTTTCAATGCTACAAGTATGCCTTTTTATACCGCAATGACTCTACTGTTTCAGTAGTTGAAGCTCCTTCTCGTTTCCAGAATTCGTATCTTGTAAATAACAAGCTCTATTTTAACGACCAGGAGAATGGTTTAATGGAATATAAAAACCAAACACTTGAGGCATTGAAGGGTTGTGAAAAAATCAAAGGAGAAGAAATCTGGTCTGTTTTGCCAAGCAGTCAAAGTAACTGTATCATGATATTTACCTTAAACAAGGGTATATTTGTATATAACGGTAATGAGTTGAAAGAATGGGGAACCCCGATAAACGAACTGCTGAAACAAAAACAAATTTTTAGTGCCGGAATTATCCAAAAACACTTTTATGGTATTGGAACAATTCGTGATGGGCTTTATATTGCCGATCAATCTGGAAATATTATTAAGCACATCAATAAACAAGAAGGACTTCAAAACAATACTATTTTAAAGATATTTTCCGACCGTGTTGGCAATCTTTGGTTAGGGCTCGATAACGGAATTGACTACCTGAACATGAATTCGCCCATCACCTTCCTGCAACAGGCCGAAGGAATTGGTGCCGGGTACACATCCATTATTCACAAAGGGAAAATATACATGGGAACTAACCAGGGACTTTTTGTAAAAAACTGGAATAATGGAGGACCGAATGAAGAATTCAGGTTGATTTCGGGGACCAATGGACAGGTGTGGTACCTGGGAGTACATGATGGCGTGCTTCTTTGTGGTCAAAATAAAGGAGCTTTTATAATCGAAGGAGAAACAGCCAGACAAATAAGTACAATATCAGGTGTTTGGAAATTTCAGGCATTAAAACGTTTCCCCGGATACTTGATAGGCGGAACCTATTCTGGTTTAATTTTCTTTAAAAAATATAACAATTCATGGATTTATTGTGGTAAAGTTAAAGGATTTAACGAATCATTTCGCGTATTCGAAGAAGACGAGAATGGCGATCTTTGGATGAGTCATGGGTTTAAAGGAATATACAAAGTAAGCTTTAGCGATAAAATCGATAGTATTTCCTCTGTTAGTTTTTATACCAGGCAAGAAGGTTTACCTTCCAACTACAATATGAATGTTTTTAAAATTAAAAACAAAATCATTATTTCTACGATTTCAGGAATTTATGAATACTCAACTCAAAAAGGGTGTTTTGAACCTTCTGTTTATTTCGACCAACTTTTCAGCTCTTTGAAACAAATAACCTATTTAAAAGAAGATCAAAGTGGTAGTATATGGTATGTTGCCACTGAGAACGGAAAAAATACAACAGGAATATTCCGTATCCAGGAAGATAGTAGTTATAAACGAATAAGCGCTCCATTTGATTTTCTGGGAGGAAAGTTGAACGGAGGGTTCGAGTCAATCTACTGTTATTCCGATGATCATATTTTCTTCGGTACTACTGAAGGTTTTGCACATTATTCACCAACATCAACGCCATCGAAACTACCAAAATTGGAAGCATTTATTAACCAAGCCACAGCCTTGCATTTGGATAGTGTTTTTTTTGATGGACATAATTTCGATAATGAAACCACAAACTACACGAATTCAAACAAATACGGGAACAGAAGATTCAATTTTCCATTTAAAGACAATAAATTCAGATTTTCATATACATCACCAGCATACGAAGCCCAGGACAATGTCGAATATTGTTATAAACTTATCGGGTATGACAGCAAATGGTCTGAATGGAGCAATGTTCCATCAAACGAATATACTAAGCTTCCCCCAGGCGATTACACCTTTATTGTTAAAGCCCGCACCCAGGTAGGCATTGAAAGTTCGATCAATAGCATTGAGTTTACAATCAGTCCACCCTGGTACTCGTCAATTTGGGCACAAATATGTTATGGTTTGATATTAACTTACTTTATTCTCTTTTCAGTCTGGTATATTTTTAAACGAATCGAATTATCAAAACGAAAAGAAAAACTAACCCAACTGAAACAATATCGACGTAAAGAACAAGAATACAGAAGGGAAGCACTTCTTGCAGAAAAGGAGATCATCAACCTGAAGAACGAAAAACTAAAGATTGAAATGATTCACCGCGATAAGGAACTAGCGAATCAAACCATGGGGTTAATTCATAAAAATAAATTATTAACCAGAATACAGGACGACCTTGAAAAAATAAAACAATCAACTTCAGACGACTTGTTAAAAGATAAAATAAATACATTAACAAACAAGATCAATAAAGATATTGATCATAAAAAACAATGGGAAGTATTTGAAACAGCTTTTGACGAGGTTCACGATGATTTTTTGAGTCGGTTAAAAGAACAATATCCTAATCTTACACCAAAAGAATTAAAATTGTGTGCCTACCTGCGCATGAATATTTCTACTAAAGAAATAGCCCAACTAATGAATATCTCGGTTCGTGGTGTTGAAATTTGCCGTTACCGTGTACGCAAAAAACTAAACATCGAACGTGATCAGAACCTCACAAGCTTAATTATTGACCTTTAATTCAATTTGAGAATAGAATTGTAATACAAAAAAATACAGCATACACATTGTGAAAACTTTAGAATACGGATGATGTATTTTTGATGTAATACTTAGTCCTTTCTGATGTATTTTTGCAGTACCAAAGTCTTTTCATAGATAGTCGCCCACATCATAGATTTGTCGCTGAAAATCAACTGGGAAAGTTGACAATAACTAATTCTTATCAATCTATGAAAAAAACAATCTTGACTCTTTCGTTTTTGGTGGGCTCTTATGTGCTGTTTGCATAAGGGACGCTGGTTAAGGGAATTGTAAACGGATAACCAATTTCTGGTGTTGCTGTTGTTGCTAAAGAAACAACAATTGGTATTGTTACCAATTTCAACGGTAAAATGCAAATGGCAATACGACCATGATTTCGAATGCAACGACTGAATTTCATACTTACAGTGTTGAATGGACCATCTCCTCAATTAGCATTTCAGTGGATAATAAAACCTATCACACTGTTGCCAACTCAAATGCGATCCCATTCAATCACGATTTCTTTTTAATTATGAATGTTGCTATGGGCGGAACTTTTGGAGGTTCAGTCGGGCAAAATCTCACCGATGCCACAATGGAAGTTGATTATATCAGGGTTTACAAATAGTATCTATTAGCTCATCTGTCAATAGTAAATAGGGAAAAAATAAAAAATAATTAACAAAATAATCTTATGAAGAAACCAGTAACTTTATTAACATTCTCATTAGTATTGTTCCTCATTACAGGGTTTAACTCATCCAAAAGTACAAAAACCGATAACGATTATCAGTTAGTTTGGAGCGATGAGTTTAATTACAATGGCATTCCTGATACATCCAAATGGGATTACGACACTGAAGGCAACGAATCGGGGTGGGGAAACAATGAAGCCGAATTCTATACCAAAGCAAGGATAGAAAATGCCAGGGTAGAAAACGGAACGCTAAGTATTATCGCCCGAAAAGAAGACTACGAAAACAAGAAATACACTTCGGCACGAATATACACAAAGGCAGATTGGAAATACGGGAAATTCGAAATCAGGGCAAAATTACCGGCAGGAAGAGGTTCATGGGCGGCTATCTGGATGATGCCCGAAGGTTGGTCGTTTAACGATGGCGGTTGGCCCGATGTTGGCGAATTCGACATCATGGAACATGTTGGTTCTGATTTGGGAGTAATCCACGCTTCAGCCCATTCGAAGGATTATCAATGGCAGAACGGAACACAAAAAACAAACACTACTTTCATTGCCGACGCAGCCTCTGCTTTCCACCTGTATACCTGGGAGTGGACCCCTGAATACGTTAAATCATATATTGACAATCATCTGTTTTTCGAATATAAAAATGAAGGACTTGGCGTGACTAAATGGCCATTCGACAAACCATTCCACTTACTGTTGAACGTTGCTATCGGAGGTGTCTGGGGAGCAATAAAAGCGGAGGAAAGCGATGTTGTTAAAGGTGTCGACGACAGTGCATTTCCACAGGTTATGGAGATCGATTACGTCAGGGTTTACCAAAAAAACAAATAATATAAAACACATTTCTGATTTTTTCAGGCCTAACTAGTTTTGAATTGGCTAGGCCTGAAAAATACTATTTCGCTTCTGTTAGTTTGCCAATGAGCCAATTCCGAAGCTTTTCGCTTTGCTCGGGATAAGTCCAGTGGCCAGTTTCTTCATAAATGAACAAACTTTTAGGCGCCTGAATCACATTATAGGCCGAGTACATTGATGTTGGCGGACAGGTTACATCATTATATCCCCATGAATACTGACCTGGCGCTTTCACTATACGGGCGAAGTTCACCACATCGTAATATTTCGAAGTTTCGATCTTGTCCTTTTTCACATTGAAAAGCTTATTGGCATCATTAAATATATGCGGCCAGCCTCCTGCCCTTCCAAACAAATAACCGGTTACATCGCACAGTGCCGGATAAAAAGCAGCCAGGTATTTCACACGCGAATCCAACCCTGCTGTTACAATCGACAAGGCGCCGCCCTGACTTCCGCCAGTAACGCCCAAATTGGTTCCATCAAATTCGGGCAACGAATACAGAAAATCGATAGCACGAACACAGCCCAGGTAAACACGTTTGTAATAATAGTGGTCACGATCATCAAGGTTATAGTTCCAGTAACCATCAAGAACAGAGCGGCTCATATCCACATACACCGAAGGGTCCATCGTAACCGGAATTCCATGAATGCCAATTTCCAGTGAGATAACACCCTTTTCGGCCATCGCCACATCGCCGGCATAAGCGCGAACACCCGCTCCGGGAACTTTCAGTACTGCCGGATATTTACCCACTTTTTTAGGAACACACAAGATACCGTACAGGCGTGTTCCAATATGGTAATTTTGAATATTGACATGGTAAACATTCACTTTTTCTGTACAACGGTCGGGTAACAAAGTCATTTTGGCATCCATAGGTACAGTAGCTGCCTCGGTTTTGGCTTTGTCCCAAAACTGCACGAAATCAGCCGGAACGTCGGTGGTTGGTTTAATCAATTCCGGAGAATAAGCTGCAGTGGCCAAGTTTTCGTAGCGAACACCATCGATCACAACCGACACTTTACAACGCAGGAATCCTGGGTCTTTCATCGTTCCCCCGTCAATTTTAAACTGACCATCTTTTGAAACAACCGAGTCGCGCTTGGTTGGGGTAAGCATCTCAGGACCATATTCATACCTGATTTTGACATCCTGAAGAAGTTCGCTGTTTTTCATCACAGCAACCTGGAAACCAGCCCTTTCACCCGGTTTATAAACCCAGTTGGCATGATCAGGAGTAACGACAATTTTGACAAGTTTTTCAACAGGCTGAGCCGTCAAAAAGAAAATGCTCAACACAAAGTCAAGCACCAAAAATAATTTTAGGTTTTTAAGTATCATGGTTTAAAAATTAGTTGGTCAAAAATAGAGCTTTTTAATGAAGGAAGTATTTAAAACGCCCCCTAAATCCCCAACCTGAAGACTTTAGGCCGGCAAATACACACAATAGTTCACCATAAAGCTAGAATTTTCGCAAATCACTGTCCTGCACCCTTTCTCCTCGGAGAAGAGCCGGAATGAGGCTTTAAAAATGTATCAGTCTTATATACCATCTCTTAGTTGAAACATTCAAACAGCATTAAAAAAATAAAAAGCAAAACAAGGACTGTCAAAAAACCAAGTATTGAGTTTTCGGCTTCAATAGAAATTCCTTCAAAGAAACGTGTGTGTTTACCAATTCCCAAATACTCATTCTTATAACTATTCTTACACTTGGCAATAAGCCACTTTGAGAATGCACCAAGATAACCTATAAGAAAAAGATTCATTATTTCTCGCTCAAAAGTTTCAATTTATTGCTTAGGTATTTTGCATACTAAATACCCCAAAATCAAGAGACTTTTAGGCCGGCAAATACACACAATAGTTCATCATAAAGCTAGAATTTTCGCAAATCACTGTCCTGCGCACCTTTTCTCCTCGGAGAAGGGACAGGGATGAGGCTTCACAACTCTCCCCTTTCAAACTTAGCAATCATCTCGCCGGCGATGCTGATGTTTTTCGGGTGGTTCGGCAAATTATCTCGGGTGAACCAGGCAGCGTGGGTAATCTCTTTGTCGTCGGTTTGTATCGGTTGGTTTTCGTCGGCATCGGCAATAAAGCCAATCATCATCGAGCCCGAAAGCTCCCAGGGCTGACTCTTGTAATAGCGGATATTCCACACATCGAGACCCACTTCTTCCTTCACTTCGCGGCGCACGGTTTCTTCCAGCGTTTCACCCACATCGGTGTAACCAGCCACCAGCGAGTACCAGTTCGCAACAAAGTTGGCGTTGTTAGCCAGCAAAATCTTGTCGTTGCTGAGGATGGCCACAATAATGGCCGGCGAAATTTTGGGGTACACCACCGTATTGCAGGCAGGACAAACCACCGCCCGCTCGTCGGGTTTATGCCGGGTGCGGGTGCCGCAAACGCCGCAGAAACGGTTTTGTTGGTACCAGTTGCGCAGGTGAAGCCCCACCAGGCTTACCCAGCCAATTTCGCGCTGCGCGGTAGTGCGAAAGAAACCGATTTCGGTAAAGGCCAGTTGCGGATTATCGTATCTCAACTCGCTCCAAACCAGGAAACACGGCACCTCATCGAGTGTAAACAGGAAAACCCATTCGGCTGACTCACCCATCTCCTGAAAATCTTTCTTCTGCGGAAGCGACAGCTCCTCGCTGGTGGTTTTGAGCAAAATGGTATTTCCCTGGTAATGAAAGATGTAATCATCTTCCTGAGGTGTGCGGTTGGCCAAATACTGGTTACTGAAACGGTGCGGGTGTATATCCTGAATCATGAAATGTGCGAATTGATTTGCGTCGGTAAAGATAATTGACCTAACAGGTTTTCGACACCTGTTAGGTCTAAAAATAAATACGATTACCATAAAGCTTAACAAAGAAGTTGAAAATCAAACAGACATCTTTTTTACAGACTATCAGGCGAATAAAACTCAAAACTATCAAAATTTCAATTAAAAAGTGTTGTATATTTGATAAAAACTAACGGTTTACGAGACCTAACAGGTTTTGAAAACCTGTTAGGTCCTTTTTTGTCCGAAATCGAAAACTTATGAAACAGGATTTCTTTGAATCAGGCGTCGTTTACCATGTATTTAATAGGGGAAATAATCAGGAAGACATTTTCATCGAAGAGAAAAACTACAGCTTCTTCCTGTCTCTAATGAAAAAGTACCTGCTGCCCGCTACTGATATCTATGCATTTTGCTTATTGAAAAACCATTTTCATTTGGCCTTACGCATCAAAGAAGATAATTTACTGACTGACAAACTAAAACAAAAGCCTTACCTGGCTTTTTCAAATTTGTTTAATGCCTACACCAAAGCCATTAATAAAGCATACAACCGCACCGGAAGTCTGTTTCAGGAACATCTACACCGGATTAGGGTGGAAGACGAGGAATATTTAATGCAATTAATTGCCTATATCCATCTAAATCCTGTAAAACACGGATTTACAGATGATTTCAAATACTACAAATACTCATCGTATCAGGCCTATTTGTCAAAAAGACCGACCAGTATAGAAAAGAATTATATTCTGAGTTTGTTTGGCGATAAAAGCAATTTCGAATACTGGCACGATTTGAATAAGCTCTATTTAGAAGATAAAATGAACGATATTTAAACTAACCCAACACCTCATTCTCAGCAACAAGACCTAACAGGTTTCGAAAACCTGTTAGGTCTTTCGTTTCTACTTCGCCATTTTCCACACTTCGCTGCCAGCCAGCAGGAAACAGCCGAGTCCGTAGTCTTCAAAGTCGGGTTTGCTGTCGTAGGTCACCGGTTGGCCATCCGAAGGCTGTTTGCCGGTTCCCTGCACAAAGCCTAAACAGCCGTCGGCATGCACCGATTCATTGGCCATGGCATTCCAGCCTTTCACAATGGCCGGCATGTATTTTTTAGCGCTCAGCATACCGTGATTCACGCCCCAGGCCATACCGTATATAAACAAGCCAGTTCCCGAAGTCTCTTTACCGCCAAAGTTGGTCGGGTCGTGCAAACTGGCATTCCAGAAACCGTCGGCGCGCTGAATCGGCAACAAGGCTTTCATCATGGCCAGGTAAGTCTTTTTATATTCCTTGTAGTGCGGGTCTTTCGGCGCAATTTCCATCACGCGCACCAGGGCAGCCACCACCCAGCCGTTTCCGCGCGACCAGTAGCAATCTTCGCCATTCGGCTCTTTGTACGGAGGACGGAAATCCTTGTCGCGCCACCACAGACCATCTGCCGGGTTATAAAATCCCTGGCGAACCTTCGAGTCCATGTACATTTGGTACATCCGTTCGGAGTATTTCTTGTCGCCGGTAATCACACTAAGTTTGGCAAACACAGGCATTCCCATTTGTAAGGCGTCGATCCAGGTCCAGTCGTCGATTTTATCCGAAGCAATCATCAGGTCAATCGACTCCTTCAGGTCCTTAATCATCTCCGGATTTTTCTCTTTTTCGTACAAATCGAGGTAAGTCTGGCCACAGCAATGGTTGTCGGCATTGCGATTTTTTACGCCGCCATTAAGTCCCCATTTGTGCGCATCGCCCCACGACATGGCGTAATTGTAATACGCTTTATCTGGGTTGACCGAGTACAGCGCCATCAATCCTTCGTAATACACAGCGCGTGTCCAAATGTTGCTCGGGCGTTCCTTGTTAGTAATGATAGTTTTACCAGTGTCGGGCCATTTCTTCATGAAATAGGCATTGGCGAGCACCATTTTGTCCATGATTTCCTTTTTCGCCGGAAGGTTTTGCGCTTCGGCCAGCCCTGTGGCAACAACAAGCAGGGCGACGAATAATGTTAATTTTTTCATTGTTATTGGGCTATTTGTAATTGTTATTTGACTAATTCGTTCCGAATCACCCCTTTGCACAACAACATTCAGGAGGTGAGTATAATTTTATCATTTTATAAATTCATCAATTTCCATCCGGCTTCAGCAAATTCACTGCCGGACTGTCGTACCAACGGAATTGGGCAACCGGATCGGGCGCAGCAGGATCGAAGGATTTCCAATCGTCGCGCACAAATTTGGCCAAATCGGGAATGCTTTGCAGAACGGCCTGCGTCACACATTTGGCCAGTTCGTAGGCGCCATACGGATTGAAATGTGTATCATCGGCCAGTGGCTTGTCCTGCCCCGGATAACTGTTGGCCGGATAATGTACAAATGCTTTTTTCGAGTTTTCAACGCCCAACGTTTCGTAAAGCGTTTTGCTCATCGCATTCAGGTCGATCAGCGGTATATTTTGCTCTTTGGCCAGTTGGCGCATGGCCTCCGGAAATTCTTCCAGCGTGTTGATAATCTTTCCATTCTCATCAAAACGGCGGCGGTTGGTCGAGGTAACCAGCACCGGTTTTCCACTTTTTTTTCGGGCCTCGGCAATGTAGTAGAGCAGTTCTTCTTTGTAAGTGGTCATCGCGTCGAGGTGGTTTCCTCCTGGTTTCTGGTCGTTGTGCGCAAACTCCATGAACAGGTAATCGCCGGTTTTCATCTGACTCAAAATCTTTTGCAGGCGGTTTTCTCGTTTAAATGCCAACAGCGTTTCGCCCGACTCGGCGTAATTGGCCACCACCACTTCCGGCTTCAGGAAATTCGGGAACATCTGTCCCCATGAGGCCCAGGGCTCGTTCTCCTGATCGGTAACCGTCGAGTTTCCGGCCAGGAAAATGGTTGGCAGTTCGTCGGCTTTTTGTATTCTGATGGCAGCTACACACGGGTGCTCACCATTAAATTCGAGCGTCAGTTTATGATCCCAGTTCAGGTAATTCAGTTCGCGTTCTTTCAGCTTAATGCCCTCCTGATCCTTCATTTGCGGATACCGCACATCCACCACAATTGTTTTCTTTACAGTTTCTCCGGAAGCTGTTTTCACATTTTCGAACAGCAAACGCCGCGACTCCGCTTTCAGAGTGGTTGACGAACCTTCAGCCGATCCGCCCAATGTGATCAACACCCGATAATGTCCTTCAGGCAGGTCAACTGCAAAATAAAACGGCTTTTTGCTGCTCAGGTAATCGGCTCCAGGTTTGGCCATTCCGGCATTGTTGCCCATCTCCATTTCTCCTGACGGAATCAACCCGAAGCCTTTTTCTGCCGAATAAACCGATTTTTTGGTAACGACAGTCCAACCCGGATTAGATTGCTCCGATCCAAAATCGAAACGAAAAACCGCCGGAGACAGATATTTTTCAGAATTAAGCTGAGGATTTTTCAGGAGATACGACTTCAAGCCTATTTTCTTGTTGGCACGAATGCCATCGACAACTAGTGAGGCGGCCATCATGGCGCCTTTGGCCGAAGTATGCGTATGGTCGGTAGCAAAAAAATACACGCCGGTAACCAGCGCCTCTCCCAGCCCATCGAGCTTTTCCGACATTTTTTTATTCAAATCGATGAACTGAATGCCTTCCTGACGAGCCACCTGCATCGCCCAATCAGGATAACTGCTCTGTGTGCGTTTGATTGCGCCGTTTTCCCAATCGTTGCGCGGAATGGGAGTCACAATGACCGGCGTAGCGCCTTTGGCTTTGGCCTCGCGAACCATCTTGCGCAGGTACCATCCATAGCTGTGCACCACCTCGTGCTGTTTGGTAATGAGGTTGTCGATTTCTTCGGTTTCCTCGCCAACGCCTTTGATGGTGCCACGGGCGCGCAGCGTATCATTGATGGCGCCACCGTCGTTGTGGCCAAACTGCATCAGTACAAAATCGCCCTTTTTGAGTTCCTCCAACACCTCTTCCCATAAGCCTTTAGTTTGAAAAGTACGGCTACTGGTTCCGCCCAGTGCACGGTTTTTCATAAACACTTTGGTGGTGTCGAAGTACTGCTGAAACGGGTCACCCCAGCCCCACTGGCCGTTAACACCATCGCCCTTACCATTTTTCACAGTCGAGTCGCCAATGGTAAAGATCGTTGGCTTATTTTTGGCCTGAACGCCAACTTGAAAGATTAGGGCAATGATCCCAATTAGAAATATCTTCTTCATTTTAAACTTTTTTTACCACAGAGAACACGGAGGGAACACAGAGTTTCACGGAGAAAATTATTCCTATGTGTTCTATGTGTCTATGTGGTTATTTTCATTTTACTTCAAAAACAAAATTGGTCGAGGTCATGTATTTGCCGCCTTGCGAAGCCACAAACAAATGCGTCGGGTGACCATTTTGCATCAAAATTTGCGGGCGTTCGAACCGTCCGTATTTCTTCAGGTGCGACGGAGCCGGCAGTTGCTGCAAATAATGGCTGTACCCGAAATAGCTGATCTTCGGTTCCGACCAGTGAATGCCATCCGCAGATTCGAGAATAATGCCCACTTCGTGATCGAACCGGCCCATATCGCGGGCCAACATGAAAAAGCGCCCGTCTTCCATAAATACATTGCCATCTTCCAACTGGCGGTTGTTGCCCAGCTTCGAGTAATTCAGAATCGGGTTCCCGGCATATTTTATGTATGGACCTTCCAGTTTATCGGCAATGGCCAGTCCGTATTTGCGGTTTCCGCGAATAGCCAGGTCGGCAGGATGCTCATATTCTTCGGTGTTCCATGACTTGTAATACAACCAATACTGCCCGTTCGGATGTTTCAGAAATGCCGGGTTCGAGGTGCAATAATCGTCCCATGCACCTGCCGGACCAGCCTCTAACAAAGGTTTATCCGGACGATTCCACGGGCCATACAACGAATCAGCAGTGGCCAGCGCGATTCGTTTGGTATCGGTTTTTCCGTTGGAATTGCCCATGTAAAACAGGCAATATTTTCCATCAACTAATTGGATATGCGGATTGTGGCAGGTGGTTCCATCGAAATAACCTTCGCCACGCGGCGCCAGAATGGTTTCGATGTCGTAATACGGTCCTTCCGGTCGATCGGCCACAGCGTGCGCAATCTCCGAACCTTTGATCCAGCCGCCCATTCCTTTTTTGGCATCCCAGCGCGAAAAGAACACGTGAATTTTGCCGTCGGGCGCCACAATCGGACTGGTTCCCCATACGTAGTAGCCTTCCAGTTCCAGAATCCGGCCAAGCGGTTTCAGCCGTTTTGCAAAGGCAGAAATATCTTTTTTGCTGTAAGCTTTATCGGGAGCAGCAGCAAATCCATTCAATCCTGAAGCCAATAAAGCGCCTCCGGCTAAAAGGGTTTGTTGTATAAATGTTCGTCGTGAAACGGCCCCCTCTGACTCCCCAAATTGGGGGAAAAAACGGTCGCGATGGTTGGTTTCAGTATTCAATATTTTATTGTTTCTCTTCATCTCTTCGAATTAGATTTGCTCATGCGGCGCATAGAGCAATTGTATTTCAAACATCATTTTCAGATGCGCCTTGTTTCTTTAGCCCCGGGTTCCGTTTCACTTCACCCGGGGCTACAAATATTTGACTCCTCTGGAGTCACGGTTGCTGGTATATTCCTTTCAAAAATGATATTCAAAACTTAAAAATTTCTGGCCTATGTTACCCAAGCCTCTCCCATTCGGGGAGAGGTTGGAGAGGGGCTTTTACAGTAATCCAAAATAAAAATACAGTGTCCGCTTTACGGGTTTGTCCATTTTATTGAGTTCGCCCATGGGGCCGAGGTTCCATGTATCGTTACTGATTCCCATGGCCAGTTTGGTTCCGATGGGTGGAATGGCATCCAGAAAAGAGATGTTGCCAACCGGCAATTCCGGATAATTTCTTGGTCCTGAAATTCCGTAGAAATTGAACAGGCGAACGAACAGATCGTCATCCTGTACCACCACCGTAAATTTTCCGTCAACCGTGTTGAATTCCATCCACGACACTTCCGAAAAATAGCCTTTGAATTGTGGTAATCCCCAACTGTTGTCGGCTGGCAAACGGTTGTTGTACATGCGTTGGTACACATCGAGCACACCGCCAGCCATGCGGTTTTTCCACACGTGCGCCGGACCTTTGCCCAGCCATTTGGCGCCAATCACGTCCGACTCCGGAAAATCGAAACTTACTCCACAGAATTTCTGCTCGCCTGTAACCTGATATTCGTAATCCATCGCCAGCCAGCCACTGCTAAACATCGTCCAGATTACCTTTTTCATATCGCCTGAATAAGTTATTTCGAGCGAACAACTTTTCTCTTCCTTTTTAACCTGAATGCTTTCCAGACGAGCGTTCCCGCTCACCAAAACCGGTCCGTTACCAAACGGAATCGGTAGCCCCAAATCATTGGAAACTTTTCGAATTTTGCCATCCTTTTTACCGAAAGACACAGCGATTCCTGAGGCTTTCAAAGTATATAAACTATCGTTTTCAGTGAGCTCTGTTGTGCCTTTTTCTTTCGACAAATCGCCCGACTGCTTTTCGATAGGCAGAATGTTATCGGCCTCGATTCCTGCCGCTTTCAGTTTTTCGAGCTGCTGTTTTTCCTGCTCGCTCATGTCCATTTTTACCAGTTGGGAAACCTGTCGGAGGTTGCCGCCGATTTTCCAGGAATAACAGAATATTTCGTCGCCCGAACGATCGAAGACTTTCAGATAAAGAGCATCGTATTTTTTGTAATCGGCTGGAAGTTCCAAATTCAATGTTCCAAATTCCAGAGGAAGAACATCCGGACTTTTAGCGAATCCACTCTTTTGTACGTTGTGGTTAGCCTGACGGTCGGTTATCGTGCTGAAATTAACCAATTGCCATTCGAAACGGCAGTCTTTCAGGTTGGTAAAGTGGTACCGGTTTTCCACTGCAATTTTGCCGTCAAACTGCTCCGGAAGCTTTTTTATACTTATTTTCACCGGACAATAAATTTCGCGAATAGCATAATAACTGCCCTCTTTTTCGCGGTGCGGACCAACTACTCCATCCGGAGCATTAACACGATTCACATCAATAAAGCCGCTCAGATCGGTGCGTACAATTCCTTCGTCGAGCAAAGCCCAAATGAAGCCGCCACCCGAATTGGGCGTATGCCAGAACAACTCCCAGAAATCTTCCAGTCCGGCAGCGCCGCCGCCATCGTCCTGCGAATGTAAAAACTCGGTTGGCATGTAAATTTTGCCTTCAGTAAATATGCTTTTCGAGCTGTAATAGTTTTCGTAATGGTTGCAGTCTATCCCGTTGAAATCGTTGCCAGGTCTATGATGAGGATGAATAACCGGACGTTTGGACTTATCGTAAAACCCAAAATCGTCGTCCAAATCCTTGTTAGTACCACCTTCATTGCCGTTATCCCAAAAGATGATTGACGGATGGTTGCAGTCGCGAATCACCATCTCCTTCACCAGTTTTGCACCTGGATTGGTATCGTAGGCATTTTGCCAACCGGCCAGTTCGTCGAGTACATACAAGCCCAGCGAATCGCAGTAATTCAGAAAACATTGATCGGGCGGATAATGCGAACAACGCACGGCGTTCATGTTCATTGATTTGACCAGTTTCACATCGTCGAGGTTAATCTGATCGTTCAGGCATCGACCTGTTTCGGGCCAAAACGCGTGGCGGTTAATCCCTTTCATCTTGATTTTTACCCCATTCAGGTAAATACCGTCGCCCTGCCGGATTTCGATGGTACGGAAGCCAAATTTTTCTGAAGTTGAATACAATTCAGCCTTACCGTTTTTTAGCGACACCCGAACGGTGTAACGGTTGGGCGTTTCGGCTGTCCACAACTCAGGATTGAAAACTTTACAATTTAAAGTTACCAGCGAGTCTTTGGCTGTTGCATTTGCATTACATGTAGCAACTACCTTATTTTTTGAATCAATAATTTCGGCTGAAACGTTGCGGGCATCCTTCAGATTTTTTGGAAAAACGTCCATCGCTAACGAACCGTCGGCTTTGGCATCAACGGCAACATGTGAAATGAATTCCGGTGGAAAGGCTTCGAGGTAAACAGGGCGGAAAATTCCGCCAAACACCCAGTAATCAGCAAAACGCTCGGCACGGTTCACCGAAGCATCAGCCGACATTTTGCTGACGGTAGCTTCGAGTAAATTGGGCTGTCCGAATTTCAGTTTGTCGGTAATATCATATCTAAATTGATAAAATGCTCCCTGATGAATCGGCCCCACCATTTGCCCGTTTATTTTCACTTCAGTATCGGTCATCGAGCCTTCAAACACGATGAAAATGCGACGGTCTTTCCAGTTTGTCGGCACCTGAAACGCATATTTATACATTCCTTTTTCGTCGGCAAACTTGAACTTTTTGCCATAAGTCCGGTAATCGCGACCATAGTCGTATTCGCCAAATCCCTGCTGCTCCCAGTGCGACGGCACTTCAATCGTCGACCAAACACCGCTGTTTCGCCCCGATGTACAGAAAAATTCCCATGTTTTAGTGTGGGTATTATCGGTTCCGGATAGGTACAAAATCTGTTTTTGCGCAGAAGCAGCAAAAGAAAGGAAAAGAAAAAATAACAGCCCCCTAAATCCCCCGAAGGGGGACTTTATTGGTCGCGATGGTATATCTTTTTTCGAGTTAATCATTGTGTTTTATCTAGCCTTTTTGAATATGATTTTTACATGCGGCGCATACAGGATTTGCATTTCAAACATGATTGGATGATGCGCCTTATTCTATTCCTGTTTCCCATCCATTGCCTAAGGGAAAAGGATAATTTGTCTTCAAAATAAAGACAACTTCATACTTTACTACCCTAAGCCTCTCCCCTTCGGGGAGAGGTTGGATAGGGGCTTTTCTCAAAAATCCTTCACCAGCCCTTCCCATTTCACGTTCCATTTACCGTCTTTCGGGAAACCCGGATTTTCAACGGCGCAACCTTCCCAACCGGCACACATCAGCGAAACAGCTTTCAAAATTCCGCCGTTCCCCGGTAGATAAATACGAAGTCGGGTGTTCTGGTAATTGTGCCCATTCTTCAGGTAAATGTTTTTCTGAACGTCTTTCAGTAAAGCTTCCAGCGCAATTTCAGGCTCGTTCAGTCGGGTAGCACATAAGGCTACCATCGGGTAATCCCAGCCCCATGTTGTTGACCAATTCCAAATGTCCATCACTTTTTTTAGTGTGTTTCGCATTACTTCGGGGTCAACCTTGTCCCACAACGGAAGCATTCCAATTGTTCCGGTAACCATCGGGTGATCGGTAATATTCCGAGGGTTAGTATATGAATCAGGAGCGTTGGCAATGCCCAGATACAAACCATTCTCCTGAACCGGTGCGGCTATTTTGTTGCGCACATCTTCCCAAAGTGGTTCGGGTTGCATGTTCAATCGATTGCGCCACTGCTGCGCAATCGTCAATCCCCAATGCCAGTATGCCAGTTCAAATGGCGGGTTTGTGGTGGTATTGCGGTTCCAGTGTTCCTGCGCCGGAATGAGTGGGGGCAGCAGATTATACACTTTCCCGGTTGAATCGGCCACTGCAAAATCGGCCATAAAATCGGCAGTAGCAAAAACCAAATCTTTGTATTTATTCAGTATTTCTGGCGACGGATGGCTACGGTACAACTGTTCGGCCATGTAAATACAATGCGGTTGTTGCCATATCAGGTAATTCCCTATGCCTGAAGGACTGTTGTCTCCATCGAGACTTACCATTTTCTGCCAGCGAACACCTTTAAAGCCCTGCATCTTTGCTGTTTCTAAAGCTTTCGGGAAAACACGGTGATACCATTCCAACTGTCTGTCAACAATTTCAGGATGCCCCCAATTGGCAAAGTGGGCCGAGTGCCACCAGTGCATTTCGAGGTGCGGCTTGCCATACCAGCTGTTATAAACCAACCCAGTTTCCTGTGGAGGGTAATCTCCTGAATTCTGAATCTTCGTGAGGTATTGCGACAAAACAAAGCGCCGCTCCACTTCTTTGGCACGCGGGTCGGTACATGCCGAAAAGTCAACTATCCCGCTTGTTTCCCAAAAGGTTTTCCAGCTATTCCTATTCTCTTTTTCAGTTTCAGCAAAGGTTGGCAGCTTTTCATCATTCATTTCAGAAGTAAACAGGCAACTAAATTCGAGCGAATTGCCAGCCTTTGCCGAAAGTACGAAATGGTGCTTTTCGGTTTCCTGAAGTTCAGCATTACCTACCCATTCCATGCTTACCTGGTAATGATCGTTGTCCAAAGTCCGTAAAATTTTAGCGCTGTTCTCTCCTACTTTCTGCAACTTCGAAACATGCTTATCCGGCGAAGCAAAATCGTAGCCCGAGTGGGTGTTCACAGCAACCGCATAAGGGAAAATCCATTCCACTTTCAACTGCCCTTTTTCAACGAGCGGCGAACTGATTTTTGCTGAAATCATATCCTTTTGCTGATGACAGAACACCTCAACTTTTACAGGTTGCCCTTCTATCTGGAACTCGCTGCTGATGCTGCCTTCCCATAGATTGAGCTGCTGTTTTGGCTGTTGTATATCGGCCAATTTCACTTCCGAGCCATCAGCTTTTTTCAGGAGTAAACGAACAACCCCCAGTTGCAAGCGTTGCGGATTTTCGCGAAAATAGTTGGTAGCTTCAGCGTCTTTGCCCGATTTGGCATCCTGGCTTAAATACGGAACTTTACGACCGCGATAGTCATAATAACTAACACTTTGCATCACGTTGTAGTTTTCCTTATTCGGGAAGGTATGCCATCCCCAGTTCGACTGGGTCCCAAGTGTTACTCCGTTTTCGTACTCTTTATAAAAGGTTTGCAAGCCTGTAATGTCGGTTGTAAAAGCGAAATTACCGTTTCCTACCGATAGGCTGGCCAGAGTGTCGGGCTGTTCCACCACCACATTATTACGTGAAATTACCGCAAACCGGTCAATTTTAGTGCGTTTGCAGACTGATTGGCAACCAGTAAATGCGAGGATAAGAAGGAACATGCTTAATACTGAGGCACTTCGTTTCATAGGAATTTGATTTAGTTTTTCTTTTTAAATAATTTACATAGAGGTTATACACCGCACCAGCATATTTCTTCTGTTATGTAAATAAAATAAACCACAGGTGAAATGGAGACAAATCAAAATTTCACCGGTTGAAGCGGTGTCAACGTCACCGGTCCAAATAACCCAGATTCCTGCGGCTTCCAGCCTAATGTGGTAAATAAGCCATCAGCTCCACGGTTTCGCGGTTCTTTCGACGGAAAGTTGACGTTATAGAAAATCTTGTATTTCTGACCCTTGCGTTCCATATCGGCAATGCGGTTGCCCATCAGGTTTGTCACCGAAATTTCCAGCGTATTTTCTGGTTGTAATTCCGAAGCAGGAACATCTATTGAGAAAGGCATTGAAATCAATACAGCAATCTCTTTCCCATTCAGCTTTACACGTGCACTGTGCGCCACTTTGCCCAAATCAAGCCTGAAATATTTGGCATCACCCGCTGGTTTGGAAAAGGTGGTTTTATAAACTGCTGTTCCTGAAAATGCTTTGTATTCGTCGCCTAATTCTGTCCACGAGCCAAGCTGGGTAATTTTTGTTGCCGGCGGAAGTTCCGGCCCACCGCTGACAAACGACAGTTCCCAATCCTGAGCCAGCTGAATTTTATCGCCAGTCTCGTTTTGATAGGCAAACCCGGCAGCGTTTACCTGAGTTGGATAAATTTCCACGATACAGCTTTCACCTGGTTTCAACTGAAGATAAACTTCGCCAAATGTATCGAACGATTTGGTTTGAGCCTTGCCAAAAACACCGTTCATCGGGTTGTAAAGCACTGCAGAACCAACTGGCGTATCAACCGAAACCATACCATCAACATTGTCCTTGCCACGATTGGCAATAAAATAAATGGCATTGTTTCCATTCACCCGGCGAATACATTGCAAACCTTTATCGGCCATAATTTCGTGGCGCAATTTGCCTGCAGTTAAAATTTCAGTTAGGCTGCCTACTATAATTTGTCCTTTGCCCACTTTCGCCTTTTGAACAGTGCTACCTGCCTGAGCCACCAGTTTTAAAGAGCCTTTCAGCAACTTAAACCGTGTTTGACGTTCTTTAAGGTTACTTAAACCAGGTACATCCTCCGGAAGTTCTTCCATTAAAATGGTAGCGCCATCTTTAGCCAGAGTAATAATTTTCTCGAACGTCTCCAATGGTATTAACTTCACTGGAGGAAGCAATACAGTTTGGTATTCAACATCCCCGGTTTGTATTTTCCCTGATTTGGTTTGAAGCTGAGCGATCTGTTTATCAGAAATATAGTCAAAGGCATAGCCTTTTGCCCACAACGATTCGGCTGCTTCGCGCACCGTCGAGCCTTTCGAAGCCCCATCGAAATGCACCAGCAACGATTTGCCGCGAACTGCATATTCATCTGAAATTGGATAGTACAACAAAATATCATTATCGGGTTTTCCAGACTGAAGAAACGATTGCGAGCGAGCAATGTAGGTATTCAAAGCTCCAAAATCGTTCCAAAACGAGTTGGTTGGGCCAAAATGAATAGCGGCATAAAACATCCAGCCCGGCCAGGGTGCGTCTTGCGGCGAATAAGTAGTTCCATGATAGAAAACATGATTAATTCCGGCCAAAAAGAATAAATCAATTGCCGGTTTCACATTGGCGAGCGAAGCTTCAAAATGATCGCGCAACCAGGTAGCCGACTCCGACGAAGCCAGCTTTTTGCCCATTACGTGTGCTGCCGACGAAGCTGTTTTCACCTTCACAATGTCTTCACCCTCAGTTTCAGGAATATCAGCCGCAGCATACAAATCGAGAATATTGGCTGGTGCACCGTGTGCTTGGTTCCTGATTATTTTTCCTCCCGAAGCTGCCCAATCGTGCCAGCGCTGAGTATATTTTTCCAGGATCAGGTCAGAAATCGTTTCGCGATAATCGCACAAAACACGCTGATTGTATTGTTCACTATCTTGTCCAAGCAACGCCGGGATATAACGACGTAAGTCGTAGCCGCGACGCTTCTGGAATTCGTCGAAAAACAACGGCGTATAATTGGCCTCACCACGAGCATCATCAACTTCATAAGAGTCGTTGAAATAAGCTCTCAAGCCCGAAATATCATGACCTTTAAACGACTGGTCGAAATGCGACAAATAATTGTCGATGGCTTTATCCGAGAAATGGTCAATCACATCGCCTTCGCCGCCAGGGCCGGCGCGTTCAACCATTTTGCCATGCCAACCTTCGAATACGGCAAACAATTTCCACATTCCAGCCGGAGCCTTCCAATCCAATTTACCATCAGTTCCAACCTTGTCAGTCAGGTTCAGAATATCACCTTTGTTAGAATAAGCCATCAATGCTTGCAAAGGCATTGTCATTGGGTAGCGAATCTGCTCAACGGCCCAGTTCTGCATACTGTCAGCATTAGCGCTAATTGGATATTTCACCTCCGAAATATCCAGATTTTTCCTGCCGATGGTTCGCAGCATCGGGTCTTGTTTCATCCCAATTTTATCCTGAAGCTGCGCACCTTCTTTCATCAACGGGTATGATTGAATGGCCATGTATTTGCAGGCATCTTCAGGAGTTACCCACAGGCCGCCAAACGGCCAACCCGAAGCCATCGCCAAATCCACGCCCATATCGAGTTGCCTGCCTTCCTGAAGAGTATACTCCAGATTTTTCACCCATTCCGGGGAAAGGAATTTCAATGCGCGGTTTTCGTACCCGTGAACACTGTAAATGGGCGTGATTTCCAACCCACCAAGTCCTGCTTTTGAATAAGCCTCCATGGCAGCTTTCAGGTTTGCCGGATCAACCCCGCTACCCATCCACCACCAGCGGCTCCATGGTTTTGCCTCGCGGGTAATTTGCGGCCAACCCGGGGTCCTAACGGCATTCTGGCCCATCGTGATTCCTGAAAACAAGCAAAACAAAACAATCAGAACAAAAGCGTATGTTTGATTTTTTTTACTTCTCATTGGATATATTTATTTTAGTTTATCGACAATTTACAAATTAATTGCTTTTGGCAATCTCTACTGCATAAATATCAGAGTGGCCCTCGAAATTAGCACGGAAAATAATCCATTTGCCATCGGGCGAAAAATGCACATTGGGTTCGAGCTTGTAGCCGTGGCGCTTCATATTCACCAGTTTCTCCGATTTAAATTTATCGCCTTCAGGCCTGAACAGGTAAATCCACATGCCATCGTCGGCCCTTGCCACCTGCCCCGGATCGCCTCCATCGCCGGCAAACAATTGCTGATCGGGCGAAACCGTAAAGTGAACCGACCATTCGTTTCGGGTTATTTCATATCTTTTTTCTTCTCCTGAAACCAACTCGACTCCACTCACGAAAAATTTCACACTACGGGGCATTTGCAGATCGAACCAAATCCGTTTCCCATCAGGGCTAAAAAATTCGTGCCCGGCAATTTCGCCTTCCATCGTTCGTTTGTGCATAAGTTTTGGAGTCCCTCCTTTAACATTTATGGTCCATATTCTATCAACCTTGTGCCACGGTCCTTCGTGACAAAACATCAGCAAATCTGGTTCGGTTGGCGAAAACTGAATGTGGTTCAGCCACGCATTTTCAGAATAAACCGGCTCCAAATTACCTCCTTTTGCCGGAATGGTAAATAAAGTCCGGCGTAATTTAGCATCATAAATCCGATCAAAAAAATCATGCTTCTCCGGGTATCTCTTAAATATTTCATTTTCTTCCGGCGAATTTAAAGCACCTGCCAGTAAAGTTTCATCGGCATTGAGCGTAGTGATGTGCCCTTTTTCATTTTTAGAGAAAACATAAATCAAACGGGTTTTGTGGTTTTCAATACCTGTTGCAAAAACACTGTCGCCACACTGGTAATAAATTTCCCTGCTTTTAGCGGCTACAATTTCGCCGGTAACATTTCTTTTATTGGTTAACTGGTCGGTCTTGCCGGTTTTAAGATCAACCGAGAAGAGCTGCATATTCGCTCCAATCTTGCCATAGAAAACCATCTTTTCATTTTGGCCTAAAATTGCCGGAAGAAATGGATTGTTGTGAAAATAAAAGCTACGGTTTTCGCCACTGCGTGTAGTGAGATGGATTATTTTATGCCCGGTGTCTTTATCAATCCATTGGGATGGCATGGGTTTAACCGAGCCAGTCTCAACAACAGGAAGGTTTTCAGGTTGCTGAGCTTTGGCAAAGTTTGCTATTAGTAGGATAAAGAAGAATAAACGTTTCATTTAGTTGCAGTTAGATTTAGGTACTCAAATATATTTAGTTGAGAAATTGCTTGCATCCTGCTTTATCTGGTAATTGCAACACTTACTTTTTTAGCAGCTTTTTTTGCTATAGTAAATTCAAGCATCTTCTTTTCGTCATCATACTTCCAGTTATTCAACATAATTGTACCCGAAACCACACCCAACGGTCTTTTGTCCAGATGAACTGTTAATGTATAATTGCGGTCGGCTACTTTAAACTGTCCTTCTGAAGGTAAAATATCGATAGAAACTGATTGTGTGTTTTCAGAACATTTAATTTCTGTTAGAGCAAATTCACCTTTCTGATAGTTGAGCGATTTGCCATCATCTTCGTACAATTTGTAGTCTGAATTTCCTGCAGGATAAATATCTAGTGTAACAGGATCGATTGGTTTTTCGCCAAAATACTGCATATCAGGTTGCATCGGGATGATGGCTCCGGCTTTCACATAAATAGGTAATTTATCAAGCTGCGTTTTGGTAATTATATATTGCTTTCCTGAGTATTTTTCACCCGACCAATAATCAATCCACGTACCTTCCGGCAAATATAAAGTTCTCGACCTGGCTCCTTTTTCGATAACCGGACATACCAGCAGTTGATCGCCAAAGAAATATTGATCGTCAATAGAATAAGTATTTACATCTTCAGGATAATTAAAAACCATAGCCTGAATAACAGGGCAACCAGTCAGGTACGATTGGAAATAAGCTGTGTACAGATACGGGACCAGTCGATAACGGAGTTTATCGTATTTGGTAAAGATAGCCTGAGCCTCAGCGCCATAACTCCAGGGCTCCTTGTAATTCGGATGCTCCATACCAAACAAATGGGCAATGGGCGAAAACATACCAAACTGAACCCAACGCACATATAATTCGGGGTCGGCAATATGTTCGAAACCACCCATACAATGCGCCCAGGCCGGAACTCCGGAAAGTCCAATATTCAAGCCAGCACGGATTACCGGTTTGAAATACTGCCATTCCGAAGGCCAGTCGCCGGCAAAAATAAATGGGTAACGCTGAATTCCGGCAAAACCTTCGCGAGTATGTTCCAACCCACGCATTTTATTGTTTTCCTGAAATTTAAGGTATGGCGCCCTGGCATAAGCAATCGGGAAAAGGTTATGCAACGAAGCAATTTCTTTTCCTTCAGGTCCTTTTTTGTCAACCAGCTCGTTACCAACACGGCCAAAAGCGCTACCCTCGTCGGTTTTCACAAACATACAACCCAAATCAGCCAATGGTTTCAGACAGTTGTTCCACCACCAGTCAACCGCTTTCTGATCGAAGAAATTGGGAAAGTCGCCCGGTTTACCATTTTCAGGATAAGTTAATCCCAAAGCTTTGGCCTGATCGAGGTAATTGTTCTTTTCGCCATTATCGATACGCGGACGTATATGTAAACCAACCATCTGGTAATTCAAGGTATACAAGCTGTCGAACATAGCTTTCGGATTTGGGAACCCGGGTTGGCGCCATTCGAAGCTGGTTCCACCTTTACCATTAACTTTTCCGAATATTCGCCAGGTTGAATCGAGATGAAGAATATCGGCAGGAATACCCAATTCACGAAACTTCTTAGCCAACTTTACCACATAATACTGCGAAGTCAGGTTTTCGTAACCCCATGTTCCGCCACTATATGTACCAACATGCAACCCCATCGCTGCACGAGGAAGTAGTGGTGACGTGCCTGTTAAAGTTGTATAGCCTTGAACGATTTGTTTGAATGAAGGGCCATAGATAAAATAATAATCTAACTCTCCTCCGGTAGCCGAGAACGAATACATTTGACCAGAAGAATTGCCCATATCCCAGGTTGAAGGAGTTGAATTGTGAAAGAAAATTCCATAGCCACGAGTACTCATGAAAAAAGGTACAGGAGAATAATTGGCTTCCAGAATGTTGTATGCTCCGGTTTCGTGGTCCCGGGCCGTTCCGCGTCCAACATCAAGCGTGAGTTTTTTCCCCAGCTGATCGATAAAATCCATACGCTCACCAAATCCGAAGAAATGCTCTCCCGGTAGTAACTGTTTACTACATTTAGGCGCTCCATCATTGTATCCCAACAATTTATCCTGATTAATCAAAACACCTTCAGGCGTGTAATATGAAATACTAACTGGATTTGTAGTTAATTTTAGTGTTATTGCTGATGTTTTCAGTTCCCAGCTTTTGTTTACTTCTTTAAATGTGAATGGAACTTCATCCCATTTGTAACGAATGACCATGAGGTTCTCGTCTGGTGCAAAACCAGCCGGTCCAGCCATTCGTACGCGAATAATTGCAGGGCTGTAAACCTCAATTTGGTAATGGTCATTACCCAAATCAACAGAAACAATATTTTTATTTCGGGAAATACTGGCTTGCTGGGCCTGGCCTTTTCCCGCGAATAAAAACATGGTAAAAAGGGCCAGTACATGTAATTTATTTAGTCGAAAAATCATTAACGTATAATTTAAATAGAGTTTGTTTATTTCCTTTTTTCGTCAGTTTCTATTTTCTCAATAATTTTGGAAGCGATAATTTGCTGGCCTTCACCGGCCATGTGAACGCCATCAGCAGCATAATAATCAAGGATTCCGAGCAATGGGTGGTAAACATCAACAACTGAAAAGCCTTTCTGCAGGGCGATATCCGACAATTTAGGTACCAGTTGAGCTAAACGTTCGTTTGCACCTGTATACTTTGCTAATATATTGGTGGTCCGAATAGGTGGCGGAGTAACATAAATGAATTTTGGCTTGGATTTTCGGATTAGTGAATGGCTCTTTATTTTTTTCAAAAGTGCATCGAAATTGGTTATCACTTCATTCTGACGATCAGCAAAATCCTTTTTGGTATCATTGGTTCCGAGGCAAACAATCACATAATCAAATTTTTTATTCCCGATTTGCTTTTGTGCATCAGCGAGATAAGAATCAATATTTCGCAGCGCATTTAAATCTGCATTCCCATTATTATCGAAACCAATTGTCCGGCCTCCACGCGAAATATTCACAAAGTTTGACATTGGCATCATTGCTTTCAACTGATCGGTCCAACCGCCCGGATTAGCTCCGTTTGAATCGCCCAATGTGAAAATATTAAGAGCAATTTCAGTCTTTGTTTTTACAGGAATTAAGCCTAATGCTTGCGGAAGTTGCTCATGGCCTCCTTCGAAAATGGTTAACCGAATGTTTTCAAATTCACGTGAAAGGTAAACCGGTCGGCCAAAAAGGGTTTTCTTTTTATCGGCTTCAGGATTTATTCGTTTGGTAAGCAGATTGATAATTTCTTTCTCCGAAACCATATCGTTGTCAATAGCAGCTTTCTGACTGATTTCATCAGGCGTTGTGATATTGTACTTTATTTCTCCGAGCAATCGATTGTACATGTTGATTGAATGAGTAATTGGCACCGAACCTGTATATCCATCGTGAATGCCTTCGTATATAAAAAGTTGAGAGCCTTTTCTCAATTCCATTGGAAATTTCTGATAAAATGGGGAACGGCGACGGGCTTCATCACTATTCAAAATTGTGTCGGTTGATAAAGCATTGATAATATCAGTTGCATATTTCTGTTTCCGGCCAACTGATTCCCAGTACCAGTTTTCCAAATCGGAAATAGGCGCCCAGGCCGAGAATGATTTTACGGGATATTTGATATTCATGTAAGCTGCCAAGGTAGCAAAACCACCACCTGAAACACCTACAATATGGACATCTTCCGGATCAGAATTGGTATTCTTCAGGGCAAATTGTATGGCATCCTCAATATCAGAAATAACCAGCTTGCTGCCCATCGATTCCTCAGTTTTATTAGCCCCTCTGAAATCAGGGTGGATATAATTCCAGTCGCGCGCCAATATTTCATTAGCCAGTGGATCTTCCTGCATGTAGTTGCCACTCCATGTGTGTAAACTTACAATCAATGGTTTTTTTTGCTTACTTTTTGTGGCATATAAAAATGCCTTCTGAATTTTACCATCGGCAATAGACTGAATACAAACCAATTGAAATGCCTGATTCCATTTATTTGTTGAAGTTTTGTCCCATGCAACCTCTTTTTGCGCCAATAGTTTTGGTACATAAAAAATCAGGATTAAAAAAACTGTTACTCTTACCACTGAAAATTTGCCCATACTTACCAGAATTGGTTTATTATATAGTATTCCAATTAATTACAAAAAGTTATCAAAGATCAATTTAAAAAAGGTGGGCTGCAATACCCACCTTTTCATTTTTAGCTTTTTTACTTTTTATTTATTTTTCTAAACAAACCCAAATTTAGTAACCGGCATTCTGAAAAGCAGCACGTCCGGCTGCATCCAAAGCCTTACCATTTTCATCAGTAAGCAATTCAAGTATTGAAGTTGGCCAGCATTTGAATGTATGGTATTTTTGGAAATTTCCTTTGCCAACACCTTTAGCGCCAACAGTTCCAGAACCACCCAGATCATCAACAGGGAATGGGAAATCAACTGTTCCGGTTGACGATGAAGGAGCGCCAAGCATATCACGATAATAAACGCGATCATACAAAATACCAGCGTTGTGCAAATCTTCAGTATTTGTCAATTCAAAAATAAGTTCACGAGCACGCTCATTGTATATAAAATGGATGAAGCGGTCCAAATCAGAACTTGCTGTTGGCGGATAGTTTTCTTTCTTAGCTTTCACGCTTCCTCCCTGCCATTCACTTCCGTCGATTTTTATAGCATTGTATGAATCTGTTGTCACCGTATATGGCGATATTTTTTCAGCAACTGGTACCGTAAGAACACCAGTTAATACCGAAGGTTCGTCTCTTACGAGAACTGGATTTCGCTTTTCACCGCTATGATATGCTGCTCTTTTCCGCAATACATTTAAGTCGTCAATAGCCAATGTACTGTTTGGCCCATTTTTGCGCCCGTATGCTTCTGCCCTTATCAAATAAGTTTCAGCAAGACGAAAAATCGGGGTATCAAACGATTGGCTTCCGTTGGCATTTGTTCCCTGCCCTCTGGTTTTATCAAGCCATTTGTTTGCACCAGCATACCATTGGGCAACAGCTAAACCACGATCTATCCCATAGGCTGAACCATCAGTGCCACTGATACGATAATACAATTTTCTTCCCTGCGATTTATAATCGGCCACAACAGGGCTAGCTCCATCAACAGCAGCGCCCGATTTAAATCCTGTAATCACTTTATTGGACCGCTCAACATATCCCTTTCCACCGGGGCTGCCAACCATCCATCGAACATTCATAACATAAGGATGGCTCATTACCCACAAAGAATCGAGCGGTTGATCTTTAGAATTTTCAATATAAACTAAGCCAATATTACCGTAAGTCATTCTTCCTTTAGTAGTAACAGTAACAGCAGCATCAGAGGCGCTTTTAAGTTTGTTGTTGTAATAATAAGCTGTAAGGTCATTCCATGGTTTACCCGAACCATCAGTAGCTGTTACATTATATGTAGTAAGGAAACTTTTGTAATAACGTGAGTCGTTAGCCCTATCGGTATACATGTCGTAAGCCCAATCAGTTGGCATCAATGTGGCAAAAGGACGTCCATAATTTATGTCTCTCAAAATACCAGCATTTGCTGTAGTATGGTTACTGTTGTACACATGGGTCAGACTAATTGCTGAAGCATCTCCGTATCGTCCATTGTAAGTCTGGGTTGGCTCATATTGAGCTGAAAGAAGAATTTCTTTCTGATTATCTCTGGAAAGAGTACCATCGTTTAACCAAAGACTGCCAAAATCAGTAGACAAGCCGCCATAGGCCGAATTGGTCGATTTCATCTGGTCGATGGCTAATGTTGAATAATAAATTACTGAATCAAGGTCAGTTGACACATTTCCTTTATACAACATTTTAAGATGAGTTTCTGAACTGTTTTCCCAATTTGCGGCCTGAGCACGGTGCAAATACAATTTTGCAAGAAAATGTGCAGCAGCAGGTTTGGTAATACGCCCCAGTTCTGTAGTTGTGGCCGGAAGAATATCAACAGCTTTTCGTAAATCGCCAATCAATAATTTATATATCTTTTCAAGGCTGGCTTTTTGATAATAGAAATTATCGGGCATTCCTTCAGCTGGCTCCGTAATAAGAGGAGCGGCACCTACAACATTGGTTATGAGATAATAAGAGAAAGCCCTAAGAAAAAGAATTTCCCCCTTTCTAGCCAACAAACTTTCTTTGTCTTTGTCAGATAAGGCGTTGTAATATTTCAGGAATACATTACAAGCGCCAATCGAAGGATAGCAACCTTCGGTATACTTAACCGAAGTTGTTACCGAACCGACCAGATTCGCAACAAACGGAGTAATTCTGGAACCTGAAGTTGATGAAACATCCGGGCCCCAGGCATCGGCAGCATAAGAACCATTCACAATACGATCTGCCAACGACCAGCAAAAGACTTCCACATCACTACCTGATCCAAATAAGTATTCGCCCTGGTTATAATCGCCTTTATATCGCAAAATCTTATAGCACCCTTTTGTTAACGACTCAAGGCCTTCGGTTGTTTTGTAATAGTCCTGCGTAAGGGTAGTAACAACTTCTTCCTGAAGATAATCTTTACACGATGAAAGTGAAAAGATTATTAAACTTATTATAGCAATATATTTTTTCATAATTTCAAATAGTTTTAAGGTTAAAATTAGAAACCAACCCGAAGTCCAAAAACATAACTTCTGTAAATCATTGTATTATTGTTGGTACCACCAGTAGGGTCACCCACAGAGTTTACATCATTCCAGCTATTGGTATCATCTGGATTGAGCCCGGCCTTAACCACATCACCACCAAAAATAAATGGGTTCAACACCTGACCATAAACTTGCAATCTTCTAATACTAACCTTTGAAAGTAATTTTCCTGGTAAATTATAAGAAAGAGAAATGTTCCTTACAGTGACAAAAGAGCCGTTGTTTATATAAGTTGCCCTTGTGATATCAGCGGTAGATTCATTTGAGGAGTTGGAAGTTAACCTTGGATATTTTGCATTCGTATTACTTTCTGACCAAAATTCGTCGAGGCCTGCTTTGCGAACATAACCGATATAATTACCACCGGTATAACCTCCAGGAATTAGTGAAGAGAAATACTTCTGTCCTATACGTGCATAAATGAAGAAACTAAAAACAAAATCTTTATAAGTCAATGTATTGGTCATACCTCCAACCCATTTTGGCCGATCTGTACCTCTTATTACTTTATCGCTATCTGTCAATTTATGATCGGGTGTTCCTTGTTCAATCGGTTTATATTGGCCTGGAGCAAATTTGTATCCATTTGCCTTCCACAGATTAATTTCGGCAAGATCTTCAGGTGTATTTTGCCATAATCCACCTACCTCATACGTGCGGTAAACCTTTACCGGGTAGCCAATATACCAGCCATTACCTGTCATGTCTTCCTTACCATTGACTAGTTCAACAATTTTTTCCTTATTCTTTGACCAACTCCAGTCGGTTGTCCAGCTAAAGTCTTTCTTTTCTATGTTTCGTGTAGTCAAGGTTATTTCAATACCTTTATTGTTCATTTTACCAATATTATCGGTAATGTAAGGATAACCGGTAAATGAAGGGATATTCCGGTCGAGTAATAATCCCGATGTATTTGATTCATATAATTCAATAGTTCCTGTTATTCTGTTTTTAAGAACAGCAAAATCGATTCCCACGTTTGTCTGGGCTGTACGTTCCCAGGTTAGATTTGGGTTTTGCATATTATATGGCAGGAAGCTAATAGCTGCCTGGGTGCCAAATACATAATTATATCGGGATAATGGGCCGGTTGTTGAATACGGACTAACTGATGCATTACCCGTTTCTCCATATCCTACACGTAATTTTAAGCTATTCAACCATTCAACCGGTTTTAGGAAATTCTCTTCATGCATTTTCCATGCAAGGGCCATCGATGGGAAGAACGCCCATTTATGTCCATCAGCAAGCACAGATGAGGCATCATACCTGCCAGTAGCAGTGAGCAAATATTTATCTTTATAAGAATAATTTAAACGGCCCATGAACGAAACCATTTGTTGCGAAGTATAACTGGTACTGTAACTATCAGCTTTCCCATTTAAATTTGAAGATAAATCATACCATTTGGAAGCATCTGTAAAAATCTTTGATGCCGAAATATTGGAACCTTCAGTTTTTGTCGACTGATTTGATTGCATCAAAGTTGCGCCAATTGTATGAACACCAAATGTTTTATCAAAATACAACAGGTTTTCAATCATATACTGGAAGTTATCAGAAACCTGATAGGAAGCAGCAGATCCGGCACCAGATGTTGTGCGCCGCAATGTTGATTGGGAACTTTGCCATGTACCCCGGGTATACCTATTTAAACCTGCACCAAAATTGACACGATATTTTAACCAGGAAGTGAAGTGAATCTCGCCAAAAGCATTGGCCTGAATGTTCGTATTTTTTCGGGTATCAGCCGAGTTGTCTATATCAATCAATGGATTATAAATAGGCGTTGTTTTGTTTCCACCTGGATAAAGTATGTAATTACCACTTTCGTCGTAGGGCTGTCCCATAACCAACTGCTCAAGGGCAACACCATATAAGTCTTTTGCCCCGGTCGAACTACCTGAACGGTTAATAGTTCCGTATTGCTGTTCGTTTTTCGAGATATTCAAGGTTGAGCCTACAGTAATCCATTTAACAGGGGTAATTTCACCATTCATTTTAATTGTATAACGGGTATACCCCTGATTTTTTTGATTTGCATTATTATCAAGAAAACCAAACGACATATACAGTCTCGAAATATCGTTACCCGAACTCAACGAAAGCAGATGGTTTTGTGAAACACCATTCTTGGTAAGCAAATCAACCCAGTCGGTTGTAGGAATTTTACTCGAATCGTAAGTTCCACCTTCATAACCTTTGTTAATAGCGGCAATAGTTGCAGCGTCACTTGTAGTTGCAAACATGGCAAGGTCGGCAGCTAATGTAGGTTCGGTATAAACAACAGAGCCAGCCTTATAAGCGCCTGCATTAATGTATGCCTGACGATAACGGTCTAAAGCTTCGCCAGCGCTGGCCCAGTCGGTTAATGAATGGATAGCTGTTAAAGTAACATTACCATCATAATTAATATCAATTCTTCCTCTTTTACCTTGTTTTGTTGTAATCAAAATTACACCATTCGCACCACGCGATCCATAAATAGCTGTGGCAGAAGCATCTTTTAATACTTCAACAGACGAAATATCGTTAGGGTTTATATCATTCAAACTACCCATTAAGATAATTCCATCTACAACATAAAGTGGATCGTTCGATGCAGTAATCGATCGCGTACCTCTGATCGAAACCGAAGAAACCGCTCCAGGCCTAACGTTTGACACAATATCAACACCAGCTGCTTTTCCCTGCATAGCGTCAACTGCATTTTGCACAGGCCTTTCTTTTAAAACTTCAGCAGAAATACTTACCAAGGCGCCAGTAATATCACTTTTTTTCTGAACCCCGTAACCAACAGCAACAACTTCGTCCAAACCTATTGATTCTTCTGTCAAAGTCACATTAATAACATTTCGGTTACCAATTAAAATTTGCTCGGTTTTCATTCCAACAAACGAAAAAATCAGTGTTCCGTTACCAGACACATTTTGAATAGAATAAGTACCATCGGAACTGGTTATAGCTCCATTAGTTGTACCTTTCAAAACAACCGTAACGCCGGGTAAAGGTGCACCGGCGGAATCAGTAACTTTACCACTTACTTTGCTCGTCTGCTGAATTGTTGAGTAATTGCCCGATTCTTCCGGAGAATGAATAATGATTAACTTATTGTTTATTGTATAAGTCAAGCCAGTACCAGACAAAATTTCATCGAGAATTTTATTTACCAACTGATTTTCAGCAACGATGTTAATTTTCTTTGATAAATCAATCTGCTTCGCGTTGAAAAAAAATGAGTAATCAGACTGACTTTCAATACGATCGAGTACTTCACCGATACTCAGGTTCTGTCCTACAATTTTAAGCTTGGTGTTTTGAGAGTAGGTTGCTGCAGCAACATGCATAATTGCCGCAAAAAGAAATAAGGTTATTAGCTTCATAATTCTCACAATTAGGGGAACATCAATAACTGATCGCCACCCCGGGTGATTCCATTTTTTTTTCATAGATTTGAGCTGTTTAAACAATTAATTTTTATTGATTGCTTCGGGAAGACGAATAGTTGTGGCGACGGTTCGTCTTCTTCTTTTTATTTCATGCTTAATGGTTTATATGTGATTGTAAATCCTCTGAACGTTTTCTTAGTGTAATCAATTGGCGATGTTAGCTTTAGGGCATCAAGCACCTGCCATATTGTTTCCTGGTTCTTAAATTTCCCGGTAAAATTATAGTTCTGTAACCGCTTATCCGTATAGTCTAATTTAACATCGTACCACCGCTCAAGTCGTTTGGCCAACTCCGGGAAAGGGATATTTTTGAAGATAAACTGATCATCTTTCCAGGCAATTTCCGATTCGATATCAGCTTCGAAGAGAGTATGTTCATTGCTTTTTCTGTTGAGTTGAAACTTAATTCCCGGATTAATTTTAACAAGCTCCAGGCTATTATTCATTTTCAGGTCGATAATACCTTCGGCAAGCGTTGCCGTCGAATAAGAGTTATCGTTGTACGAACAAACATTAAATTTGGTACCTGTTACCCTTACATCAAAATCTTTGGTTTTAACAACGAAAGGGTGTTGCTTATCTGTCGTCACACTAAAAAATGCCTCACCGGTTAAATTAACAACCCGGTTGTCCGACGAGAAAGTAGATGAAAATTGAAGTTCGCTACCTGAGTTCAGGTTAACAATTGACCCATCGGCCAAAACAACTTTAGAGCGCGATCCCAGCGGAACTGAAAATACCTGCATCTTCCCAATTTGTTTCGGATTCGATTGTGATGGAATAAGTGTAGAAACTAGCAACCCAATAATCAGAACAGCTGCAACTGCCGTCAACGAACTAATCCATAAATTTTTCGATGTTTTGGCTTTTGCGTATCTATTTTTATAAAAAAATACAAGCTGTTCATCCGAACCATCGTGCGTATTACGTAGTGAATCCCAGGTATCTTTAATTTCGAGGAAATCTTTTTGGTTTGAAGATGATTTCCCGATCCATGCTATCAGTTCCTTTTGCTCTTCGGTGGTACATTCTCCATTCAGGTAGCGTGAAACGAGTTGTTCTGTATTTTCATTGACTTTCATGCACAGTTTTTGTTTAGTCGGATATAACACAACTAACCCACAGAAACTACGTCAGGAAAATTCAAGTTTTTGAAATATTTTTAAATTTTATTGCTATCGGTCATATACAGCAAAATAAAAAATGATTTCTGAGATATTTTTTCTTTTAGCGAAGACAAAGCGCGAAAAACACGGGTTTCTATTGTCCGTATCGGCAGATGAAGTTTTTGGGCTATTTCGCTATTCTTCAACCCTTCAAAACGACTTAAAAAAATAACTTCCTTATAAATGTCAGGCAACGAATTTATTGCATCATTTATTTGTTGTAGGTTTTCTGTTTCGATTAACGATTTTTCGCCAGACTGAAAATGAACAGTCTCAATTTCTTTAAACATAAGAGAAGTTTCACTTTCAAACTTACGAACAATTTTTTGGTGTTTTAAGTAATTAAGGCAACTGTTACGAACCGAATTAAACAAATAAGCCCGAACAATATCTTCATTTTGCTTGAATTTCCCATTTTCCCAGACAGCTACAAAAACGTTCTGAACAATATCGAGAGCATCGCTCTCACTGTCAACAAATTTTAGGGTATACAGTAAAAGACGTTTGTGGTATTTCCGAAATAACTGATCAAATTCTGTCATCCAAAATACAATATGAACCTACAAAGTAAAACTATTTTCAGTTAAACAATGTGTTAGCGGCATTCAAAAAATCGGAAAAAATTTCAAAATATCAGGGCTAAAGAACTTCGACAATCATATTTATGTAAATTTATCGCAATAAAATAACCTTTCAACGAAAATAAACCAGAAAAAGCATGTCAAAACTTCTGCTAATATTATTTTTTATTTCTTTTTTTACAAATGGCCAAACGCAACAACTTGTCAATCAAAGTTATTTATTTGGAAGAGACTATTATGTTTTACGCAGTGGGCGCACAAAAATGATCATCCAGGCAGACAAAGTAAATATAGGCCCTGCATTTAGCTTTATGCTTTTCGATGCCCAGGTCCCCAAACAAACCGAAAGAAAAACCAATGCTTTCAACTACAATGATAAAACTGGATTCTACTCATCAACATTGGAAGTGAAAATGAAGAACTTTTCGTTTACAGCCCTGGGACAAAATACATATACAAACTGGGTTGTCGAAAGTGGTATTCCTTCGGTAGAAGCCATCTGGTGGGCCAGCGGAATAAAAGTTAAGGAAATTATCTCTCCGATTTCGACCAACGGCATTTTTAAGCGGAGCATTGTAGTTGAATCGTCTGATTTAGTGACAAGAGACACTGTTTGGTTAAAGCTGTCGGTTGACGAAACTGCCATCCTGGCCAAAAATAATACACTTGTTCAGGAGAAAAAAGGTGCTTCCATTGCATTAACAGTAAAAGGTGAATATCCGATTAATTTATCATCAGGTAAAGAGAGCATTGAAATAGGGCCAATTGTTTTAAAACCAGGAGAACAAAAAAAGATTGAATCATACCTGTTCGTTGAAATACCTGGTACTTCAGCTGATGCACTTTACAACAAAACATTGTCGGTTGAAAATCAAATTTCAGAAGAAATAAAAGCCACCGCCCAAAAATGGCAGAAATCAAACAGTATCACAACATCCGACGAACTGGTAAAAAATTTATTTGATGTAAGCCGGTTTATTTTACCCGGATATATTTCAGCTGAAGGCAAAATGGATGCAGGCATCTTCGAATATGGCAATCAATGGGTTCGCGATGCCTCAAATACCGCGTTGGGAGTAATTCATGTTGGCGAATTCAAATTGGCAAGAGGAATTCTTCAGAACATATTGAGAAACATGATCACCGACAATGGAACAACTATGATTTCAGATCAATACGTTAATCCCGATCTGGAACAATTCGATCAGATGGGTGAATTTATTCATGCAATGAAAAGCTATGTAGATTGGACGGCTGATACATCGCTGCTGTCGGAATTTAAAAAGAAGATTGTTGCAATGATTGAACGCCCTTTGCAACCAATTTTCCGCGATTCAACAGGTATGGTTCATAACCGACGTGAATTTTGGGAACGTACATTTGACGATGGTTATGAACTGGCTTACCAAACATGGCTAATACAAGGGTTACGTGATGCCGCAGATTTGGCCAAATACCTGGATGCTCAGGAAAAGGCTACATCTTGGAGAACTGAAGCTGACAAAATTCTGAATTCGATGTTGACCAATGCCAGCCGTAAATTAGTTGACAACAACCATTTGATTAAAAGGCGAAACATAAATGGCGCCATTGTTGACACCATAAAATTTAAAGGTTGGAAACCAGGAGCCCCGGCAAAAGTTGAAAGTTTGAGTCGATTAATGCCTGATGCAACCTTAGCTTTGCCAATTGCACTGCAACTTATTGATACTAAGTCGGAGTTAGCCACAAACACATTAAAAGAACTGGAAAAGCTTTGGAATAGACGATGGTCATTGGGTGGGTACGACAGGTACAACACCAGCTCGCAAGGCGATCAACCCGGTCCATGGACATTCGCAACAACGTTTATAATGAGGGCCCAGCACGAAGCCGGGCAATTTGATATGAGCCGCCGCTCGCTTCAGTGGCTTTACAACAATGCAGGAGGACGGACAGGAGCATGGCTGGAGGAAATACCACTTATAAAATCGCAGGAATGTTGTAGTGGATTACTGCCCTGGACTACTGCCGAAGTTTCGTATTTTATAGTCCATCATTTATTAGGGATAAAATTTATTGGCGATCAAATGAGAATAAAACCAGCACTTTACCAAACAAGCTCGCCCTTAAAAGCAAATCTTCGGTACCGTTCAGGAAGGATAAACATTGAAATAAATGGTACAAAAGAGGTTAAATATGCAATAGTAAATGGCAAAAAGATAAAAGCGGACAAAAATGGATATGTTAGTATACCGAAAAATTTCGAATCCGGAGATATTCAACTGTTTTGCCACCAATAGGTAAAAAACACGAATGGGAACAATCCTTTGGAGGAAAGTTCCCATTCACTTTTGGCTTGCAACTTAATGCTCACCTTGGTGCCCAGACTACGGTTATTACGACTGGCTTTCTGTTCCGGCTTTTCAGCTTTTACTTCCAGCCCAATTCCTTCAGGTTGGCCTATTACAACGTCCCCTTCAGGATGTCAGCTCTATCGTTTCTTGCGATCCGATCTTTGCTGACGAAGCGCTCAGGTCTGCCATCGGATTATCGTCTTTCGACTATCATCCTGATGAAAGGTTTCCGACCATCCGAAGATATCTTCCACCCCGGCCAATTTTCCAGAACCTTGCGGTTCCTTCCAATCTTACTCCTACCCGATTCAACTTAACAATGAACTTTTTGACGGTTCCTGCCGGCTGATAAATCCCGAAAGTAAACTTTCTGATTTAGCTTCGGCTCTTTGCGAATACGGATCCGAAAATCCGGCTAATCAGGTCCAACTTCAATTAAGAACTTTTTCCTTCTTCATTCGTTCAGAGCAGCCCTTTATCGCTCGTCTGATGTAGTAAAGGTATAACACAAAACCACTACAAGTCAATGTTTTTGACCGATTTAAATCCACCGCAAATCACTTAAGGTTATCAACAATTGTTCATTATTAAAACAAGCACGAAAAGCGCATCAACAAAACGCCGCCAGCATTATAAACATATCATTTCCAGAGTTATTAACAATTTTGACAATGACGAAACGGTTGTTTTTTTACTATTTATCTTCAGAAACAGGAGTAAAAAGATTGAAGGCACAATTCTTCTCAAAATCTATTTTCAGAAAAAACTAATGAAAAGCAGAACATTTAAGAAAGAAACAATCAACCCAATAATAAGCATTAAAATAGTAGTGTATTTTGAGTTGGCATACTTTCCCATAACCTCTTTCGATGAAGTTAGGTATATCTGAAGAAATATGGTAAAAGGCAGCTGAACACTCAAAACCATTTGCGAAATAATTAAAGCCTTAAAAGGGTTGCCAATAATAAAAATCAGAATTAAAGCCAGAAAAAGCGAAATAGCAATTCCTATACGGCTATGGTTGTCTTTCACATCGAATGGTTCGCCAAACAGTCCGGCAAAAATACTTCCACCAGCCATCCCCGATGTTATTGAACTGGCAATGCCGGCAAACAGAAGGGCAATAGCAAAAACAACTCCGGCATGGTTGCCTAAAAGCGGCCCCAGCATCGATTGGGCCTGTTGCAACTCACCGACACTAACTCCCTGTGTATGAAAAGTAGAAGCAGCCAAAATAATCATTGCACTGTTTATTGCCCAGCCAATAAGCATGGAAACTAAAGTATCGACAAATTCATAGTCAAGTTGCCGTTTAATTACTTCATCGTTTTCGAGATTCCATTGCCTGCTCTGAATAACTTCTGAATGCAGGAACAGGTTATGAGGCATAACAACTGCGCCGAGAACACTCATTACAATCATAATAGCCCCTTCAGGAATGGAAGGTTTTACCCAGGCAATCCCGGCTTGTACCCAATCAATTTTCACAAGGCTCAGTTCGTATAAAAATGAAAGACCAATAATTGAAACAAAGGCAATAATAATTTTCTCGATAAAAGCATACGAATTTGTAATCAGCATTATTCCGACAAAAGCTACAATCATAATGGCGCCGGCAGGAATCGGGATTCCAAACAACATATCCAAAGCAATTGACCCTCCCAATATTTCAGCAAGAGAGGTTGAAACAGACGCCAACATTGCTGTTCCCAAAATAGATCGGGAGACCCAGGTAGGAGTATATTGTGTGGCAGCTTCAGAAAGGCACAATCCGGTAGCTATTCCAAGATGGGCAACGTTATGCTGAAGAATAATGAGCATAATGGTTGACAGGGTAACCATCCAAAGCAATGTAAACCCGAAATCGGCGCCGGCAGCAATATTCGACGCCCAGTTTCCGGGATCGATAAAACCAACTGTTACCAACAAGCCAGGACCAATATATTTCAATACTTTAAGTACACCAAAAGTTGGCTTATGGTTTTTATTGTCAATATTTTTGAAAAAAGAAAACATTTTAATCTATTCAGTTTGAGCAAAGTTATAGTTTTCTGTTTACCGGCCAACAGCAAATCCAAAGCAAATGTATTTCAATTTCTTCATTACGTTTTAAGGCGAATAAGGTAGTTTATTGGACACTCTCAAGCAGGCAGTTTGCAAAACCATCTTAAAATCTCCACCCTTGGGGTCGTATTTTGGGCAAAATCCTTGCAAAAACACGGTTGTCAGCAGTTTTCGGTGCATAACAAAACCATGCACCGAAGTTCCAGCAATTACGGATAAACCTGTATGAAAAAGCAGGAAATAGAAAAAGAAGAAAGCACAAAACAGGGATAAAAATCCATGAGAAGTAAAAAACAGGAAGACCGGTAATCCCTGATAAAAGAACAGGAAAAAGAAATATCAAAGGAAAAAGAACAGGAATATTAAAATCAGGTGAAATACAAACCAGGAATAAATCCTATGTTTGTATCCACTTCAACAAAAAAGTAAAAATC